>CAYYTC010000109.1:0-13641 GCA_964474425.1 uncultured Acidobacteriota bacterium
ACTTACCGTGAACTTACCGTGAACCATAGCGAATTAGCGTGAAAATAGCGGAAATTGAGGAGGGGAAAACCAAAGCTAAACTGTTGATAGGCCGCAATAAGCCGCAGTTGTCGCAAAATTCCGAGGTTTTGAAAAGGTCTTAAAATCCTGGGCCTGGCAACGGGCGTGCGGGTTCCACTTTCGCCCTGCGGGCTTCGGCGGACAGGTCGATTCCCGCCCTCGGCACCAATACTATCAACGACTTAGCGCAATTCCTCTCTTCAATCTCCAAGGCAAAACCCCCCAAAACTTGCCGTGAACTTACCGTGTTCTCAAAAATCTGAGGACAAAAAAGGCCTACAATACCAGCAAATCCCAACCCCCCAATTAGTCGAACTATCAATATTTATAATACTTTGTGAGAGATCATTGCGACCGTTCGAACGTACATTCGAAGACGCCCAGGATCTTTAGTTCCAAGCGTTTTCAAGACCTGCCTCGCTTCACATGACTCGACTTGAATTATGGATAACGTTGTCAATCCCAGCAGGATTTTGGTGGAATGAGTGCCATCTTTCCGGTCTGCGTGCGGGGCTTCCGTCATTGAGTGTTGCTGGGATCAATCCAAAGCTTTATAGCACAGAATACTAGGGCGACGGGTTTTGATCTTGCTGACTCAACCTCATGCTATAATGCGCACAATTGATTTATTTTGAATTGGATAAGGACGAGCCACCAATAGTAGATTGCGGAAGCCCCGGGCTTCTAATGTGACAGCATTGTTTTCATATGGGCGGTTATGGAACCTGGAATGCTTTGGCTCTTTGGCCTGACAATTGTAATCCTGTATTTATTGAGCACAATCAGCATCCTCAAGGAATACGAACGCGGCGTTGTCTTCAGGCTAGGCCGTCTTCTGCCAAAGGCCATGGGGCCGGGGCTGATATTCGTTCTTTGGCCTGTCTACAAAATGGTCCGGATTAGCCTGCGCACGGTAACGCTTGAAGTGGAGCCCCAGGACATCATTTCTCGCGACAACGTTTCCTTAAAGGTGAATGCGATCGTTTATTTTCGGGTCATGAATGCGCCGCGAGCCGTTGTGGAAGTCGAGAATTACCTCTACGCATCCTCGCAGCTCGCGCAAACGACTTTACGTTCCGTGCTCGGCCAGGTCGATTTGGACGATTTGCTCAGCCGGCGAGAGACACTCAATGTCAAGCTCCAGGCGATTCTTGACCAGCATACGGACGCATGGGGGATTAAGGTGAGTCTCGTAGAGGTCAAGCAAGTCGATCTGCCTCAGGAAATGCAGCGTGCCATGGCCAAGCAGGCTGAAGCAGAACGCGAGAAAAGAGCGAAGATCATCCACGCGGATGGTGAGTGCCAGGCAGCGGCCAAGCTAGCAGAAGCTGCGGGAATAATCAGCAAAGAGCCGGTTGCTCTTCAGCTGCGTTATCTGCAGACCTTGACTGAGATCGGTGTAGAGAAAAACACCACTGTGGTTTTCCCGATTCCCATCGACATTCTCAAGAACTGGATTCAAGGCGGCAAATAGGGTCGGCGCATAGCGAATACTCCAGGCCCTAAAGGCGGGGTTTTCTGTGTAAGGAACTTGGGGCCCATTCCTGCAAGACCCGGCGCGCGGTGGCCTATTGATGGCTGGAGGAGCGGAATCCATCCAGAGGAGATCATGAAGATTGCCCAAGTCCTGAGGGAGACTCTGACCTTAATCCTGGCTGGCGGACAGGGGGAGCGGCTCTATCCGCTGACGAGAGACCGGGCAAAACCCGCGGTTCCATTCGCCGGGCACTATCGCATAATCGACTTCACTCTGTCGAATTGCATCAACTCCGGACTCAAGCGGATATATGTCCTCACGCAATACAAAAGCCAATCGCTGGACAATCATCTCAGGCTGGGTTGGAACATTTTTGTCAGCGCTTTCGACGAATTTCTGTTTTCAGTCCCCCCTCAGCTGAGAACCGGAGAATCCTGGTATCTCGGGACAGCCGACGCAGTCCTTCAGAACATCTACATTTTGCAGGAACTGCGCCCACGTCGTGTTCTTATTCTCTCCGGCGACCACATTTACAAGATGGATTACAGCGAGATGATAGAGGCCCACATTCGCACCGGAGCCCTCGTCACGGCGGCAACAGTGGAGTATGAGCTGAAATCGGCGCGCAGAATGGGCATCCTGGAGATCGGCGAAGACAATCGTATCCTGGCCTTCAAGGAGAAACCGGGCAAACCCGAGCCTATCCCGGGCCGCGCCGGGTTCGCATGGGCCAACATGGGAGTGTATGTATTTGAAACTCCAGTCCTGATCGACCTACTTTCCGTGAAATCCGGTGGCGATCCTGTTCGAGACTTTGGTCGAGACGTACTGCCTCGTCTCGTCCAGAGCGGGAAGGTATTTGCCTACCCTTTCCGCGACGACAAAGAGAATTACTGGCGGGATATCGGAACCCTGGATTCCTATTACGAGGCCAGCATGGATCTGGTGAAGGTCGATCCGCCGTTCAACCTCTACGACGCCTCTTTCCCTATCCATTCCTCTACCCATCCGCGCCCTCCGGCAAAGATGGTTTTCGCTGGCGGAGATCCAGATCGCATAGGCGTTGCCCTGGATTCACTTGTTTGCGGTGGCAGCATCATCAGCGGAGGCCGGGTCGAGCGTTCCATCCTTTCCCCGGACGTGCGCATCAACTCCTATTCGCGGGTGGAGGATTCGATCCTTTTCGACCGGGTGCAAGTGGGTCGCTATGCAAAGATCCGCCGGGCCATCCTTGACAAAGGAACCAGGGTTCCTTTCGGCTTCTCCATCGGCTATGATCTCGAGAAAGATGCGAAGCGCTTTACGGTTACGGACTCGGGCGTGGTGGTAATACCCAAAGGAGAGCTGATCCAGGAGGAAGACAACCATATGCCCAGTCGCTCCAAGGTGGAGTAGGCGGAAAAAAGACCTTTGTCGATGCAATCCTTCCCGCGACCTATTGAGCAGCAAGTAATTACCGTGCCACTCTGTCTTAACTGGCTGAGCTACACCAAAGCAGCATCGTATCCTTAAATCACGTCAGAAGATCTAAACCTACCCGGGAATGCGAATACTTGGCAGTCTGATCGCCGGCCAAGTGACCTGGGTTCAAACTCCCAAGAATCGGTGTTCTGCCGTATATCGTGATTTATGGAAAGTGTTGTCAATCCAAATGTGATTTCGGATGGATTGAGGTGCCATGTTTTCGGCTTGGGCGTATTGCGTCCAAGTGAAACGCGCATTCATCGTGTCCTCGAATCCAGTCAGAGAGGCGTTTCGTTTCCTCATGGAAAGCCAGATAGGTGAAATGCATTATTAATTCCACGGCCGTGCCCTCGCTTGGGTGTATAATCCGCACTGGCGGACTTCCTGGGATCAAGGGAGCGAATAGTTTACATATCCACTATGAAGCAGGACAAGTTTTATTGATTGACATCGGGTCCCCTATTTTATCTATCTGCTCCTGGCCAGGAAGAGCGCAATGTCTGCATTTGTCCCGCTGCCCGTGTCTTCAGCTTGTTCACAGATGTATTTGGCCGCTAGCCCTGCAAGAAGGGCTGGAGTCAAAAACTCAGCGATGGTTCAAGCGCTGCGGAGCCGAATGAATATTTTGCTCTACAATCCTGATAATGAAGTCACCAACAACTTCATGCCGCACCTTTGGATGTTTCTGCTCCAATCGCTCACACCGGAAGGTCATAAGGTTTTTCTCGTGGACGGCAATTCTCAGCGCCTGAGCGAGACGGAGTTGGTGCAGTACGTCCGAGAGAAAAACATCGGCCTGGTTGGGATCGGTGCCATGACGCGCATGATAAGGAAAGCCTACCAGATGGCGGATGCGGTGCGCGCAGCCGGCGTTCCCGTGATAATGGGAGGTCCGCATGTCACCGAATTACCCGAAGAGGCTCTGGGGCGCGATGGCGGATCTCGCCACGCCGACTCAGTGGCTTTGGGGGAAGCTGACCAGATTTGGCCGACCATTGTTGCGGATGCCGAGCGGGGCATGCTGCAAGAAATCTATGTTGCTCTGGATGCTGACGGTGAAGCAGTCAAGCCTGCCCTGGATGACTATCCTGTGATTCCTTGGGATCGGATGGATCTGGATCAATTCAACCTGATCCGGCACTTCCCCAGGTGGGCGCAATGGATGCTTTCGTATGTTGGCATGAGCTGGCAGACTTTTCACCTGTTTCCAATTGAAACCGGCCGGGGCTGCCCTTACGGGTGCGAATTCTGCACCGTGACTGGATTTTTCGGTGACTCGATTCGCTTCCGCTCGAACGACAGTATCGTCAATGAACTCTTGCAGCTGAAGTCTCTGGAGAAACGGCAAAAAGGGAAGATCGCGGTCTTCTTTATCGACGACAATTTAGCCATCAATCCAAAACGCACCAAATCGTTGCTGCGGGATATCATCGCCCGCAATGCGCAAGTTCCCTGGGTGGGGCAGATCAGCATGAACCTGCTGCGGGACGAAGAACTGGTTTCTTTGATAGCCGAGAGCGGCGGCAAGTGGATCTTCTTGGGTCTCGAGTCTATTGACTCGGAAAACCTCAAAAGCGTGCGGAAAGGATTTAACAAGCCGGAGGAATACAAGGAGATTCTGGAACGCCTCGCCCGGCACGGCGTCTATGCAATCACGGCCTTTATCTTTGGCATGGACGGCGACCACCCCGGTATAGCCAGACGCACCCTGGACGTGATACGTTCCTGGCCCCCCGGGCTGCCCGTGTTCGGGTTGCTGACGCCTTACCCGGCAACTCCGCTCTATGAGCGGCTGGCTTTAGCCGGTCGGCTCACCCGACCGAAACATTGGCTGGAGTTCAAGCCTTTCAGCATGGATTTTTCACCCTTGGGCATTTCCTCTGAGCAGGCGGAAGCAGAGGTGCGCGAGGCCTGGGAGTCATCCTACACGCCGGCGGCTAACGCCTCCGCCCTGCGGTGGCTGGAATCGCGGCCGTTTCCAGACCGCGTCATACATCTGCTCTCTCGACTGGCATTCCGGGGCATCTACTTCCCCCAGATGAGCCGGGGGGATTGGGTAAGGATTCTCTTCCAGAATCGATGTCTCATCCTCAGGGTGATCTCGCAAGCGCTAAAGATGAAGCTTAGGTCGCAGCCAAGGAGCCACTCCCTCGAAAATCCGTCGTACTCAAGGGGTAAGGAACACCGACCCGGCTAACTCACACGCATAGAGCCTGCCGTGCGAGCAGCCTACCGGAAATCCTCTTATCATAAGCAACATCGATTGGAGATCACCGCAAATCACACGGAATCTAACCGGAAGCAGTGAGCGGTGTCTCAGATACTCTGCTGGGTCCTGTAATCGATAGCGGGACAAGTGGCCTGGATTCGAACTGCTAAGATGACGGCGATATCGGAAGGTGACCGCCGCTCAAAATTCACCTGTTGGCACCGATTGACCCCATATTTAGGCTTTCCGCGGCCGCGTTGGTCGAGACACAAGCCCAACGGCGCTTGCGCCTGTGAAACGGGCGCGTCGATCGGCCACGGGACGGCTGATGGCTCTCATTATCGCTGGGCGTATTCACCGTGGCCAGCGGGATATGGTTGCCACACCGGGAGCAGTGATAGTTGTTGTGCCGCAGAGCTATGACAGGAATGCGCGACTGGGAACCACACCGGGGACAAGTTACTAATGCTTCACCTCGAGCCATACTCGTAATTCTTCCTTTCCCCAGCCTATCCACAGCCCGATAGGGCTTTTCTTCCGGAAAATATCCAAGGCACTCGTTTAGTTTTCTCTTATTATGTTCGAAACGATAGATCGGGCTTCAAAACAATCCAGACATGGCCTTTCGATAGAGTGTATTAAACTCAACCACACTCCTCTGGGGAAGCACCCTGATTATTGAGAAGTCAGAGGCTCCAGCCATCTGGAGCCTCTGACACAGGATCTGCCAATTTACAGCTTCACTACATTCTGAGCCTGCAATCCTTTGGGGCCTTTTTCCACGTCGAATTCGATGCTGTCGCCTTCATTAAGCGACTTGAAGCCACTACCCTGAATGGCGCTGTGATGGACAAAAACATCATCCCCGGAGTTGCGGCTAATGAAGCCATACCCCTTTTCATTATTAAACCATTTCACGGTTCCTTGTTCTCTCATTTACTTTCCTAACTTGATTTTCCCCTGTTAAGGGCACTTTGTTATAATTTGCGGCTTCGGTAATCATTCGCAAACTCTCGGGCATAAAAAAAGCTGCTTCCCCCGTCAGGAGTCTGCAGCTCGCTCGACTAACGAAATCCTACAAAAACCTCACCCAATAGCTCATTATACCGCATCCCAAGTTAAAAACCGCAGCAAATTTTTAGATCTTCAGAGGATCTGGTTGTGATACGGTTCCGATCAAACATGGCAACTATGCAAATGCTTGCTGCGTTTGAATGGGATTCCTTTAACCTGAAACCTGGCGGATACAGGGCGCGCCCGGGATCAGGGTTACAGTCAGGCAAAACTGCCAGTTCGAAAAATCCGGCGTTCTAATACATGTCGCCCATGCCACCCCCTGGAGGCATGGCAGGAGTTTTCTGTTCTTCTTTAATCTCTGACACCAGGGCTTCTGTAGTCAGCAACAAAGCGGCAATTGACGCCGCATTCTGCAGTGCCGTTCGCGTCACCATCGTCGGATCGATGACCCCTGCGGCCACCGTCTCCAAAATGCTGTCCGGCTTCACAAGGCAGAAGTGTTCATTCCACGTGCCAGGCTCTGCCTCTTCGTAGCATAGGATCGAGGGGACAAATGCATCCGGCACTCCATAGCTGCCGGGTTCGTGTCGGAAAGAGCCCCGGCGCAGATCGGAGGCCGGGATGATGGAAGTCTTTGCCCCGCAACATCGTTTGTATTTTTTCCCGCTGCCACATGGGCAGGGGGAATTCCGGCCTGGCTTTTCCATAAGATGGGCAGCATAGCACTTGGAATCATATTCCGTCACAGCAGCGTAAATAGCGAGCGTCGCTATTCTGCCCTGAACCCATTGAATCATGGCCCTGTTGATTAACAGACAGGAGTAGTCGAGCCTACAACCCAAGTTCTCTGCCCAGAACCCAGAGAACGAATCCGGAAGCAAGCCTCTTGATGCGCTGGAGGATTTCAGATCTGCGTCCAGCCTTTTCGGCTGCTTTCAGCGTATTATCATAGGCAGACCAGGCATCCGCGCCTGTGATTTCGTAGCCATAACCTTGCGCCAGCCACCGGAGTGCTTGTGCCCGAAGCATTCGGTGTTAGCGGAGGTCTGCAGGTTCTGGGAACGGACGTATCCGGCGGTCGCACTCGATCGACATCAATCCACAAGGGTGAGATAACACCCGAAGCGATGCGTGGCTAAATCGGAAAGCCTATGGATCGCGTAATGAACCGAAGGTATGCCGGAGCCATTTTGTATTTGGATAACCTCAAGCAGCTTGCCCGCGGCAATCCCGCCCGGCTGGCACGGTTTTTCGATGATATCCGCGATTGCCTACAAACGCCCCGAATCCATTTCGTTTTTGTCGGCTACATGGGTATGTTCCAGAATGACGTCCATGATAAAAATTCTCATGCCGCGCTTTCTTTTAGCGGGATTCCGAATTCCCATCAGCTCGGGTATTCGGCAAGCGTTTCCTCGAGTATGCTTGTTATTTCCTCCAGGTTGTGCATGATTTCGCCGGAAACTCCGTTCTGAATGCACAAATTGCGAATGATCAAAACAAGGGGAGGCATCCGATTGAGATTCCGGACGGTTTCCCAACTCATTGCTTCATCTGTGTGAAAAAGGACGCGATCCCAATTTTCGAAGCCGCCGCTTTCGACTACGGACTGGCGAAATACCAGCCATGCTCCCTGAAGATCCGACAGGATGGTCTTGTGATATCCTTTTGGTTCGGCTGTAAAGCTCATTGCGGTCTCCTTTGATTCCAGTCTTCTTCGAATGTACACCGCCTACGATTTCTTTTTTCGACTCGGCTTTGTTCTGCGGGGCTTACTTGCGGTTTTGCCGGATGTGACCTCGACAGGCTCGCGCGCAGAGCCGTCTTCCAGGTCAATTCCGAAGATGCCCGAGATGTCCGCGGCCTCAAGAACCTTTCCGGCGCGCGGTTTTTTTCGGGTCACAGGCAGCCCGGCTACGGCGCCGGCCAGCAGTTCCTTTGCATCCACTTTTCGAAGCAGGAATAGGAGTTCGGGCTTGTCGTCAAGGCGCGCGCCTACGCCGTAAAGCACGGCCGCAACATGCTTGCACATGGATGCCCAGTCCGGACAGCTGCAGGAAAAACGGATCTCATCCGGCGCAGGGAACAGGCCGCTCCGCTGCCGGCAGATGCGTTCCATCACTCCTTTGGAAAATTGTCCCTGCAGCAGTTCCACGAGTGAATCGATGCCGCCGGCGCAATCCTTGCAGATAGATTTCCAGCGGGCCTTTGGAACCGGAACGATATCCACTTTCACCCTGTAAAGATCCGAACCGCTCACCCGCGCGCTGATTACTCCTCCCTCAATTTGCAGGTCCACAACCGAGCCGTTGCGGACATAGGTCCTGCCGCGCGGCAGCCGGTTTTCGTAATCTCCGTAGCTTTCAAGGTTGTTGCACCAGGCCTTCCCCCAGAAGGTAGATGCAATCGTGCGTCCCTGCAGCACTATCGGTGCGACCGGATGTCCTTTCCTTTTCAATTTCGCCATTTCCAATGCCGCCCGGCGCCTTCGTTCCGCCTGCGATACGTAAGGCCGCCACTCATATTCCCAGTAGGACATGTCATTCCTCCTTCAACGCAACGTGAATGTCCAGCGACACGAGCTTGAGCAGTTCGTCATCTTTCATCTCGGTAAGCAGGAGTTCGCCGTCCCCTTCAATCACGTCTTTCGAAAGCTGCTTTTTGGATTCGATCAGTTCATCTATCTTTTCTTCGACGGTGCCGCGGCAGACAAACTTGTGCACCAGCACGTTGCGCGTCTGGCCGATGCGAAACGCCCGGTCCGTAGCCTGATTTTCCACCGCGGGATTCCACCAGCGGTCGAAATGGATGACGTGCGCGGCGGCTGTAAGATTGAGTCCTATACCTCCGGCTTTGACCGACAACACGAAGAACGGCACGGACTCGTCTTCCTGAAATTGTTTCACAAGGTCTTTACGGTTTTTGACATCGGTCCCTCCGTGGAGCACCAGGCCGGGTTTTCCGAATACGCCTCCGAGGAACGCGGCGAGCGGTCCCGTCATCTCCCTGAACTGCGTGAATACCAGCGCTTTCTCCTGGCGGGCGGCCAAAACCTCGGTGATTTCGCGCAACCGAGCAAGCTTCCCGCTGTCGGCCTCGTTCCAGGCCCCGTCGCCGAGCCACTGCGACGGATGGTTGCAGATCTGTTTGAATCGCAGCAGAAACGCGAGCACCATGCCGCGCCGCTGCATGCCCTCGGTTTCGGCCAGCGCCTTTGTCAGTTCTCGGACGGCTTGCTGGTAGAGAGCGGCTTGCTTGTGACTGAGATGGCAGTACGCCTTAACCTCCGTTTTATCCGGCAGGTCCGCGATGACGGACTTGTCGGTCTTCAGGCGGCGCAATACATAAGGCCGGATCAAGTCGCGTAACGGGCCATAGGGGTTGTGTGGGCGCTCGGTCAGCCGTTTGGTGTAGGATGAAAATTCCCGTGCAGAGCCAAGCAGGCCGGGGTTGATGAAATCGAAGATGGCCCATAGGTCGGCCAGCCGGTTCTCTACCGGAGTGCCGGTTAATGCGATCCTTGCCTGGGTTTTGAGCTTGCCCGCTGCGCGCGTCTGCTTGGCGTTAGGATTTTTGATTGCCTGGGCCTCGTCCAGGATCGCCAAATGCCACGGTATTTCGGCGAGCCATGGCAGGCGCAGAAGCGATCCGTAGCTGGTGATGATCAGATCCAGGTCTTTAAGCAAGGCCGGTTCCGGCGTTTTAAGCCGGTTTGCCGGAGTTGCCGAAGGATGCGCTATGAGCGTTTTCAAGACCGGCGCAAAGCGCTCGATTTCCGCGGACCAATTCGAAAGCAGCGAAGCGGGCGCAACGAGCAGACTGGGTGCGCGATTTGTTCGGTTGTCCCGCCGGTGTATCAAAAGCAGGGCGAGCACCTGAATGGTCTTGCCAAGACCCATGTCGTCGGCAAGACAGGCGCCAAGTCCGAGTTGTGACAGCAAATGCAGCCAACGAACTCCGGTCTGCTGATACGGGCGCAGCACCCCTTTCAGGTCGCGGCCCGGTTCGGCCCCAGCAATTGCCTCCGGCGATCGAAGAGACTGCAGAATTTCCGCCAGCCAGGGACCGGCAACGGTTCCAGCCCATTCGGAATGCTGGGTCGTGGAAATCTCTCCGCCTATGTCGGCGCCGGCCACCATGCGCATGGCTTCGGCGAAGGTGACACCCCGGCGTGCCGCAAGCTGTTCGAATTTTCGGAACTGCTCCATGGTTCTCGCAAGCTTCTCGCGGTCAACTTCCACCCATTGTCCCCGAATCAGCGCCAGGCCGTCGGTCTGGGAAAGCAGTGTATCGATTTCATCCTGCGTCAGCTTCTTACCGTCGAGAACCATCTCGACGGAAAAATCGAGCAGCGCATCCTTTCCCAGCGCAGTAAGTGCTTGGCGTCCGACCGTCGCAGTTACCCGCGGCCTGGATGGTCTTCCGGCCCGCCATGCGGCGGGCATACGCATCACGATGCCGGCGGATTCGAGTTCGCTCGCATCCTGCAGGAAACGGAACGCCTCTGCCGGAGTCCAGCGGATCGGGTGGAAAATCTCATGCTCGTCCACCATGGAACGCAGCCAAGCGCAGCGTTCCGCCGCCCTCTGGACGGGCAGCAGCAGTGAAAGGAGCTTCTCTCTGCTGGAAGCCCCGGCGTACTCTTTCAGCGCCTGACCGAGCGGCAGATGCTGCGCCCGTGCCTGCGACGACAGACGCGTTGTGTACGTGGCAAGAAACGCAAATGGAGCTTCTTCGTCCTTGCGGTTTTCAGCCAGGTTGAAGTGAACCCGGCCTACGAGGTTCCAGGCCGGATTCAGGGATTTTAAAAAGTCCTGGAGCGGCAGGCGTGCGGCAGACATTTCCTCAGAAAAAGCGGTTCCCAGTTGGCGCCAAAGCGCGCGCAGCATGTCGGGCGTGATATATTCAGCACCCGTCATTTCGGGGGAGGCAAGCGACATCTCCGCCAGCTCCGCAGCCGAAGGATCCGGTACTGCAAGCGGCGCATCATCCGCGACTGATTGGGTGCAAAGCAGGGTAATAAAGCGGACAGCGAATTCACGCCAGTAGGCAAATACCGCAGGCAAGGATTGGCCGACCTCCCGCGCTCCAAGCTGCATTAATCCGAAACCCGAGCTGCGGGAAAAGGCTTCCTGCAGACGCTTCCCCAACTCGGGTGCGAGTTCCACTGCATCGCTCGATTCATCAAGTGCGAGACGGCCGTGCGGCGTCAGTTTAAGAGCTAAGCGTATTCCTGCCATAGGAGGCCAGCCTATATGGCAGACTGCAGGCAAGTCAAAACAAACTTTTCTTCCTTTTCTGCCTGCCTTGCATGTCAGGTCAATAATCCCTGATATATCTTAGGCGGTGTGTACGGTATTTTATGCAAATACTCTGGCGCCGCTCGGCGGGGCAATCAAATATGCAACAATGGCGATGACCGCGCGCTTTCAGCCGTCAGTTTTCGGCGCTCAGCTTCGAAATATAAGCGCCAAAGTGCTTGATTCTCAAAGGGAAGAAAAGCTTCTTTGCACAACGCAAAGAAGCCATAGATATAAACTCTATATTTCAAGGCAATGCTGTCCAAATTGGCCCATTGGAAGCAGAGGGCTCATTGAAAGCATTCAACTTGTGGCTCATGAAGTGCCCCTGCAAGGACGAGGTTGGCACCAAGCCCCGGTAGGGGCGGAAAGAGAACAGCCAGGGATGAGCGGAGCGAATCCCTGGTTCCTATGGCGAAGAAAAGAGGCCTGAGCGTGACAATCAACTTCCCGCTGATCTCCGATGACGGCGAAACGCCTTTCCCACGGCGCGCATCAGCATAGGCAATCCTCGCAGAAGCTTAATCCTTAACTCTCCTTTTCCCAATGAGAAGGTTTAAAATGAAAGCCACGATGCCTAGCAGAATCAGAATATAGAATAAATTTCGGAATGACCCAGCCTTGTCCTTAATTATCCCGGCGAGACTGGATCCAAAGGCGCCCACAAAAATATATAAAGTGACAATGCCGAATTTCATGGAGTAATTATTGGCCCCAAAATAATCCACAGTAAAGGCGGAGGATGTAGGAGGAACACCGCCATAGGAAAACCCTGTGAACACGACACCCAGCAACATAAGAGGCACGGAGCGTACCTGGAAGGCTGCAATCATCAATATTGAAGATACGATGATAAGAGAAGTATCGAGCGTCATGGTTTTGATGCGGCCCAGCCTGTCATAGAGCGAACCAAGCAGCATCCGACCCAAACCGTTGCAAATGGACAGAAGTGTTACGGAGAAAGTGGCGATGCCCGTTGCAGTTTGGTCCAATTCTAGGACACATTGCTTGACATTACCCATAATGGCATAGACCGCAACCAGCAGTAATATGCCCCATATAAAAAACAGCCAGAATGCGCTGCTTTTAAGCATTTCCTCGACTGTCATTTCAGACTGGGGAAAAGATCTACGGTTATCCGGGACTCTGGTATTCTGAATGGATATATCATTTTCCGGGAGCTTCAGAATCATCGCAGCCACTGCAACCACTAAGGTCATCAAGACAGCAAGACCGGCAAATATCATTCTCCAGCCGAAGATTGGGGATAGGGAGTTTGCCCCCACCCCAAGTATGAGCGTGCTGAAAGCAAAGCACATCATTAAAGTTCCGGAGGCTGCTCCTATTTTGTCAGGGAACCACCTGGCTACCGTGCTCAGAACGGTGTTATAGGCTATTCCAACACCGAAGCTGCCGACAACGCCATAGGAGAGATACAATAACCACAAGGTGTTTTCCGTTATAAGGGAAACGCCAATGAATCCCGCACCAATTAGGCCGGCGCACAGTGCAAGCATCGCTCTGGTGGACAACTTCTTGGATATGAAACCAGCGGAAAAGTTGCCCAGGCAAAAAAAAGCCATCACAATTGTAAAAGTTGTGGCCAGCGCTGTGCTTGTCCAACTGGGAAAAATATCTTTGAACATCCCGGCAAAAATGGACCAAGCGTAGACGATGCCAATGCATAAAAATACAATTGATCCTGTAAACAAATAAAGCCAACGTTTGGCAGGTATTCCCATCACTCCCTCCATTTTGCCGATAGAATGGCAGGCTGGGCCTCTTTTCATATTATGGTTCTCGCCGGGGAAGCGGATCTGCAATAACACAGCCTACTGTGTTATGTCAACCTTTTGGCAAATTCCTTTGATCTTCGAAGTTGATGTTTCTTCAGGTTCGGCTCTAAAACCTTTCGAATTCCGGAACTTTTTCACCCTTTCCCTTTACAATCGGTTTGCGCCTGATGCCCGATCAGCAACGGTTACAATAATCGTGGGACTGGTCCAGTACTGCGATCCTTGGAGTGAAAGCCGGGACCTCGCTTTACGCGCTGCTGGAGGTGGATCCGGTGTCTATGCTTGAATCGAGGCGTCCGCGGCCGCTCCTAAATTCCT
>CAYYTC010000110.1:0-4401 GCA_964474425.1 uncultured Acidobacteriota bacterium
ATGCGCTTAAAAAAGTTGGGAACGGAAATCTGCAATTATGGATGGATGTCTTTAAAACACTTTAGTTGCGTTCTTTAAGGAGGAATCAAATGGGCAAGATCATCGGAATAGACCTTGGCACCACTAACTCGGTAGTGGCGGTCATGGAGGGAGGCGAGCCTAAAGTTATCACCAATCCTGAGGGATCCCGGCTCACGCCTTCGGTAGTGGCGGTGGGGAAAAACGGAGAGCGGTTTGTGGGGCAAGTTGCGAAGCGGCAGGCAGTTACGAACCCGGAAAACACCATTTTTTCCATCAAGCGGTTTATGGGACGAAAAATCAACGAGGTCGGTGAGGAAACGAAACTGGTCCCTTACAAGGTCGTGTCCGGTTCAAACTCGGATGCACTGGTTAAAATGGGTGACAAGACCTATACCCCGCCGGAAATCTCCGCCATGATCCTCCAGAAGATGCGCTCCGCGGCGGAGGAATATCTCGGCGAAAAAGTTGAAAAAGCCGTGATCACGGTTCCCGCCTATTTCAACGACAGCCAGCGGCAGGCTACCAAGGATGCGGGCAAGATAGCGGGCCTGGAAGTGGTCCGAATCGTCAACGAGCCGACGGCGGCGGCCCTTGCTTATGGCCTGGACAAGAAAAAGGACGAAACCATTGCGGTTTTCGATTTCGGCGGCGGGACCTTCGATATATCGATCCTCGAAGTCGGCGAAGGCGTGGTGGAAGTCAAGTCGACCAACGGGGACACGCACCTCGGCGGAGACAACATCGACCAGCGGCTTATGGACTGGATCATCGATGAATTCAAAAAGGATCAGGGAATCGACCTGTCGAAGGACAAGATGGCTCTGCAGCGGCTGCGCGAAGCCGCCGAAAAGGCGAAAATGGAGCTTTCGACCGTGATGGAAACGGAGATCAACCTTCCTTTTATCACAGCAGATTCCTCCGGGCCGAAGCACTTGAACATGAAGCTGTCGCGGTCGAAATTCGAGCAGATGGTCGAGGACATCCTGCAGCGGTCGATTCCTCCGGTGAAACAGGCCCTGTCGGATGCCGGCGTGAAGCCCGGCGATATCGACGAGGTGGTTTTGGTCGGCGGATCGACCCGTATCCCGCGCGTTCAGCAGATGGTGAAGGAATATTTCGGCAAGGAACCCCATAAAGGCGTGAATCCCGACGAGGTGGTTGCCGTAGGCGCTGCCGTTCAGGCCGGCGTGCTTGCCGGGGACGTGAAGGACCTCCTGCTCCTGGATGTGACGCCGCTGTCCCTGGGAATCGAGACGCTCGGCGGGGTTTCCACCAAGCTGATCGAAAGAAACACGACCATCCCGACCCGGAAATCCGAAATATTCTCCACAGCCGCCGACAATCAGACGTCGGTGGAGATCCACGTTTTACAGGGCGAGCGGGCGATGGCGAAGGATAACCGGACACTGGGCAAATTCCACCTGGTGGGAATTCCGCCGGCGCCGCGGGGGATGCCCCAGATTGAAGTGACCTTCGACATCGACGCCAACGGCATCGTCAATGTTTCTGCCAAGGATCTGGCCACCAGCAAGGAGCAGAAGATCACCATTACCGCGTCGAGCGGATTGAGCAAAGACGAAATTGAGAAGATGAAGCAGGACGCCCAATCCCATGCGGATGAAGACCAGAAAAACCGGGAAAAGATCGAGGCCAAAAACAAACTCGACAGCCTGGTCTACAACACGGAGAAAATCCTGAAAGAAAACCGGGAGAAGGTTCCGGAATCGGATGCCACTGCTTTGGATTCGGCGCTGTCCAAGGCCAAACTGGTCCTCGAGAGACAGGCGGAAGCCTCCGAGCTCAACGCGGCATTCGAGGAGCTGACCCACGCGTCGCACCGCCTCGCGGAGATCATGTACCAGAAGACCGCGGGGCAGGCTTCTCCGCACGGCACGCCCGGAGGCGGAGATGCGGGAGCGGGCGGCGGCCCCAGGCAGGATACGGGCAAAAAGGAAGACGAGGTTATTGACGCGGAATATGTCGATATGGACAAAAACGAATAAGGCTGCGTCTCCTGCAGAATGGGAGGACACATAGCGGCGTGGGCTGCTGACCGACAGATTTAGACGCCGACGAACGCTGATAAAACAATTGTATATCGGCGTCCGTCGGCGAGTGTCGGTGTAAGTCACCGAAATTTTAGTTCGCAGGCCGGGATATGGCAAATCAAGGACCGGATTATTACGCGATTCTGGGCGTTCCTCGAAATGCGAAAGAGGCGGAGATCAAGAAGGCCTATCGGCGCCTCGCAAGGAAAAATCATCCGGATGTGAATCCCGGCGACAAATCGGCGGAGGAGCGCTTCAAGAGGATCCAGCAGGCTTACGACGTCCTGAGCGATCCCAAGAAGCGCGCGGTTTACGACCAGTACGGCTTCTATTCCGAAAACTTCAAGGAGCAGCCGGGTGGGCAGGGCCGGGGATTCGGCGGCGGATACAACCAGGGATTCGATTTTTCGGGAATGGATTTCAGCGAATCGGGACAGAGCAGTTTCCGCGATCTTTTCTCGGAGCTTTTCGGAGGCGGCGCGTCGCACGGCCGCGAAACGGGACCGGTTCGCGGAGAGGACCTGGAGCACCACCTGAATATTTCTTTTATGGAAAGCATTCAGGGTTTGTCCACGCGGATGGTCCTGAACCGGCATGTTACATGTTCGGCGTGCGACGGGACCGGCAGGGACCGCAACGCGGCCCAGCAGACGTGTTCGAGGTGCCAGGGAACGGGACAGGAGGCCAAGGCCCACGGATTCATGCGGTTTTCCGGCCCCTGCCGCGCCTGCGGGGGAACCGGCCGGGTCGGGGGCCGCTGCAACGTCTGCGGCGGTTCCGGCATGAAGCCTTTCCAGGAAAGCATCACCGTCCGCATACCCCCGGGCGTGGCTAATGGCTATCGGATGCGCGTTCCCGGAAAAGGGAACGCGGGCGTATCCGGGGGAAATGCGGGAGATCTGTACCTGATCATCACGGTCCGTCCGCACGAATTTTTCCATCGGGAAGGGAACGACATAGTCTGCACGGTGCCTATCACGATATCGGAGGCCGCGCTGGGCACGAAGATCGAGGTCCCGTCGATCAACGGAAAAGCCCTGCTGCGCATCCCGCCGGGGACACAGAGCGGCCAGAAGTTCCGGCTGAGAGGGAAAGGCGCGCCTTCGCTTCGCGGAGACCTGCCCGGCAATCAAATCGTGGAGGTGCGCGTCGTAGTGCCCAAGATAGCGGATGAACGCTCCAAGGAGCTTCTGCGGGAATTGGCCCGCCTGAACCCGGAAAATCCCCGTGACGGCATGACTCCAATCTGATCTGGGAGAGTGAATTGTGAGTCCGCGGAAAAAAGCAGGATACATGATCAGTTCGGTGGCGGAGTCGTATCAGATCCATCCGCAGACGCTCCGCCTCTATGAGCGCCTGGGTCTTCTGATGCCGTCGCGCAGCGACGGGAACACCCGGCTCTATTCGGAGGAGGACCTGCATCGGCTGGAAATCATCCTCACCCTCACCCGGGAACTGGGTGTGAACCTCGCAGGGGTTGAGGTCATCCTGAACATGCGGGAAAAGATGGAACAGATGCAGCAGCAGGTCGAGGAAATGATCGAGTTTGTCCGGGAGCAGATCAACACTTCGGCGCCGGATTCTTTCCGCAGCGCCCTGGTTCGCGTGCCGGCAACCAAAATCGTCCGGTCTCAACGGTAGATCCCATGAGAACCATACTTTCCATCTGGGCAGTCCTGACCCTTTTGTGCGGAGCCGGCCATGCCCTGGACGGCGCATACTCGCAATCCTATGCGATTTTTATCAAAGGCAGCGCAGCCGGGAGCGAAACCGTCACGGAAAAAATCTCGGAGAACGGCGACCTTGTATCCGATTCCGAACACGACATGCTGGTAACGGACGGCCTTGAAACGAAGCGCATGTCGTTTGCGACCCGGATGGTTTTTGCCGGGAAGCCCCGGACGCCCGTTTCCTACGAGTACCGGTACACATCGGGCGGCACCGGCGACGCCTATTCCGTCTCGATCCGCGATGCCCAGGCCAGGCGCGTCCTCACCCGAGGCGGCCGCACCAGCGAGATCAGCGTCCCGTTCACGCCCGATATGGTAATCCTGGATTTCAACGTGTATCACCAGTACGACTATGTGATTCGCAGGTACGATATGAAGAGGGGCGGGCGTCAGATTTTCGCGAACTTCGTTCCGCTGATCGGCAACGACATACAGCTGGCGATCACGTACCAGGGCGAGGCCGACCTGAACAGCAAATCCGTCCGCGTCAGGAATTATCAGGTCGAGTTTGTGGGGATAGTCACCAGCACGGCGAGCATGGACAAAGACGGGAGGCTGGTGCGCCTGGCCATTCCCATCCAGGGAATCGAGGTCGTACGTAA
>CAYYTC010000110.1:4501-13339 GCA_964474425.1 uncultured Acidobacteriota bacterium
ACGGGAGGCTGGTGCGCCTGGCCATTCCCATCCAGGGAATCGAGGTCGTACGTAAGGATCTTATCGCGCAGTAAACATCCTTGAACACCCAATGGATCGGAACCCGTCTTCGGACGCCGCCTGCCTTGGGTATGCAATAGGGCGCAATATCTATCCCGAAGGGATTGTGTCCGGCAATTGACCGGGACGGTTTATGTTGGGAATCAAAAGACAAGCATTTTGGAATAGGTCTGCCTATCTATCGCCTTCTTGAGACAGGCTCGGGCGAGCCGTCCTCACCAATTATTATAGCGTGGCCAAAGAATTAACCCTGCCAGAATCCGACGGCCACGCCCGGTGCTATGTTTAAAGGCTTTCTGCGGACGGATGCCGGGCAGATCACTTGGTTTGCTGGCATGCAGCCGGTTCCAGGATCTGCTTTTGAAGAAACTGCTTCGTCTCCTCTTTGTTCACGGGGCCGCTGGTCAGGTAGCTATAAAGGATAAAGTTGCCGACATATTCCTGCTTTGAGTTTCTCCGATAAGCCGTGATCCGCGCCTGCGCGCGTTTGACTTTCGCCGCACCGACTTCCTTGACCGCGATGATTACGCGGATGTTCAGCGCGCACTCATCCGACTGGTCCGTGGTGCTTTCCTTCAGGGCATCTTCAAAGATGGGAAGGAAATTCCGGAACTGGGTTGCAATATCTTCGGGAATATCCTTTGCAGGGGCTAATGCGGTCAATTTGACGTTTTCATGAATCGCGGCTTCGCGAATAACTTCATCCTGGGCCCAGGAACTGCAGGAAAAAAGCAGGAATGCGAAGGCTATAAACACCGAAACGTTACGAAATCGCATAACCTCATCCTCTCAAGTCAGGCTCAACGGAGCCGTTTCATTGTTCAACATGATTCCGGGAGATTTGCCATTGTCCTTGCCATCCGGATCCCGCGCCTGCCGGCTTCAAATAAGAAGGATCCCGGGATTGCGCATCCCCTGAAACCGGGGTGCTTTTTCAAGGCCGCCTGGAACTTGACGATCCCTTTTCCCCCACGAACAAATTGCTGATTGCCGGTTTAATCTTCTTATAACACAATCGTCGCCGCTTGCTATAAAGATTATTGAGAAAATCTGAGAGACTGGCGGATGATTGCGTAAATATTTCGGACGACATAATTCTGCAGCTGCAAATCCCCGGGAAACATCTCGCGCGCGCTTGCGGTGATTTTTTCAACCGCAGCCTCCATCTCCGGGATCAGTGCGGCCGTGACGGTCGGATCATAGGGCAGCTGGATGGAGTGGCAGCCCAGTTCGGAAAAAAGCCTTATGTAACGAGCCGTGACCATGTCGGGGCACTGAATCCTTTTGTAGGAAGCCTGGACCTCGTATCCGAGAAGGGTGTTGATGATTTTTGCGGAAGATTTTTTCCCCAGCAGCCGGATGGTGCGGGTTTTTTGCGTGAGCACCTTCCGGCGATAGATATCCGCCAGGTCTTCCGGAAGATCGTGCTGAATGGCTCTCAGAATTTTGCTGTGCGGGATTTTTTGGCCGCGCACTGCAATGGCCGTGCCCGACGCCTGGAGGACTTCCGGCAGTCTGTCCCGATATTTGCTCCGGTTCCGCTCTTTCATGGTTGCTGCCTCGAAGAGGACCGCTGGTTCAAAGCCCGGGCCGCATTATACCTCACGGCGTCGGGAACGCTCCGGTCGCGCGTCAGCTGAGTGAGGTCCCGGGTGTGGAGGCGTATCAGCAGGCGCTGCGAGATAAAGGCGGGGGTTTTCGGATTCTTGATGAGATTCTGCACGACGCTGTAGCTCTTGGTCCGCTCTTTGCTAGTTCCTATTTCGCGAAGGATCTCCTCCCCCACTCCCCTCATGGCGGCGATCGTCTCGATTTCGCTGTCGGTGAGCTTCGGGCTGCGGAGCACGGAACGCGCCACTTCCCGGTTGGTGTCGCGGATCAGCATCATGCGGATTTCGCGGTTGCCGAAAAGGGCGTGACGGACTTTTTCGGGGAAGGAGAGGCCGGTAAGGCGCTGGCTGATCGCGGCCTCGCGCGCTTCCTCTTCGACCGGCAGGCCTTCCAGCACGAGATCATCCGGAGGCTTTTCGAGATCCAGCCCGAGCGACTCGATGACGGCATCGGCGGTCTGAGCCGGTTCTTCGACGGAATATTCCTTCTTCTTGGCCCCGAGGAACTCCGTTTCAATCTCCTGCGCCAGCCTCAGAGCTTCGGGTGTCGCCGAAGGATTTTGCCGGATGCCCTCCAGGATATCCGGAGACCCGATCAAGCGCACACGGTTGTCGAGCACCGAATCCAGCAGCGGCGCGGGGACAGTGCGTGCCAGCGACGCGATCAGCGTGTCCGGGCTGGAAGGATTGGCGATAACGGCCTGGAGCAAAGCGTGGGAATTCCCCGGCACGGCGAAATGTTCGAGCACCGAAGCCGGACAATCGGGAAGTTTGAGCTGGGAGGCGATTTCCTGTTCTTCATACAGGCGCAGGCTTTCGGCAGCCTGGGCCGCAATGGCGGGATCGGCGTCTTTGAGAAGACACACCAGCAATTCAAGCATCTGCCCGGGAGGAAGAGGCGCCAGCCTCCGGGCGATGGCCATGCGCAAATTTTCGGGTGCGGCGCCGGACAGCAGGGATTTCCGCAGATCGCTTTGGGCCATTATCTAGCCTGCTGCCTGGTCGATGAAATCGGCCAGGTTGGTCTCGTTGATCTCGACCTTCACGACCTCTCCCGTTTTGCCCAGCAGCCTGGCCGGCTTGCCGTTGATCTGCAGCCGCACTCCTCCGGCGTTCCCCATAATGAGGTTGATCTTTCGGGATGCTTCTATCGATTGAGTTTCACCCGGTTTCAGTACCCTTCGAATCGAGGGCCTTCCGTCGCTGTCGACCGACATCCAGCATTCTTCCGTAATTTCGATGCGGACGCGCAGCGGGGATGGGGAAGCGGCGGCTGCCGGGACAGGCGAGGCGGCAACGGCCGATGCCGGGACAAAAGGCGCGGGAACCGTTGCGGAGAGCACCGCTGCCGCACCGGCCTGATTTTCGGAGGGCGAGGCTGGAGTCTCTTCCGGCACCGCGGGCCCGGTTGAAGGCACGGCCGGCTCCCAGGCCTGCGTATCAGCCGCAGGCTGCGATGGAGCGGCAGGAGTCGGCGCAGGAGGCGAAACAGGTTCGCTGCGGACCGCTGGTACCGGGGTGCGCGAAAAATAGGGTGAGAAAACCGAAGCGATCCAGTTTCTGCTGAAAAAGAGCCCGGTTGCGGAAACCAGGAGCATGACACTCCAGACTATAATCGTGGAATGCCGGGCCCACCGGTTCGCTTGGGGAAGCTTTTTTTTGGACTTGGATGGCTTTTCGACAGCGGGCGACATTTCCGCTTCGTATCGCCGCATCATTTCTTTCTGGTCAAGGTCGAGGCTTTCACAATAGGCTCTTATAAAGGCGCGGTTATACATCCCGCCCGGCAGATCGCCGTAGCGCCCTTCTTCAAGGCTTTCCAGATGATGCAGACTGATTCGAGTGTCGGCGGCTATTTGAGCGAGTGGAACGTTTCGTTTCTCTCGCTCGGATTTCAAGTCGGATGCAACAGATGCCATAGCTGACTAGGGCGTTCTAATGAACTATCTCTTTCTGTTGAACTCTGCTGATTCTTACCCCGGACGCGGCCATTGTACTTTGTCTTACATGCCATGTCAATTGATATCAACATGTTAGCCGCCTTTGTTCCTTATCGTGCAATTTTTTGGAATGCTGAGTTCTTTTGAGGGGTATTTTTCGGATTTGGGATCAAAGGGATGGAGGTGATGAGGATTCGAAAATCAAAGGATCAAAGGGATGATGATGCAGAGGATTCAGGGATCAAAGGGGAAGAAGGATGAAGCGGCGAGGGATCATGGTGGGAGACAACAACAGGCGGATTGGGAAGGAGCGCATTCGTCAAATTTAAAAAATACCGATGTGGTTTTCGAGTCCTCTTGTGCCAAATCCCAAATCACTTCTCCCTTTGCTCCTTTTCTCCCTGACCTCTGCGCTCCCTTTGTTCTCGACTTCTCCAATCCTCTGACTGCCCCCCACAACAAAGAGGACTTTCCATTGCGGGTGCTTGATTGCTGTGTTAATTTCACTCGCGTCAAATTTCCCTCCGGCAATTTTAGGAGAGGGTGTCCAGGGAATGGTTCCATTGATTCTATCGAGCCAGCACTGGCTGGCAAAGCTGGGAAGTTCCGCAAGTGAGTTGATCGCGGGCTTTGGCGGTCCGGGAGTGTTGCTGCTGGCTATTGCCGACTCATCCTTCCTGAGCATTCCGGAAGGGAACGACCTGCTGATTGTCATACTTTCGACGGGAGGGTCCTGGGGCAACATGGCCTATTACGTCTGCATGACGACCATTGGTTCGGTAATAGGGTGTCTGCTGCTTTACTCGGTGGGCCGAAAAGGGGGCAGTCCGATCCTGCGGAAAAAGTTTTCTGAAAAAAGCGTTACGCGGGCGGAAAAGCTTTATGAAAAATATGGGATTCTGACGGTTGCGATTCCCAGCATCTTTCCCCCGCCCATGCCTTTCAAGATTTTCGTGCTCAGCGCCGGAGTGTTCCGGGTCAAAACCTCAGAATTCATAGCGGCGGTCGTGATCGGCCGGTCGATCCGCTATTTTATGTGGGGAATCCTGGCGGTGCTTTACGGAAATGCGGTCAAGCTCTATATGCAACAGAATCTTAAGGTAATCGGGATGATTTTGTGCGGCGTTTTTGCCCTGGCCCTGGCTGCGACTCTTGCTTTCTACCGGCGCCGCGCAAAAACCGGCGGCAATGGGAGCCTATGACGTGTTCTGCACATCCGCCGGCTCAGATCCTTGCTCTGGAATCTCGAATCTCGAATTACTTCAATAGGTTGACAAGTCCTGCGTTCTCTGTTAGATTCTCGCCGGCAAACTGCGGTCCGAAGATTTGATGAAAAAAACTGTTAAATTGCCGGCACTTGTGGCGAACCGGCGCCCGAATTTTTTGCTCCTTGGATTTTTACTGTTGGCTCTTCTATGGTTTGCCGGTTCGGGCTGCAGCATCAAGCGGACGGTCCGGACTTCCGTCAGTCCGGGAATTCTTCAAGCCCGGTCGGCAACATTTGAGGAATTGCTGAGCATTGCGCAGAACCTGGCGAGCATTAGCGCCTTGTCATCCAATAATTTACGGTTTACTCTTACATCCGGGAAAATCGAGAGCGGCGAGCTTCAGAAGTACCGGAGCGCCCCGGGCTATATTTTGCTGAAACGGCCGGACTCTATTCGCCTGGTCGTGCAGGTCCCTGTAACAAAGACCGCGCTTTTGGATCTTCTATCGGTGGGCGACGAGTTCGGCGTTTGGGTCCCGAGGGAGAACAAATTTTATACAGGCAAAAACAGTTCCAGGGAACTGGTTGCCGAGGATTTGCCCAATTCACCCGGGTTCACGATACGCGCGACGCACATATTCGATGCGATACTTCCCCCGGGCATCCCGCTGGATGCCCCGGGAATATATGTTGCCGTCAAAGAGGAAATGACCGCTGACGCTAAATATTATATCTTATCCTTTTATAGGGAAGGCGATTCGCGCAGGATCCACCCGGTGCGCGATATCTGGATTGAGCGGTCGGGGCTCACGGTCGAGCGGCAACAGGTTTACCAGGAGGAAGGGCTTGTCGTAAGCGATATCACATACTCCGGTGAGGTAATTGCGGATAGCCATCGTCTCCCCGGAAAAATCCACATCGACCGGCCGATGGATGGATATGCCCTGGAACTGGAGTTCAGGGCCTGGCGCGTAAATCCGGATCTGCCGGAAGACGCATTCATTTTGACGCCTCCCGAAGGGGCGCAGATCGTTCCTTTTAAGGAGAGGAAAAGGAGCACGGCTTCATAAATGGAAAATCTTACAACTGCCAATATACGTTCGCGTCCTACGCGCGCATTTATCAGCATTTTCGCGGTTGCGCTGGGCGTGGTTCTCATGCTCATCATAGGCGGGATAGCCAGGGGGACGCTCGATGATTACCTGGGGCGGACGGTGGGGCTGGGCGCCGATTACATTCTTCAGCCGACGGGCTCTTCGGTTTTTTACGCTTTCAGCAACGCGGCCCTCAACGTCAAGCTGGCCGGCAAAATTGCGGAGGTGCAGGGGATCGCGGCGGTGACGCCCGTCCTGGCCAAGTTCAGCTCTTCGGACTTCAGCCTGGTCTTCGGAATCGACATGGAGAGCTACAACCAATTCGACGGCCGCCTGAAGATAATTTCCGGCAGGGAATCGCTGAAGGACGATGAAGTCATCGTCGACCAGCTCTATGCCGAATCCAAAAAGCTTGTCCCGGGCATGAAGATGTCCGTGCTAAGCCACGAGTTTACCGTTTCCGGCATCTGTCGGCCGGGCGCCGTGGTGAGGATTTTTGTGCCTCTCAAGACGCTCCAGAATCTGAATGGGACGCCCGATAACGTCACCATCATGTTCATCAAAGCTGTTCCCGGTTCCGATATCGCCGCGGTATTCCAGAACCTGCGCGGGCAATTCCCGAATTACTCGCTGGCCCGGGCGTCGGATTCCAACCTGCTGCTGGCGGATACGAGGCTTCCCGGGTTCAAGGAATTCCGTATGACCGTGGTGCTGGTGTCGATGATGCTGAGCTTCATGGTGATCCTGCTCGCGATGTACACGACCATATTCGAGCGCACCCGGGAAATAGGTATTCTTAAATCGCTGGGAGCTTCCCGCCGATTTATAGTTGGCATGATTCTGAAAGAATCTGTTATTATATGCTGTTTGGGCGCGCTTCTTGGAATAGGCATCAGTGAGGTTGTTCGCAAAATCATCATCACAAAGTTCCCGACTCTGCAAGTGGCAATGAGCATTGACGACCTGATTCGAGGCTTGATATTGGGTTTGGTTGCAGGAACCCTGGGTGCGCTGTATCCGGCTTACAAAGCCGCACGGATGGATCCCGTAAGAGCGCTGAGCTTCGAATAGGAATAGGGAGACTATGGCCGAATTGACTTCGAGCAATGCCATCGAAACCGAAGACCTGTGCATGACCTACAGGTCCGGGAAAGTGGACGTTCCCGCCCTGCAGCATATCAACCTCTCCGTGGAACAGGGCGAATTCATCGCGGTCATGGGGCCGTCGGGATGCGGAAAATCCACTTTGCTCCACCTGCTGGGCGGATTGCTCCAGCCGACAGCCGGCCGGATCAGGATCGACGGCGTCGATATCTCAAACCTCTCGGATTCGGAGCGCACGGCCATGCGCCGCAAAAAGATCGGGTATGTGTTCCAGAGGTTCAACCTTTTGCCGACGCTCACGGCCAAGGGTAACATCGAGCTTGCCAAACAGATCCACGGCAACGGCTATTTGAGCCCCAACGGCGTGGACCAGATATTGAGCATGCTCGGGCTCCAGGAAAAAATCAACTTCCGACCCGCCGAACTCTCGGGCGGGGAGCAGCAGCGCGTGGCCATAGCCCGGGCCGTGGTCAACCGGCCCTCGATCGTGCTCGCGGATGAGCCAACCGGCAGCCTGGATTCGCGCAACTCCCGCGTCGTCCTCGAGATCCTGCGGGACCTCAACGAAAAGCTTCACCAGACCATCGTGATGATTACGCACGATTCCGAGGCAGCCTCGATCGCCAGCCGCGTGGTTGAGATGAAGGACGGACACATTCTGAACCCGGCCTCCAGATTTTCCTATGAACTCGTGTATTAGGATTTTTGCTGCAAGCCTATGACGAATATCAGGAGCACAGCCCGGAATATTTTCGTGTGGGCCTACGGGCGCGGCACGATTCAGTACGACATCATCTGCGCCCTGATTCTCGCCTTCATCTTCTTCGTCCCCCCCAGTTGCTTCGTGGCCCGAGGGACCGATAAGGCACGGGTCGCCCGGCCGCCGGTCAACAGCGCCCCTCAGGGCGCCAAAACGGATCTGCACCGATGAAAACGATTCGCTCCAGCCGATGGCCCGCGGGAAGGCGCCGGATCGCGCTCGTGCCCTGGTGCTGCCTGCTGTGGAGCGTTTCCGTCTTCGGCGGGCAGGGCAACGAGAAAGGCGAACTCGATCGCGTCCTCGCCCAGATGGAACGGGTCGGCAAGGGTTTTAAAACTTTTGCGGCGAAATTTTCCCAGAAAAAATATACCGCCGTCCTGAAGGAGTTCGACACTCCCGATACGGGCGGGTTTTTTTACGCCCGCGCCAGGGACGGATCGGCGATGCTGCGCCAGGAGGCCGTCAGCCCGGGCCGGCGGATACTGACCATCAAGGGCGGGAGTGCGACCATCTATCAGCCCGACATCAAGCAGGCTCAGATCGCCAACCTGGGGCAGAACAAGGACAAGGCGGAATACCTGGCCCTGGGCATCGGCCAGTCGCCGGCAAAACTGCAGGAGACGTTTCAAATATCCTATCAGGGAAATGAAACGGTCAACGGGGCGCCCTGCTCCGTCCTCCTGTTCAAGCCCAGGAGCGCGAAAGCCGCCGCGATGTTCTCCGCGATCACGCTATGGGTAAAGAAGTCCAGCGGGATCCCGATCCAGCAGAAGCTCCAGGAGCCGAGCGGAGACTATCTGCTGGTTAATTTTTTCGAAGAAAAGCTGAATACGAAAATCCCCGATTCCATGTTCGAGCAGAAATTGCCTTCCGGCGTGGATATCCAGAGACTCCAATAACTCCGCGAGCAAGATTCCCATCCATTTACTTTCGTGAGGACGGGTCTCCAGACCGGCCCGACAGGGCGAAAACAAGTCCTTCGCCCATCGGACGGCTCCGGAGAGGCGTCTTCGCGAAATAGGAAATTTGAACCTAGGCGGGAGGATGGGCGGCTTCTTTGGGC
>CAYYTC010000111.1:0-13029 GCA_964474425.1 uncultured Acidobacteriota bacterium
CAAAACCATCAATTTTCGAGCCAATCCCGCCATCAAGGAAACTGCTCATGCTCAAAATGGCATTATAGCGCGATTAATCCATCATGGGTTTCTGAAACGGCGTTGGGGGACATTGATAGTCTCCAGCCCGTCGTCTGAATCATTTGATGCGGCCTTGAAGAATAAGGCTCGCCGGTTCCGCGCGAATTAATGGAAATCTGACAGGCTTTACTTTCAGGATTTTGGCAAACTTGGGCGCCATTTCCTTTGTCGGCTGGCCGCGGCTAGCCGGTAACTCTAAAATAAATGCGAAAATACAATCTTATGCCGCCTTGTATGGTTTAACGGCAATTTTTCCTGAACATTGGCGCATCCGGGCGATATCATACGCCAGCTGCATTCGCAGCAGATGATCCATATCCGGACCGAAAGCTTTTTCGATGCGCAAGGCCATTTCGGGTGTCAACGCAGATTTGCCATTTAGCAAATCGGAAAGGGTCGCTCTCCGAACCCCCAAAATCCCAGCAGCCTTAGATACGCTCAAGCCCAGAGCATCAATTATTTCTGATTTAATCAAATCGCCCGGGTGCGGCGGATTTTTCATTGGCATTGTATATTTCCTCTAATGGTAATCAATCAGGTCAATGTCGCCGGCGGAATTTGTTCGTTCATTATATCGGAAGATCAACCGCCGATTTCCAGTCACGGTCATGCCCCAAAATCCCTCAAATTCTCCTTTGAGCGGATGAAGCTTCCAACCAGGAAATCTGCCAACCTGATCCAAATTATCTGCCGTCTCAAGAGCAAATAACAGTTTTCGCAACTTCCCCGCTAATTCAGCAGGAACGCCTTTGGTATTATCCAGCTCATAAAATCCTTTTAATCCCTTGTGCTTAAACCCAGTCAGGTTCATGTGGCGCCTTTGATGACTCAATTGTGTACGGCCATGCCGTACATGTCAAGATAGAAAGCGGCAGGCTTCCGAACGTTTCTTCGAAGTCTTGGGCTGGGTTCGGAACGGCACGAGAGCAGCGAGCTGGCTCCGATTGGGTTGAGGATGCGCGCCTTTCACCCGGCACGTATCCCACAACTATAGCAGAACAATTTTTATCGCATCTTCAATCTCTCTGGCTCGTCTGCTTTGTCGATCCACTTTGTTGACTTGAAAGCATCAAATAGTTATTGGAATTATCTTCATTGCATCGGCTTTGTAAAACTGCTATCTCCTGTAATCAGTGTGGAATAGTCTGACAATGGTTTGGTAATTGTCCCGAAACGGCCTTGTGGGAAGCTACGACCCGATATCCATATCTGGCGAATTTCTACTTCCTTTGAGGCAATTGGAGCGGCTGGTCAGGATCATATTCAAATTGTTTCGAAGAATTCGCAATTTTCGCCGGCTGCTGCTTGAGCGCCTCAATCCTTTTCCAAAGGTCATCATCTGGAGCGGCAGAATTAACCCTCAACTCAATACTCGGCAGTACTGTGCGACGCTTTTTCACGCGGTCATGATGTTTGGAATATTTCCGCTTTTCTCTGGCGAGAGTAGCCACAAAACGAACTACGGTGCTGGATACGACGACCATGTCACACTTTTCAGCAAGAATGCGCGCGATCTCTCTGTAGGTATGGCCTCGCCGCCTGAGTTGTCTAATCAGCTCAGTGAAAGGCTCAAGCTTCGAGCGCTGATGCTTCTTCGGAACGCTCTCTAGAATCACCTTGAATCTGTCGTCCATAGCCCCGCCTGATTTGAAATTTGAGACGCACCAAACACGCACCAAATGCATTGCTGACCGAGTTCTGAAATCCTAAGGCGAAGCCTTAGGGATGGTGTCTTACTGATGATGACGTTCCGCATGACAACCACGGGCATGGCTAATCCACTTTTTGCACTGAAATTGAGGCTATCTGCAAACCAACGGTGGAGCTGAACCGATCTGCCCTGCCGGGCTCTTGCAGCCGGCTCAGCCTCCGGGCAGACAGATCTTCAAGCAATACGCTGAGACGACTTCCGGTTACCACGACATCGTGGGTGCTGAACGCGAGCCAGATCTCCTCATTGCCGCCTTCGGCAAACAGAAACTGGCTCCAGGGCAGAACAAATGTCCGCTTCAGGAGCACTACTTCCAAATTGCAGCTTGAGACTTCACTCGATTCCCCAGTCATGGCTATTCTCCACAATAGGTTGGTGGGGCGACTCTCTTGTCAACGAAAGCGGTTTTCCCAGCTGTGACATGAATTGAGCGGCCCGGCGAGCAAGGGTGCGAGCCAGGGCAAGGCCGCGGATCATTCCCTGGTGAAGTCCGGGACGATTCTTTCGTTCCAGTTCTGATGCCGATTGCCGGGCATTCGACAATCCAACCGATTCCCGGAGTAGTTCCTTGTCGCTCGTGATTATTTGCAGGCTTTCTCTGCCCCGGGAGGCGGCCACATAAAACAGCTCTTTCCGCATCCCATCTCCTGAGATAATCACCTCGTCCACAGATTTACCCTGGCTGCGATGTGCCGTTACCGCATACCCATGGGTGAACTGTTTGAAATCAATTGGAAGAACTCGGCCGTCTATCAGGGTTATCCGTTTCTGGTGGTCGATACTGCTGACGGTGACGATTTCCCCATTGGTGCAACGGAAGCCGTTTCCGCGCCGGTTGGCAGTGATCAAAAGCTTGTCGCCGGGAGATATCTTGAAATTTCGTCTTTCGCAGACATCAAAACTCTTTGCATCTTTAGAGGTGATTGCCTTCAGTCCGCCATGAGGGAGGCCGGCTATGATTTGATTGCCGTCTATTCGAATGACCTCAAGGGCGTCATTCTTCGCAATCCCCTTCACCGCTCGGTGAAATACAAGTACTTGGCCCGGCTGGTAATTCCGTGTGTCGCTCTTCTGCGCTGTCGTCCAGGTCAGCGATACATCCCGTCCGATCTCTACACCGTTTCCAATTTGTCCTCGTTTTTTCCGGTTGGTTCGGATCGTTTCCGTAACCCTGTTTATTTCCTCATGGGTGGCACAAACCACAAGGGCATTTCTTCCTTTTGCTTCGGCATCGGCAAATGCCCGGGCTACAGCTTCGGATCGATCCAGCCACGGCACTTGCCGTACGGCTCCCATGGCATCCAGCTTCTCAAATCCTTTGGCCGGATCCCGTCGCAACTCCTTGATCGCTTCCCGGTATTCCTTGGCCGTCTGGCGCTGGACCTGAACCAGTTCAACGCTCTTCATGCGGGATTCCTTTTCGAGGATCCTTAAAGCATCGCAGGCTTCGACGCTCTGGATTTGTCTTGTGTCTCCGCTGAAGACCATTCGGGCCGAATGCTTTTCGATGAGATCCAGCAAATCATGCATCTGCCGGCCGGACACCATGCCGGCCTCATCCACAATCAGCACATTGCCTCCGATTGCTGACTGACGGCGCGGATCCTGCAGAAGGCGCTCAATTGTGACCGCATCCCGGAATCCAACCTTCTGCAGTTCCTCAACAGCACCCATGGTCGGGGCTATGGCCATTACCTCATGCCCTGATTCCAGAATCGCCCCACGAAGCTCCCGGAGAGTACCTGTCTTGCCTGTTCCGGCCGCTCCTCGGATATTCACGGTTCGGTCTCGAGAATTGAGCACAAATCGTATGACCTCGTTTTGCTCCGGATTGAGCCTATCCGATGGGATATAGCGGTCTGTTTTGTCCAGACCCTCACAATCTCCAATGCCCCGGTTAATGCAGGCAATCATCTCCTTTTCTCTCCGCAGGCTGGCTGTGGTTGCAGTCTCGTTACCATTCCGCAGAACCATCCCCAAGGATTCCTGAAATGCGAGCCGGCTTTTCAGTTCTTGATGGTCTACCTGGCCGCGGCCATGGCGGAGAGCCTCAGCCAGGATTTCGTAATCTCTGGCGACCGATACTCGCTCAAATACATGGTCCTTGGCGTATTCCAATGATGACTCGCCAGAATTCAGAGCAACCCCACTAATCCCTCTTCCTGGTTTCAGCAGGATTAGCAGCCGATTCTCCCCTGGCGTCAGCCGTGAATGCTGCACCCCGTGCACTTCCGTCGTCGATATCTCAATCAATTTGTCTGCCCGGGTATCACGAACCAGGATGGCAACCTCGTTATCCGTTGGTTGACGCCCTGTTTTGGCTACAAACTGCTTAATCGCCTGGTCCCGCTGCCGACTTCGCTGGCTGAATTTTGTTAGGAGGTCGTCGGGTATCCCTCGGATCTCAAAGCCCTGGTCCTTACCCCTGGCGCCGCATCTTGTTTCGATCTCATATCCGAGGCTCCTCACCTCCCGGGCAAGGGCGTTACGGTAGACCTCGGTTAGATACGACCGGCGCTCATAAATGCCGGATGCCTGCAGGGCCTTCCATCGGCCCTCTGTGTTATCATAGGTGAGGTTAGCGGCCACAGCATGGGTATGAAGCTGCGGATCCAGTTCCCGGCTGGCATCATGATGATATAGCGCAATCACCATATTGCCGGTTACCCGGTTGTCATTTGCTTTGTTCAATCGAACCCGGGCGGCGGCGTGGGATTCGATTTCCTTCAAGGTCTCTGCGACCGCCCTTTCATGGGCCTCAACTAACCGCTTGTCACCGCCCACAGTAGCCATAACCGAAACAGATTTCGGCGCCGATATCGTGAAGTCATACAGATTCCTCCCGTGGGACTGGATCGTTCCATCCGGCATCACCCGGTCCGCACTCTTCCGCTGACGGAGAAACTCGCCGGTTCGAGGATCCAGTCCCTCGCGCAAAGACTCAAAATCCTCAGGCTTTATTTCGCCGACCAGTCCGAGCAGTTCCGCGCCTCGTCCCTGCCAGCAGCCCAAGACACGTTCCCCTTCGGCGTAATAGTCCCCATGTTCTAAATGCCGGGAAGAGTAGCCCTTCCCATCGGACATCGCCCGTATAGTGAGCATCGAGGCTATTTCCTCTTGGGTTTCACAGGAGGATCCGCACAATTTGACGTCACAAGACGCTCGATGATCTCCTGTTTGGGAGGATCGAACTGCCGCACATAAGACGCTCCAATCACAAATCCGAAAACCAATGCCGTCACCAGAGCGCAGATCCATACATACCAGTAGGCACTCTTGAATTTGACCGATAGATTCTCCGATGCGCTTCTGGCCGCTTTTGCAGAACCTTCAATCGTCATACGCATCTTTTCGATTGCCTCTCGAGCCTGCGCCACTGAGCCCCGGCAGGCATCTCCGATATCGCTTGCCGCCGAGCTGAATTCCGAATGGACCTTTCTCATCTGTTCTGCCACAGTCGCCAGAGCCGCGGCAGTCCGAGGAATGGTCGAAGCATTAAACTGCCGCTGCAGGCTCTCGTTGATGTCTCTTGCAATGTCTTTGGGCTGGATTCCTTTCGCTATCTCCCCGGGAAGCCGGAGCAGTTTTTCATCCAACTGCTTCTGATAGGACTCGCTGGAATGGAGTACTGTCTTCAAATTCGATGCAGTTTTTTACGACCAAATAGCTCACCTTGTCCTGAAGCCGGGCAGCCCAGGAAAGGACGCTTTCGACACTGGCCGGATCAGACGTCACTACCCCGATTGTCGTGAACGCAATACCCGCATCGGCAATATCCGGATACATGGTATCAAACCACTCGTATGTAACCTGCCCGGATCCGGATCCCATATCCGCCAGAACCACAGGGGCGCCTTCGGCGAGATGGTCGATGAAGCCATCCAGCCCGGCTGGAGAGTGGATATTGACCTTGGGCACAAGGCCGCCGAAGAAGTGGGCCAGGGAACCGCGGGCTTTGTTCTCGGTATCCAGGTCGAGCAATTTCACCGGAATCTGGTTCACGGCAAACCACTCGGCCAACCCGACCATAATGCTGGTCTTCCCAACCCCTCCTTTCCCGCCCATTGAAAGAATGACTCTCTTCTTCGCACAAGCTGTTTCAGACGGAAGGGTTCTAGACAGTGCGGGATTGTTCATATCTGTCCTCCTTTGTTTTACCCCCCTGTGGAGCGGTGTTATCTTTCATCCAGTCCTCAACTTCGCTTTCAAGCCAGGCGGCCGCCATCTTGCCGATCTTCCGGCTTTGCGGAAACCTGCCTTCGCGCATCATTTTCCAGATGGTCGTTCTTCCAAGCGGAATCCGTTGCCGGAGTTCTTTGAATCGGATAAAGCGCATGCTCATAGGCTCCCTCCTCGTTCTATGTCCATTTCATGTTTGAAGGCTAAATTAACAACTTCCGGGCTTGTCCTGGTGGGTGGGCGAATGCATTTCCCTCTATCTTGAACAGTCGAGAAAGGCCAGATGCAAATTCTCTTTGTTTTCATTCTTCTTCCCTCATTAGATAGGAGTTCTCGAAAGCCCAAAAACTTACGTCGGGAGAAGTTCCAGTCCTCTTTGCACGCATCTTTATTTTCCCCCTCTAATACATGGAGGCCATAAAAAGCCCAAGAACTGAAAAAGTTTCGAAATGTTTGTAGGGGTTCGATCATGTTGCAGCTGGGAATAGGTCCGAACTGCAGGGAATCGAGAGGAAAGCATAGAAATGGAAGAACAAAAATGCGTGGATGGATGGTCTGACCGGAGATCCTTAAAAGAATCAGGTTAGGTGATCGCCTGACTCATGTCCTGCCCGATAGAGTTGGGTTTTGCCAATTTTCCTCTGCAGGAAGGATGTTGCCAATGCGGATGAAGGCATTTTGGGAGGAGGAAGCGGGGGGGGGTATTTGCTACCCCTATGCTACCCTAAGATCTTTTTGGATTTTGTGTAATTTGCTAAGTTATTGATTTTAAAGTGCGCCCGGCGTGACTCGAACACGCGACCTTTTGATTCGTAGAGAGAGGCCAGCGCATGGAGGAAAACCAACAGGGAAGTCTTGAACTTCCGTCTATTTCCTAGTACACTTCCGAGTATGACGACGCTAACCGATCTGCTTGCTCAACATGAAGGCAAGACGCTTGAATTCAAACGCGATGTTTCTTCGCCGGAGAACATTATCCGGACAGTTGTTGCCTTTTCCAACGGCGCAGGCGGTACGGTGATAGTCGGCGTCGATGATCGCCAACGTTCTGTTCGCGGAGTTCCAGATCCAAAGGCAACTGAAGAGATGCTTGCCAACCTGATATCGGACCGCATTCAGCCGCGCCTGGTGCCGGAAATTCAAATAATCCCCTGGAGGAAAACTTGCCTTATAGCGCTTCGCATCTATCCAAGTTCTTTGCGGCCCCATTTTGTGAAGACTGCCGGACCCGAACAGGGAGTCTATGTGAGAGTGGGATCAACCAACCGGCGGGCGGATCCGGCTCAAATTGAGGAAATCAAGCGCTTCGTCCGTGGCAGTACCTTTGATGAAGAGCCGTTGCCGGAAAAAGACTCGGAAGCAATCGACTTCCGAGCCGCTTCCGAGTGTTTTTCCTCCATCCGCAAACTGCAAAGGAGCGATCTTAGAACTCTTCAAATTACTTCTGTTTATCAAAATCGTGTAGTCCCGACGGTTGGCGGATTTCTACTTTTCGGCCGCGACCGCCGCGCGACATTTCCCGACGCTTACGTTCGAGCAGGCTGTTTCAGGGGCACCGACAAAAGCAACATTATTGACTCGGCTGAATTTGCAGACTACTTGCCACTACTGGTGGAAGGTGTCCTCAAATTCATACAACGCAACACACGCCACGCAATTCATGTTGAAGGTACTAAGCACGCGGAAGCATCGGAATTCCCTCCCGCAGCTCTACGCGAGGCAGTGATCAACGCCCTCGTCCACGCCGACTATGCCCAAAAGGGGGCTCCGCTGCGCGTTGCCATCTTTGACGATCGAATCGAAATAGACAATCCCGGTGGATTGCCTCCGGGCCTGACCTTGGAAGAAATTCGCCGTGGCGTTTCGAAGCTGCGGAATCGCGTTATTGGCCGCGTATTTCATGAACTCGGTCTCATTGAGCAGTGGGGAAGCGGGATTCAACGCATGATCGGTGCATGCGAACAAGCCGGCTTGAGAGAGCCGGTTTTTGAGGAGATCGGCAGCGGTTTCCGGGTGACTATCTATTCCCAGGCGAAGATGCAGCCACAGCTCGAGGATCTCGACAGAGTGATTATGGATTATATCCGGAAGGTGAAAGAGGCGTCTTCAAGTCAGGTTGCGGCTCATATCCAACGCACGCCCCGAACTGCGCGGACTCGATTGAATCATCTGGTTGATCTTGGTTTGCTTTTTCCTATAGGCAGCAGCTCCCGTGATCCAAGAAGAGTTTATCGCCTCGCAATCAAATGATTGCTTCGATTATGAAGTGTCTGGGACGTCTTGCTTGGATATGCTATGCGGATAAAGCACGATCATGGGAGTGTGAAACAGTTATCCCCTGCACACCTTCCGCAAAAATCAAAGCTGTTCTAGGATTCTTTGGTTTAGAATCATTGAACAAATTTATTTTTAACCCGCTTTCCTCACCAGGTTTCGTCGCGAGGCGGCGCAGACGGGCATGGATACAAGGCGCGCGACGGGAGGATTCCGCAGGCGTACTCGACAGTACGTCGAGGAATCCGACCGAGCGCAACGCAGTAGACATGCCCGGATGCGCCGCCGCAGTAGAACTCTGGTGAGCAATGCGGGTTAATCGGGCTTTCACTTCCTTGGGGGATTGGACTATGACAAATTCAAACAGCAAGCAACCGGTGTTGGTGATTTTGCTTGTTTCGATAATCTTCTCCCAGGGCTGCAGGACTCCGAAGGAATCGAATTATTCACGTTATGTGGATCCATTTATCGGAACCGCCAACTCTGAAAGGATTGTCACAAATGCCAGCAATTTCACTGCCGCCAACATCTATCCTGGTGCAGTCGTGCCCTGGGGGATGGTGGCAATTAGTCCAAGAAATACTATCGATAAAACCAGCCAAGGATTCGGCAAGGTTCCGGGAGGTTACTATTTTGGCGAAAAGTATTTCTACGGCTTTGGACAAATCCACTTGAGCGGAGTTGGATGCAATGATTGGGGAAATATCCTGGTGATGCCGACTTTGGGCAAACTTTCTCTCGATCCGGATAAAACAAAGTCACGCTATAGCGCTGAATCGGCAAGGCCCGGCTATTACAAAGTACATCTGGATGACTATGCAATTATGGCCGAAGTCTCCGCTACCACACGCACATCCATCACTAGATACACATTCAACAAGGAAAGCGCGGACGCAATCATTCTTTTCGACTTGTTTCACAATCTAACCGCATCAAAGGATGGACATATCCGGATTGTTTCGAATACAGAAATGGAAGGATGGAACGAGAATGGAGGATTTTGCGGAACACAGAACTCGCAAAAGGTACATTTTGTCGCTCGCTTCAGCAAATCAGCCTCATCGTTCGGCACACTAAAAGAAGAAAATGTTTTTGATGGCCTCAGGGAACAGTCCGGAGCGCGTATTGGCGCCTATCTCCGATTTGATGCAGGTCAGGGAGAAACTCTCGATCTTAAGATCGGAATTTCCTTTGTGAGCATTGCAAATGCCAGACAGAACCTTGAAACGGAGCAGCCGGGCTGGGATTTCGACGGCGTTAGAAAGAATGCAAGCTCAATTTGGGAAAGCCAGTTTTCCAGAATAAAGGTGGAAGGAGGAACCGAGGAGCAGCGGAAGGTTTTTTACACAGCGCTCTACAGAGCCCTGCTGCATCCAAGCACATACAACGACGTTAACGGCGAGTATATCGCCATGGGCAATAAGAAAACAAAGAAACTGCAGCCCAATCAGGCCAACATGTATACGGTCTTTTCTCTCTGGGATACGTATCGTACTTTGCACCCGTTAATGACGTTGGTTTATCCCGAAAGGCAATCCGAGTTTATAAAAACGATGTTAGACCAATATAAGGAAGGAGGATTTCTGCCTAAGTGGGAACTGACCTCTGATGAAACCTACGTCATGGCAGGCGATCCTGCCTTGCCGGTGATTGCGGATAGTTATATCAAGGGAATCAGAGACTTTGATGTTCAAACTGCTTACGAGGCAATGATAAAGTCAGCCACCCAAATCAGCAATAACCCGGTCAGGCCCGGTCTTGGCCAATATGTCAAATATGGATACATCCCGCACGACAAACCTGGAGGATCCGTCTGGGGATCATTGGCCACATCCTTGGAATACAACTATGCCGACTGGGCTCTGGCACAATTGGCAAAAAGCCTTGGTCGTGATGAGGATTTCAAAAAATTTCTGCAGCGGTCAAAAGGCTATAAGCTGTTTTACGATCAGAGAACGCGATTTTTAAGGCCCAAGAACCAAAATGGGAGCTGGATGGAGCCCTTTAACCCGGATGCCCTTTTTGGAAGTCTTGAAGGTGTAGATTTCCCAAGCGGTGGTCCAGGTTTTGTGGAAGGGAATGCCTGGCAATACCTTCTCTTCGTCCCGCACGACATTAGTGGCCTTATTGATTTAATGGGAAGAGATACTTTTCTCGAAAAGCTGATAGCTTGTTTTGAAAAAGCAGACCGCTTTGTGCTTTTTAATGAACCGGATATGTCCTACCCGTATCTTTTCAACTATGTTGAAGGCGAGGCCTGGCGCACTCAAAAGGCGGCGCGCGAAGCTATGAACCTCTACTTTGACAGTAGCCCGGGCGGATATCCTGGCAATGACGATTGTGGAACTGTCTCGGCCTGGTACATATTCTCTGCCATGGGCCTTTATCCCACCTGTCCCGCATCAACCACCTATCAGATAGGAAGTCCTGTTTTTGACAAAGTGACAATTCAGCTGAATCAGGATTATTATCCCGGCAAGACGTTTGTGATAGAGACCAGGGGCAATTCCGACGAGAACATTTTTATACAAAACGCGTTTCTAAACAAAAAGAAGCACGGTTTGCCTTCCATCGAGCATAGAGAAATAGCGGCTGGCGGTGCCATCTTATTCGAAATGGGCAATAATCCCGCCAAATAAATAACTCGTACGTCTGCAGGACTGAAGAAATGAAGGCGGGAAATAATTGCTTGGCTAGGATTTCCGACTCATTCCTGAATTGCCAGTTAAAGGAATATTTTCCGCAGGTAATTGGGTGGCACCATTGTCGGGGATTAGAGCTTTCAGGTGGGCCAACAAGCTTCGGGCACCTTTTGTAGCCGTTACCTTTATGTTACCTTTTTAGGGTTTGAGCTTTTAGGGTGGAGCTGTAAGTCTTTTATTTTGTGGTGCGCCCGGCAAGACTCGAACTTGCGGCCTTTTGATTCGTAGGCACGGGCCTCTGCACGAATTAATCCGGCATTAATCCGCAAGCATCCCGTTTTCAGTGGTTTTGATGGGTCTTCGCTAAACGCTATCTAACCCAAATCGCCCAAAAGACTTAGAAATGGGTACCAAAACGGGTACCACAATTCCCAGCCCCACGGCTCGATCGGTGATGAATTGGTCGTGGAATCACCTCCTGGGTAACCCCGATAAGGGCGCGTTTGAGATGGTGACCGGATGAACCGAGGATACACATTCCTCTGGAGAAGAACCTGGGCGAATACTCTCCTCGTCGAGCCCGGCAAAAAGTTCTCGCGCCTCGAAGCGTGGCTCCATCTGACGAACCTTCTGGCGACCGGCATCAACGATCCAGACACCGGACTCCGCCGCGGGGAATTCAGGGTGAGCGTCCGACGACTGGCCCGGCTGTGGAACTGGAGCCCAGCGGCGGCCTTCCGGTTCCTGAGACTGCTCGAGAAAAACTGCATGATTTCCCGCGTGAAACACCAAGCGGAACAACCAGCGGAACAAGAAACGGAACACTTTGCCGTCTGCAACTACGGCACTTACAACCCCGAGCGAAACAGCAAGCGAAACAGTGACCGAAACGCCCAGCGAAACACCATTAAAGAAGGTAAAAAAGAAGTATTAAATGAAAAGACACACACGTGTCCCGCTATGCGGGACGCCAGCGTGTCCCCGAACATCCTCATCAAAATCTATCGGCAACACAACCAGGCGCTGCCCGAGGTGAAGGCACTTACTTCCGAAAGGCTGAAGAAGTGCCGGTCAAGGATTGACCAGGCCGTCCGTGACGGATGCCTTGAACCATACCTCGCTGATTTCGCTGCGGCAGTCAAGAAAGCTCAGCAAACTCCCTTCCTTCGCGGGGAAGGGGCGCGCGGCTGGCGGGCGAGCTTCGACTGGTTCGTTGCCAATAACATGAACATTTACGCCGTTATCGAGGGCAATTACGACGGCCCCGCGGCGGGACCAAACAACCAAAGCGGAGGATCTCATGCAAGTAGTAACGAGTACTTTAACTGTGATCCAGGGGAAACTTCATCCCGGAGAACGAGCCGCGGCGATCGGATCTACCGGCCCCGGCAGTGAGCCCGTCTGCCACATCTGCGATGATACGGGGTGGCGCCGCGCAGAGGGGAAAGAGTTCATCGGCTTGAAGCGGTGCGAGTGCGTGAAGGAAAAAATCCGGGCGGTGCGCCTTTCTCTAATCCCGGAACGATTCAGGGATAGCACGTTCGAATCCTATCGGGCCAGAAATCCAAATCAGCAGCGGGCGCTTTCTCTCATCAGGGGCCATCCGAGCGGAAGTTTTTATCTAACCGGAAGCTATGGCAGCGGCAAAACGCATCTGCTGTATGCGCTGTACCGAGAAATGGTACTGACAGGGAAAACCGGCTGCCACGTGCGCACGACCCGTGGACTGGTAGAAGAATTGAGGCGGGCCGAGTTCGATGAAGATTACATTTCACCCGTTCTTGCCGCAGCAGCAAAGCCTGAACCCTATCACCTATTTTGGGATGACATCGACAAGCTGAAGCCAACGGACTTCAAGACCGAGGTCCTCTTCGATCTGGTGGACAGTCTCTTCCGGCAGAAGCACGGCTTGACGGTCACAGGAAATTATTCTATGCGGGATCTGGTAGAACATGAACGTATGCATCCGGCGATCGTCCGGCGCCTGGACGACATGTGCAGACTTGTCGAGGTATGACGATAATCAGCAAAATCTGCGAGTACAAGATTTTGAGGTCCTGCTTAAAAGCCGGGTGCTTTCGTCAGCGAGTGGTGCTTCTGCCGTCGACTGTTGGCAGCGCGACCGTAACTCCCACACATGAT
>CAYYTC010000112.1:0-12258 GCA_964474425.1 uncultured Acidobacteriota bacterium
ATGCGATCGCATCCGCAATGAGGTGCTCCGGCGTGAACGGCAAATGAGGTGTTTGCGTTGGAATGGTAATTGCGCCCGTCAGCGCTGATGTGATGATTAGCTTATCAGCCATTGCACCTCCTATTTTTTTCCACTCTTGTCCAAATTAGCTTTCGATTTCTAAGGGCCGGAGGCCCGGCAGAGAATAGCCAGGGGTGAGCGCAGCGAACCCCTGGTAGGAATTGGCAATGGGAAGAGCCCTGGAAAAGCGATAGTATATAGTCTTTCGCCCTTCCCAGGGCTCTTTTCTTCGCCATAGGAACCAGGGATTCGCTCCGCTCATCCCTGGCTATTCTCTTTCCGCCCCTACCGGGGCTTGGTGCCAACCTCGTCCTTGCAGGGGCACTTCATGAGCCACAAGTTGAATGCTTTCAATGAACCCTCTGCTTCCAATGGGCCAATTTGGACAGCACTGATTTTTTTCAGCAACCTGGTTGTTTACCGCAATATCCCTATGGAAAGGTTCCCACAATCACCAGTTATTTGGCGCGTTTTGCCACGAACTCCTCGGCGCCATAGCTGCCCACCTGCCGGGAACCGCGGATCTCGTCGCCTGAAATTTTACCCTTGTACTGGGCTCTGAGCTCTTGGCCCTGCACTTTCAATGTTTCGACAAACGATACTTCCTCACCCTTCACGGAACCTTCGGTTATGGCGGATTCACTGGACCCGCCTTCCATGGACATCACCGCCTTTCCTGTGAGCTTTTCCCCCTCGACCTTGAAGTCAAAGGTATAGTTCATCACACCAATCCCGGTCTGTATCGCGGTTGTCCATTTGCCCGAAATATCGGCGGCAAAGGCCGGAACCAGACAGAGAAGCGCAACAGAGACAAGCAGCAGAACTTTTGTCCATTTCATCATAGGGTCTCCTTTTTAAGGGTAGTGCTATTACCACGATATGGTATCGTCATACCATATCGTGGTACACTGCGGCAACAACAAAGGAGACCCTAATGAAAAAGGTGGAATTGCGGGACGCAAAACCCTATGCCCCACCCAAGCATTTCAACATGACGGCCTTGAGGCTGCATGGAAAGGAGGAGACCGGAACTCAGCAGTACTGGATGGGGCTCTCTCATTTTCTTCCCAATGGAGGCGCCGAGATGGACGCGACTCCAACGGAAAAACTCTATTTTGTGCTCGAAGGAGAGGTCACCGTCACCGCTCCGGACAAGCAGACCTACGTGTTGAAGCCCTGGGACTCTCTTTATGTCGGCCCCAATGAAGCCAGGGCGATCATGAACAATACGAACAAGCCGGCAAGCATGCTTGTGATCATCACCTATAAGTAATCGGGACGGATCTTGCGAAAGGCGGTGCATCTATGGAATCACGCGTTGATTTGAACTATGTCCGAAACATGTTTCGTCTCGCGGACAAAGTGGCGATCGTGACCGGCGGAGCGGGAGCCCTGGGACAGGCGATCGCGCAAGGTTTGGCGGCATATGGAGCTGACGTTGTAGTCACCGGCCGCACCTTGAAGACGCTGGAGCCGGTTGTCAAAGACGTCGAGGCTGCCGGCCGAAAAGCCCTGGCTCTGAGCTGCGACGTCGCTGTCGAAAAAGATGTCGAAGCCCTGATGAGGGAGACTTTGAAGGCATTCGGTACGGTGGATATCCTGGTCACGGTTGCCGGGATTGCGAAGCGCTTCCCCGCCGAGGAATTTCCGATTGATGACTGGCAGCAGGTTATGGACATCAATGTCCGGGGAACGTTCCTCTGCTGCAAGCACGCTGCAAAAATCTTCAAAGAAAAGAAGAAGGGAAAAATCGTCACGATCTCTTCTGTGCGCGCATTTGCCGGGCATCCGGGAGGATATGCCGCCTATGGCACGAGCAAAGGCGCCGTGAATCTCCTGACAAAGCAACTGGCAACGGAGTGGGCAAAATACAATATCAACGTGAACTCGATAGCTCCCTGCATCTTCTGGACGCCTCTCACGCAGGAAGTTCTGGAGAACGAGCAGCTATACAAAGTTTTTATGTCCAGGATTCCCATGGGCAGGGCGGCCCTGACTCAGGATTCCGTTGGTGCGGCCGTTTATCTTGCGTCCCCGGCCTCGGATTTCGTCACCGGGCAAGTCCTCTATGTGGACGGCGGCACAGTCGCAGGATAGAAACCCTATAAGATTGGAGACCCTGAAATGAGCAACATGAAATTGGTGGACCTCAGTCATCCCTTTGGCCCTGGCTGTCCCCTGTGGCCATACTTCGAAGACGTCAAGGTTGAGCGAATGCATTATCACGCCAAATCCGGCGTTCTCTCGCAGAAAATCACTACCGTGATGCACTGCACGACACACGCCGACTCGCCGGGACACGTAGTCGAAGGGCTCCGATTCACGCATGAATTGCCGTTGGATCTCTACTACGGGACGGGCGTTGTAGTAGATATTCCGAAGAAAAAATGGGAATTGATTACGGCCGAAGACCTGGAAAAGGCAACGCCCAGGATTGAGAAGGGCGATATCGTTATTGTCCACACCGGCTGGAATAAATATTGGGGAGACAATAAGGAGTACTTCTGCTACTCCCCCGGTCTGGGACGCGAAGCGGGTGAATGGTTTGTCGCCAAGGGAGTGAAAGCCGTAGGTGTAGACCAGCAGGCTTTGGATCATCCCCTGCATACCGCGATTGGTCCGCACGGACCCGGTCCCATCATGCCGTCGCTCAGTGAAGAGTACAAACAGATGACAGGACGCGACGTGCTGGCGGATTTCCCCGAATGGGAACCCTGTCACAACCTTCTCCTTAGAAATGGCATTATGGGTTGGGAGAACGTAGGCGGCGATATCGCGATGGTTGTCGGGAAACGCGTCACAATCATGGGACTTCCGTTGCGATGGTATATGGGAGACGGATCCATCGTGCGGATGGCGGCATTGATCGACGAGAAGGACATCAATCCCGTTCCTCCCAGAGTCTATAAATACGGGGTGGTTTAGGACAGGGGGTGCGGGATTATGGAACAAATTGCGGTGATCGGCGCCGGGCTGATGGGACACGGCATCGCACAGGTTTTTGCGGTAATGGGACACGAGGTCGCCATCCACGATCCTTTTCCGGAAGTGCTGGCGCGAGTTCCCGAGCGGGTGCGTGCAAACCTGGAAAGCCTTGGACTTGACGAATCGAGCGTGGGGAAAATATCACTGTACGGCACTCTCGAGGCCGCGGTCGAAAAGGCTGACATTGTCTTCGAGGCCGTGCCCGAGAATCTCAAATTAAAACAGGATATCTTTGCACAGCTATCCATAGCTACCCCGCCCGGCTGTATCCTGGCCAGCAATACCTCGGTCATTCCGATTGGAGAGATCGCTGCCCGTGCTGGAGACCCGGGACGCATCCTGGGCACGCACTGGTGGAATCCTCCGTATTTGATACCGCTGGTCGAAGTCGTCCAGGCTCCTCGCACGGAATCGGTCTATATAGAAAAGTGCATCAATCTGCTAAGGCGGGCGGGAAAGATCGCGGTCCATGTCAAACGCGATGTGCCGGGCTTTGTCGGCAACCGTCTGCAGCACGCGCTTTGGAGAGAAGCCATTTCCATTGTAGAGGCCGGAATTTGCGATGCCGAGACGGTCGATCTCGTGGTGAAAAACAGCTTTGGGATGCGGTTGCCCGTATTGGGACCTTTGGAGAATGCGGATCTCGTGGGGCTGGACTTGACTCTAGCCATTCACGATGTAATCCTTCGCCATTTGGAAGCCTCGCCTGAACCCAGCCCATTATTGGCACGCTATGCAGGGCAACACCGACTGGGAATGAAAACGGGTAAAGGATTCTATGAATGGACGCCCGAGAAGGCGCAGGGTGTCCGTGATCGGATGATGCGGTACCTGCGAGGGGTGATACAAAAGGAAAAGTAAGTTGGGGATCAAGCGTTCGAATAGAAATCCGGGAATTCGGGAGCGGAACGGGATTCAGGTAGTCGCTCGCGCTGCGGAAATCCTGCGGGCTCTCGAAGGAAGCGATGGCATGAGTCTCGGTCAGCTTGCCGGACGGGTCGGTTTGCCCAAATCGACGGTGCAACGGATCATCGCTGCGCTTGATTTCGAGAATTTTGTAGTCTCAGTGTTTCCTGACAAGCGCCTGCGGCTTGGCCCGGGATTGGTCAGGCTTGCCCATTCCATATGCTTTCCTATCGCCGAAACCGCCCGGCCCTATCTTCGGGAGCTTTCCGAGAAAACGGGAGAGACCGTCGACCTCGCAGTTCTGGATGGGGATAAGGCAGTTTTTGTGGATCAAATCCCGGGGACGCACCGCCTTCGCGCCGTGTCGGCCATTGGTGTCTCATTCCCGTTGCATTGCACGGCAAACGGTAAGGCAATGTTGGCCGCGCTTAATGATGAGGAATTAGGCCGGCTGAAAAAGCGCATTCGTCTGACTGCCTTCACCCAAAACTCCATTCGATCCTGGGAGAAGCTCGAGCGTGAGCTTCTCAATATCCGGGAAACCGGATTTGCATACGACCAGGAGGAACACTCGATCGGGATCTCGGCCATCGGAACCGCCATTATCGGCTTTGAAGAAGAGATCGCCGCAATCACGATGCCAACACCGACGGTGAGGTTTGCGAAGAAGGCGCCCGAATTGGCCCAAGCACTGAAGTCTTGCCGAGATCAAGTGGATAGAGTTCTGGGCGGACACCATCAATAGAGTAGAAGAGCCGAGGTCTCTCTTACCCTTTTCAGTATCTTTGCTTCCAGGGCACAAAGGCTCCTGTGATCTCATTTGCGAATACCGATCGCGCGTTTACAATTCGTTTCTGCATCAAATTTGCGTCATCGGTCAGCAATCGATGCACGGATAAGGAGAACTGACGAATGGCAACAGCGCAAGAGCCGATAGCTGAATCAGCCGGCGGCCAAAAACGGATCCTGTGGGGGCTTGTTGCGGTATTCCTGACCTACTTTGCTCATGGCTACTTCATCCAAATCCTGATGCCTGCCTTGCCCAAAATAGCGGCAGACCTGGATGGGATGCCCTGGTATTCCTGGGGCATCTCGATACCCCACCTGGGACAGGCCTTTGCGATGCTTATGGTAGGCAAACTGTCCGACATGTATGGGCGGCGCGCCTTGCTGCTGGTATCGCTGGCCATTTGCCTGTTGGGTACGGTCTGGAGCGCCCTCAGCACGACATTCATGATGTTGATTATCGCCCGTACCGTTCTCTGCATCGGGCAGGGGGCGTTGGCGCCGCTGGTTTTCTCGGTGCTGGGCGATATGTTCGAGCCGGTGGAGCGAAGCAAATGGGCCGGTCTTCTCAATATCCCGGCCGGTATCTTCGCTTTTATCGGCCCCACCCTGGGCGGATGGTTTGTAGACAATCTCAGCTGGCGCTATATCTTCTGGTGTGGGGCGCCGCTTCTGATTATCTGCCTGGCAGCGGTGCTGTTCGGCCTGACCGGACGGACCCTGCATTCGGCGCGCAAAATTGATTCCCGCGGTGCTTTGTCCGCTGCCATAGCTTCATCGGCCATGATCCTTGCATTTTCTTTGGCCGGGACATTGTATCCCTGGGCATCGATCCAGGTGATCGGATTGTTGGTCGCGTCCATTGTTTTTTGGGTGCTCTTCATAAAAACCGAGGCCGGCGCGGAGCAACCCATACTGGATCTCCAGGTGCTCAAGAACAGGTCGGTGGTTACTGTTTCGTCCGCATGTGTGCTATCCGCCATCGGGATGATAGGGATAGGGATCTATTTCCCGCTCATGATGCAAGGCATTCAAGGCTTCAGCGCAACACTGACCGGAAAAATAATAACTCCCGGCGGCATTCTCATGGGTTTTCTCGGCGTTCCTGCGGGTTTCATACTCGCCCGTACGAAACGCTACAAATGGATGTATATCCTGGGCTACGGCCTTGCGATGGTTGCAGCATGCCTTCTGGTCTTTTTCAATGCGGCGACTTCCGTGTTTGCGGCAGTGGTCGTAAATGTTGTCAGCGGCTTCGGAATAGGGGCCATCCCGACTCTCAATTCGCTTGTTGTTCAATATGCGGTGCCCAAAAGGCTGTTGGGCGTGGCCACCAGCGCTCTGTTCTTCTTCGTCATGATTGGACAGTCGATTGCCCCTGCAATTCTCGGCTCGGCTATGAATACCCGCTATAACAGTGTGCTAAAGGAGACGCTCCCGGATGAATTGTCTCAGCTGACGACTGAGGCGACCATGACTTCCCTGGGCAACCCTCGCGTGCTCCTGTCGCAACCGGCAATGGAGGCGCTCCGGAAGACTCTCGATAACAGGCAGGAAGTCATGGATCAAACGGTTTCCGCCATCCGGATTTCTATGGAATCCAGCCTGAGGTTTGTTTTTATCATCGGGTCCGTATGCATGCTGCTCGCATTTCTGACCATATGCACCATTCCGGAAATTTCCATCGATGCCAAAGTGGAGGAAAAGAAACCTGTTTGAGCGACAGGAACCGCGTATCGATGTGCGTCAGCCCGACGCCGAACACAGGCCCAATGCCGAACGCCGACTTGCTCAGGGGCCTCAGCCCTACCGAATGGCGTCGGACGCCGGAAGGGGAAGCCCGGTAAAACAGAGGTTCATGGATCGGCAACAACAAGGACGGTCTTAGCGGCAGGCCAATCCGCCCGACGTGCACATTCTTTGTTACTGCGCCCTTTTTTCCAATTCGCCCCATTTTTCTAAGGCAATTCAACACCTTGCGCCATGAGCCTTTTCTGAAGCGCCTTGATATCAACTTTCCGAGGCGGCACGTTGTTCCTGACAGCCAGAGCGGCGGCTGTCCCCGCGGCCTGACCCATCTGGATGCAGTGTGGAATGACGTTGAACATCGTATTGGCAGCTTGATCGGATGAAAAACAGCGTCCGGCAGCGAGAAGTCCATCCAGCTTGACTGGCACAAGGCAGCGGTACGGCATTCCGACGTTCTTGGGCTCGCTGCCTCCGGGCCAGCTGAGCGGAACGCCCTGCGGGAACATCACCACGGTGTCATCGAATTGCTTGCCAGAGCGCGCTTCCTCGCCGGTTAATACATATTCGCCGACCAGACGACGGCTGCCGCGGGTTCCAGTCTGCGATGCACTATCGTATATATAGCTGCTTTCAAAGCCGGGCACATTCTTTTTATAGTAGCAGTAAACCGGCAGCATTGCCTTGCGCACATTAACGTCGACCCAGGTAAGGTCCTCAACGTTGATAGAGCTCTTGCCGGGTATAAAGCTGTTGACCCAGAAGACATCTTTACGCTGGGCGGCTACCGGCACTAAAGGGAATCCGGCTAGCTTGAAAGCTTCGTTTCTCGTTTCTTCCCACTTCCCCGGCTGTGCCGCGCGGAAATCGGCAAATTTATCAAAATCAATTCCCCCGATTCGGAAAACCATGGCCAGATCGGATGACCGGTAGCTTTTGTCCAGCGATGCATCAAATTCCGCGCCGGAGACAGCGAACACATCTCCATCACCGGTGGCGTCAATGATAACTTTCCCCATGATTGCCTGACGGCCGGACTTACTTTCGAAAATAACGCCCTTGACGGTGTTCTCTTCAACAATTGCCGCCGTGCTCCAGGAATGAAGAAGCTGCTTCACGCCGGCATCGAGAGCCATATCGTTTAGGATGCACTTCAGGAGCTCGGGGTCGACCATGAGGGCACGTCTCAAAACGCCCGGCTCTTTGGTTTTAGAGAGATCGTGCGCGCCGCCAACTTTATTCAGCCGGTCCAACCATTCCTGACATTGGCCCGCGGGATACTGGTTAATCATCAGGACCAAACCACCCGTGGCCATGCCGCCAAGGCAGCCGTATCTTTCCATCAAAATCGTGTGCGCGCCTTCGCGCGCCGCCGCAATGGCCGCAGTAACGCCTGCCGGTCCAGCTCCCACCACGACAATGTCCGCCTCTGCAAAGACATTCGTTTCCCGCGCAGCTTCGTAAATTGTTTTTATTTTAGCCATCGGACTCCTTCCCTTCTGATGAACGGATTGTTTCCCGGGATACTGGCGAAATCAGGCTTGTGGGGAAGGGTGCCAATCTTCGCTGCTCTGGGTACCCGAGATTTAGGTTTGCGCAAAGGGTTTGCTCATCGCTCACTGTTAATTCCAGAATAGCTTTTTAACCTCAAGAAAGCCCCGACTGCAGGATTTCGCTGGCTTCCCTGGTCACTTCCAGAAGGCAGCGCGTCGTGGCGGCGGGCAGACTCTTCGGTTCCACCGGCACGCCGGCGCTCCTGTTCCAATTGCGTCAGTGCCTGATTCCCATATCCGCATTCCCATGATTATCTTCCGTCATGAGGTCATCGATTGTGACCCCGTATTTTCTGGCCTTTCGCGCCACGAGCGATTATATTCTTAACTCGTTTCTATCGCGAAATACACCTAATTGTGCGGACGGCATCCAGGCTCTTCCGATGCTGCCGTGAATGCCCTTCGGATGGCGCCGGAGAGCCGTCTGCACAAGCCCATAGACATCAACTCCGCGCACTTTGTTGCGGTCGCAAATCGAGGGAACTGCTTATGGCAGAACGGTTGAACAAATTGATTCTTTACACCTACGGCATAGCGGAATTCAGCTTCAACCTGATGATCAACCTGGAGGTATATATTTTCACGGCGTTCCTCACCGACTACGCGCAGTTTCCCCTTATCCTTGCCGGAAAGATCCTGACACTCACCAGCTCCGTGGACATTGTGTGTGCCCTTGTGGGCGGCCTGATCCTTCAGAAAGTGACCTTGAAACACTTCGGGAAATACCGCTCCTGGTTTCTGGTCGGCCCTCCCCTCGTCGCCCCGTTTTTCATCCTCCAGTTCACCAAAATCGGCGCCGACTGGACGGCGGCCGCGATTGTCGTGACCGGCTTCATTGTGAGCCACCTGCTGTTCAACGTCGTGGTATCGGCCAACGGCGCAATGCTGGGACGGCTGAGCCAACGGCCGGACGAAAGGACCATACTGTCCTCCAGCAGAGCCCAGGGCATGTCCGCTGCGGGGCTTGTCTTTTCCGCTACCGCAATGCCCATGATTCTCTTTTTCGGCGGCCTTACGAATAAAGTGGCCGGAGTCACAATAACCGCGGCGATCTATACCATAACGATGATTCTCGGCCACTGGTACATATTCAAAATCACCGCAGGCAAAGATCCCTACGACGAAGTCTTCGTGGACGCCTCCGCCAAAAAATCCAGCCAATCCGTGAAGGAAATTGTCGCTCTCGTGTTCCAAAACAAACCGCTGCTGGTATTGATTCTGGCGCAGATTTTCAGCAGCACCGGCTTTTTTGTCCTGTCTGCCCTCGCCATTTATTTTTTCACCTATGTCGCCGGCAGGCCAACCTTCCTTTCTCTTTTTATTCTTGCCATCAGCATCGCGCGTTTACCCGGCACGTTTGCTGCACCGTGGATCGGTATCCGTCTGGGAAAACGCAAAACCTTTTGCGTGTTTCTGGCGCTGGGGGCCGTCGGATTCGCGGCCGCGTGGTTTTTCGAGGCATCCCCATGGGGATTCACGCTGATTTGTTGCGTTTCCGTCTTGCTGGCGTCCGTTGCCACTTCCCTGATCTCCGCGCTATTCGCGGACGCTGCGGTCTATGGAGAGTGGAAAACCGGCAGAAACATCCGCGCTTTCACGATGGCGCTGATGAACTTTCCGATCAAGGTGGGCGTGCTCATCCGCAGCGCGGTCGTGACCGCAGGCCTGATGGCGATAGGGTTCGTAGCGAACGCGACTCCGACGCCCCGCGTGGTCGACGGCATCCGCTCCATGATGACGCTCGCGCCCGCCGCTGGCTACGCCATCGCCATCCTCATCTTTTATTTCGGCTACAAAATGGAGGAATCGCACGTCCTGCGGATGCAGGATGAAATCGCCGAAAGAAAGTCCCTTAGGTAAAACTGCTTATTCCTGGATCCCGGCCGCGAGCTGCCGTTTTCTTTAGGGATCCACCGGCCCAGCCCGGAGGTTTTAGGTCGCCGGCCACTCCGAGGACGCTGATCGCACCCGGCAAGGTCTTTGCAGCATCAATGCTGCGGCCACTGAACCGCAGAATTTCGAATGGCAAAATCCGAATTCCGACTGGATAGACCCCTATTCGCGAGTTCTTTATTTCGTTAAAAATATTATGCTTTATTTTCTGCCGCGACTGCCCTGCTCGCGAACGTCAGCGCGGCGCCTACAACAAGCATGCCGATGATTATCACGAATGTCAGGCCGTTCGATCCTGCTTTGTCAAGGATCATGCCGTTTACTCTCGGCATAATAAGCCCGCCGACTCCCCACGCAGTGAAGACAATACCGTAATTGAGCCCGTAGCTTTTCAGGCCGAAATAGTCTTTTGTCACTGCCGGAAAGACCGCTAAGTTCGCTCCGTAATTTGCGCCAATGAAAAAAACGATCAGCATGATGAGCATCCATCCGCCGCCGGCCTGCAGGTAGTACAGGCATGCGATTACGGCCGCCTGGAACAGGAAGCAGATAAAAAGAGTCCACTGGCGCCCGATCTTGTCCGATATCATTCCCGCGATGATGCGGCCTCCGGCGTTCCCGACTGCGAGAATTGCCACCGCGATAAATGCGAGTTCGCCCAGAGATCTTTTGCCCAGGTCCTGGGCAACGCTGATGAATGTGAGGCCTGCAGAAGCACCGATAAAATACATCAGCCACAGAATATAGAACTGCTTTCCGCCCATCATTTGTTTCCATGTCATTTCAACGTGAGGCTTGCTGCTCCCGCCTGTCTTCGCGGCAGGAGCCGCTGAGAAACCGGCCGGAGGGTTTTTCAATAACTGTGATAGTATCGTAACGGTTATCAGGAAGCCGATACCGAATGTGATCATTGTGCTCGATACGCCTTTTTCAATGATCTCTTTACCTGTGGCCGTGTCGATTGCTCCTGTGGCTTTCGCGAAAAATGACAGCATCCATGTACCGAGAGGCGCGATATACACTGAAGCGAGGCCGAATCCGGCCACCACAAGCCCCGCGATCATTCCTGTCTTCTGCGGAGGGAACCATTTGACGGCTGGCGGGGTCGCCGAGGCATAGCCGAAGCCGATCCCAATTCCCGCGAGTATTCCGAACCCGATTACAAATCCCACGAGCGATGAGCCTGAAAAGCCGGCAATAATGCAACCGGCGCCTGTGAGAATGCCGCCGATCGTAGCAACCCAGCGCGGACCAATGACATCCTGCAGCTTGCCAGCGGGCACCATGGCGAATGCGAACACGATACACGCCACAGCGTAGGGAAGTGCTTTATCCGCGTTGTTCCATCCCCATGACTCGGGAATTCCGCCTTTAATGACGCTCCATGCGTACAGAATACCGAGCGCCAAATTGATCCCAAGGCCGGCGAATGTGACAGCCCAGCCTTTATTCTTTACTGGTTCCGACATAATAGGCTCCATATTTTTATAAGATAAACGTTTTGGAAAAATCCTGTGTATTTTAAAAATAGGTTCTTTTTTCTATCTTCGGGGATAGCGCAACCCGATCCTTCTTCTGATAATCAACTTCCAATATGTCAACTTCTCTGATTTTTTTTCGAATGCGATTTTACTACAGGTTGATCCAAGTATCGGTGAATTTTGCAGACCTCTCCTTCTCCCTGCGCTTTGCGCTTGTATGATCGTAATGGATTCTAATTATTGAAAGAGTAATCCAGTACTGCGGCGCTAGGTTGCTTAGCGGCACTTTGCGGCTCTGCCATGAGCTTAACCGTTACGCTGTCGACCTTGATTTCTTGTTTGTCGGAAAACGCCCCAGAAGACCTTTTTCCAGAAACTGCTGAAATCATTCGCCGGCGGAATGGGGACGTCCTCGATTTCGCCTCGAAAGCACTCCCGCGCATCCTTCAACAAAACTATTTGCGATTCCAATTGAAAGGGATATAGACTCTTTGCGCTAATTTGTCGCGCACCGAAAAAGCATATTACCATCAGCTATAGCATGGCGAACACGAGAGCCTATAACCAGGCAAATAAACACTTCGAATTTTCAATGCATCCTTTTTGAGTGGGATTGAATCTGATTCCAAAGAGAATTTCCATGCGATCTAAAGTTTTTGATGTTTTTTGTAAGACCGGAGCTATGGCAGCTGTTTTTTTTCTGCTGATCGTTAATACCTCCACCGTGGGCAGCAGCCTTGCTGCTGACAATCCTTCGAATAGCGCCGCAACCAAAATCAAAAGCCAGGCCACGGAAAAATGCACACGGAGAACAAGGATAAAGGCAAAAGCATTTTGCCACGAATTCC
>CAYYTC010000113.1:0-9835 GCA_964474425.1 uncultured Acidobacteriota bacterium
TATGGTAGCAAACTCCGCCCCCCCAGCCATAATTCTTTTCCGGATGTTTGATGAGTTCATTCGGGGCGTCCCCCACATCTCTGTCGGCGTGGGTCGGCCTCGCCACGTCGGCCGCCTTTGCGGTTTCTTCCATCGTGTTCGGTTTTGTCTCCGATAGGTTGAGCTACAGAAAAAAGGTCCTGACGCTGGCTTTGAAAGAAACCCGCCCGCGCAGAATGTCGAATAACGAAGGATGCATCCCGAAGTGCGGCGCGATATTCGATATTCCTTGGCGGGGTAATTTCCCGGGTGCAGCGGGAAGGGCGTTTTACGGAGCCGGCTTCTGCTGGAACACGCTGCGTTTGGAGACTTCCTGGATCAGCATTTCCAGAAAGCCGACGAATTTCCGCATGTGCGTCCGTATCTCAATGAAGCTTCCGGATATCGCTAGCGCGTCCAGGAAGGTTTCGAATTCCGCCCAATCTCGGTACATGAGAGACCGCATCGACGCATCCTTGAAGGAGGTGAGGCGCTCGATGATCTTGTTCGAATCCAGCTCTTCCCTGTTTTGAAGCAAATCGATCAGCCACTGCCTCAGATCCCACATATCCTGGCGCAGTTTTTCGGCGGCCACCAGCCGTTGAGCCCTGGACGGGAAGAGAGCCGCCGCATCGAAGTTCTTGTCGACAGCCTGAAGCAGCGTCACGATACAGCTCTGGCTGCAATTGCGCAGCAGGCCGTGGCTGTTTTCGATGCGGGTATAAATGGCCGACGGCTCCATTTCGCCGGAAACCAGGATCAGCTCGCGGCTCATCACTCTCTGCGACTCCATTTTCAGCGAATAGGCGACCAGGTCCGCTGCATTCTGCAGCCCCTGCATCGCCTCTTTCCCTTTCAGGAAGCGGGTTTTCAGAAAATCCGCGAGATTACTCATCTCCTCGTGAATCAGGGAGAATATTGCAAGATGATGCCGCAAGGGCTGGTCCTTTTTGAGGTCCGCCGATACCAGCCTCAGGTATTTGAGGATACGGAAAAGATAGAGCAGCGCCAGCGCCATATTGCGCCGGGCCGCTTCTTCCGGGATCAGGTGCAGCGTTTCGGTAAGCAGCTTGTTGTCGATAAGGTCATACTGCAGCCTGAAGCGCTGGCTCAGCAGCATGTCGATGTACCGGCAGTTTTTCAGTTCGCGCCCGAAGGACCTTCCCAGGCTCTGGAACAGCTGGTAGCCCACCCAGGACTGATCCGTGACCGCGTCGATGGTGATGCGCAGGTCATTCAAAAATTCCATCAGCAGCCCGATGCTGTCCCTGGGGCTCAGCTGCTCCATCATCCGGCTGACGTGGAAATCCAGGATGCGGTCCTTGCGTAACTGGACTTCGATGAATTCATCGAACTCGAACTTGCCGGCGATCGCGGGCGCAATCACGGCAGACGCATGCGATTCGCAGGCCTGGACCGCCGAGCGGACTATGCCCAATTCCAGGGCGAAACTGCGCGTCAGAAGTTCCGCCTTTTCCGTTTCACTCAAGGGCAGGTGATCGAGGTTGAAAAACGAGCGAATCCCCTTCAGCCAGGTCTCCAGGCCGAAAAGGCTTTCGATGGCGCCTTGCGCATGAACCTGCTTGATCCAGTCCGTCAGGTTCTCACTGCCTGCAACAATTTCAAGGCGCAAGGCATCGAGAAATGAATTTTGGCTGCCGGCCGATCTAATTTCCTGAAGCATCCCGGCCCCCCGGCTTCAGGCTTCTCCCGGACTCAAATGCCAGGAGCTCCTTGAATTCCTCAGTATCTTTTCGCATTGAAAGCCAATCATCGTACAAGGCCGGCGTCTCCAGCCAGATTTTAAACCAGGTTGCCACTTCCCTTTTGTGAAGACGCTTTGCGGGCGCGACCTTGCGGTTGCGGCTGATGAGCTCCGCCCGCCGCCGCCCCAGAAAAGCAACACGGCGGCAATACTCCACACCTTTCTTATCGCTCGCCAGCCGATAATTCCGACATAAATTTTCCAGGCTTCTTATGGTTTGTTCCGTCTCGGCGAAGGTGGAAAAGGACAGGATATCCCTAAGCGCTTCACGATAAGGCATTTCCATTTCCTGGAGCAGCCGTTTCATAGCGGGAGTTCAGGAGCCCGTTTGGGCGCCGATCGCGGCATTCAGCTCAATTTCGAAGAAAATCATCCGGGAGCCGTCGTCGCGGCGATAGATATTAGGGATGTAAACGACCGAGTTCGACAGATAGGCAGCCGCGTCCTTCTCGCCGGCGATATGCAGGTACAGGAATCCGCCTCCTTTATCGTGAGGGGCGATGACGGGTCTCATCAGAAACTTCTGATCGAAATCATCGAGGGCATCCTCGTTCAATTCCGATTGGCTCACTCTCGGGATTTGCCGGGAAATCCAGGATTTGTCTTTTTTGAATAGCCTGTAAACGACTTCATTGGGCGTCATCGTGCGCGTGTGTTCGGTTCCGTGAATCAGCTCCGCCGTCATTCCGTCCACTTCGACCGGAAAGTCGTTGTCATTGAAAATGACAATCGCCAACGGCATAATGCCGCGTGCTACTATGTCGTCTTTGTCGAAAACCTGCGCGGCCAACGCATCGGTGAACAGAGGTTCTGCGGCGATGGTAACGCCCTCACTCGTGAGGCTTGACGGGTAGGTTTCCCGGGCGCGTATGTCCCATCTGCGGGCTTTGTATCCGGCCCAGGCCGCCCCGGAAGCCCATGCGATCAGGGCGGCAAACAGCAAGGCAAGGAGAAGCTTTCGTTTTTTTACCATATCAAGCGCCGGAGACCATGAATCCTACCCCTTGATTGTAGACCCTATGGCTGTCGAAGGTTGTAAAAATTTGGCTTCGAATTTCACATATTTCCTTGTACGGCTCGTCATCGGCTTCTTTCGCATCATCCCGCGCACTCCGGGCATTTGCATCATCAGGATGCTTGCCGCCGCGACCTATTACCTCGATTTCCGTCACCGCCATATCGCGCGCGTGAACCTCAAAATAGCTTTCCCCCGGCTCTCCGGCCGGCAGCGGGACCGTATCGCGCGGAAGAGCTTCCAGAATGCCGCCATGAACCTTCTGGAAATCAGCCGGCTGCCCTCCCTCACGCGCGAAAATATATCTTCCCTCGTCGAATACGACCCGGACCAGGGTTTGGACAACTACCGCGCCGCCTGTGCGAAGGGAAAGGGAATCCTTTATCTCACCGGTCATTTCAGCTCGTGGGAACTCCTGCCCACGGCGCACGCTCTTCACGGCTATCCTCTCAGCTTCATCACACGGCCCCTGGATAACGCGCCGCTGGAACGGCACCTTTTGAGGATCCGGCAGTCCAAGGGGAACCAGGTGATCAACAAGAAAAATTCGGCACGCCGGATCCTGGAAAACCTGAATTCCGGAGGGACCGCCGGCATATTAATGGACCAGAACACAAGCCTGAAGGAAGGAATTTTTACCGATTTTTTCGGCATCCCCGCGGCCACCACGACCAGCGTCGCACTGTTCGCACTGCGCACGGGCGCGCCCGTCCTCACCGGCTACCTGACCCCGATGCGGCAGGGACGCTATACCTTCAAGTTTCTCCCTCCGATTGACGTCATACGCACGGGCGACAGGAATTACGATGTCCGCGCGAACACCCAGCTCTTTAACGATGTTCTGGAAAAGATTGTGCGGGAACAGCCGGAATCCTGGCTCTGGGGACACCGGCGCTGGAAGTATCAGCCTCCGGAAAATCCGCCCGACCTCTACCGTCTTTCTCCCAAAGAACTGGACGAATTCCTGGCCCGGCAACGCAAAAAGTAGGCATGCTCCGGCAGAGCAGGAGGCGCTTAATCGGACCGGTCTGGAGACCGGTCCTCACTGACTTTTTGAACCGCAAGATGCCGATTTTCATTCCGAGGCGAGCAGCTTCGTAAAGCCTTCTTTGTAGCGGACGCTGTCGAGCACCGAGTGGACTTTCTTCAGCTCCTCTTTCAGCGCCACACGATATTTTTCGGGCTCCATTTCGATCGCCCGGGTGAAAGCCGCAATGGAGGGATCGGGCTCCCCGGTTTTGGCATAAAGGACTCCGAGGTGAAAGTAGTTTAAAGCCCTGCCTTTCCCAAGCTCGATCAGCTTTTCATGGGCCCGTATGGCTTCCTTGTCCTGTTCGAGTTTTTCCGCGACCAGGGCGAGATTCGCCCAGGCGGGCGAATACGCGGGATCCAGCTCGACGGCCAGCTTCAAATCCGCCAGCGCCTCTTCCAGCCGGTTCAGCTTTGCATAAAGCGTTCCCAGATTGAACCGGACATCGACCTGGCCGGGCTTGATCTCCAGCGACTTTTTATAGGCCGCGACCGCTTCATCATTCCTGTTTAAATCACTGTAAAGATCACCCAGCAGGAAAAAAATGTCCGGGTTTTCCGGGTTCAGGCGGCCGGCGCTTTCCAGCGCCTCAACCGCCTCCGCATTCCGCTTCAGATTGGCCAGGCTGAATCCCATCTTTGCGTAAATCGCGCCCCGGTCGGGTGATTTCTCCAACGCAGATTTGTAGGCGGCGGCCGCTTTCTCATGCAGGCGCTCGAATGCGTATACGTCCCCCAGGCGTTCCAGCACTTCCGGGTTGCCAGGCTGAATCAGCTCGGCGGCCTCCAGCTCCTTCGCCGCCCCGGCGTTGTTTTTCTGCCGGATATATAGCAGGGCGAGGTTGAAGTGCGCCGCGTAATTTACCGGATCCGCGCGCAACACTTCCTCGTAGGCGGCAGCGGCTTTCTCCAGTTCTTCGCTTTTCTGCAGCAGCAGCGCCAGGTCCATGCGCGCGGAGGAATCAGCGGGCTCGATTTCGAGAAACTGCTCGAGCGTGCGCATGGCCGCAGCATCGTCCTTGACGTGCATCTGAAGGTAAGACAGCGCCCTCAGCATTTTCGGGTCCCGCGGCTTGAGCTGCAGCCCGGATTCGAGAGCCCGGATCGCAGATGGGATATCCCCAACCTGCTGGCAGGCGGAAGCCAGCAGAAAATGAATCCCTTCGATTTTTGGATTGAGTTTCAGGACTGTTTCGAATTCGGCAACCGCCTCTTTCCATTTCTTCCGGTTCGCGTATATCAGGCCCAGGTCGTAGTGCGCTTCAAGAAAATCCGGCTTGACCGAGATCGCTTTCAGGAAAAGCGCCGCCTGCTCGTCGCTGTTTTCCTGCGGTGTCCCGATCATCGCCTCCGCCTTCTTGAAATAGACCATGGCTTCCCGGTAGACCTTGGCATCGGCCAAAGTGCTTGCCTTTTTGCCCTGCCCGGGCTTGCCCGCCTGCGCCATTGCGGAGCCGGCCGCCGCCGCAAGAATCAGGAGAGCCGGCAGGAGGCACTGTTTCTTGATCTTAATCATAAATCAGATTGTACTCCAGTTGCTGCAGGCTCCAGGTTGAGGGTTTTATAATTTCGACATTATCTTCTGCGGTTCGACATTCGAAATTCGATATTTATCATTTGGGGCCGGAGTCCGGGGAGAAGACATGTTTCGGTATTTTTCAGATGGATATTGCCTCACCCGCAGTGCCGGCGAAAAGGCCCGCAGTCTCGCACCGGTTAAACCAGGTATTTGGGATACGCACCTTGGGCGGCGGCTTCCGGAGCGTCTTCAAAGCTGACCAGTTTCCGGAACTCCTGGTACCGCGCCTCTATTTCCGTGAAAGTGAGGTCTGCAATCTTCTCCGGCCCGAACCCGGTTACATTGAACGAAGCCATGGCGGAGCCATAAACAACGGCTTTGCGCAACGCCATCTCTCCGGAAGCTCCCGTGCCCGCAAGGCATCCCATAAGCCCGCCGGCAAAAGTGTCTCCCGCGCCCGTGGGATCCACAACATCCTCCAGGGGATAAGCCGGGATGCAGAAAACCGACCGGGCACTGAACAACATGGCGCCATACTCGCCGCGTTTGACGACGAGCATTTTCGGGCCAAGGGTGAGAATCCGCCTGGCAGCCTGTATCAGGTTCGCCTGTCCCGCAAGCTGCCGGGCTTCCTCGTCGTTGATGACGAGCAGGTCGATTCCGGCAAGGGTCTTGAGAAGGGAGTCCCGTTTGTTGGAAATCCAGTAATTCATGGTATCGCAGGCCACCAGCCGGGGCTGCCGGACCTGTTCCAGGACCGATCGCTGAAGGTCGGGATCGATGTTTGCGAGGAAAACGTACTCGCTGGAGAAATGCGCAGCGTTCAATTTGGGGGAAAAATCCGCAAAAACATTGAGTTGAGTGTCCAGGGTTGTGCGCGAGCTGAAATCCCGGGAATACTCCCCCTTCCACCGGAAGGTTTTCCCCTTCCGGCGCTCCATGCCCGAGAGATCGATCCCTTTCTTTCCCAGGAATGCAATGTGCTTTTCGGGGAAGTCCTCACCCACCACGGCAATCATGCTGACGTCGGTGAAGTAGCTGGCGGCGATGCTGAAATAGGTAGCGGCCCCGCCCAGGACATCCTCCCTGGCGCCGGAAGGAGTTTTGACAGAGTCCAGCGCCACGGATCCAACCACAAGTATTCCCATACAAGTCTCCCGGAATCACTCCGCCTTTCCCTCCCAGGCGGAAAAGTCAGGCATCTCCGGCAAAACCGGAGGCTTGATAGATTTGAACCGCTCGAAGCGGTTGCAGGAATTACGCCAGATATTTTCCCACAATGCAATCCAGCCGGCTCCGGGTTTCCTGCGGGATGGCGTGTTTATCCGTAATCAAGGCGAATTTCAGCGCTTCGGAACATGCGCAGCGCCTCGTTTCCTCCAGGTCGCAGACTGTCTGCATGATGATGGACTGCGCGGACCGGCATCCTTTCTGAAGGTTTGCGACGATCATATCGGCGCTGACGGTCTCGTGCGCTTCATGCCAGCAGTCGTAGTCGGTAACCAGTGCCAGGGTGACATAGCAGATTTCCGCTTCCCTGGCCAGCTTTGCCTCCTGCAGGTTGGTCATCCCAATCACGTCCATGCCCCAGCTGCGGTAAAGAGCGGATTCGGCTCGGGTCGAAAAAGCGGGACCTTCCATGCAAACGTATGCGCCCCCCTTTTTGGCTGCAATTCCGGCCTTTTGGGAAGCGCGGTACACCTGCTCGAGCAGATCCGGGCAGACGGGATCGCCAAAGGCTATGTGCGCCACAAGTCCGTTGCCGAAAAACGTTGAGAGGCGGCCCCGCGTCCTGTCCAGAAACTGGTCCGGCAAAACGATGTCCATTGGGGCAAGCTCCTCTTTCAGGGATCCGACCGCGCTCACCGACAGGATGCGCTCGACGCCCAGCAGCTTCATCGCAAAAATATTGGCTCGAAAATTCAGCTCCGAAGGCAAATACCGGTGCCCCCGGCCATGGCGCGGCAGGAAAGCTACCCTTTTTCCCGAAATGGTTCCCAGGACCAGGTCATCCGAGGGTGATCCAAAGGGAGTGTCTATGTGAATTTCGCTCCGGCCGGTCAGGCCCGGCATATCGTACAACCCGGTTCCGCCGATTATGCCTATTTTGACCTTTTCCATTTTTCCACCTTGATCCGAAAGCTTTGATTTATGAATCGCGCAGCTGCTTTCGATCGCTATTGCGCATCATCCGGAACGTAAGCGGCGGTAAGTCAGAATTCCCTGTGCTTCCGGCTTCTTGCTCCCGGCTTATTGCCTGAAAAAAAGTGAACCCTTCATCCCGAAACACCCTTGCACGCCCGGATGCACTAGGCGAGGGTTTTTCTCATGATGTCCGCAGCCTGATAGATCTGTTCCCGGCTCACATCCTTGTGGGTCACGAGACGGATGCTCGCCGAATCCAGAACCGACACGAGGACGCCGCTTTCCTTCAGCCGGCCCGCCAGCTTTTCGCTGTCGAAGCCCTTCCGCGAAATTCCCGCCATCAGAATGTTTGTGCGAATCCGTTCCGGCTCCAGATCCAGGCCGGGTACGTCCTCGAGCAGATCCGCGAGAATCCGCGCATTCCGGTGGTCTTCCTCGAGCCGGGCGGGCATTTTTTCGAGCGCGATCAATCCTGCCGCGGCTAGAATCCCCGCCTGGCGCATCCCTCCGCCCAGCATTTTGCGCACGCTTCGCGCCTTTTCGATAAAATCCTTCGGTCCCACCAGCATCGAACCCACAGGCGCGGCAAGGCCCTTGGACAGGCAGAACATTACGGAATCGCAACCCTGAACCAGGCTCGCCACATCCGCACCGAGCGCCGTGGCTGCGTTGAAAATGCGCGCTCCGTCCAGGTGGACCGGCAGCCCGGCTTCGTGGGCGTGGCGGCATATATCGTCGATTTGCGCTTTCGTATATACGGTTCCGCCCGCCACGTTGTGGGTGTTTTCCAGCGCAATCAGGCCGGTTTGGGCCCTGTAATAAATTTTGGGGCGGATTGCCGGGCGGATTCTCGTCCAGTCCAGGATGCCATCGGGGGCGGGCACGGGACGCGCGAGAACCCCGCTGATGGCCGCCATGGCGGCCATTTCAAATTCATAGATATGAGCCCGGCCTTCCGTAATGACTTCCTGCCCGGGGCTGGTATGAACGCGGATGGCAATCTGATTGCCCATGGTCCCGGAGGGCACATACAGCGCGGCCGGCTTCCGGAATATTTCGGCTGCCCGGGATTGAAGACGGTTGACCGTCGGATCTTCGAGATAGACATCGTCGCCGACCTCGGCCGCCGCCATGGCCGCGCGCATTTCATCCGTAGGCCGCGTCACCGTATCGCTTCGTAAATCAATTACGGAATCGTTCATAAGAGTGTTTTAAACAAACAGCTGAAAGATTTCATTGGACATCAGCATCCCGGCCGGAGTCAGCCGGACGGTCGAACCGTGCCACTCGACCCATCCCCTGCCGGAAAGCTCCTGCAGCGGGCCTTCATATTTCCCCATCGACCGGCGTCCGGCGATGTTTTTCAGCCGGCCCCAATCCACGCCCCGATTCAAACGCAAACCGAGAAAAAGCGTCTCCTCGACCGCCTGCTCTTCCGTAACCGGCCGCCTCCAGCTCACAGGGGCCCGGCCGGCTTCGACTGCCCGGAGATATTCATCCATTTGGGATAAATTGGCAAGCCTCGTTTTGCCGTCAAAGGAATGGCTCGCCAGCCCGAAGCCCTGCACCGGTTCACGAGTCCAGTATTTCAGGTTGTGGCGGCATTGACGGCCCGGGCGCGCAAAATTGCTGATTTCATACTGCTCGTACCCCCGGGAAGCCAGGAAATCCAGGGTCTCCAGATAAAGATCCGAAACGAGATCTTCCTCCGGAAGCCGAACGGCGCCGCTCTGCACCATCGATTGCAGCGGGCACGCATCGTCCAGGTCGAGCATGTAGACCGAAACATGCGGGACTGCCAACTCGTCCATGGCCAGGGTCCGGCGCCAACTGGGCGCAGTTTGCAGCGGAAGCCCGAGCATCAGGTCCAGGTTGATGGCGCTGAGCCCGTTCCCGCGCAGACAATCCACCGAATCGGCGATCATGGCCGGCGTGTGGCGCCTGCCGATGGATGCCAGTTCCCCCCCGTCGAAAGACTGAGCTCCCACGGAGACCCGGTTCACTCCCGATCTCCGGTAGCTCTCCGCCTTGACATCGGAAAGCGTGCCGGGATTGGCCTCCAGGGATATTTCGCAATCATCGGCAACAGGGAAAAGCCGCCTGCAGGACGCTATGATTTCGCCGATACAGTCCGCAGGCAAAAGGCTCGGAGTCCCGCCGCCGAAGTAGATGGAATCGACCTCTTCCCGCACTGCGCAGGAAGCGCAAAAAATCTCCATTTCCCGCAAAACAGCCTTCAGGTACCTGTCCGTCCCCTGCAAAGGCAGGCTGACGAAATGGCAATAGCTGCACTTGGACTCGCAAAAAGGAATGTGGAAATAAATCCCGAGCGCCACGATAGCCT
>CAYYTC010000113.1:9935-12124 GCA_964474425.1 uncultured Acidobacteriota bacterium
CAGCGTTTCCAGAACAATAAACTCCACGCCCGCCTGACGCATCGCTTCAAGCGCTTCTTTTTCCGTCTTGGGCGCCAGAGCGCGGACGGCGTCCGTCACCAGAGCGGTTTGCACCCCCAGGCGGCGCAGCCCCAGGCATTCCTCCTTGACACAATAGTCCGTGGCAACGCCGAACACTATGGCGCGCGGAGGCAGGACCCTCAGCAGACGTTCCGTCACCGGGTTGTCGAAGACGCAGAGCGTCTGCTTTTCGACGATGATCTGCTGATGCCTGCGCACCAGATCGGCAAGGTTGCGGTCAATGGGCTTGTTCTGAAGAATCATGGGCCGGGGCAGCAGCGTTTCGTCGATTTTGCGCTGCCCTTCCGTGCCCTGCACGCAGTGCGGGGGAAACTGCCGGAACTCCGGGTCTTCGGCAACATGCGCGTCGACCGACGAAAGCACGGAAATTTCGTTTTTGCGGGCAAAGTCAAACAGGCGACGCAGTTTGGGTATGATCCGCTCCGCGCCGGGAACGTAAAGAGCGCCCGTTGACAGCATGAAATCCCGCTGCGTATCCACATCCATGAAAAACAGGTTCTTCATCGCATTACCCTTGAATTCATTATACAGGGGCGCCCTGGCCGCGGCCAGCGCCCGACAGAATATCCGCATGACGGAGTATTTCCGGAAGCGGCCGTATTCCCGTCCTTGCTCCCAGGAATCCGCAGCTCAGGCCGGCGGCCGCGTTGGCAAACGCCATGATTTTGCCCAGCGGCCAGTTCCGCAGCAGACCATAAAGGAACCCGCCGTGAAAAATGTCGCCCGCACCCGTTGTATCCACAGCCTTCACCTTCAAGCCGGGGAAAACCACACAGCGGCCATTCACCCAGGCCATCGCGCCTCCGGCTCCCCGAGTGACAGCCAAAAATCCTTCATAGCCGCTCCTCAGGGCCAAGAAAGCTTTTTCGGGATCTGATATCCCGGTCAGCTTCGAGGGAAAATCCGCGCTGGCGATCAGGAAATCAATCTTTGTCAATAGCTCCTCGCAGCCGGGCACCACTTTGTCCAGATCCGCGCTGACGGCTATTCCCTGCTCCCGGCACCAGGATGCTGCTTTCATCGACAAACGGTCGTATCCGTCCAGATGCAGGATCCGCCCCGCACATACGTCCTCTTCCTTTAGCTCGGAATCCCTGAAATCGAGCAGCCGATCCCTCCGGCAAAAGATGGTGCGCCCGCCGGTCTTTTTATCAATAATTATGATTGCATAGTTATTTACAGCATTTTCTTCAACTATTACATTAGATATATCGATGGTTTCCGAGCGAAGGCTTTGAAGCATAAGCCTTCCCGCTTCATCCCCGCCAAGCTTTCCAATATAGCGGACCTTACGCCCCATGCGCGCCAGGAAAACAGCGGCAGTGGCGACCTGGCCGCCGGGCAGCCTGGCATATTGAAGAATTTCAGTTTTGGAATCTGCAGACGGATACTCGGGCACGACGCACAGCTGGTCCGCCGAGTTCAGTCCGAAACCAACAACATCGCAGGGCATCCGGGGAAATTGGAGATCGAAGGTATCCGATTCATCTCTGAGGCGCTTGACCTTCATGGGAGGTGCATTCTAGCAGGGAGTACGCCAAATTGCGACCCATGCTTGAGCTGCAGCCCTCTTCGCCTCAATGGCCGGCCTTCATCGGCGCTGCTGTCGGCCTTCTTCCGCGTTTTTGTCATCACGGATCCGAGTTACGCCTCCGGAGTCAAAGCAGAATCCCCGTGGAGCATCCCGGCATCGGCGAAGCTGTAGTAATCGTCATAGCCCAGGACGATGTGGTCCAGCACGCGGATGCCCAATATCTGCCCCGCCCGTATGAGGCGTTGCGTGCAGTCTCTGTCCTCCCTGCTCGGCGCCGGGTCGCCCGAAGGGTGGTTGTGGATGAAAATAACGCCGGCCGTGCTGTCGCGCACCGCCGGCGAAAAGACCTCGCGCGGATGCACGACCGACGTGCTCAGGCTCCCGATAGAAACAAGGACCTCGCGTATGAGCTGGTTTTTGGAGTTGAGGTGCAGGGATAGAAAATGTTCTCGGGTGGCGGAAAAGAAGCGGGCACGGTAACGCTGATACAAATCCCTGCTGTTGGAGAAACGTTCGCCGGCGCGCAGCGGAGCGGAACAGACCTGACGGCCGAGTTCGAGCGCATAATAAAGCG
>CAYYTC010000114.1:0-12022 GCA_964474425.1 uncultured Acidobacteriota bacterium
CAGCTTATTCCTATTATCCTTCCCTCCTATGCAAAAAGAATTCCTGTAAACATCAGGAAGCGGCGGGGGAAAAATGCTGCGCCGAATTCAGACCCGTCCGTACCTCCAAAGCAAGCCAGTCTTCACGCGCCATCCGGAGCGTGACGGCAAGATTCGCATTGGCCGCGGCAGCGGCGATTTCTTCATAATTTTCCACCAGCAGCCCGGAAAGGCAGGCTTTCCCGTCCGTTTTCAATATGGCCGGCAACACCTTGCACAGGCGGGGCAATGTTCTGCCGTCAAGATTTGCCACGACAATATCAAACAATCCGCAATCGGTGTCCTCCATGGCGGCGAAACGTAATTCCAGTTCGGGTCCGAAACCGTTGGCAGCGGACATCTCCCGGGCGCACTCGAGCGCGACGGGATCGTTATCGATTCCCAGAGCCGAGGAAGCGCCCAGCCGGATGGCCGCCATCGCCAAGATTCCGCTGCCCGTTCCTATGTCCAGGACCCTGTCGCCGGGCCTGATATTATCCTCCAGCCATTCGAGCACCCGCTGCGTAGTCGCGTGATAGCCGCTGCCGAAAGCCCTTTGGGGATCCACGATCAGTTCAATCCCTTTGAATGAAGTGTCGGGAGGATGCCAGCTCTGACGGATCCTTATTTGCCGCCCGATATGGATCGGCTGCAGAGAGGCAACCCAGGCTGCGTTCCAGTCCTTATCCGCGACCGAATTCACCGACAGGCGGGCGTCTCTGTCCTCAATCCCAAGCCGGGCCAGGGCGCATTTCAAATCCTCCAACAGGGCCGGCCGCCATTGCTCCTCATTCCAGTAAATATGGATCACGCCGTCCATTTCCCAGCTGCCGAGTGCTTCCCCTTCCGGCAGCAGGGAAAGAAGTTCGGCGGAATCCACATCCGCCCTCAGAGCCACTTCCATGAAGCGTTTCTCAGTCATCCGGCGAGCATAGTGAATGCCCGGTTGCGCTGTCAAGCATGCTGCACGGCGCACGGCGGCGGCATCATGCCGCCATCAAAACGGGGGGCGAAGTGAACGGTTTTGTGGCAAACTATAAGCATGCCTTACTGGTTTGACGGCAACAACCTGATCGGCCAGTCCACTGCGGCCGTGCGGGCGGACCCCCGGGTCCGGCAGGCGTTTTTGTCGAGGTTAAGCTCCTTTCACAAGGCAGGAGGGGGCCGCTTTCTGGTTTATTTTGACGGCGACGATCCCGGCGGCGTGGCGGTACCGCCGGGGATTTCCGTCCGATACAGCGCCCCTTTTTCCGCCGACGAGGTCCTGCTGCGCCGCCTGCGGGATGTTCCGTATCCTATGGAAGTCATCCTTGTATCCAATGACCGGGAATTGGCCGCCCGATGCCGCAATTCCGGAGCATCCGCGCTGAGCTGGAGCCAATTCGCCGCAAAAATGAAATCCCGGCAGCCTGCGCGCCGCGCGCGCGATGCCTCCCAGGAAAAGGTTGATGTGGAGGACTGGATGCGCTATTTCGGTTTCGATGGGTCGGGAACCTAGAATACCAAGAGCCGCCAGGCGCTAAGCTTCCTGGAACCTGCAGGTGTCAGGATTGCAGTTTAAGCGTCTTTCAACGTGCAACGTGTTAACGTTCAACGCATAAACGCACTGGAGATTAAACATGGACCCCAAAAAAACGCCCTACGTTGTCCGTCCTCCCACGGCCATACTCACGCGCGGATTTGATCCGCAGCTGTCGGTAGGATCCGCAAGACCGGCGGTCTTTCGATCTTCCACTTATGTCTTCTCTTCGCCGGAGGCCGCCGAACGGTCGTTTTCGATCGCCCTGGGCCTGGCACAGCCCAAAGCCGGGGAAAGCGTCGACCTGATCTACGCCAGGCTCTCGCACCCGAATGCGGAGATCCTCGAAGATCAGGTAGTGCCGCTGGAGCCGGGCGCGCGCGCGGCAGCCGTTTTCAATTCCGGCATGGCCGCAATTTCAACCTTGTTTTTTACCTTCTGCCCTCAAGGCGGCAACTTTATCTATACGACGCCTCTTTACGGCGGGACGTATCATCTCATTCATCATGTGTTGGATCCGCTTGGGATTCATGGAATTCCCGTTCACGCGGGCGACACCGAAGGTCTCAAAAAGACGATCGAATCCACAGACAACCTTCGGCTGATTTTCATCGAAACACCCGCGAATCCGGTACTGACAATGACGGACATACGGTCCGCCACGGCGCATGCCTCAAAGCACCCCGATGCGCCGATGGTTGCCGTCGACAATACTTTCATGGGACCGGTATTCCAGCACCCTCTGATGCATGATGCCGATCTGGTCGTTTATTCGGCGACCAAATACCTTTCGGGATTCAGCGACCTGCTCGGAGGCATCATCCTGGCCCGCAACCCGGACCTTGTCGTACAACTGCGCGGGATAAGAGGCGTTCTCGGCAACATTCTGCAGGCGGACGAATGCTGGCTGCTCGACGGAAGACTGCCCACCGTTTCTTTGCGCATGAACCGGCAGAGCAAGAATGCCCAGAGAATTGCCGAAACCCTGGCGAACCACAAGAAAATCGCGAAAGTCAACTACCCCACGCTGTTCGACGACCCCGAGCAGGTCCGCATACGGGACGTTCAATGCCAGTTTCCGGGCGCCATTTTTTCCATAATGCTGAAGGGAGGAAAGCGTGCCGCATTCGATTTCCTCCGGAACCTCCAGATAGGCCGGAACGCCGTGAGCCTCGGAGGCGTGGAAACGCTGGTAAGCCATCCTTCAACAACGACTCATTCCGAGATGAGCGACGCGGACAAAAAAACTCTCGGCGTTGATGATTCGCTGGTCCGGGTTTCCGTCGGCATTGAGGACTGGCGCGACCTGCTGCATGATTTTCATCAGGCGCTTGACGCCATTGCGGAGTGACGGCATAGGGGAAATCCCTTGAAAGGCAGCGTACGGATCATGCGGAGAAGTCTGTTTCTGCTTTTTGCGCTCAACGCCTTTCTTGCGCGGGGAGCGGACGCCGGCGGCTACCAGCTGATCGGCAAAATCACGCAGCCCGATAAGGAGTTTACCCGGGCCACCTGTGCGCTGGTTTTTTTGGATGGAACGCACATACCCTTCGTCGCTCAAACGCGGGCTGATTTGTCGGGAAAATTTAAATTCAAAGACCTGCATGCCGACTTGTTCACTTTGATTGTTTATATCCCGCGTTCCGGCCAATATACGCGCACCGTGGAGGTGAGTCCCGCGCTTGCGGATTCCAAGAAACGCGTTTTTGTCGAAATAACCTTCCAGCCCAGTCTCGCGAGCAAATCCTACCAGAAAGTCTCTTCATCCCAGCTTTCCATACCCGACAATGCCCTGCGGGAGTACGAAAAAGCGAACAGGAAAATGCAAAACCGCGATGCTGCAGGGGCTGTGGAACACCTGAAGAAGGCAGTTGAAATCGCCCCGCAATACGTCGATGCCTGGAATAATCTCGGCGCCCTGGCCTATAAATTGCATCAATTTGCCCTCGCGGAAACGTATTTCCGGGAGGCGCTGAAGCATGCGCCCGACTATTACCCATCGATGGTAAATTTGGGCGGCGCTTTGCTCACGCAGGGTAAGATACAGGATTCTTTGCCCTGGAACCTGGCCGCGCTGGAGGCAAGGCCCGACGACGCGCTGGCCCATTCGCAGCTGGGCCTGAATTACTATCACATGGGACGAATGGATGAAGCCGAGAAATACCTGAAGCAGGCGACTGTTTTGGATCCCGGGCACTTTTCTTTCCCGCAACTAAAGCTGGCCGAAATTTACATCGCGAGGAAGGATTCTGCGTCCGCGGCACGCATGCTGCGGCAGTTTTTGGATCTGCACCCGGACGCAGGAGAGGCGCCCGCCGTCCGGAAACGAATCCAGGAACTGGGGCTGAAATAAAACGAATCTCCTATCACTCGTACGCTGCATCATATCTGTCGAAAAGCCGCCCCAGCCATAAAATGCACACGCCCGCTTCCAGGAGCAGCGTCCCCGCCGCCGCTGCCGCGGCGGGGATCAGGATCGGCATCCCCACGGCCCGATAACCCGCAAAAAATATGCCTGCGGAAAAAATCATGGCGGGCAGGGCAAAAACCAGCAAGCACAGGGCCGTCGCAATGGAGGATATCAGCCGCTGCCCCATGGCTTCAATCCCTTGCTGGTGCTCGCGGCCCAGGTGGACCCAGCCGGGGAGAATCAGCACGGTGGCGTTTTGCACCAGAACGCCAATAAGGCTGACGGAGGGCAGAAACAGGACCGCCGCGAGGCCGATGCAAATCCGGTCTGCGAATCCCCATGGGATCGAGCCGGCTCCGGGCAGCAGCCATAAAGCGACAGACAGGAAGACGCACTCCAGGAACATCAACACTGTCGCGGGAGCCAGAACCTCGCCCAGCACGATTCCCCATCCGGGAATCGGGTATGTTTTCAGAATATCAAGATTCCTCCAGTCGGTTCTCAGGTCTTCGCGGAACACAATGGGGCCCAGCAAGGCGAAAAACCCGGCCAGCGCCGCCGCAACAGAACCCAAAATTGCGGACGCATTCCCGTCAAACAGCATCTTGACCGCAGCAAGCATTGCGAACACTCCCGCAAGTATGGCGATGATGCGACGAAAGCGGAATCTGCCCGCAAGAATCAGGTTCTTCCAATATAGGGCGGTCGGCGGCGCGCCTCCCGGCGCCAGCCGGAAAGGGGGCCGCCTGTGCACCCGAAGGTCTGCTGCATGGGCTGTTTTTGCGCCCGGACGGGGCAGGACCGGAGCGTCGGACGGAAACGTCTCGTCCAGGTGCACACGGCTGAGGCGTATGCAGCCATAAACAGACGCCAGGAACGCAATCGCGGGAAGAAGGCTCAATGCAAACTGAGCCGGCGCGGACGCCAATGCGGGACGAACCACCCACCGGAAAGGCAGCAACAATAAATACGCGGGGCCGGATCCCGTAATCTGCAAAAACCATGACATCCCTTCCGCTGAGGCAGGGGTGGCCGCCTGCCCGGGCGCCGGAAGAAACCATTGGGACCATACGGCCGTTACTGTCGCCGCAAAAAGCAGAAATCCCAGCATGCCGGCCCGCAGCTTCCATTCCGCCAATCCGAGGTTCCGCAAAGCTCTTCTCGCCATGAAACCCGCGACGCGGCACAGGTACAGGAAGGTATAGACAATCCAAAGCCCCACAAAAAAATACCCGGGGCTCTGGACCAGAGTCCCTGTCCCGGCGATCAGGGCCGTGATGCAGGTGCCGAACAGGATTGCAAACTGCGCCTTGGCCATATGATAGTGCAGGAGCGCCTGCCGCGGAATCGGGGCGGGGAAAAGCATCTGGATCTCGGCTTCACTGAAGAGCGCGCGCCGTGCGCCCGGGAGCAGCCATTGGAAGACAACCGCGCCAAGCAGAAGTGAGGCAAACGCCGGCTCCGCCGTCCGGAAAAATGTCGGGTCCGGCGCAAAGCCCGCCGGAGGCTGCCGCGACCCATCGGGATGAAACGGGTGAAGGAAAACAAAATAAATATAGGCCAGACCGGCCAGGAGCGAAATCATATACTGCGGCCGGCGGAGCTTTTTCAGCCGGAGGGATACCCGGTTTTTCAGGCTGCAGGCCAGCAGAAACAGAAATGCCCGGGTCATTTTCCCTGTCCTTCACCGTCCGGATCACGGGTGACGCGAAGAAATATCTCCTCGAGGTCGAAATCGCCGCGCAATTCCGGAAGGCTTTGCAGGATTTCCTCGAGCGACCCGTGGAAGATCTTCCGTCCTTCCTTCAAAATCAGTATCCGGTCGCATATTTCTTCCACCACGCGAAGAAGGTGCGAGCTGACGATGACCGCGGCGCCGGCGCGCGCCCGCGCCATAATGGTCTGCTTCATGCGCCGGATTCCCAGCGGATCCAGGCCTGTCAGCGGCTCGTCGAATACGAGGTTCCCGGGCGCATGAAGCAGCCCGCACGCAATCACCAGTTTTTGCTTCATGCCGCGTGAGAGCTCCCCGGGCAGGCTGTCCCTTTGCCCCGAAAGCTCCAGTTCGTCGAGCAACTCCCGCACTTTTATGTCGCAATCGCCGACGCCGTAAACCCTGGCCGTGAACTGAAGGTGTTCGAGGACGGTCAGGTGTTCGAACAGGCGCGGTTCATCCGGCATGAAGCCGATATCGCGCTTCGCGTCCAAGGGATTTTTCACGATCGATTGCCCGTTGATCCGCACATCGCCGCGAGTAGGAGGGATAATCCCCACAATGCAGCGCAGGGTGGTGGTCTTGCCTGCGCCATTCGGCCCGACGAGCCCCAGGACCTCGCCGGATTCGGCACGGAAAGTCAAATCCTTTACCGCTTCAACGGAATGATAGCTTCTGACTAATCCGTCAACTTCGATCATAGAAGGCAGGATACAGAGTGTCAGACAGGAACCCCCCGCAAAATCCGGGTGGGTTGCTTTACGGCTGACCGGCAGTCTGGGCTTTGCCGGAGGCTGCCGGCCTATGTTTCCGTTCAGTTGCTTCGGTAATTGCCGAATTTCAGCTCCACGCCGAAATCCTTTTCCCTGATATGGTGCATGACCGTCTGCAGGTCGTCGCGCGAGGGGGATGAAACGCGCACCTGTTCCCCCTGGATTTCGGCCTGGATTTTTTTGATTTTTAGCTCCTTCACAAGCTTGACGATGCTCCGGGCCGTCTCGATAGGTATGCCCTGCTGCAGGTTCACTTCCTGGCTGACGGTGCCGCCGGCTGCAGGTTGGGCAGCGCCCTGTTGCATGTTTTTCAGAGGGACCTGCCGGCGCACCATCTTTTCCTGGATGACTTCCCACATTGCCCGCAGTTTGAACTCATCCGGAGCCCGCAGAACGAGCTTGTTCTCCGCCCGCCTGAAATCGATGCTTACGGTAAGACCTTTGAAATCGTAACGCTGCCGGATTTCCTTCACGGCTTGGTTGACCGCGTTGTCGACCTCCTGCAGGTCGCACCCGGTTGTGATGTCAAAGGATTGCGCGCTTGCCATAAATCAGCCTCCTCAGGGCGTCCCGGAAGCCTGAGCGTTCTTTTGACGCGCCAGGTCTTCGAGAATGGCGCCAAGTTTCCTGATCTCCTCGCCGTATCCGGCCCAATCCCCCTGCCTTTGCGCCTGGATGGCCCGGCCGTAGGCATCGCCGGCCTGTTGAATGAGGCTCGGCGCGCCCTCCCCGGCAGCCGCCTTCGGCGCAGGCTGTGACGCCCCGGTTTTCTCTTCCGGTCCTCGACTCAGGGGCAACTCGCCCTCGAATATCCTGGACAAGGACTTTTCGAGTGTTTCCTCCATCGCGATGCGGTTTTCATATGCGACAATCACGCGTTTCAGTTCCGGTATTTTACCGCTTGCCGCGCGGAGGTAGAGGGGCCGCACATAGATCAGCGCTTCTTCAATCGGTATGACCAGGAGATTTCCCTGTATCACCTGGGATCCCCTTTGATCCCACAGCGAGATCTGCCTTGAAATTTCCGCATCCTGGTTGATACGGGCCACGATCTGCCGGGGGCCGTAGACGAGCTTCTGCTTGGGGAACCGGTAAACGACCAGCCGCCCGTAGTTTTCGCCGTCGCTTCGCGCCACCATCCATGCGGACAGGTTGTCCTTGCGTCCCGGCGTGTACGGAAGCATCAGGATGAACTCCTCCTTCTCCTCCTGGGGCAGCCGCATGATCGTGTAATAAGGAGCCATCGGGTTCTCGCTCCCGCCGCCCTCAAGAACAGGTATCTGCCACAGGTCCTCCTTGTTGTAGAAGATCTGCGGCGCGGTCATGTGGTAAACGCTGTAGATGTAGGTCTGCACTCTGAAGATATCCTCCGGGTACCTCAGGTGGCTTCGCAGATCCGGGGAAATCTCGGAAATCGGGCGGAAAACGCCCGGGAAAATATTCTGGTAGACCTTGATAATAGGGTCGTCCGGATCGGAAACATACATTTCCACCTTGCCGTTGTATGCGTCCATGACCATCTTGACGGAGTTTCGGATATAGTTTCCGACGCCCCGCGTTGACTGCGAATACGGATAGCGGTCCGACCGCGTGTAGCCGTCCTGGATCCAGAACAGCCGGCCCCCGGAAATGACCACATAAGGGTCCTGATCCAGCAGCAAAAAGGGCGCGAGCCGGCTCAGCCGCGTGCGCACATCCCTGTGGTACAGAAACCGGCTCTCAGCAGTAACCAGGGGGGAGAGGACAATATTGACGTCGCGGAAATAGAAAGCAAAAAGCAGCTTGCGGAAGAAGGATTGGACCGGCACCCCGCCGGAACCCTGGTAGGTCGTGTAGACGTTTGCTTCTCCCGACGGATAATCGAACTCCTGCTGCCGACTTTTGACAACCGCGTATCCGCGGGTCAGTTCCCCGAAATAAATTTCCGGGCGGCTGATCTGGAAAACCGGGTTCGAGGAGACGGGAGGGATATTCTGGACCAGCAGGACGGGAAGGCCTTCGTTTGTCATGCGGTTGACCGGACCGACCGCAACCCCGTAGCCGTGCGTATAACTCAGGCGCTCGTTGATCCAGTTCCTTTCCGGCAGACCGGCGGAATTCAACTCCCGGGACGACAGCATGAACTGCTGAAGCTCGTCGCCGAGCAGGTAACGGTCGTTGTCCACCGAAATGAAATCATAGTAAGTCCGGATTTCCTGGATTTGCTTCAAGGCGTCCAGCAGGGGTTCATGGTCCCAAAGGCGTATGCTGTGAATAGTCACCGAATTATTTGCGATATCCTGGGGCGTGAGCGCCTTGTCGCCCGAAAGGTCGCGCTCCTCCACATTGGCAAGCCCATAGGCCTGAAGCGTGGAATCAATATTGTGCTTGATCTGGGGATTCTCTTTGTCGAGTTCGTTGGGCGACACGATAAATTTCTGGATAAACGCCGGGTAGAGGTTCCCGGCGAACATCGCAACAAAATAGAGAAGCACTGCGGCAATCGCCAGGCGGTTGCTGGACGCAAAGGCATTGACGATGAACAGAACCGCACCGGCCAGCGCAACAACGGCCAGCAGCATGAGCATCGGGACGCGCGCGTGAAGGTCCGCATAGCTTGCGCCGGAAAAAATCTCGTGGCTGCCGTAGAGCACTTCGTAGCGGTCCAGGAACGCGCTGGCGGCAAGGAACACGAAAACCAGGGATGCCAGGAGCGAAATATGCATGCCCGTGCGCGTCCTGCTTCCGGCGTCGTTGAGCTTGCGCCATGCCAGCGTTCCTTTGAAATAATAGAGCGCCAGAACACCGGCGAGCGCCAGAATGCTCAGAATCATGCCCAGCCGCATCCCTTCCCTTATGAAGGGGAGCGAGAAGAAGTAAAAGGATACATCCTTTAAGAATACGGGGTCTTTCAGATTGAAATCCACGCTGTGCAGCCAGCGCCAGACCTTTTCCCAGTTGTTCGCCTCTCCGATTCCCATAAACAGGCCTATCACAGCAGCCACCAGCCCGGATACCCGTCGGACAGTTTCGGGGGAGACGGTATAGGCCGTAATCTGGCCCGTGGGGGTCGGAATTCCTATCTGGATGAGTCCCGGACCGCGGTTGGCAAACAGGAAATTCAGGTAGAGGAACAGGAAGCCTATCAGCAGGACTCCCGACGCGAGCATGCTTTTGGCGTAGAGTGCGGTTGTGAAGATGGCCGTCTTGCCGAGCTCCATAAACCAAAGGTAGTCAAAATACAACTCCACCGCAAAGGTCAGCCCTCCAAGCAACACGAAAAGCGCAACCAGGAAAATTATCAAAGTGATTCTTTTATGCATTGTTCCCTCTATCCTGTGCATGCGCCGGCAAAGGCGGCGGATCACAATTCAGGCTGCCTGATTCGCGCGGCCCGAGTTCGGTTGAAATGCCTGCTGCAGAACTTTGGGCGGGACTGAGGTCGTGCCCGCATTGTAGCTTCCGGTTTTTCAGGCCTGCCGCGCCGGAATCCGGCGTTCTTTGCTCCCTTGCGGCGGCCTGTATTGAGTCCACGCGGGTATAATAATGATAACTCCGACAATAAAGCAACCCTTGTCCCCTTGCGGCGCGCATTCTTTCGGATATTCGCAAAACGCTCTATGCCGGCAGCCGCATGAAAGACGCAGGCTGCACAGTTCCCGAAGCGCGGATGCGGTTGCGGAGTGTTCGCCAAAAATCCGATACCGATTACGCGTGGTGGGTGTTTTTGTGGATCGCGGCAGTCATTTTTGAGGCCGAATGATTCGCCGTTTGCTAATATAGAAAGCCACGCCGGCAGAACCAGCCGTGCCAAGGGAGGCGAGATCCGTGACCAGCACTCAGTCGGAAGCCGGCAGGCAGACCGGCCGTCCTCATAGCGGCGAAATTCAAAAAAAAGTCTGGATCAAGGCTTCCGCCGAAGTCGTGTTTAAAGCCCTGACGGACGCCAAAGACCTCGTGCGGTGGTTCTGCGATCGCGCCAGCTGCAATGCCCGCGAAGGCGGTGAGTTTATCGCGCATTGGAGAACCCGGAAAACCAGCCAGAAAGGCCGCGCGGTATTTACACGCTTCGTCCCCGGCAAAGAGCTGGAGCTCCGCTGGATTGATGACGGCCGCGGAGCGCAGCCGGAAAATTCCGGACATACGCTCAGCTACGAAATTCGACGCAAATCGGGCATGACGGAGGTCGTCATGCTGGACACGGATGATTCGGCGCCCGACGAAGAAACCTATACCTTCCTGGACAAGGGCTGGAACTCGGTGCTGCTCGAACTAAAGGACCATTGCGAACGCAAGGAACGGTCTCTCAGGCTGCGGAGCCGGGGCAAACCGCGTCCGGAATCCCCGGCAAAGCCGAAGACGTGACTGTGTGCCGCTGGCCTTAGCCCCAGGATCTCCATGGATTCCTTCAGCGGAATCTTTGCCTATTCAGGCGTCGGCGTTCCTCAGCGTTTATGTCGGCGTACGTCAGCATTACCGAAACATGTTTAGGAGCTTGCAATTAGGAGCCGGCTTCTGGTAGGATTCCCCTCGCAAGCAGTCTGGCTCACAGATTTTGAGGGAGGAGCTCATGCGGAAAGTTCCCTTGGGGGAATCGCTGCGGATAATTGCACAAGGATCCATGAACTGGTTTGCGCACAGGCCCGTTGTGGTTTCTTTCGAGGTGACCAATTCCTGCACCTGCTACTGCAAGCATTGCGATCATGGGGGTCCCAAAGACACCGCGCGCGATTTGAAGCCGTCGGAGTATCGCAAATACATGGAGGTGCTCTGCCCGCCTGTCGTTCAGGTATCCGGCGGAGAGCCTCTAATGCGCCTCGACCTGACCGAAATCGTCCGAAACATTAAGCTGCATTCCGGGCTTCCCTACCTGATCCTGGTTTCGAACTGGTCGCTTATGACCGAACAGCGCTATGTGGAGCTGCGGCGCGCCGGAGTCGACGAGTTTTGTGTCAGCCTGGATTTCCCCGACGAGCGCCACGACGATTTCCGCGGCCTGCCGGGGCTCTACCGCCGCCTCAGCCGGCTCATCCCCACGGTCGCCGCACTGGGCCACGACGACATCGTGCTGAATAACTGCATCACGGCGGCCAACGTCAACGAAATCAACGCAATCGCCGACAAAGCCGCCGAATGGGGTGTGAACCTCAATTACAGCGCGTATTCGCCCAAGCGCACGGGATGCCGCGACTTTTTCCTGAACACCCAGGAGCAGCTGGCCGCTCTCGAAAAAGGCCTGGAGCGAATCAAGCAGCGTATGGACCGATCCCATTGGATAACCAACAACGAATCCACGCTGGATGCGACCTACCGCTATTTCGCCAGAGGCGGCGCTCCCTCCTGCAAGGCGGGTCTCCGGTGGCTTGTCGTGACCAGCGACGGGGCGCTTCAGCCGTGCTCGATGCAGTTTAAACGCTACGCCCTCCACGAACAGGCTCGCATGATCCGCGAATTCACGCAAAACAACACATGCGACCAGTGCTATGTTTCGATCCGCTCCTATCTGGACAAGACTTTCCCCCAGCTGGTGAGGGAAAATGTCACGGAGTTTTTCTCCTTCAAATCCCGCTCGACCGACCGTTTCGCGGCATCGGTTTGAAATTCCATCC
>CAYYTC010000115.1:0-11942 GCA_964474425.1 uncultured Acidobacteriota bacterium
TGGAACGCGTCATCGGCAGACCGTAGGCGCGAAGGACCGCGTGCGCTTCGGGCTCAGGCAAAAATTTCCGTCCCTCGCTCCTGGCTTTGGTCAGGATTTCCCGCACCGTGTCCGGGTTCACATCGTCGAAATGCTTGATTTCGGTGCGCGGCCGGGCCCGCCACCGGGCGTACCGGGCCATTGCGCCCAGTGCGCGGGCGGCATCCTCCGGGAAGCGGTAATGCGGGACCTGGGCCTCCTCGAGAATCTTCAGGGAATCCTCGATGTCTCCCGTCGCCATGTAGACGGAGAAAACCGGTTTGTCGGCAAACTTCACCTGCGTGGCAATGGTGCTGGAGGTAGCCTCAAGATTCGTCAGCATTTGCGGCACCACGATGACAATGACCCCATCCACGCTATTGTCGGACAGAACTGCCTGCATCGCGAGCTGGTACCTTGTCTCGTCGGCATCTCCGACCAGATCAATGGGATTGTTCAGGCTTACGGCGGGAGGCAGATGCGACTTCAAAATAGATCGTGTCTTGGGAGCTATCTGGGCAAGCTCCAGTCCGTGGCGCACGGCGGCGTCGGTCGCCATGATTCCCGGCCCGCCCGCGTTGGTCACGATGGCGACGCGCCGTCCGCGCGGCAGCGGCTGGTTGGCAAAGGCAATGCCGAACCGGAACAATTCCTCGAGGGTTTCAACACGAAGCACGCCGCACTGAGCGAACAGCGAATCATAGACTTCATCGGAGCCGGACAACGCACCCGTGTGAGAGGCCGCCGCTTTTGCGCCCTCCATGGTCCGGCCGGATTTTACAGCCAGGATCGGTTTCTTCTCCGAGACCCGTGCCGCCAGTCTCAAAAATTCCCTGGGTTGTTCCAGGTCCTCCACGTAGAGCAGGATGACATCCGTCATCGGGTCATCCGCCAAAGCCTCCAGAACATTGTTCTCGTTGGTGTCCGCCTTATTCCCTATGGAGATAAACTTGGAGAATCCGATCTTTTCCCCGGCCGCATATTCAAGAGCCGCAACGCCGACTGCTCCGCTTTGCGAAATAAAGGCGATCCTGCCGTGCAATGGGAAATTGCGGGAGAACGTGGCGTTCAGGGAGATATCGGGATCGGTGTTGATCACCCCGAAACAATTGGGCCCGACTAGGGCCATGCCGTAGCTTTGTGCGATCTCCTGAAGCTGATGCTCCAGCTCGATGCCCTGCCCCCCGATTTCCTTGAAACCGGCACTGATGACAATCGCCCCCTTGCACCCTTTGCTTCCCGCGTCCTTCAGGACCTGGGGGACAAAGCCCGCGGGAACCAGGATAACCGCCAGGTCCACATCGTCCGGCACATCCAACACCGAGGGATAGGCCCGGACTCCCAGCACGTTTTTCGCCTTGGTGTTTACGGGATATACGCAACCGTCGTAGCCGGCAAAGAGCAGGTTGGCAAATACGGCGCGGCCCAGGCTCTGGGGTTTTGCCGACGCGCCGATGACGGCCACGGACCGGGGTGCAAAAATCGCTTTGAGCTGATCTGATTTATTCACGTTTGTGAATCCTTTTTATTTATTGGAATACCCTGAAAACGGCCGCCATTGAGCCGAAACTCTCCGACAACGGACCCGGATGGATGGACAACGGATACGATATAGCAAAACAAATCGGGATCGGAATTCAGCGCCAGGTCCACGGCGGATGGTTCCGCAGGCAAGAAACGGTGCGAGTGGAAAAAACCGACGAAAGCCTCACGCTGGGATTCCATTCTATCCAGCACCTGTTGGACTTCCGGCACGGAGATAACGAAACCCAGTTCGGGATTCCGGTAGAACTCCCCGTAAGGCTCGAAAATGCTTTTCCATTCATGCCCATTCCTGAGATTGGTCGAGCAAGGGTACATGCTGCTCGGGTGATACGGGTCTTCCCCGTCGACCAGGCCAGACGCTTTGTGCGGCAATGGATAGAGACAGGTGTGTACCAGTTCGGCGAACAACCGTTCGCGGATGACGGCTGGGGGCCTTCCCGGCTCATCCTGCGCAACAGGCATCCGCTCCAGGCTGCCTGAATTCCATGTCTCTCGCAACATCAACAAAACTATAGCAGAACGCCCGCGGACCGCAAAAGCCGGTTTTTGAGGCAGGAACCAAGCAGACCCTATAGAATAATTCCGTTTCCCAAGAATCCTGATTGGAGACAGTGCGTGTCCTCCGGCAGAGCCGGAGGCTTTACCGTTGCCGGGAATGAGCGAGCATGCATATTGCCGGTTGCAGGATGCAGCATAAGCGCCCGCGGCCTGCAACCGGAACAGATATGCTCAGAAACGATTTCTTCCAGGAAACCCCGCGAGTGATTCAGGCTAGGCCTTCTGAAAGACGTAATTCAGCTGGTCGTTGGGCAGCTTGTTGGCCACCGCCTTCATTTCCATGCCGATTCTGATCTCTTCATCCGGGAGGTTCTTGTCTATTCTTCCAAAGACGCGAAAGTCCCCGTAGTCCAGCACGGCAATGCAGTAGGGGAGATCGCCCTCAAATCCCATGGGGCCGAACTGTAGCTTGCTGTAGGAGAGTAGTTTGCCGGTGCCGGTCACCTCAAACCATTCCATATCGCTGGACAGGCACTGGAAGCAGTCCGCTCTCGGCGGAAAGAACTGGACGCCGCATGTTTTGCACTGGGTGCCCATCACTTTGCCCTGTTCCAGATACCCGACGAAGTCGTTCGTTTTGGTGATGGAGGTGAAGCTTACGGTGCCGAATTTCTTGAACCGATCGTCGATTTCCTTCTTCGCCATTTTAGGACCTCCCAAGAATTATGACGTTCGCGTAAAGGCCTACGCCGCCGATGTTATGGACCAGGCCGATTTCCGGGTTCTTAACCTGCATCTCACCCGCCTCCCCTCTCAGCTGAAGCACGATGGCCCGGACCTGGGAACCGCCGGTGGCGCCGATGGGATGCCCTTTGGACAGGAGTCCTCCATCAACGTTAACGGGGATGCTTCCTTCTTTGTATGTCTCCCTGCTCTTGATGAGGTCTTTGCCTTCACCCGGCCCTGCAAATCCCAGGCCTTCGTATGCCATCATTTCGGCGATGGTAAAGCAGTCGTGGACTTCGGCGACATTGATGTCCTTCGGCTGAATGCCGGCCATCTTGTAGGCTTGTTTCCCGGCAATATCCGCGACATCCAATCCGGCGAAATTTGTTCTTCCGGCCATGTTTACCGGAGCGGAGGCAGCGCCGATCCCCATGATCCAAACCGGCTTTTTGCAGAATGCTTTGGCCTTCTCTTCGCTGGCGAGGATGAGGCAGGAACAGCCGTCCGCGTTGGCACAGCAATCTCCCACGCGAAGCGGGCTCGCGACAGGTCCGGACATCGGATTATTCGGATCCGTAAACATATCGAGAGTTACTGCTTTCCGGTAAACAGCCTTTTCGTTGATCTGCCCATAGGTGGAGGCTTTCACCCTGATCAGTGCCAGGTCTTCCAGCGTGGTGCCATATTTTTCCATATGGCCTTTGGCGAACATGGCATAGTAGGCAGGCATCATTGTCCCGAACGGGCTTTCCCATTGGACATCGGTTCCCCGGCCCATCCTTTCCTGGGATTCCGCCGAGGAGATTTCGGACATTTTTTGAAAACCTATGACGGCGACAACGTCGTGCAATCCCGACTTGATCAGAGAATATGCCAGCTTCACTCCGGTAGTGCTCGAGGAGCAAAGGCTCTCGACGTAGAATGTCGGTTGTGGCGTAAGCCCGAGGTACTCCGCGAACACTCCCGACGGCGAACGCTGTTTATCGTATTCAGGCGCCGAGCAGACGATCGAGGCATCAATGTCTTTCCCAGATATTTGCGCATCGAACATACAATTTTTAAAACCTTCGAAGGCCAGTTCACGGATCGATCCCGGATAGCCCCGAACAAAGGCTGTCTGGCCTACACCGATAATTGCCACTCTTCCCATGGATTACCTCCCGTTGTTGAGATATCCTGCATTTGCACTCATAAGCAAACTGCTTCCGCTTTCAAACAGGTACGCCCCGGCGGCTCCAGAGATGCGCGAAGGAGCACATCGGTTCCGACATCAGATATACTGGCCGCCGTCGACCTTGATCACCTCTCCCGTTACATGGCGGGCCCTTTCCGTGCAAAGGAATGTCACCACCCAAGCGACCTCTTCCGGCTGTCCCATTCTGCCCAGAACGATCTCGGCAAGCGCCTTCTGCCGAACGTCATCCGGAGCCTGCCGGACCATATCCGTTTCGATCAGCCCGGGCGCGACGGCGTTGCAGTTGACGTTGGACTTGGCGAGTTCGCGCGCCACCGTTTTGGTCAGCCCGATGATTCCGGCCTTCGCGGCAGTGTAGTTGGCTTGCCCGAATTTGCCGCGCAGGCCGTTTATCGAGGTCACGTTGATGATCTTCCCGCTTCCCTGCTCCTTAAAAATGGGCGCCACCGCGCGAATGTAATTGAAATACCCTTTGAGGTTGATATCCAGCGCTTCGTCCCATTGCTGCTCGGTCATTTTCCAGATTACGGCATCGCGGTTTACACCGGCGTTGTTGACCAGTATGTCGATGCGCCCCAACTCCTTCACCACGGTGGCCACCATCGCCTGGGCATCGTCAAAGCTGGCTACATCCGCCTTCACGGCCAGGCCCCGCCGACCCATGGCGTTGATCTGATCGCAGATCGCCCGCGCCTCAGCATCGTGCTTGCGGTAATTGATCGCCACATCGGCTCCGTTTTTCGCAAGGTCCAGAGCACAGGCGCTGCCTATTCCGAGGCTTGCCCCGGTTACAATCGCTATTTTGCCTTCAAGTTCCACTGTTTTATCCTCCAGAAAATGGAGCTTATGGTTAGACTGCCGGCTGATTCCCTAAGCTTGGATTTTCACAAACAATGCCTCACTTATAGCTTGATTCGTTCAATAATTCCACTCAATTGACGGCTAAGGAGCAACTCCGAACCGATTGAAGGCCAGGAGCGTGAAATCAGAAACCTGAAAAGGGATGAAGGAAACCAGGAACTTTCCGCTTGGCCAGATTCCTGCTTCCGGCCTTAATGGATCCACCCAAAATAAATCGTTTTGATCCCGGGCCGCCCCGCCTATTTCATGTTTTCGGCAGAGGAACGCCCGGGAAACGCGAGCGCCTCAGTCAAAACGTATGCGGCCTGCAGCGCCGAAGTCGGGCAAAGCGGGAAACATTCCTTGCAGTTCCAGCACTCTTTGGCGGCTATCTCCGGAACGAAACCTATTTCCCTTTTGGGTCCCCTGTCGACGAAGCCGACAGCATCTTTCTTCTTGATCTCGGCGCAGTACCTCACACACAAACCGCACAGGATGCAGAATGAGGACTCCTTGTCAAATCGGTCTTTGTCCGCCCCATATTCCTGGGCCAGTTTCTGCAACTCCGCCGAATCGGGGGCATGGGCCAGCAGTTCTTCCAGGATGATTTTGCGGGTCCGGCTTATCTTCTCGGAACGGGTTTTGATCACCAGGTTCGGCTCGACAGGATAGAAGCAGGCAGGAATGAGCCGCGTCCGGCCTCCGGCCTCCGCTTCCACCACACAGATCCGGCAGGCCCCGTAGGGCTCCAGTTTCTCGTGGTGACACAGGGTCGGAATAGGAATTCCCACGCTCTGCGCCGCCTCCAGAAGGGTCATGCCGCCCTTTGCCTTGACTTCTTTCCCGTCGATTTGTATGAGGATTTCGCTCATTGTTCTTTACTCTCTCTGACTATGTTTCTTGCTTCTTCAGGGATGGGAGGAGGAACCGGCTGGCCGGATAGCCTTAGGACGGCGCCGAAACGGGAGGGGCAGAACTCGAAGCATGTCCCGCAGTTCGTACATTTTTCCTGGTCGATGACATGGATCCGGTTCCTGCCGCCCTGGATCGCCTCGGCGGGGCATTTCCGCAAGCAGATCATGCAGGCCTTGCACTTGTCCGGATCGATGTAGTAGGAGATCAGATCCTTGCAGACATAGGCCGGACAGCGCTTCTCCTTGATATGAGCCTCATACTCATCTTTGAAATAGCGCAGGGTGCTGAGAACCGGGTTTGGGGCGGTCCCGCCCAAAGCACAGAGGGAAGCGTCCCTGGTAACCTCGCACAGCGCCTCCAGAAGCTCAACGTCGCCCTCTTTCCCTTCACCCTTGCTGATGCGGTTCAGGATCTTGAGCATCTGGCGGATGCCTTCACGGCAAGGCGAGCATTTGCCGCAGGATTCATCGGTCAGAAAATTCAGAAAGTACCTGGCGACATCCACCATGCAGGTGTCTTCGTCCATTACGATCATGCCGCCGGAACCCATAATCGCCCCGACTTTGGCAAGCTCGTCAAAATCCACTTTTATATCCAGATGCTCGTCAGGGATACATCCTCCGGACGGGCCGCCCGTTTGTATGGCCTTGAATTTCTTGCCTCCGGGTATGCCGCCTCCCACCCTGTAAATGATATCCCGCAGGGTGATCCCCATGGGCACTTCCACCAGTCCCGTATTCTTTACCTTGCCCACCAGTGAGAAAATCTTGGTGCCTTTGCTTCCCTCTGTGCCGATGGAAGCGAAAAAATCGGCCCCATTCTTGATAATCAGGGGCACATTGGCCCATGTTTCCACGTTATTGATATTGGTCGGCTTATCCCAGAGCCCCTTAACAGCCGGATAGGGCGGCCTGGGCTTCGGCTCGCCTGCTTTGCCCTCCAACGACCGCAGCAGAGCCGTCTCCTCGCCGCAGACAAAGGCCCCGGCGCCCCGGTGCACCTTAACCCTGAAATCAAAACCCGACCCGAGGATATTCTCCCCGAGCAAACCGTATTCTTCCGCCGTTTTGATGGCGATGGTGACATTCTCCACCGCTAGTGGATATTCCTGACGGGCATAGATGTACCCTTCGTGAGCCCCGATGGCGTAAGCCCCGATAATGAGTCCCTCGAGAATCGAGTGCGGATTCCCTTCAAGCAGGGCACGGTCCATAAAAGCGCCCGGATCCCCCTCGTCGGCATTGACGACGACGTACTTTGTCTCGCCGGGGCTGTTGCGGGCAAATTCCCACTTTCTCCCTGCAGGGAAACCCGCGCCCCCTCTTCCTCTCAGGCCGGAATCCTTCATGCGCTTAACCACCTCGTCGGGAGCAAGCCGGGATAGAACTACGGCCAAGGCAGAGTAGCCGCCTACTGAGATATAGTCCTCGATGCTTTTGGGATCGATCTTTATATTGTTGCCGATCAGAAGCCTCAGCTGGTTTTTGTAAAAAGGTATCTCCGATTCCTGGACCGACTTCCGGTTTGTTATGGGGTCGACGTAAAGCAGCCGGTCGATAACTTTGCCCTCAAGAATGGTCTTTGAAACGATATCCGCCACGTCTTCCGGCTTTACCTGGAGGTAGCAGATTTCCTCGGGATAAATGACGATGACGGGGCCCCGCTCGCAGAAACCGGGGCATCCTGTTTCCCGGACATCCACTTTGAGATCCACTTTGCTTTCCAGTCCCTGCTTCTGAATCTCCTGTTTGAAAGCCGCAACTACCTTGGACGCCCCCAACGCAAGGCAGCCGGTCCCGGTGCAAACGGCGATGCAGGGTTTCTTCGGATCCTTCTTCGACAGGATATCCTTCCTGTGGCTCTCCAGTTCGTCAGGCGAATTGATCCTTGGCATAGTCTTTCCTTACCTGTAGCTTTTTAAAACATCTTCAGACCTGGCCGGCGCCATCTTGCCATGGTATTCGCCGTCGATGACCATCACCGGACCCAGCGCGCAACAGCCTACGCAGTTGACGGTCTCCAGGGTAAACCGCAAATCCAGATCCGTTTCCCCGGGCTTGATGCCCATGGAATCCTGCAACGCATCGAGCAAACGCGGGGCTCCCCGGACATGACAGGCAGTACCGGTGCATACGTTGATTTCGTGGCGTCCTTTGGGTATAAGGCTGAAAGCTTTGTAAAATGTCACGATCTGCTGTATCCGGCTCAACGGCACCTTCAATCTCGCGCCCACCTTCTCCAATGCTTCCCTGGAAAGCCACCGGTATTCCCGTTGGATCTCTAGCAGGACCTGGATGAGTGAACTGGGATCGTTCGGGTATTTGTCTATGATCGCATCAATTTTTATAGTATCCATTGCCGCCACCTTCTTCCCTCTTCCGTAGCCTGATCAGCGAAATCCTCTGTCCTGCCCGATTCTGCCGGCCGCCTCTGCCGAACGTGCCTGCCCGGGATGCACGGTTGCGCATCAGGCGGCGACAAAGCGCTTCAAGCTTTCATCGAACCTGGCCAGTCCCTGACGGGTTGAATTGCTGAGATGCCGGGAAGCCATGGAGGGCTCCATCCCCAGTATGCCGGCGATCTCTCCCGTCGAACGGGGCTTTTCCCGCAGCAGTTCCATGATCTGGCTCATGGTCAATTTATCGGCGATCAGTTCCTGGAAAAGCCTGTTCGCCTCGTCACCGGCGAAATACGCTTCATATTCTTCCGCCGTATTAAAATGAACTCGCAGCCTCTCTCTCTCCACCAGCCTGATGTAAGGGACCAGCCCTGCAATGGCATCAATCCTGGGCTTCAACCCTGCGGCATCAATCCCTTCGCCTGTGCCCAGGGGCCCCAACTCTCTCACCTTCTTGGAAAAGTCGTTCATCATTTCGGCAAAGCGGATCCCTTCGCCGGCAGACAACTCCCCAATCCGTATTCTTTGGGGATTGATCCCTATGTGCGCCAGCAGCTTTTTGCACAGCTGCACCATGCCTGCAGCATGGTGGTTCCCGTCAGTAATATAATGGCACTCGTTCAGATGGCACCCGCCGATGAACACCCCGTCGTTGCCGTTTCTGAAAGCCCGAAGGACAAAAGTGAGGTCCACCCTTCCGCTGCACATCACTCGGATCAGTTTGATATCCGTCGCATATTGCTGTCTGGAAACTCCAGCCAGGTCGGCAGCGCCGTACGCTCACCAATTGCAGACGAATCCCAGGATCCTCGGCTTGAATGTGAGTCCTGTGCTCATTCCTCATGACCTCCTTTCTTCGCAATCCCGGCCTTCATCAGGCCACAAATACTTCCGGCACCGCCGCGTCGATCTGGTCGACGATTGCCTCGTCCAGGTAATGCTTCAGCACAATCGCCCCCGTCGGGCACTTCGTGTTGCACAGGCCGTCCCCTTTGCAGAGGACGGGATTGACGCGGGCCTTCCTTCCCGCCGGTGTTTCGCAAAACTCGATCGCGCCATAGTTGCACGCCGTAATGCAGGCGCCGCAGGAGACACACTTGCTTTCATCGACCTCACAGACCGAGCCTGAAGCCGTGACCGTGTCGTGCGACAGCAGGGTCAGCGCCCGGCCGGCGGCACCGTACGCCTGGCTGACCGCTTCCGTTATGTGTTTGGGATAGTGTGCGGTCCCGCAGAGGTACACGCCCTCGGCCCCGAAATCCACCGGCCTCAATTTGACGTGTGCTTCCTGGAAAAAGCCATCGGGGTTCAGGGTTACTTTAAATAGTGCTGCAATATCTTTGCTGTCCGCCGAAGGAATAATAGCCGCGGCCAGGGCAATACAGTCCGCGTCTATGCCGAGCTCCGTGCCCAAAATGGGATCCGTAACGGCCACCCGCAGAACACTCCGGCCGTTTTCTTCCACGGCTTCCACCTGGGGCTTATTGTCCGCCTCATAGCGTATGAACTTCACATCTTTGTTGGCGGCCTCCCGATAATAGTCCTCACGGAATCCGTAGGTTCTTATGTCCCTGAAGAGAACATATATATCCATCTGCGGATTGATCTCTTTCAGCTTCAGGGCATTTTTCATGGAATGGCTGCAGCAGATACGGGCGCAGTAGTTCCTGTCCTCCTGCCTGCATCCCACACACTGGATCATCACCAGCGTCTGGGCGCTCGTCACCTTCTCCTCTCTCGCAGCGATACTTTCTTCAAGCTCCAGCTGGGTCAGGACCCTTTCATCCTGGCCATAAAGATATTCTGTCGGCTTGTACTCATCGGCCCCGGTAGCGATGATGGCGGCGCCGTGTTGGATATTCAATAACCGCCCTTCGGATTTTATCCGGGTTGCAAAATTACCCACATAGCCGGCGGCTTCCAGGATCTGTGCATCCGTATAGACATGGATCAAGGGATGCTGATAAACCCTGCGAATGATATCGCGCAGGTACGCCTGGACATCCAGGCCCTCCAGCGTGTAATGGATCCTCCGAGCCATTCCGCCGAGTTCCGGCTCCTTTTCCACGAGGTAAACCTCATGGCCCTGGTGGACGACGCTCAGCGCGGCCGTCATGCCTGCCAGTCCTCCTCCTACAACCAAAGCTGCCTTGTTGACAGGCAAATCAAATTCCTGCAGGGGCTCTAGGTGCGTGGCGCGTGCAACCGCCATCCGGATGATATCCTTGGCTTTCCGGGTGGCGTCTTCTTTCTCCTTGGAGTGAACCCAGGAGCAGTGCTCCCGGATATTCGCCATGTCATAAAAATACTGGTTGATTCCCGCCTCCCGTAAAGTGTCCCGGAAAAGCGGTTCGTGCGTCCTGGGGGTGCAGGCAGCGACCACCACGCGGTTGAGACCCTTTTCCCGAATGGAGTTGGCAAGGCGCTGGGCGGCGTCCGTGGAACAGATAAAAAGGCTCTCTTCGGCATGAGCCACATTGGGCAGGGTCAGCGCATAGCTGACGGCGGAAGGGACGTCCACCACCCTTCCGATGTTTGCCCCGCAATGGCACACATATACGCCTACTCTGGGCTCTTCTTTGGAAACGTCCCTTTCCGGCGGATAAATTCTCTCTTTGGCCAGCTTGCCGCGGCGGAAACCGAGCAGCTCTCCGCACTGGGAACCCGCTCCGCTTGCCGTCACTACCGACTCGGGGATATCCACCGGACCCTGGAAGGCGCCGCTGATATAAATCCCCGGCCGCGAAGTCTGCATGGGATTCACAGGATCGGTCTGGCAGAATCCGTGGGAATTGAGCTCGATGCCAAACTTCTCCGCAATTTTCTTGAAATCTGCCGGAGGATTCAATCCCACCGACAATACCACCATGTCGAATTCTTCTTCTTTGACTCCATCCTCGGGGGTGGAATAACGGATCGTTACATTCTTGCTGCCGGGAATCTCTTTCCCTACGGAGGTGTAACTGCGTATGAACCGTATGCCGGGAAGGTTCTCCGCCCGCTGGTAGAACCGCTCGAAATCCTTCCCATAGGAGCGGATGTCGTTGTGAAAGATCGTGCACTCGGCATCGGCGTCATGATCCTTTGTCAGGATGACCTGTTTCTGGGTATAGGTGCAGCAAACGGCCGAGCAGTAGCTCCTGCCGCCCGGGATCACCTGCCGGGAACCGACACAATGAATCCACGCTATTTTGTGGGGATGCTTCTTGTCGGTGGCGCGCCTTATTTCGCCCTCGTAAGGTCCGGTGGCGCACAGCAGCCGCTCATAATCGAAGCTGGTGACAACATTCTCATATTTCCCGTAGCCGTAATCTTCTCTTACCCTGGGATCAAAAGGCTCAAAGCCGGGAGACAGAATAACGGCTCCTACCTTTACCTCCATCCTTTCCGGACTTTGATTAAAGTCTATGGCGCCCGTCTTGCAAACGCTCTGGCAGATTTTGCATTTCTTTTCCTTGAGGTAGAGGCAGCTGTCATCGATGTAGGTGACCAGTGGAATCGCCTGGGAGAAGTATATGTGTATGGCCTTGTTGCCCGAAATATTCTGATTGAAAGGATCCGGGTATTTGACCGGGCAGTATTCCACGCAGGTGGTGCACCCCGTGCATTTGTCCTCAATTACATATCGGGGCTTTTTGACAAGGGTTACCGTGAAATTCCCCGCCTCCCCTTCCACGCTCTCCACTTCCGTATAGGTCAGGATCTCGATGTTGGGATGCCTGTTGCATTCCACGAACTTCGGCGATTCGATGCACATCGAGCAGTCGTTGGTGGGAAAGGTCTTGTCCAGCTGGGCCATGTGGCCGC
>CAYYTC010000116.1:0-11792 GCA_964474425.1 uncultured Acidobacteriota bacterium
CAAAACCATCAATTTTCGAGCCAATCCCGCCATCAAGGAAACTGCTCATGCTCAATAGTTACTGAATAAATGCAATGAGATTGGTGCGTTTCACCTCCCACCCCGTTAAAAACTCTTCCTATCACATGCTCGTTGGTCGGGGGCGATTCCACCACTTGAGCCATTTTGCCAATCCAATCACTCCAAGGCCAATGCCGAAAAGAATGAAGCTGGAGGGTTCGGGAACTGGTGCACTAACAGGGTGAATGATTACTGCCGTTGCCACTCCCCAAGAATATTCATTGCTCAGTCGCCTGAACTGAAACCATGAGATAGTCTCATCCTCATCCCACGTGGTATAGACAGCGTACCAATAATCATTGGGTCCTCGGATGTCATATCCCAATACCGGAGCGGCGTGATCCGGCATTCCATTGCCAGTTACATCAACTCCAAAAATCAGCGGGCACCCCGCATCGATTTCAGCAACCAGGTCCATCCAGATGGATGAAAGGCCATGATCGTTCCATGCATTAAATGAATAACCCCTTGAAGCCGCGTACTCGATTATGCCGATGGGAACTTTGCTGCTCCTCGTAGCGCCCATTATCAAATCGCCTTCGGAGGTATGCATGAAATCAGCGATACTACTCCATGTCTGGGGCTGGGTTAGATCATCGGGAATCGGATCATATCGGGCGTTATGCTCAGGACTGGAAATTTGATTTTTGACAGCGTCGGTTTGAAAGACATCTGCTCCGTTTGCATCAAACAGGTTGGGAAAACCATGCAAGTCCCAATAACCGATGACTGATGCAGCGGCTGTAGGAGCACATCCGTGATACCAATCGTAGGCTGGGACATCCAAAAGGGTAATCGGAGTGGCCAAAGAACAAGGAACCAATGCAGAAATACAGATGAGAGTGGCAAGTGTGAGGATGGACAGTCTCATGGTGATCTATTTTCGCTTTTTATCCGAGAAGCATTCAAGCCGCTTTCTGATATTTTCCCTCTAGAACTACCTCTCCTGCTTCGATAACTGTCCCATCATCTGCTCCAGAACAGCCAGACGGGCATCCTGATCTAAATTCTGGGATCTCAGTGCGGCGATCTCAGCGTCCTTGAGAGCAATGGTTTTCGCCTGCTGCACCGTATAAAGCGTCAACTCCTCGATCTTTTCCAGAAGCTTCATCTGGAACTCCGTCACGTTCAATCCCTGGTCCTTGACCTGCGATGCCGCGGGGATGTTCGGCAGGTGCTTTTCTTCGGCGATGAAGTTTTCCAGTTGATCGATAGGCATCAACCGGTAGCCCGGCTCGAAGACGTAGTCGGGCATGGACGCGCCGGCATCCGACCAGAGGAGATCGCCGTCGATCTGGACATTTCCGACGACGTGGAGGCGCTGCAGAGGCGCAGTGGTACCGATGCCGACGTTGCCGGTGTTCAGGATGGACACTCTTTCAGTTGTTAGGTCACGGTCAATGAATGCGAACCGGCCGTTCTGGCCGGTATCTGTAGCGATAAAAGCCATTGCGCCATACTCGATAGCACTGCCGCCCACTACTCCGCGAAATTGCACTTTGCCGAGATAGTCGCCCGCCTGGATATTTGCCGGTGCCGCCTGGGTTCCCCTAGACCGTTCAAGCAGAAACGTCGGAGCGTAAGTGCGTGTGAAGGGATCAGTACTGCCATAATATCGTCGCAGTCTTCCCACAGCCTGTGTGCCCTCAACGGTCAGTTGCCGATCCGGATTTGTGATCCCGATCCCGATGTTTGTTTCAGCGGTAGCGCCATTGAAGCCGTTGACGCCCCCAAGCACGAGGCTATTACTTCGCGTGACCTGGGCGAGATAGCCAATTGCGGTGGCATTATTTATTCCGGCTGCCCCGTCGGAATACGCACCAATGAAGGAATTTCCATTTTCCACAGTATTGGAAATGCCAGTGGTAACCCCGAAGAAGGTGTTGCCGGTACCTTCGGTATTAAAATAGCCTGCTCCGCCCCCAAAAAATGAGTTATTACTGGCCGTGGTATTGGAATAGCCTGCTCCGCCCCCGAAGAAAGAGTTATTACTGGCTGTGGTATTGGAATATCCGGCAAGTGAGCCAACGAAAGTGTTGAGATTGGCGTCGGTGTTGCTGGAGCCGGCGCTTGCCCCTAAGAAGGTGTTTCCATCGCCCGTGAGGTTGCTCATGCCAGCGCTCTGCCCGAAGAATGAGTTCTGGAAACCCGTTGAATTGAAAAAGCCAGAGCCATACCCGAAGAACGAGTTGTCGTAACCTGTTGTATTGGAGGCGCCGGCGCTAGTTCCGAAGAATGAGTTATTGCAACCTGTCATGTTAGACTGGCCGGCGCTTACGCCGAAGAACGAGTTGTAGCTGCCCATTGTGTTGGAATAGCCGGCGGCCGAGCCGAAGAACGAATTATAATCGCCACTCGCCCAATTAAAATATCCAGCCCTATCTCCGAAAAAAGCGTTATAGTCGCCCAACACCCCGGCATAATAGCCATACGAAGTGACCGTTTCGCTTTGATAGTCAGTTGCTTGCACCAGGTCTCCGCTGGAAGCCAACACAACTGCCATAAAGGTAATTACCGAAAGCCATGTGCGTTTCATCTTTGCATTCCTCCAATTGATAGCAATTCATATTGGCTTGGCATCGAGCAAAGTAGACCGGGAATTTAACCACTTCACCGCGCATGTAAAGATCTTTGTCTAATCAGGATGCTGCCCAAACATTGATTTAGATTGCTAAAATATTCCTATCTTGAGTCCAAGGGAGGTCTGACACAAGCGTAAAGCATTTCGCTCGCCCCAATGAATTTATAAGGCAACGCTGAAAAGGCCATTGGCACAGGGCTGAACAAAATGCGCAACAGGTTGCCAGAACAGCTATAGGATCTTATATTTATAGTGAAATTGTCCGGCTAGGCTACGCGAGCCGAAAAGCGGTTGCATCCCGAACCGCCTGCCGGACCTCCACAAATCGGGGTGCCATGAGGGAGATGGAACGATGCCCAAAAAGCCGAAAGCTGGCGATGTTGAATTTGTTGAGACTCTATCCGATCCCATAATGAGGATGAAACGAAGTGTCGATGCTAACTATGCCAAATGGGAAACCCAAAAACGCCGGGAGGCACTTGAGGATTTTATTTACGAGATCTTCCGGGGATTTTCATTTGACCATGGCAAGCTTGTTTTTGACAAAACCGCATTGATGAGAGTGATGGTGCCATTAGATTCATGGCAGGAGATAACAGCAAACGAGATCCGGCAGTGGGCTAATGCTAACCATCCACCGGGATGGCTAAAGAGGGAAAATATCAAAAGCTTTAGAACCGGGAATAAATCTCCCAAGCAAATTAAGGACGAGTTGAAGCGGTTCCTGTCATGGGGCAAGAACGAGTTGAAACCGAGGAAGAATGTCATTCCAGCTATGCCGCGATTCCAAAACTTTATAAATTCAAAACCATGGAGAACCCTGTCAAGGGCACAAAGTGAAAATACGGCAATCCGCACAAAGAAAGTTTGATTTCCCGCAAGATGTGAGCTTTCTTCAACTACCCCCCTTCACCATTCTCCAGTAAAAAATCGTTTGCAGTCATCTCGCGCCTTTATTTCCCATCGTGCGTCATTATGCCAATCCGCAGTAAATCTAAGGCTCGTACTCCAGCCTCGTCGCAAAGCCATCATTTCTGAAAATCCCATGCTATAACCCTCCCTAACCGGAGGTTGTTACATGAAACAACAGAACGAATTTCTCAGCGTAAATGGCGCAGCAAGACTCTTAAACATCGCGCCACAAACCTTGAGGGTGTGGGAACGACAGGGACGTTTACCCGCGATCAAAACAGAAACCGGGACTCGGATATTTCGTCGTGATCTAGTGGAACGGTTGGCAGAGGAACAACGGAAGTACCGTCTGGAGGAATCCGGACTATGATGGCAAATATTGAACGGTTGATCACGCCGCAGGAATTGGCCGAGATACTTGGGTTGAAACGGAGCCGGATTCACATAATGTTGGCTACGGGAGAACTGCCATCCATCGTCGTGTTAAAAGGAGCAAGTCGGCGTGTGTTTCGGGTAAAACCGTCTGAGTTGGCAAAATGGCTCAAGGCCAGAGAGGTGCCGTGATGAACAATGATTCGCAAATGAATCCGTGCCTCCGGCTTTGCATCCAATCTCCGAATGGGGTGGAGCTAGCAGTTTCGATACCATGCAGCGAGATCAAGAGGATACTGGTATCTCTAGGGTGTCGCGAACTTCTTCCGGCCCGATTAGTTGAGATGCTATTGCTTTGCATGAGATTGGAGGATGCATGAACCTAAAATGCATCGAAATAGCTCATGCCGCCAATCTGCGGGGAGAAAAAAAGCAAGGAAGAGAAATCCTTTTCCTCTGCCCCCAGCATGATGACCACAATCCTTCACTAACAATAAATCCGGACAAGAATGCGTGGCTCTGCGGTCCCTGCGGCAAAGGTGGCAATGCCTGGGCGCTTGCGGCGTTTATCTTAGGAGTCGATCCCAACAACAAAGACACGGTGACCGCATGGCTGCGAGACAAGGGACTGCTCGATGCCAAAGCGAACCTGCAAATTGTCACTGCCTATGATTACAGAGACGAGGTGGGCAAATTGCTATTTCAATCAGTCCGATATGTCCCCAAAGACTTCAAGCAGCGCCGACCGGATGGCAATGGCGGTTGGATCTGCGGCAAAGGTTGCATGGAGGGTGTGAGATTGATTCCATATCGCTTGCCAGAATGGAAAGACAAATCCACTGTCTATATTGCCGAAGGCGAGAAGGATGTGGACAATTTGTGGAAGCTAGGATTCCCGGCAACCTGCAATCCTATGGGTGCTGGCAAATGGCGGCAAGACTTTGGCATTCATTTTCGCGGGAAGAAGGTTGCAATTTTTCCCGACAATGATACCCCAGGGGAAAATCATGGGCGGGATGTGGCGAGACATCTGTTTCCTGTAGCGGAGGCTCTAAAGATCGTCAATCTGCCTAATCTTCCATTGAAGGGAGATGTGAGCGACTGGATTCAGGCGGGAGGGAGCAAAGCGGAACTCGCAAGACTCATTGGGGACGCACCCAAACTAACCAAGGCTGTCATTGACTCCTGGGAAGAGACTTCATTTGCGACTGAAAAGTCAGCGGCTACGCACCCATCACCACAATGGCCTGTCCTTGCCGAGGAGGCACTGTACGGGCTGGCTGGCGATATTGTCAGAAGGATTGAGCCGCACAGTGAGGCTGATCCCGCAGCACTGCTTGTCCAACTGTTGGCCGGAATCGGCATTGCCATCGGCAGAAACCCATTCTTCGAGGCCGAAGCAGATCGACATCGTATGAATCTATACGCAGTTCTGGTGGGACGCTCCTCAAAGAGCCGCAAGGGGACAAGCTGGGGCTATATCAGCAGGCTACTAAGGGAAGTAGAGCCGGACTGGAACAAGTTGGAAACGTCGGGCCTGTCATCGGGCGAAGGTCTTATTTGGGCGGTAAGAAATCCTATCGAAAGGCAGGAACCTATTCGTGAAGGGAAATCTGTCGCCGGCTATCAAACCATCATCACCGATCATGGTGTAGCGGATAAACGGCTGCTCGTGCAAGAAGCGGAGTTTGCCTCTACCTTGCGTGTATTGAGCCGCGATGGAAATACTCTCAGTGCGGTTATCCGCGATGCCTGGGACAAGGACACCCTCCGAATCAAAACGAAAAACTCACCGGCAGAGGCCACAGACACCCACATCGGAATTGTTGCCCACATAACCGCCGACGAGTTGAGGCAGTACCTAAGCCGAACTGAGGCCGGGAATGGCTTCGCCAATAGATTCCTTTTCATATGTGTCCGCCAGTCAAAATCATTGCCTGAAGGTGGAAATTTGAATCCACACGACCTGGAGCCACTTCAGCAACGACTTGCGAAAGCCCTGGCATTCGCCAAGACTGCCAGACAAATGAGACGAGATGAAGAGGCTCGAAGGATTTGGTGCGCGGTATACGATGATCTGGCCGAGGGCAAACTCGGCCTGTTCGGAGCAGTCACGGCAAGGGCTGAAGCACAAGTCCTGCGCCTATCTTGCCTATATGCCCTGCTTGACGAATCGCCGATTGTCCGCAAGCCGCACCTACTGGCAGCCCTCGCACTGTGGGAATATGCCGAGACTTCGGCACGTTTCATCTTTGGCGATGCTCTCGGGGATTCCACCGCTGACGAAATTTTGAGCGCACTTCGATCAAATTCGGCTGGAATGACTCGCACTGAAATCAGGGATTTCTTTGGCAGAAACCGCAGGGTGGACGAAATCACTCGCGCCCTAACCCTGCTTGCAGAACACGGCATGGCATCATTCCAGAAGGAATCCGATACCGGTGGAAGGTCAGCGGAGAGGTGGATAGCAACAGCAAGGAGTACGACAAATACGACCGAAACGACCAAAGTCAGCCCTTCGGTCGTAAATGTCGTTAATGTCGTAAGCCGGAGTGTATGAGATGGGACGCTATCTGGATCTTGCCAAACAGGTGACCGCCCTGGAAGGCTTGGATAATTCAACCAAGATTGACGGTCACACGGTCCGCCGGGTTGTCTGGGAGACGGATAAAGCCATGATCTTCGAGGATTCTGATGGGCATTTCTGGCGATATCTCCTCTCCTATAGAAAAAGCTGGCCCGTCATTGTGGGTCATGAAAAAGAAACTGCTTGACAGATAATGAATAGCAATGTTATACATTATATATGAGGAAAGGTCAGAAATTGATTCCCGATGCCAAGAGAAAGCGCAACTTGATTGCTATTCGTCTCGCCGATGCGGAATTGAAGTCTTTAGAACTGATAGCAGAGCGGGAGGATTTACCTGTGGCTCATCTTGTTCGAGAAGGAATCAGGCTTGTGATCGACAAACGTTTGAAATCTTAACCCGCATGGAGCGGGACCGGAGGCTGTTGGAGCAGCCCCCGATCCCTAACCAGCACATCCTGAGCGGAGGATGCAATGGCTAACGACATTCTAGACAACCCGATTCAAGAGTCCACACAAGAAAACAAGGCCGCTGAAAAGAAACGCCGGAAGAAGATTCCCGGCATTTACAAGCGTGGGAACCGCTGGCAGATTGACACCACCTATAAATGGATTCGGCTGCGGGAGACTTGCGCCACATTCGAAATGGCCGAATCTGCACTGAGGAAACAAAAGACTCTCATCGACGAAGGCCGATACCTCGACAAGAAAAAGGAGTCGCAGGACACATTGGCACAGCTTGGGGAGAAATACATTGCATTCTGCGAGGGGAAGCGGCAGAAGTCCCTCAGGAGCAAGAAAACCAACGTCAAGGGCATCCTCGCCCATTTCGGCAAGGAAACGATTGTATGTAGGATCGGCGTGGCAGACGTCGAGGCATTCCAGACAGCCTTGAACGCAACAACCGCCAGCCGGAAAGAGACGAGCCTGAAACCCGCCAGCATTAACAGGCGCATGGCAACCCTCAAGCATATGCTCCACAAAGCCGCCGAATGGGGCATGATCGAGGGCAATCCTGCGACTGGCGTAAAGCTCCACAAAGAGAACAATCGGCGGCTCCGGTATTTGACCCCCGAGGAGTGCAATGCCCTACTGGAAGCCTGTCCATCGGCAACATTGCGCCAGGTAATCGTTCTGGCACTTAATACCGGGATGCGCCGAGGTGAGATCCTGAATCTGAAGTGGGCAAACGTGAACCTGAGGGAAGGCTACCTCGAAATCCTTGAACAGAAGAATGGGGAACACTCCACCATCCCGCTAAATTCGACTGCACTGGACACCCTGCGCTCAATCCCCCGCCGCCTGGACTCTGACTATGTCTTTACTGGAATGAAGCCGGGAGAGCCGTTCTACGATCTAAAAAGGCAGTTTGAGAAGGCTATCAGCACAGCAAAGCTCGAAGGCGTGACCTTTCACATCCTGAGACACACCTGCGCGAGTCACCTTGTCATGGCTGGCGTGGACATTGCAACGGTTCGAGACATCCTGCGGCATAAGTCGATTGAGATGACCCTGCGATATGCCCACCTGTCGCCTAGCCACAAGAAAGCGGCAGTCGAGGCTCTCGAAAATGCGCTTGCAGCAGGGGCAAAAAATGAGGCTAAATCGGCATGATTTCCCACACTGTTCCCACAAACACCAAAGTCGAGATCGGGGGCCATGCATCGGCCCCTGCTAAATATATCGGGAATAAGAGCTTTGATGGTGCGCCCGGCGTGACTCGAACACGCGACCTTTTGATTCGTAGTCAAACGCTCTATCCAACTGAGCTACGGGCGCATCCTGAAGTGCGGCAATACTATAGCTGTTTCTGAAACACTCCGCAATGACCGATTTGGCCCGGTTTGGCCCTAAGCTGGGCTCGGCAATTCCCATGCCCCATCATGCGGCCTTCTTCTCCTGCCTGCCAGCGGCATGCCCGCTCCCAGTCTATTGAGCCGTTGCCTGCGCGGGTGATCTCAGAGAGTATTTTGCACTATGCTCCTCCGTTACCGATACCGAATTGTGATCCGGTGCAGACTGGAGGGAATGTAGATCGCCGCCGCACTCCGCAGCCTCAATCGCGAATGCCGGACGCAGATCCCGGATCCGCAATCAGGGATAGCCGACTGCTTTCCATGATACTCAACAGCCAAGCCGGAAATCGCGGCAGGATCACGATGTTTGATACGGTTGTTGGGATCCGCTTTACCTTATTGCAAAAAACGCGCTATGATTCTAATCCTAAGAAGCGTCATCGGCGGACGGCCCTGGCGGCATTTTCCTGCTTCGCGGCGATCAGTGTTTCCATTTTTGACATTCTTTCCGTTAGGCGGGTTCAAATGCTCCTCGACGGAATCGGTGAAACGTTCTCACAGATCTTTACCGGAAAAACTTGCATGGGGCCCCTGATGAACGCCGCTAAAATGCAGCGGGGGTAAGGAGCGTCTGCACATTTTTGCAGTAGTGTTAGCGCGAAAATAATTCGGCCCGATATATGTTCGCAACACCATCCATACTGATGGTAATACCTGCAACGCTTTCCCTGGCGGGTTTCAGAATGTCAGACAATTTGAATAACGGGAGATGAATATGGAATACCAAGAAGGCAATGCCATGATCGATGGGACAAAAATCCACTACTACCGTTCCGGCGGGAAGAAACCGCCTATTGTACTGCTGCACGGCGCAACGGACGACGGGCTTTGCTGGGGGCGGACGGCGCAAGAACTTACGGAGCGCTATGACGTCATCATGCCGGACGCGCAAGGGCACGGGCTTTCCGATAGGCTGGGCCCGGATTTTTCCTTCGAAAACCAAACGAAACAGGCGGCCGGCCTGGTCAAAGAACTGGGGCTGGCAAAGCCGATTATTATGGGGCATTCCATGGGCGCGGGGACAACCTGTAACCTAGCGATGGAGTACCCGGATCTGCCTAAAGCCATTATCCTGGAAGATCCCGCCTGGGGCATGTTTCCGCCAAAGCCGGAAAACGCAGAAGCAGCCAGGAAAAACCACGAGGAGATACGGGCTTATCAAACGGAAGTAGCCAAACTGCCGCTGGAAGAAATAAAGGCCAGATGCCGCAAGGACAACCCGACCTGGCCGGAAGATGAAGTCATCACCTGGGCAAATTCCAGAAAACTGTGGGACAAGGCCCTTTTTGACAGAATCGGTATCCCTTCACGCCCTTATGAAGAGATCGTCACCAGGATTGAGTGCCCTACCTTACTCATCATCGCGGAAAAAGGCATCGTGTCCCGAGAAACGGCGGAAAACGCAGCCAGGCTATGGAAATCAAAAGCGCCGTTTCAATGGGTATATATCAAAGGCGCCGGGCACAGCATACGCCGCGAGCAGTACGCAGCTTTCATAAGCGCATTATTTGACTGGCTGGATACGCTGAAGTAGCCACTCGAACACCGCGCATACGGTTCACCTTGCAGCAACGCAGTCCGGGAGCGGCGGCTTGTCTCATTTTTGTGACATAAGAAAGCGACATCGACCCGACCCCGATGTATAATGCGGCTCTAAGTGAGCGCAGACAGCGAAGTCGATCCTATATGGCCAAAGGGAGAGCAAGCACGGACGCGCGTCGTCGGCTGGATGGGATAACTGACGGGCGATGAGGCAGCTTATAGCTTTCTTCCACCGCAGGCGGAACATCCAGTGTCGCCAGGACTCAATCGTTGCTCCGCTCCTCTATGGCGGAAGAATCGTCCTCATGTTGCGTTGGGGATCCAGCTCTGTTGCAGCGAACGGGCCGCGATGAGCCCTGAGAGGAGGCAAAGTGTCCAAATCGAATTCGGGAAGCACCACCAGACTCAATCGCCGCGAGGCGCTGCTGCTGTCGGCTACGGCAGGCGTGGCCGCCCTGGCTCAAGCAGCGTGCAGCTCGGGCGGCAGCAGAAACACGCAAACGCCCCAGGCGCCGGCAGCGAGCTGCAGCACGCCACGGACAGCCGTTGCAAACACGCAATGCGGAAAGGTGCGCGGTTATGTCGAGGATGGCGTCCTGACATTCAAAGGCGTTCCGTATGGCGCAAACACGGGAGGCGAGAACCGTTGGCTTCCGGCAAAACCTCCCACGCCGTGGGAGGGCGAGTATCCCGCCCTGACCTATGGGGCCAATTGCCCGCAGCGCCTGCATGACTGGTCGAGCGAGCAGACATTCCTTCAGCAGTGGACCGATGGTTGGCAGAGCGAGGACATGCTCAAGGTTAACATCTGGACGCCCAGCCTGACCGGCAAACGCCCGGTGATGTTTTACATACATGGCGGCGGCTTCTCCTTCGGCTCGGCCTACGAACTCGCCTCGCAGGACGGAGCGCAAATGGCCCGGCATCACGACGTCGTGTCCGTGACGGTCAATCACCGTCTCAATATCCTCGGATTCCTCGATTTGTCCTCGATCGGCGGGCCGGCCTATGCCGATTCGGTGAACGTCGGGATGACCGACCTGGTGGCGGCGCTTCGCTGGGTTCGGGACAACATCGCCAATTTCGGTGGCGATCCGGGATGCGTCATGATTTACGGCCAATCGGGCGGCGGATCCAAGGTGACCACACTGCTGGGGATGCCCTCGGCAGCGGGACTGATCCATCGCGCGTCGGCGCAATCCGGGGGCGGCGGCAATCCTCCCGACGGTGAGCAGTCCAGAGAATTCGCCAGACGCGTTCTTGCTGAGCTCGGCGTCAAGGACATCCCAGCGCTCCAAAAGATGGAATGGGCCAAGTTGAATGCGATCGGCGATGCCGTTGCGGCCAAGATGAATCCGCCGATGGGCGTGTGGGGGCCGATCCCGCCGCCGGGCACGGAAAAACCTCGCGTGGGTTGGGGACCGACCGTCGATGGCCGCATCATTACCATGCGGCCCTTCTTCGATGTTGCGCCTGACATTTCGAAGAACGTGCCGATGCTGATCGGCTCGGTGAGCGAAGAGGGAAATTCCATGCGTTCCCGGCCAACGGAGGCCGAGTGGATGGCCACTCTTACGAAGAGCTACGGCGAGTCCAAAGCTGTGGCGCTGGTCGCGGCGCTGAAGAAGGCGCATCCGGAGAAGAGCATTCGTACGCTGTCTTATATGTGCGGTGGCGGCGGCTTAAACAGTCTTCACATACGCAATCACGTCACGCGCATGGCCACGATGAAATGCAGCCAGAATGACGCGCCGGTGTTCACGTGGTATTTTACCTGGCAATCGCCGATGCTGGAAGATGCGGGCGCATGGCATACCGCAGAGCTTACCTTCTGCTTCGACAACACGAAGCGCTGCGAACAGGGAACGGGCAACGGGCCCGA
>CAYYTC010000117.1:0-11375 GCA_964474425.1 uncultured Acidobacteriota bacterium
CATTATTCCTTATTGCCTTTTATACCCACAGATTGTGCGGAAGATCCGAAAAAATGAGAACTCTCAAAATTCTGAGGTAAATTTCACGACCATTTTTGACTCTTATTCTATAGAGGGGAGATTGTAGAAATTGGCATCCGGAGGCCGGCCAAATGCAGCTGTCGGAGAATCAGTCCGCGGTTAATTGCAAAAAAATATCTGCTCGAACGGTTTTCATCGAACCGATAGCCGGCAAGTTCGTATGAGCACCGAAGAACAGGACTGCACACGGGAGGGATCATCATGAGTTCCATAAAGAGAGTCGTTTTATCGATGGGTGGAAAAGGCGGAGTTGGGAAGACAAGCGTTATGGTTGGTCTGGCGGAATGGTTTGACTCGAACCAGATCCCGGTACAACTGCTGGATCTGGATACTGAAAACAAAGCACGGGGGTCGTTGACCCACTTTTTCGGCGGTCGCGTCCCTAAAATCAACATTCATACGGCGGCCGGTCTCGATGCTTTCATCGATCATCTTTCCAATGGCGTGCCGGTTATTGTGGCGGATATGGGGGCGGGCGCCGGCCAGATCACCTATGAGTGGTTTGACCGGATGTATCCGGATGTCTCCGAAGCAGGCGTCACTTTTACAGCTATCGGTGTAGTGACAGCCGATCCGGCAGGTGTCGAAAGTGTCCTTGCCTGGGCTTCAAACCTGCAATCCAGGGCAACGTATCTGATTGTGGAGAACAGCCTCGCGAATTTCTCCGATTTCACTTATTGGAACGAAAGCGAACAGGCCCGGCAATTCAGGGAGGTATTCCATCCAGCCGTAATTCGCATGGATTACCGGCTGCCGGAACTGGAAAATGCCGCCCGCAACCACGGGGTCACGCTTGGAGATATCGCCTCGAGATCTAGACACGTACCTGACCTACAAAGGGCTTCTCTCGTGATGCGCGCGCAGAGCTATCGCCGCAGAATGTTTACGGAATTCGACAAGGTGAAGGATCTGCTTTTGCCATGAAAGCCAAAAACCTTTTGGACAAATCCGATGAACCGGATCTCGTCGATCGGATTGCGAATGCTCTGCCCGATAGCGTCCGGGCTGACTATTACCGCGAATTGAGGCACTGCCAGTCACTTCCGGAGAATGACGAGATGCTGCGGCTGCTCCGGGCCATGCAGTTTCTCACGCTTTTGATGATAAAAGTGCCTGCCGACGTAACCGCCGAGCGCGAAAGGCTGGAAAGCCTCTTTGCCGTGGCAATGCAGAAGGTCGAGGAGAGCTTCCGATCCTGCGTGTCCTACCAGAAGTTGCTGGATGAGCGGCTGAGCCGTCTTCCCGATCAAATCAAAAAGGGAATCAGCCCGGAGATCATCGCCGGCAATATCAATGAGAGCCTGCGGCAGCAGTTCGTAAGATCCACGATTCCTCGAACCGCCGAATCGCTGACTTTGGCTGCAGAGCAAATGAAAAGCACAACCGCCGAGTTCGGGCGCACGGCCGGAATCCTTACCGATTCCTACCGTGGTCTAGCCGCGCAGGGCAGTCGGTCTATTGACGAGATGACTTCTTCAATTCACCATGCGGCCGAAACAGCCAGCCGGACTGCACGGGAACTGTCCGATACATTCCGTTGTGAATACCGGTGGGCACTTTATGCCTTGTCCTCACTGGCACTAATAGTGGGGATAGGGATAGGCCTTCTTTTTCAGCAATGGCTCGACCGGCCCCCCAAGGAAGAGCGCCCACCCACGATCCAGGACATTATGGATGATCCGAATAGGCCGCCAATCCCGACTCCGAAAAAACATTGACCGATATGCTTACGATCCGCGCCATGTCCGATGGAACAGGGTATTCGTCAAAGCACCTGGAGCATAGCGACTACTTTGCCGAAGGAGAACGTGTCATCGGACAGTGGCGCGGCCGTGGAGCGGAATTATTGGGACTCAGTGGAGACGTGAAAACGGACGAGTTCGAACACATGCGGCAAGCTTGCCATCCCGGAACCGGCGAGTTTTTAAGGCAACGGCAGAGTGCCGATCGCACATCCGCAGATGGAACGATGCAGTCGAGAGGAAGGAATCTCTATGATTTTACGATCTCGGCGCCGAAATCCGTCTCGATTATGGCGATCCTGGGCGGCGATCAGCGGCTTTTGCAGGCCCACCAAGAAGCTGTCGATGAAGCGCTGCAGGAGCTTGAGGCAAATGCCGCCACACGGCTGAGGCAGAAAGGTCTCCAGGATGATCGCATAACCGGTAATCTCGTGATTGCCGTTTATCCTCACGACACAAGCCGCGAACTCGATCCGCAACTTCACACCCATGCGGTGACCGCCAACCTGACTTATGACGGCACAGAGGGCCGCTGGAAAGCGCTGCAGGCCTCTGGAATTTACGACAGGAGGGCCTATCTATCGGAAGTCTATCGGAACGCCCTTGCCTGCCGGGTACGCCAGCTGGGGTACGAAATCGAGAACCAGTTCGACGGCAAAGGACGGGACTGCGGCTTTGAGATCCGGGGAATTCCCAAGGAGCTTCTTGCCAGATATAGCCAGCGCAGCCGGCAGCGCGATGAGGCGATAGAACAGTTTATTGCCGCAAAGGGCCGAAAGCCGACCGACAATGAAGTTGCCGTGCTTGTTCGGGAGTCGCGGGCGGACAAACTGATCGAGATATCAACTGACGAGGTTCGGGCACGCCAGCGCGAGCGTCTGAATTTCGAAGAGAATGATCTCCTTTCGAAACTGCAGCATGAAAGAGAGAGGTGGATACCCCTGGAACTCGCCGAACCATCGTTGACGTACGCCCAGGAGCACGTATTCGAGCGGGTTTCTGTATGCCGGGACCATGAGATTCTCACTGAAGCGCTCCGCCATGGCCGGGGCAGACTCAGCCACGAGCAGCTCAAAGGCACCCTGTCATTGCGGGAGTCCCTTGGAGCCATCCTCCGGGATGGGACTGAAATAGCAACGGGTGCCAGCCTGAAACGCGAGCGCGAAATCATCGAAGGTGTTAATCGCGGAGTAGGCGGTTTCGAACCTTTGGGGCATAACCATTTCCTCGTTTCCGATCGGCTGAATCCTGAACAGAAGCAGGTTGTGGAGTTTGTGCTCGGTTCTCGGGATAGAGCGGTGAACATAGCCGGCGCCGCAGGAACCGGCAAGACGGCCGCTCTGCAGGAACTGCATCGCGGGCTCAGGGAATCCGGCAGAGAAGTCCTTGCACTTGCTCCCACAGTTAGTACCGTTGAGGAACTGCGGAAGGTTGGCTTTGAGGACGCAATGACGATTGAGCGACTCCTGCAAGACCGGCAGATCCAGGCAGGAATAGAGCACAAGGTTTTGATCGTTGACGAAGCCGGCATGGTTTCTGGGCGGCAGATGTGGGGACTGATGCATCTCAGCGAAAAGATGTCTGCCCGCATTGTATTCAGCGGGGACACGCAACAGATCCAGAGCGTTGAAGCCTGTGATGCATTGCGGATCCTGGAAAAGGAATCGAGGCTCAAGAGCGTTTCCCTCACCCGGGTTCAGCGGCAAGCGGTAATTGAATACCGCGAAGCGATTCAGGAATTGAGGAGAAATCCGGAGCGCGGCTTCGAAAGACTGGAAAAGATCGGGGCAGTTCATGAAATTCCGTTCCTGGATCGGCCGCAGGCTATTGCGCAGGCTTACATGGATTCCAGCAGTGCATTGGTGGTTTGCGCGACCCACGAGGAAATTGACCGGGTTACAGAGGCAATCCGACTTGCCAGAAAAGAGGCCGGCGAGCTCGGTAAGGGCAACAGCCTGACCAGAGATGTTTCTCTGACCTGGAGCAACGCTCAAAAGAGCGAAATGAAAAACTTTCTTCCAGGACATCTGCTGGGATTTCACCGGGCGGTCAAGGGAATCGCAAAGAATGAAACGGTTGAGGTGGTAGAGGTCCAGAACGGGCGGTTGATAGTCCGGAATGAACACGACCGTACCCAGACCGTATTAGCCCGGCAGGCAAAAAGCTTTGACGTGCTTGAACGTAAGGGGATTGAGGTCGCGCCGGCCGATAGGCTTCTGCTAACCGCAAATTGCCGGACGCCTGGATTTCGAAGTACCAATGGCGACATTGTGACGGTTTCCCATATTGATGCTAAAGGCAGGATCCATCTGGAAGATGGCCGCACGCTTCCTCGGAGTTTCAGGCATTTTAGCCATGGATATGCCGTGACAGCGCATCGCAGTCAGGGTAAGTCGGTGGATTCGGTGATTATTTCAGCCGACGGGATGCGGAAGGAACTGTTTTACGTTGCTGCCTCCCGGGGAAGAAGGAGCGTGCAGGTTTTTACCGGAGACAAACGATTGCTGCGCGAATCCGTTGCATGTTCTGCAGCCAGGAAATCAGCATCCGAACTGGCGAGGAAGACGGATCCTGGACTCAGCCAGGGCATTCACCGGGGCCTCGAAGCAGCCCGCCGGATGGTCAGACGCGCGGCCCAGTACGTTTTCTCGCTTATGGACCGAGATGCGCCTATGCGAGATCTGATGAAACAACCGAGAAAGGAGCGAGGACATGACCATGGTATCAGCAGGTGACCGTACGTGGCAGACAGGCGCTCTGGACCATTCAGTTGCGCTTCAGGTAGTTCTGTTGGAGCATACCTATATTTTGCCCTGGACTCAGTTTTTGTATGCGGAGGGTTGCGGTGATGAAGTGCGTCTCATCTTTGCGACCCATGATGTTCTGGTGAAGGGCAGCAATCTGGAGCCGTTGCTTGCCGCAATTGCCGTATACGGGCTTGCCCGGCTGCAGGAGCCAACCAGGCCGGATAGATTCGTCAATGCGGCTGGTCCAATTATCCGAAAAATCACGGTCGAAAAAGTCGAGCAGGATTGAGCATGAGAAACCCATCGAAAATCCATTTCAACCGGCCGATCGCAAACATTATTGAAAAGACACCATCCCTAAGGCTTCGCCTTAGGATTTGCAAAATGAATCAGCGATCGCCATTGTTCGGGTGTTGTTCGGCCGGTGTTCGGTTCCTGTTCGGTATTCTGTTCGGGTGTTGTTCGGCATGACTCGGCCGTCATTTGTAGCCTCAGACCAGCCCTATGGATCCAGATTTTGATCGTATTCTCGACAGTCTGCCTGAAAAGCGGTCGCGTTCCCGCCTCCAGCCTTATGGTGCTTTGATCAGGGAACTGCTGCGCCGGAACCGAACGTATCGGGAAATTGCCAGCGTCCTCCTCGACAGATTTCAGATCCATACCTCAATTAGCACGATACATGATTTTGTCCGGCGTTGGACAATTAGCGGCCGGACAAAGACAGAGAAGGCCCAGAAACCGAAAAAAGACCCGACCAGAATCTCAGCCAAGACGCAGGTGGCCAATGCAGAGGTCCCTGTATCTTCAGATGAAGTTCAAAGGCGCATCGCGGCTCTCAAGTCACGGCCAATTCCGGCAGCCGAGACGAAGATCTTCCATTATGATCCAGATCAACCACTTCAGATTTTGCCTCCACCGCGGAAGGAAGCCGGCAAATAGTTTGGCGCTCGAAAATGAAAGGCTCACAGAAAAGGCCAAACGGGGGGATGTGTCTGCGGTTAGCTGAGTGAGACACAAGCCCCCCAATTCCATGCTGCTAGTCGATCCGTTTGAACCGTCGCGTTTCTATAATTCCGAAGTCATTCAAAAAGCGCTTCCATGAATCGAGCGGATATTCTGGAGGATGGAGTTTCCATTCGCACTCCAAGGCTTGGTTACGCCAGCGGCTCGTCAATTCAAGTCTTGTGCTGAACTCGGATGTGGTTATCAATTGCTGGAAGAATGCCTCCTCAGGTTGACCACACGAACAGGCGCACAGAAGGTTCCTCATCGGGCCGAAATCCCCCGATTTCAGGTATTGATAACGAGCTTTTTCTCTCTCCAGTGAAAGCTGTAAATGTAACAGCAAATAACTTCTGACTGGTTCCAATACAGGGGGAAGTTTTTCGCTCCGAAGTCTCTTCACCTGCTTATCGCCAGCGCGTAAATTGCGCGCTGCATTCTCAAGGAAGGCCGCATCCGCTTTTCTTGAATCACGACCGCAATTCAGGCCTGGCTCGCAGGACTCAAGCCCTGGTGCCATAAATACCTTATCAACCATGTCATCCCCCGACGGAGATCTCCTCTCAGAAATACCTATGTTGAACGGACCAACCGGAGGTTCGCCCACCCATGGAGAGAGCCACCAAATCTCCTGCATATCAGCGACCGAGATTCGGTTGTCATCGTATATCAATTCGTAGATGTCAGCGTCGCCATCGTAAACGAGGTGTTGCTCCTTGGCTACTAACAGGACGGAGCTGCAAATAAAACAGCCGACCACCCACAAAATAGAATTCTTCAAAGTCCTTTTCTTAAATATCATCTGGCACCCAATCGTCCACGATTGTTCCATAATTATCAAAATACCTATCCCAAGGAACAGGATTTACGCAGGGGATCGTGAAATTGACTGGATTACCACTGGTGTCTTTTCGCGCCACATGGACGTGTGCGGCAGTTTGACATCCTGAATTATCCAGGTGACCGATAATATCTCCTCTGCTTACATGTTGCCCTACGGTGACAGATGGTGTCATGTGGAAATATATTGTGTAGTAACCGTCATAGCCAGCATCGTTTTCTCTGATTTTTACAAAGTTGCCGGGCGCTCTCTGGCAGTTTGGATACTGACTTTGAGCCGGACCATAGCCTGATTGGGCGGCCACAACAGTGCCAGGATTCATTGCCTGAACGGCAGTTCCGTAATCAGGTATAGACTTACCACCGGCACCGTCATCATAGATGACGTCCTGAGCATGATGGGCGTCGCCATAGCGAGAGGCATCAAAAAGGATGTTATCCGGCAAGGCCATGGCCCCAAGGGCTTTATAGGGTAGGTTTCTTGAATTGGAGAAAAAGCCATCGCTGCATCCCAAACAACTCCAATTTCAAATTCTGCCACTCCAAGGAGCCACGTTCCAGGACCCCAGCCACAGCAGTAGACTTCGGAGAAGTCATGACATGACAAGCCCCAATAGCTGAAAAAGTAAGCGTCCCAGTACCAATAATCATACGGATCATAATAATAAAAGTACGCGTCAACAAAACTTGTGCCGTATGAATAATATTGAACGTTCATTTGCGCAGGCGCCAACGAGTATGCGGTTGCATTCATGCCTGCAATGCTGGACCAGTCAAGCCAGCTATTAAACCCTGCAAGTTGGACAAGTACCCAAGAGTTATAGGGGTACAAAGCCAATTTTGGAATAAACTTCCACCTTGATAGCAGATGATCGGCTGATCCGTCCATCCGCTATTGCCGAAAATGCCGAAATTGCCGCAGTTTCCCCAATATCCGCATTTTGCCGCAATTGGCCGCAGGTTGCCGAATGCCGCCAGCTAAGCAGCATTATCTGTCGGTTATTGATCCTGAAGCGCCCGCTTGAGCACGAACAACTGCAGCGATTGCTTGTCGATGTGATACTTCTCTGCGATTCTTATAGCTTGAATGCTTCCGGATTCTATCCAGAACCGGATTGTGCGTTGAGATACGCCCACAAGCTCTGCAGCAACACGGGTATCGGTGAATTTCCTTTCGCGTTCAGTTTGCGAAAAGGAAAGCCAGAGTGCCAGAAGCTTGTTTTGGGGAAACTCGAACTGCGCGGCCGATTTATCAAAGCAGACCGGCTTCAAGGAGTCGATTCTGCCAGATACCAACATCTTATCTTGAGACATGTGGCCTCCTGAAACGGTATTTATTCACCGCAGCTCAACTTCTCTTTACTTACAAGAACGTAAAATAACTGTGATCGGCTACTGGAAAACGAACAAATATTCGAGGATGAAAAGAAAATGAGATTTTCTAGATGGGAATTATCCATGAAAACTCTATAAATTCAATTGGCAATCTTGGACAGACTCTGGCCTGAGGATGCACCATCAGCGTCCCGCCGGACTGGCTGCATCCATTGCTGGAATGGAGCGCCGGTCATTCTGGAAGCGCTATGCCGCCAATGTATTTTGGGTGAGGCTGCCTATTCAATTGGCAAGCATTTCGGCGGACCCGAGTAATGTAACCGAGTGGCGGAGTCTTCGCGGTTGCCGCACACGGCTTTCGGTTTGCCCACACTGGTTAAGATTGAGGTTGGGAATTGTAGTACCCCGCTCCGCCCGGAAAAAAACAGCAGCCTATCTAATCCCCTTGCTGGGCCGCGACTTCTTGACGATCGCTGCCGGATCATTCCTCACATCATCATCGGACCGTGCTTCACACCGGTTCCTCGACGGAGGGCCGCCGCTCCCATGAAATGGATAGGAACCATAAGCTGCCTGTCGGCCAAGAATTCTCCCTACCCGCCGCCTCATAAACTTCCGATAACGACAGGTTATGTAAACTTGGGGCTTCGGTTCTTGCCAATTTTTCGAAATCGATGAGATGAGGACTTGACGAGTTACTTCCTGGCCGCTGGAAGGCCTGCAGCAACATGCCTGCCGTCTGATAAACCATCACCATAGGTGCCGCGAGTGCTCCTTGGGAATGAGGCGCAGGTTCGGTCAAATTCCCTTCAGGAAAAACATGTGCTCTTTGGCACGCATGCGCTGGTTCGTTGGACGCTTCAGGATCTAACGGGAACGGATGGGTTTACCGGACGGATACGATCTGTGCGGGGGGCCGCCCGCAAGGGCGGTTCCTACCGCGACCGAAAAACGGCACGTGATATCCCAGCCATCAGAAGTATGGAAACCACTGTTTACATTGGCCAGCTTTGATGACCGAATGCGCAACCTCGCTATCCAAAACACTATGATCAGAATCCACACCAACTATCGTGGTGGCGGAATTGGCCGCTTTACGTTCGGGCAGTCGCCGCATCGGTCAAATAGTATCTGCTCCCCGGAAGGCAGTAATATAGGAGATGCATTCAACACATAGAACTGGTCGTCCGGGCTGGGTGCATAGTTTAGATGCCACGACAATGTCGTCGCCGACCGGCTCAATAAATCAATCAATGCCATCCGAGCATTGACTGATTCCACTCCCCATGTAATTTCTGGATTTCCTCCTGCTGTGAAGAGTTCATCAAAACTTGGTCTAAGACTTGGACAAGAGGGTACAACTGTTATTTCTGTCGCATCGCTTACTGCCTGACAAAATGCCTCGAACGTTTCCCACGGAGTTCGTTTCGCAGTCGCGACGCTGATGAGAGTGTCCAGCAGTGGTTTAGCAGAAATGACCCTGCCCTGCGCATCCCTCACTTTATCTGGTATGATGTGCAGGCCATAGCCCGACGATATCACGCCAAAGCTCGGAAAGCCATGCTGAGCGTTGTAGAGATTAATTATTTGCTCCAGGTTAGGAAGGTCGACCTTCTCAATAGTAGGTGGGATGAAAGTCCGCATCTTTGGTCCCATGAATATCTTGGACCCGAATGCCGGCATCGTAACGTCCAAATCGCTGCTATTAACCAACAATGGTTCCTCATAGGTTATGATTGTTCTGTATCGGGTTTCGAGTTTATCTGCGAAATCTGACAATGGCCGACCTGAGACAATCGATTCTCCAGCTGGTGGGCTTGTCTGCGCAGCCCAGAGAATAATTGGAATTACACATGTCATTCCGACTAGAGCCTTCCAGGCAATCATCCTTTTCATATAAATCCTTTCCTCTTTTCTATCGCGATGCATATGCGCCTGCGCGATACAGATAGACATCACCTCTTGTGATATGGCTACCGATATTATGGCCAGGCTCATAGTATTGCTGCGGCGAACCAGGACATCCGTTCATGTACATTTGCTGACGAGCAGCCCAACCGCATGATTGGACCGGGTAGCCATTCCGCATTTGATCCTGGTGCCATGTCACGGATGCACTGTAGCTATTTGGCCACCCAATGGCATCCATACCGTATCCGTTGTGATAAGGTCCATAATAAACGCCATAATACGGACCATAGCCGTAATATATACTGCCGACGACTGCCCCCGACATGCCCGCAGGCGGATTCCATGGATCAAACGGCGAGTTCGAACCCCACGCAGCTTTACAGCTATCGAACGGGTTATAGGGGGTGGTGAGGTATTCGTAAACATACCTGCCGTCAAAAGAAATACTGGGATTAGTCTGCAGAGCAGCAACGAAGAAAGCCATATAATAGGGAGAATCGCTAGGCTCCCAGCCAAACCAACTGCTTGACTCACCCGTCGGGAACGGACACACGGTGGTTTGTGAATACGCCAAACCAAGCGGAATTACATAGGTATATGTATATACGACTGGACCATACACACATAGATATAAATATGGCGTCGCCCATTGGCCGCCGTAGAGGGAGTATCCGTATGGATCATAGTACATATAACAGTAACATTCTTCCGTCCAAACCTCATAGTACTCGACCACCTCAGGCTCCGCAAACACGACATAAGTTGTTGCGGAGATCGGAACAGACGCAGACCATGACGCACTGCTACTCCCATAGGTCCACCCGGACGCGACTGCTTGGAGGGTGCTGCAGTCGGACGAATAACCATTGACGCTGCAGTTCGGGTCGAGCTCGCTCCACATCGCGACGTAGTAATAATACGCCGTGTAGTAATCCACCTCAACATGAGTTGATGCATATATGTTCGCAGAGCCCTGGGTAAGGCTTGTCGAAGTGTACGCGTATTGCGCGACTGCTGGCACCGATGTTATGCCCAGCAATACCGAAAGGATCAGCAACCGTTTCATCTAATTTCCTCCTGCCGAAGGGGGCGAAGGGGACACCCCAGGTTTTGCAGCGACACGATTATTTGGACTGGATTTGACAAACGTGTCGAGTCTGCTGAATGAAACCGCGCTGAGATTCGTCTGCAAGCTCTGCACGTAACTGTTGGTCAGGCTATCTCGTTGCTTTTGAAGCAGGCCAAGCTCGGGCGGGGGCGGTGGAGGCGCATTCTTGGACGATAGCTTGCCGCCTGGATACTTGGCACGTTCAGCCCGGATTATGTCACGGGCCTGCTGCTCTATTTCATCGAAGGCCGACAAAGCTGCCGCCGAAATCTGTTTGAGCTTCGCAGTCTCCTGATCGCTCAGGCCCAAGGTATTCTGGTAATACTGCCTTAAGTGGGGGATATCCTGCTCATTTGCGGCATTCGCCGCGGTTTCCAGAGCTTGCATGTGTCGGAAAAAGAGGCGATAGGCCACCAGGGGCGTTCCCGTCGAAGATACAGCAGGGGGCCCGGTCTGGGCCGCTAGCGTTGCACAAACCAGTGGTGTAAACAATACGAGGAAGAAGATTTTCTTTCGCAGTTGGCATTTCATACTCCACCCCTCCATTGTTTGTGGGTCCCCAGCTTGCCTCCATTGAGGACCAGATCGAATTTCTCTAAAATAAATTTG
>CAYYTC010000118.1:0-11308 GCA_964474425.1 uncultured Acidobacteriota bacterium
GCTCCGGGCTCGCTTCGCTCAGCCGGGGTAGGATGTTCGATAATGAGAGAGTCCCACAATGGGCAAAAAACCTTATACAGCAATACTTTCTGTCGCCCTTTCAGGGCTCTCCTCTTGCCGATTCTCACCAGGGGTTCGCTTCGCTCACCCCTGGCTATTCTCTGATCGCCCCTTGCGGGGCTTGGTCAAAAAACCTGTTTCGGGATAGAAACCAAATAGGCATTCTGTCAAGTTTAAAACCCAATAAAAACAATAGCTGCTATAAGCCATTATCATTTGCACCTAACAGCTGAACAGGATTTAGTCTCAAAGATCCCGTCGTTCACACGGCACGCTTGAAAGCATGAAGTAGTTCTTTATTACCTGTTCCGCTTTGGCATTGTCAAGACAAATGCCATCTAAAATGCAACATTATCCTTGACAGAGCAAAAATTGAACTGTTAGGATTTTTCCAACTCTATTTTTTCCCACAGATTTTCGGATCGTGATTTGTGATTTGATTGCGAAAGGCCAACCTCTAAGGAGGATATCCAACATGCGTCTAACAATAATTGCAGTTTGTTGTTTGCTCGCGGTTGCTGGAGCGGCGTTTGCGCAGGGCGATCGGGGCACCATTACGGGAACCGTAACCGATCAGGCAGGTGCGGTCGTACCTAATACCGCAATTGAAGTGACAAACATAAATACCGGCGCCGTGTATCGAGCGCAAAGCTCTTCGACGGGCAATTACACGATCGGCCAATTGCCTGCCGGCAAGTACCAGATGTCATCTTCGGTACCCGGATTCAAGCAGTTTGTAAGAACGGGCATCACGGTTCTGGTGGCGCAAACCTTGCGCATCGACATTGCGCTCGAGGTGGGCGCCATCAGCGAGACGGTTACCGTCAACGCCGATGCTCCCCTGTTGAGGACGGAAAGCGGCGAGTTGGCGACCAATGTCGCCGGAGATACTCTGAATGAGCTTCCCGTTCTGGGATTTTCGGGATATCTGCGCGATCCCTACGCCGTTGCGCAGTTTGTCCCGGGCGCGCTCTATGAGTCGGGCATGATCACCACAATACGCGTAGGTGGGGCACCCTCGAACACACAGGCTATGCGGCTCGAAGGCCAGGACTCAACCAACGGATTGTTTTCAACATACACGTCTTGGAGCCAGCCGTCCGTGGATGCGATCGAAGAATTTGCGATTCAGACCAGCAACTTTGCGGCCGAATACGGGCAGGCGGGGGGCGGTTTGTTCAATGTCACCATGAAATCCGGCACCAATACGTTGCACGGAAGCGCGTACGATTATTGGTACAACGAAGTATTCAACGCTAGTTCGCCGTACGGAAGAAAGGACCGTCAGCGCCGGCACGACTATGGTTTCACGGCAGGGGGGCCCGTTTATATTCCCAAAGTGTACGACGGGCGCGACAAGACGTTTTTCTTTTTCAACTTTGAGCAGTTCCGGGAAACACAAGTTGACAACACCACCCAGTACACCGTTCCCACCATGAAAATGCGCCAGGGAGATTTCAGCGAGATATTGACCGGTGCAACCGTGACGACCGCTGATGGAGATAAGACCATCCTCCAAAATCAGATCTATCGGCCTGGGACGGAACATACGCAGGTCGGGCTTGACGGAAAGAGCCGCCTGATGCGAGATCCGTACCCGGGCAATGTGATTACGGACCCGCTCAACAGCGCTGCGCTGGCATGGCAGAAGCTGATTCCCGAACCTGCGGGCCCCTACAAGAACGATTTGACCGGCAACTATCTTGTTCCATGGGACAAATACAATTATAGGACCATTCCGAGTGTAAAGATCGACCACAACTTCGGTACCCGCTCAAAGCTTTCAGGCTATTACAATCAAGCGCGCTACGACACCAACACTATGAACTGCGACAGCTTTTACCAGATCAGTGCCACTACTAGCTGCACGCTTTCTGTCACTCGCACCCACATGCTGCGTTTGAACTACAACTTGACCGTGACGCCGACAGTGCTGTTGGCTCTCGGCGCCGGCCTGCAGTTCACGGATTTTTATAACCGTACCCCCTTTCAAGATTACGATCAGCAAAAGGAACTCGGCATACCGCAGCCGAAGGGGGCTGAGGCCAAACTTCCCCCCAACATTAGAGGGCTTTCCACGACTTACGGCGGGTTTTATTCAAACACCGCCGGCCAGGGCCCGGGGATCGATCAGCACCGAAATTTGACCAAGCCGACCGCGAATGCCAGCTTAACGTGGGTCAAAACCAACCACACATACAAATTCGGCGCGGAATTGCGCATCGAGGGATATCCGACCGATCTGGTGCACCCCGCCTACGGCCATTACACCTTTGCCGCCGCGCAAACCGGAATTCCTACATCCGGGTATGTTACAAGTTCAGCACAGACGGTGGGTTTCCCGTACGCGAGTTTACTGTTGGGTCAAATGAGTTCCGTCACCATTGGAGCCCTCGCCGATCCCCGCGCAGGGAAGTCGTCATGGGCTTTGTTCGCTCAGGACAGCTGGAAGGTAACCCGCAAATTCACTCTGGATTACGGATTGCGCTGGGATTACCAGGGCTATTTGAAAGAGACTTTTGGCCGCATCGCGAATTTCTCTCCCACCACTCCGAATCCCAACGTCGGCAATCTGCCGGGGGCCATGATTTTTGAAAGAGACGGTGTGAAATTCTCGAACGTTTATGCCTACGCGTTCGGTCCGAGGCTGGGAGCGGCTTATCAGATCACGCCCAAGACAGTGTTCCGCGCAGGATGGGGCATTAGCTATGGGCAAACCGCCACCGATAACGGGACAATATTAATTAGTGGCGGCGCCAGTTTCGGATTTACGGCTCCCTCCTATGGCGAGGTGTGGAGGACGCTGGACCAGGGGGCTCCGGAATCGCCGTATGGAATGTACGCATGGCCCAATACGAACCCCGGCTATTTGAATACTTCACCTGCACCCGTATCAGGAAGCCCTGCTGCGTTCGACAGAAATTCAGGCCGGCCGCCGAGGCAGATCATGTGGAGCATCGGCCTCCAGCGGGAGCTTACCAGGAACCTAATGGTGGAAGCTTCATACGTCGGCAACCGCGGCGCCTGGTGGGAGGGCAACGAGCTCCTCGCCGTAAACTCGATATCGCCGGAGCGGCTTGCCTCCTTTGGGCTCAGCCTTGACAGTGCCGACGATAGATCCCTTTTGTCCGGAACATTAAATTCCGCGGCGGCAAAGAGCCGCATCAATCCCGTCACAAATCTTCCATTCAGCACTCCGCCTTACCCCGGCTTCGCAACGAGCCAAACCGTCGCCCAATCGCTGCGGCCGTTTCCACATTTCACAACCATCAATATGCATTGGGCGCCGCTCGGCAGGACCTGGTATGACTCGCTGCAGGTAAAGCTGACCAAGCGGTTTTCCCACGGGCTTGACCTGACCAGTGCGTTTACCTGGCAGAAAGAACTGGTCATGGGATCGGAATTAACAGGTACACAAGGAGGAACAACCGGCGGAATCACAAACAACGTGTTCGACCGCGATACCAACAAGTACATGTCGAGCTATTCCCGGCCCTTCGTATGGATCACCTCGGTGAACTATACGACGCCGAAACTGGCGGGAAACAGGGCGCTGTCGTGGGTGATGCGCGATTGGAATATCGGCCTTGTTGTGAATTACACCAGCGGCAGAATGATTCAAGTTCCAGCAGCTTCATCAACCGGCGTGACCTCCCTCTACACCTATGAAAACACCTTCGCAAACCGGGTTGAGGGTCAGCCGTTGTTTCTGCGGACTGTGAGAAACGCTGATGGGACCAAATCCACGATGCCCCTCGACGGGCTCAATGACAGAAGCGCATTTGATCCTCTTACCGATTTCGTATTGAATCCGGCGGCCTGGCAAGATCCGCTTCCGGGCCAGTTCAGCCCCTCGCCGGCATTTTACAGCGACTACCGGACCCGGCGTACTCCCGAGGAGAAGCTGAGCTTTGGGCGGACCTTCCGGCTCAGGGAAGGGATGCGACTGTCTATTCGGGCCGACTTCAATAACATATTAAACCGCGTGATAGTGCCGAACCCCACGAGTACCAATGCAAAATCCACCCAAACTTGGGAGAGCTCAGGCAGGACATCATCCGGCTTTGGACGCATCAATGCCGCTACCGCCGCCTCGCAGCGCAAGGGCTTTTTAGTCCTTCGTTTTCAATTTTGATCTTCACCGATCCTTTCCAGGCCCTTGCCTCCTTATTTGTGAGGCAGGGCCTGGAACCCTGGATTATTGCGAAGCTGTTTCCATGCCGGGTCCAGCCGAAAGGTGCCAACGCCCAAAAGTGCCGGCTCCGACCTCAGCCCCCCAAGCAGGCGAATCGCATCGTCCTATTCGCGGAGAAGGGTTACCTGCGAAGATTACTGCAAAGAAGCTAATCAAGGTTTGCGGAAAGGGAGGTGGATTTACTCAGGCCAACGGTGGTGGCATCTATGACGCCAAGCCGGAGAATATGCGCGCCATGGTTGACACTGCCCGCAAGCACGGATGGTACTGACGGCGCCGGAACCGGCCCCGATACAGAATCCGAACTGAAGGCGCCTATGCCGGCGCAATCCCCGGCAGATCGGGTTTTGGGGGAGGCAGTACGAGTTTGGCATATCCTGGATTTTTTGTTCCCCAGGTCCGGCACTCATTCCTCAACTGCCCCGCCCGCATTACATCGACGATGAGGTCGAAAATGCCCTACGCCGGATTTACTTCCGAGGCATCCCCCTTATCCTGACGAACCGAATAAAATCCGAAGGGTCTGTCGACTTTCTTTGTGACTATCGGGCCATGGGAGAATCCCGCTTTACATATGACCCATGACGGGACACTGATTATATGCTTTTCCTGTTCTTCGCCAAGCGATATCTCGATTTCCGCCCCCAAATAGTTTGGCCTTTTATCGTCAAGACCCACAAAAGCCAAAACCTGATCGCTAACGTGTTTGTGGGACTTGGCTCCCCAATCGCCTGTGGCACTATAGAATCCGAAGGCAAAATTAGCCTGGAAATTCTCCAGATCCTTTCCCATGAGCCAGGCAAGCGCATCTGCATTGCCGGGCCCGGTCTTAGCTTTTATGTCCCTCCGGAAAACCATTTTCTTATATAGGTGATCGTATTTGTGCCCCTCCGTTGTTTCCAGTACGCTTCTTTTGGGCAATTCCACGGTATCATGTCCGCCTTCCAGGCTGCATACGATGAATGCAAAAGCTTTTTCGTTCTTCAAAGTCCACTGGGGGAGGTGAACAACGTTTCTGGGCCAACAGATTAGGGTGGGGACACGGAATATATGCCTTTCATATTCCTTCCCCGCTTCAAACTCGCATTCTGCTCCCAAGTATTCCGGACGGCTGGCGTCCAGCCCCACAAAAATGAGGCATTCATCGCCCTTTGGGTGGTAATGCCCTCCCGGTTCCCAGGGCTGCCAGAGCCCGACCTGGCTATAGTGCCCCCACGAGAGATTGAGATTGATATTCTCTAGTTCATTACCTCTCGGCCATGCCATGGCATCATTATTTCCCGGCATTTTGGGATGGTCGTAGTTCGGCTTGTCCGGGAGATTCATTCTCTTGATCAAGTGTCCGTATTTTGTGCCATCTGGAACATGGGGCAAAACGCCTCTAGGTCCCTGGGTAGGTGCAGGCTTGGGAGCTTTAGGTTCCTGGCCGGCTGCTGCAAGCCCACCCATGATGCTTATTCCCGTTGCGCCGATCGTTGCATTCCTCACAAACTCTCTTCGCGTCGTGCTGCTTTCTTTGGGCCTCATACTGTCTCTCCTTTAGGAACGTATTCGAAAAATCAGCTGCCTAATCGCTTTTATATATACCTTTGACCGTTATCCAAGAACGGTTGGCATCCAAATCACCCATGATGCCGAAAGGATCGGGCTTTCCCATTCGGCCTGACACAACCTCAGGATACGAAACCCGATGCCCATAAGGCAAACCTTATAGATATATCTCAGTCACACGTTCACGCAAGGCAAAAATTTCATTGCGCAATCGAGGCTATTGTACCACCAATCCTATCTTGGTGGGACTATCGGGAGCTGCAGATACGATTCATAAAAGGGGTCTGGAGGCCCGTCCTTAATTATGTTCTTTCCAGCTATTCGGGCTTCAAATTTGCCAGCCTCTCGCCAAGCATATAGCCCTCGGCCATCGCCATGCCGAGGCTTATGCCTGCAATGGGGCTCTGATACACCGCGATATAGCGATTCCCGGCATTATTGCCTGCAGCATAGAGGCCTTTGATGGGCTTGAACTCCTTGTTGAGCACGCGTCCATCCGCATCGGTGTCGAGGCCGGTGGTCGCACAGAGGCCGGGGCTTATGGCCGAGAGCATTCCGGAACCATCATTTTTACTCACGCTGCCATAGAACGGTGGATCTTTGAGCGCAGTCACCTTCATAATACGCGGGTCTTTGCCGAAGTCCTCATCGACACCTTTTTCGCACAGCTGATTGTATCGTTCGATCTCGGCCAGCGCTCTTTTTCCGGCTTCGCCGCTGTAGCAACCCATGTAGTCCAGAAGTTCTCCGATCGTATTGGCACAGTGCATGTTGTTTATCGACATTGCCAGCTCGGCTTCCGGATCCTGCATTATTGATGCAAAATCTCTTGCCTGAGCCTGCTTCCTGGGCGCCGGGGCACCGGGCTTTAGGGCAGCCATCAGCTTGAGCCTGGCCGGATATTTAAGCGTGTGAGCTGTATCTACGGCCCCGTGGCGGGGCGGCATCATCTCAATGATTTTTTGGTAATTTGCATCATGTATGGTTACGGTAAAGCCCCCCTTCGGCACCGGAATGGTAGTGCCGGCAGCTTCGTCGCAGAAGCGTTCGCCGTTGCTGTCAAGCTGCAAATACCACTCCCCTGCACCCGGATCGCCGGCACCCATAGTGGAACGGGGCCCGATTTCAATGTGCCCCCCTGCCCAGATACCCAGCTTGATACTGGATCCGTCGCGGGGGATCATCGCCATCACATCCGTCTGCACCAGGTTTACATCTCCTTGCGCCTCAGCGCTGTGGCGAAGCAGATCCAGGATATCGATGACCATCTGTTTGTTTCCGGCGAAATCGCCGGCGCAGAGAGCAACCGCTTTTGAGGCGTGGAAGCGAAAATGCCTGCCGTCGGATGTTTTGGCAATCACGCCGGTCACGGCGCCGGAGCGATCGACATCGCATATTTCGGCATGGTGATCGAAAAACCACCTGGCGCCCTCGGACACGGATTTCCTTTGATGGGCCTTCATCACGTCTGTCCATCTCCATACCGGCGTGGGGTCGGTCATTTTGCGGAAGATGGTGGTTCCGTAATAGAATTTCCAGCCGGATACCTCCATGAGAACATTGGGCTTATGGGGCAAGCTCATCAGGTGCGAGTTTTCGGCCATCCATTCCGGGCTCAGATCCTTGATGACCCAGTCGAAGATCCTGCCGCTGTTCTTAACGAAATAGCTTGCCCTCTTGGGGCTGTGTCGGATTACGTTGCGGCGGGCCCACTCTCTGAGGAAATCCTCCTCATCGATCTCCGGCGCACCGTGATCACGCGCCCATTGCGAATTGACAGTTCCGACCTCACCTCCGATATGCCTGTATTTCGCCTCCGACTGAGCTTCGATGACAGCCACGGAAGCGCCGTTCATGGCAGCGACGCGGGCGCAAAGCACACCGGCGGTGCCCGCGCCCACAACAACGATATCAAATTTGCCCGCATCGGTGATCCGTTTCTCGTCAATGGGGTCCGGCCGGTCCATCCATGATTTAGGCTTCGTGGTTTGTGTCTGCGAATTGGACTGTCCTGGTGCCAGGGCGGCGAAGGCGCCGGTTGCGCCGGCTCCTTTAAGGAAACTGCGCCGATCGAGGTTTGCTTTAGAGTTCCTTTTCTGCTCAGGCATACCTTTGTCTCCTTAGGCGATTGGCCCCCTGAACAACGTGCTTTGTTTGCCGGCTACTCGGTGCGTACTCGATGTGTCGACACCTTTTTCTGCGGTCTCAGGTACTTGCCGTAGGCGTTGTACTGCATGATCTTTTGCTGGGTCTCCGGCATGGCGATCTGAGGCTCTTCTTCAGTACGATGCCTCATAATCCATTCCAGATGGTGGCGTTGTTTGGAGGCGGAGAACCGGGGATTTTGAATATCCTCTGCGTTCCAGGCAACTTGATATGTATTCCCGTCGCAGGACACCCGGCCGTGTATCTGGCAGGTGGGGCAGGCGATGTCCGGAAGACCTTTCTCAAGATAAAAGATATTGCAATGGCAAACGGGGCAGGATATGGGCGATTCTTCGCCCATATATCGAACCTTCTCAAAAGGCAGTTTCATAGACATTGCCAGGTTATGCCCGAGTTTCCGGCTTCTATCAATCGCCCACTGGTTATCCGGTGTCAGGGCAGCACCCAAGTCCGCACAGTGGTTTATCGGGACCTGATCCACGATGGTTGAGAAATGCTGCAGGAACAAATGAACGGTGGGTAAACCAAGACTGGTCCAACCGTCATAGCCGGAACCGCCCACCGATATGGCAGCCGACAGTTTTTTGCGATCATGGACATAGGGATTCTTCATGAAGAGGTGGTTCAGTTTGTCGCTGACACATATCAGAGCAGCCGAGGTTCTGATATGGTATACCGGAGCAGCCACAATTAGGGCCGCATTCCCCAACATGGTGTTTTCAAGAATCCAATCGGTGTCATCATGGGGACATTTTGCATTTTTAAAACAGGCGCCGCAGCTCTTGCAGGGCACGATTTTAAGCTCAATGGCCCGGATTATGTCCGATTCTATGCCATCCTCTTCAGCAGCCATTAACGCTGCCTTTAAAAATGCCTCACAATTTCCATTTTTTCTTCCGAAGGACAGCCCGATGATCTTTTCCATTTTGCTCCCCCCCTGAATGATTGGGTCTGCAGCCGGAAGCGGATGGGCTGAACAGGCTTATACCGCCATCTCGGGAACATCCGCTGGAACAATAAGGCTCGCCTCCGTCGCTGCAATTACATTTTCTATACTTACCCCAGGCGCTATCTCCCTAAAAACTAAGCCTTCGTCCGTCGGCTCGATCACCGCCATTTCCGTCACAATCAGGTTGACTCGCCGTACCGAGGTTAAAGGAAGAGTGCAATGTTTCAGTATTTTCGGCTTGCCTCTTGCAGTATGGGACATGGCGACAATGACCCGTTTGGCTCCGGTCACCAGATCCATGGCGCCGCCCATTCCCGGCAGCATTTTGCCCGGCACCATCCAGTTCGCCAGCCGCCCTTGTTCATCCACTTCGAGGCCGCCGAGAATAGTCAAATCCAGATGGCCGCCGCGGATCAAGCCGAATGAGAGGCAACTATCAATGCTTGCGGCTCCGGGAATGGCGCCGACGAAGCCACCCCCGGCATCGGTAAGCGACGGCTCTTCCATTCCTGCGCCCGGCACCGGCGCCATGCCGATGATGCCATTTTCGGATTGGAAGCAGACTTCTATCCCGGCAGGCAAATACCTGGGAACCATTGTAGGCAGTCCGATACCGAGATTTACCAGACTCCCGTCCCTCAATTCGCGCGCGACCCGCTTCGCAATCAGAACCTTATCGTCCATTGGTTCCAGCCCTCCCGATGATGTAATGAACGCAGACAAACGGGGTCGCCACCGCGTCCGGGGGGATGACCCCGGTCGGGACGATGTGTTCCGGCTCGGCGATCACCGTCCTGCCGGCGGTAGCCATAACGACATTGAAATTGCGTGCGGTCAAAGAATATTCGAGGTTGCCGCGATAATCGGAACGATGTGCCGCAATCAGCGCAAAATCGGCCGTCAACGGCTTTTCCAGCAGGTATGGTTTCCCGTCCACCTCAATCACCTGCTTCCCCTCCGCAACCACGGTTCCGATGCCGGTCGGGGTGAGAATGCCCCCGAGCCCGAAACCTCCCGCGCGAATCCGCTCTGCCAGCGTGCCCTGCGGGCAAAGCTCTGCTTCCGTTTCGCCGGCGATCACTTGCCGCTGGGCTTCGGGATTCAAACCGATGTGAGAGGCGACAAGTTTGCGAATCATCCGGGCCGCCACCAATAGGCCGATCCCATAATTCGGCGTGCCCGTATCATTGGCAATGATCGTGAGATCTTTCCGACCCTGGCGAACCATTTCCGCAATCATGCGATGCGGCGACCCAACCCCCATGAACCCGCCGATCATGACCGAGGCCCCATCCGGGATCATTTCTACAGCTTCGCTACAGCTAATGAATTTGTCCATCCGTATCGCGCCTCTCTAGAACCCGACCGCTCCCGCGCCCTTCAGCCCCAGCATTTGTCTCATGTCTTCCGGGGTAGCAATCTCCCGGTCGAATTCGCGCGCCAGACGCACGATTTTTTCGACAAGCTGTGCGTTGGTGCAAAGCTTCCCTTTGCCGATGAAAATGTTATCCTCGAGCCCAACGCGCACGTGCCCGCCCATCATAATTGCCATGGCGCCAAGATTGATCTCGGCGGGATAGCCAACGCCGATAACCGACCATTGGTAATTCTCGCCTCCAAAAAGACGGTCGGCGGTCTGCTTCATCACGATCAAGTCTTCAATATTGGCCGCCAGCCCGCCCAGCACTCCCAGAACAAACTGAATCCAAAAGGGAGGTTTCACGATGCCGCTCTTCATCATGAAGCGGAGGTTGTACAGGTGACCTACGTCATAGGCTTCGAATTCCGGACGCACATTGTTTTCGGCAAAAGTGCCGGCATAGGTCTCCATATCGCCGAATGTATTTCGAAAGATGAAATCCTTCGTCCCTTCGGCATACGACTGTTCCCAATCGTACTTGTAGTCCCCCGCCTTGTATCTTCTGGCCACCGGATGGATGGAAAAATTGATGCTTCCGAGGTTGAACGATGCCAACTCGGGGCGATAGCGTGGAATCACGCGCAGCCTGTCCTGAGGCGACATGCCCATGCCTCCCCCGGTTGTAACACCGACCACGACGTTGCTGCCGGCCTTGATTCCCTTCAGGATCGGCCCGAAGAGATCGGGATCGGAAAGCGGGCGCCCGTTCTCAGGGTCGCGCGCATGCACGTGAACTGCGGCCGCACCCGCCTGACCGCATGCGATCGCATCCGCAATGAGGTGCTCCGGCGTGAACGGCAAATGAGGTGTTTGTGTTGGAATGGTAATTGCGCCCGTCAGCGCTGATGTGATGATTAGCTTATCGGCCATTGCACCTCCTATTTTTTTCCACTCTTGTCCAAATTAGCTTTTGATTTCTAAGGGCCGGAGGCCCGGCAGATAATAGCCAGGGGTGAGCGCAGCGAAC
>CAYYTC010000119.1:0-11292 GCA_964474425.1 uncultured Acidobacteriota bacterium
TTAACAGATGCTTCCCCGGGAGGAAAGTATCAATAAAAACGCCTCATTTTGATTTCTAGTGCGGACGGCTCTCCAGAGACTGCCTCAAAACTACTGCCCCGATAGGGTATGTGTTTCTAACTAACCGCAGATGGTCCAAATTGCGGGATCTGGATAGCGCGTCCCGGAGGGATGCAATGAGAATAGCCCGGCACTTCAGTGCCGGGAATGAGTGATATAAGGCAGCAAAAAGTCCCGGCAGGGACGACTGAGTCGGTGAAAAACTCAGCCGTCCCTATGGGACTCAAATCGTTATTTTGCGGATACTTCCCGGCACTGAAGTGCCGGGCCATTCTCACGCCGTCCCTACCGGGACGGCTGTTGCACACTCGCTTCAGATTGACGTGCATGCCCGAAGCGGCTGAGTCACAGGGCAGCGCCCAATTGGCATAGGGGTGATTCATTTACAATGCTCCCATATCCTCGTCACCAATTTTGAGACAGTCTCTCCAGAGCCGTCCGGCTTCTGCCTGTAAATAAGTGCACCCCTATGTCAGCCCCAATCGGACCGGTTTGGAGAGACTGTCTCAAAACCACTGCCCCGAAGGGGCAGCGTCACAGAGCCCGGGGTTGGCGGCGCTTTTCGCCGCCTACCCCGGGTATGCAACCGCTACAAAATCTACCCCGAAGGGGTTGTGTTTTGATTCCGGACATAGATCATCTCAGCCAATCGCCGGACACAACCCCTTCGGGGTAGGTCTCTCTATCCGTCACATTCCCAGGGTAGGCCGCAAAAAGCGCGGCCAACCCTGGGCTATAGGACACTGCCCTTACAGGGCAGAGACTGTATTTGCTGCTCCGTATTGGTATAGTGGCGATTCATTTACGCTGTCCAGAGATCCTCGCCATTAGTTTTGAGACAGTCTCTGGAGACCGGTCCTCGCTAAAAGGGCTACTCGGAGCTGCTGTTGGGGGCCAGGATCTCCTTGGCATAGGAAGCGAGATCCATCTTGACCAGCTTCGCCACGGCGTCCGTCAGGTACTCGCAAGTTTCCCGGGCTGTAGCGAACGACAGCGTCCGTGCCGCTATCTTGCGGCAGGATTCCACGGAAACCTCCTGCAAAACCCTTCGGATCGTCGGTATGGAAAGCGGATTCATGCTGAGCTGCGTGAATCCCATGCCGAGCAGCAGAACCGCGTAGAAAGGATTGGACGATATTTCCCCGCAGATCCTGGCCGGCTTCTTCGATTTCCCGGACACATTGGCTATACGGGACAGGCATTGGAGCACTGAAGGATGGAGCGGCTGGTAGAGGTACGCGACGTGGGGATTTCCGCGGTCTACCGCCAGCGTATATTGGATCAGGTCATTGGTGCCTACGCAAAGGAAGTCCACCTCCTTGGCCAGCACTTCCAGAGCGAGCACGGCGGCAGGCACCTCGATCATCACCCCGATAGGCACGGGTTTGAGCTCGACTTTAGGCGTTTTGAGAAGCCTGGACCGTACCTGGCCGATCAGCGCCTTCGCCTGGCGGATCTCCTCCACAGTGGAAACCATCGGCAAGACCATTTCTATGTTGCCTTCGCAGCTCGCGCGCAGGATCGCCTCCAGCTGTGTGCAGAACGCATCCCGGATGTGCAGGCTCAGGCGTATTCCACGCAGCCCCATGCTCGGATTCACCTGGCTCGCCAGGTCGTGCGCCTCGAAGATGCTTTCGGATCCGGCGTCCAGGGTCCGGATCGCCACGGGGTGGGGACTCATCTCTCTCGCCAGCGTCCGGTAGGCGGAAAGCTGTTCTTCCAGGTCCGGCAATCCGTCGCGATGCCTGAAATACAGGAACTCCGAACGGAACATCCCGATTCCCTCGGCGCCGCTCTTCTTTGCAGCCCTCAATTCATGAGGCAGCTCGGTATTGGCACGCAGGGAAACCGCCTGGCCGTCCCGTGTCAGGGTTCCCAGGCTTGCCGGTGCGGGCGCCGCTTCCGCCGCGGAGCCGAAGGCCTCGATGCGCCGGCGCTGGCTCTGAATACGCTTCTGGGAAGGATTGACGACCACCTGGCCATCGTCGCCATTGAGCAAAAGCATATCCCCGCTGACGACGGAGGGCAGGAAATCCTTAATTCCCATTACAGCCGGAAGCCGCAAGCCTCGGCTGATGATGGCGGTGTGCGAGTTTCTTCCGCCCGATTCCAGCACAAGGCCGCGAACCTTCTGCAGGTCCATGGAAGCGAAATTGGACGGATTGAAATCGTGCGACACGATAATCAGGTCCCCGGGCAAGGCCTCCCAACTGACGGGGCGGCCCCCCGAAAGGTTGATCAGGATTCTTTCCACGACATCTTCGATGTCGCCGTGGCGTTCCCGGAAGTATTCGTCCTCCAGCGACTCATAGGCATGCACCAGGCGGTCGGCGGCCTGAGTGACGGCCCACTCGGCGTTGGCCTGGCTTTCCCGGATCGTGGCAAGGATCTCGGCGTTCAGGGATTTGTCCTCCAGCATCAGGATATGGGCATCCAGAATGATGCTGTGCTCGCGCCCCACCTTCTCTTCCAGGCGGGATTTCAGAACCACCAGCTGCTCTTTGGAGGTCTCGATCGCGCGCAGGTACCTGCGGACTTCTTTCTCGGTATCGTCGAGGCGGATCTTCAGGATCACTCGGTTGCGGCTGTCCAGCTTGAGCGCCTGCCCCAAAACAATGCCGGAGGAAACACCGTTACCCTGGAAAATCTTCTCACGTTTGCGGGCCATCAGTTTTCTTCTCCAAATTTGCCTTCAAACAGCTGTTTGATCGCCTCTCCAGCTTCAGCCTCGTCCCGGCCTTCGATGGAAATCACCAGTCGTGTACCTTTCGAGGCAGCCAGCATGAGAATCCCGAGGATGCTTTTCGAATCGATCCGCTGATTCGCATCTTCGCGCGAGATATGAATCTCGCTGGAAAAACGGGATGCAAGCCGCACCAGTTTGGCGGCGGCGCGTGCATGCAAACCGAGCCTGTTAGTTACCGTAATGGGTTGACGAATCATGCAGTAAGAAAATCACTGGCCATGGCGATGCTCGAACGCCCCTGATCGCGCACGATGCGGGCCAGTGAAGCCAAGGTTTCTCCCTCTTTCTGGCTGGCAATCTTGATAATCATAGGCAGGTTGACTCCTGTCACCACGTCCACTTTCCCGGGGTCGTGAAACGAGAGCGCGATGTTCGACGGCGTGCCTCCGAACATATCGGTCAATAGGAGCACGCCGCTCCCGTCCTCGACCTCCAGGATGTGCTTCTCTATATCGTTGTGTGCATCATTCACATCATCATGCCAGCCGATGGAAACGGATTTTATATGGGAAATTTCGCCCACAATCATTTCCGCCGCAGCCACCAGTTCCTGGCCGAGGTGTCCATGGGTTACCACCAAAGCACCGATCATAGGATTCAGTCCATTTCTTCAGAGGTTCACGTCACGATGGCGAACGTGGATCTCCCGTTTACTGCTTTTGAGATACCTGGCCAGCTCCTCCGCAACAAAAACCGAGCGGTGCCGCCCTCCGGTGCAACCGATCGCTATCGTAAGATAACTCTTGCCTTCGCGAACGTAAGAGGGCAAAAGGTATTTTAGGAGATTTCCGACCTTTTTGACAAATTCCATCGTTTCGGGAAATGACCGCAGGTATCGCACCACCTTCGGATCCTTACCGCTTAAATCCTTGATACGCGGCACAAAATGGGGATTGGGAAGGAACCGGGTGTCGAACACGAGGTCCGCTTCAAGCGGCAATCCATGCTTATATCCGAAGCTCATCAGCTGGATATTGAGGCCGCTGGAAGTCGGGCGCTTCCGAAATCGCTCCGTGATCAGAGCCTTCGCCTGGTGCACCGTGTAATCGGAGGTATCGATGATGACATCCGCCAGCGCGGCCACCCGGCGCAGCCTCCTGCGCTCCAACCGGATCGCCTCCAGGAGCGGTCTCTCCGCCGAAAGGGGATGCGGCCGGCGCGTCTCGCTATACCGGCGTACCAGAACGTGGTCCCTTGCCTCGAGGTAAATCACCAGTACACGGGCAACGGATTTCCTGAGGCCCCCGATTATTTTCCCCAGGTCATCCAGCCTTTCGCCGGCGCGTATGTCTATGACAAGGGCCACGTCTTTGACTTCCGCACCCTTACCCCGCATCCCCTCACTGAACCTGTGAATCAGGTTTACCGGGAGGTTGTCGACACAGATATACCCGAGGTCCTCAAAGGCCCTTAAAACGGTCCCTTTCCCGGAACCGCTCATGCCCGTTACGATGACGAGGTGTCGCAAAGACATATCAATTCACGATTGACGATTGACGATTTTAAAAACACTGACAGGAAATCGACAAGGAACGCCTCTCAGTTACGAATGAAATGAAACATGCCGACAAATCTTCCTTTTGTTTTCAATCGTCAATCGTCAATCGAACATCGTCAATCTGTTTCATTCGTAATTCGTGAGGGGTTATAGCCGCGCTGGCGCAGAAGCTGAATCCGCGCGGCCACCTCCACCAGTGTGGCGATATTCCTTCCCGGCCCTACAGGCATTTCGATAACCGGAATGGTTATGCCGAGGAATTCGATCGTCGACGGATCGAGTCCGAGCCGATCGTACTCGGCATCCGGTTTCCACCGCTCGAGCCGCACGGCAAAATCGATATTTTGCCGCCCGCCGGTGGCGGAGACCCCGAATAGCTCCTTGATGTCTATGATCCCGAGCCCGCGCAGCTCAATATGGTGCTTGAGCACCTTTCCGCCCGTCCCTGAAAGTCTGTCGATCCCATGCCGCGTGATTTCCACGTAATCATCCGTAATCAGGCGATGCCCCTTGACGATCAGTTCCAGCGCGCATTCGCTTTTGCCGATTCCCGAAGGCCCCAATATCAAAACGCCCAGCCCGAAGACTTCCAGCAGGACTCCGTGGATAGTCATCCGCGGCGCCAGCCTCTCCTCCAGGTAGCTGCTGATTCTCGCCATGCATATCGAACTGGCCGATGCGCTGCGAAAAATCGGGATCCCTGCCTCGCTCGAAACCTTGAGAAGCTCTTCCGGGACTTCCAGGCTTTTGGTGATCACCATGCAGCAGATTTTGTTGCTCTTCAGGCGGTGGATCGCGGCCGTGCGCCCGTCCGGCTCGAGGGTACGCAGGAAATGCATTTCGCTGCTGCCGAAAATATGAACCCGGTCCAGGTGGATGTACCCGCTGAATCCGGCAAGAATCATCCCCAGCTTCTGGATCTTGGGGGACCGTATTTCATTTTCCATGCCCTGCCGGCCCTGCAGAGCTTCCAGTCCAAGCACAGGAGCCAAAGCAGCGAGCAATTCCCCTGCAACGACGCTGTCTGTTTTTCCTTGGACGTTGTCGATTATGATTCCATGGTTTTCGGGCACAATCGGAATCCCCAATACAAAATGCAGCCTCGTCCTCTGCCGGAGCGTTAAAAAGGCGCCCGGGCATCCCATCACGGAACAGCTGGTATTTCAGCGCCCGCCGCCGCGCGGCCATCACGGTCTGCAACCCATGTCTTGCGGCCCGTGCCGGCGTCCATCCGCGTTACCGGATCAGTCGTGAATCAGGCCAAGAGTGCCGTCTTTGCGGCGATAAAGAACGCTGACAGTACCGGAGTCTGCGTTCCGGAATACGACAAACGGGTAGTCCGAATGATTGAGTTCGAGCAGCGCCTCCTCAACCACCATGGGTTTTCTCTGCACTTCTTCTTCCTGGATTCCGTCGCTCTTTCGAGTCAGAACTCGAGCCGCGCGCTCTCCGCCTCCGGTCGTTACGGCAACCGTCTTTGCCCTGGCCCGCTGGCGCTTCCCCTCGATCAGCTTGCTTTTCTGCTTTATAGCCTGACGCTCGAGCTTCTCGATGGCCCGCACGATCGAGTTGTACATGTCGTCCGTCTGACCCTTTCCCGTCAAATCCAGTATCTTCGATTTGAGCAGGATTTCGGCCGTTTGACGCTCCTTTTCCACATCAATAATCACGTGGAAATTGATGTCATCACCGAGAATTTTTACGAACTTGCGCAGCCTTTTGAGGACATAGGCGCGTATTGCAGGGGTAATGACGACGTGTCTGCCGGTTATTTCCACATTCATATCGGGTTTCCCTTCCAGGTAGAAATATCAAACGGGTTTTTGCACCACCAAACACCGGGATAATAAAAGGAAAGCCTCATCAGGAAGCCAAATGCAGAAGCGGTCAGAAGAGGTATCCGATCTTCCGTTCTCGAGAACCGGGAACCTGCATCTGCTCGCGGTATTTGGCCACCGTGCGGCGCGTGATAAAAATATTGTCCCGGTGCAACAACTGTCCGATCTGATTGTCCGAATAAGGTTTGCTCTTGTTTTCGCTTTCGATCAACTGCTTGATCTTCAGCTTGACCTGCACGATTGAAAACTCTTCGCCGTCGGAGTTTTCCACGCCCATCGTGAAGAACTTCCTCAACTCCATCACTCCCTGCGGCGTATCGACATATTTGTTGGTCACGACCCTGCTTATGGTCGAACTGTGGACCCCGAGTTCGCTGGCAACATCCTTGATCAGCATCGGCCGCAGGCGGGAAGGGCCGTTTTCCAGAAAATCCTTCTGGCGGTTTACGATGCACACACAGACGCGGTAGATCGTCTGCTTTCTCTGATTGACACTCCTGAGCAGATCCACCGCCGACCGGAATTTCTCCCTGAGAAATGCCTTGGTCTCGCCGCTGACACCGTTGCTTTTCAGAAGATCCCTGTAGCCGGCATTCAACCGCAGCTGCGGCATGCCCTCGTCGTTCAGGATAATGACGAATTCGTCGTCCACTTTGCTGATGGTGACTTCCGGCTGCACATAGGTCGCTTCCTTATTGCTGTATTTCTGCCCGGGCTTCGGGATCAAGTGCTTGATGCAGTCAACCGCCTGGAGGACTTCCTCAAAACTCGCGCCCGTGTGGCCGGCAATTTCCTTGAACCTGTGACCCTCGAGCGAAGGCAGGTGATCCTGGATGATCTTGTAGGCAAGGCTTTCCTTGAGATTCAGGCTTTCCAGCTGCAACGAAAGGCATTCGCGCAGGTCCCGGGCGCCGACTCCCACGGGATCCATGGCCTGCACAACCTCCAGGGCTTCGACCGCTTCCTCCATGGCGCAACTCGCCACCTGGCACAGTTCTTCAAGGCTGATCAGGAGATATCCGTCTTCGTTGAGATTGCCGATAATATGCCCAGCAATCTCCACAATGCGAGGCTTCACATCCGACAGCCCAAGCTGCCAGTTGAGGTGCTCCTCGAGCGAAGGGGGCCGGGTAAGAAAGGTTTCAAACGAAGGTTTTTCAGAATCCTCGGCTTCACGGTTTTTATAGCCTGTGTCGAGATATTCTTCAAAAAAATAGCGGAAATCGATCTCATCGAAGGAATCCGTTTCCTTGGATCCGGACGCACTTTCGGGGGATGCCGGCTCGTCGATCGCCCCGGCATCCTGATTCGCTTCCTGAGGAGCTTCCTGCTCGATAACCTCTTCCAGGATCGGATTTTCAACCAGTTCCTGGTTCAGCATTTCCTGAAGTTCCAGTTTATTGAGCTGAAGCAGTTCAATTTTTTGAAGCAGCGATGGAGTAAGGGCTAATCTCTGGCTGAGACGCAAATCCAAAGTCTGCCGCAAATATTGTTTCCGATTCATGATTGCCTATCTGAGCCTGAAATTTTCGCCCAGGTAAACCTTTTTCACTTCAGCGTCGTTCGTCAGCTGCTCGGGTGAGCCTTCGCGCAGGATCCGTCCCTCATTTATTATATAGGCACGGTCGGTTATATTCAAAGTCTCCCGCACATTGTGATCCGTTATCAGCACACCGATCCCGCGTTCCTTCAAGCGGCCGATGATGCGCTGGATATCCAGCACCGCCAGGGGATCGATGCCCGCAAAAGGCTCATCCAGCAGGATAAACCGCGGCGTCAGGACCAGGGCCCGGGCTATTTCCAAACGTCGCCTCTCACCGCCCGACAGCGTGTACGCCCCCTGATCGTGAAGGTGCTCGATGCCGAACTCCTTCAAAAGACCATCCGTCAGTTCGTCCCGCTTATCTGTCGAAATATCCAATGTCTCGGCGATGCTCCAGAGGTTCTCCTCAACCGACAGTTTGCGAAAAACGGATGGCTCCTGAGGAAGGTAGCTGATTCCCGAACGCGCTCGCTGGTACATCGGGAGACGGGTGATTTCCTCATCCCCGAGCCGCACCTGTCCTGCTTCCGGCGGGATCAGGCCCACAATTATATAAAAAGTCGTCGTTTTCCCTGCCCCATTCGGGCCGAGCAGCCCCACAATTTCTCCGCAGCGCAGTTCGAGGCTGACATCGTTGACAACTTTCCGGCCTCCATAGGATTTGCATAAAGCGGAGGCAACCAGCAGGCCGTTATTCATATGTAAACAATTGATAAATAATAACTTAAATGCTGACTACTGATCCTCGATCAGAATCCTATCATCGGTGGTGAAAGATGTCAATCGGCGGGCAAAAGACCGTCCCTTGCCCGGATCGAAAATTTCGGCCGGGTCCCCGGTCACCACGAATTTCCCCGGATCCAGGTAATAGTCCGCGATTTCCCCCTTGCATTCCCTGTCTCCCTGCCGGATATCCACTTTCCCTTTTGCTGTCGCCCGCTCGATCCTTCTGCCCTGCTTATCCAGCACGGCATCCAGGCTGGCTGAAGAAAGGTTGACATCCCGGGAACGCAAAGTGACATCTCCAGTGTAAGTTATTGAATTTTTTTCCTTTAAGTACCGTAATCCGGTGCTCTTGATAATCATCGGCACATTTTCGGGGTACCTTGCCATTTTCGATCCCGTCTGTGACTGCGGGTCCTCCGGCGGTCCGGAAGCCTCCGAAATCGGCACAAGGTGCACGATTCCTCCCCGGGCCTGCACCTGTGTCCCTGCGCCCAAAATCTCCAGCTCCGCGGATTGAAGCTGCCCGTTTTCGGACAGCAGTTGAACGCTTCCCGAGTACCGGGCTCGCCCGCTTTCCACCCAGTACTGCAGTTCATCGGCCGTGATGATGCTGGGCGATGAGGTTGAGGCGCCGAAAAACGCGCCACCGTTCGCGGACAGTTTCGACCGGACTCGCTTATGAATGAAAAGCAGTTTTTGCCGCTGATCGTATTTCATCAGCTCACCCGACGTAGAGCCCGTTTCCTGAGACACAAGCAAGGGCGACTCGCTCAAAACAAGGATAGCCTTGTGGGCGTCATAATCGCAGCGTCCTGCAGTTGCCGCCCTGGAATCATCCCGATAGCGGAAACTTCCCCATTGAGAGACGCTGCGCACTGCGCTTTCGCGCTCCTTGAGCTCGAATGCCGCCTGCATATTTTCGCTCTCCGTGTGAAACCTCTCGACGGATGAACCGGCGGCCGAGCCCGGTTTCTTTTCATAGTCCACTCGAACATTTCCCCGGGCATCCATGCTCTTGAGCAGGTTGTTGTCCGGGAAAAATTGAAATTGCGCGTCGTCTGCCTGCAGGCGCCGCACTTGCGGACGGGATGCTCCGTTCACGACCGTTTCCGTCATGATGACTTTGCCGGCCGCGTGGCCCGACTCGAGATAGTCTCCCCTGGGCGAATAGATCATTTCCAGCCGTGACGTCTCGAGGGTTCTGGCCGGATCACGGCGTGCGGCTGATTTTTTGGGCGGCGGCTTCAGCGTCCACCGCGCCGCGCCCTCCGCCTCCAGTCTTTCGATACCGGTTTGCCCTTCCCGCTTGCGGAAGGACACACGGATGTTATCCGCCTGAAGTTCCTGGCCCGCAGCATCCGCGGCGCCCTGAGCGGACAACCTGGCATCCTTGCTGACCGTAAGGTCTTCCACGTCATTTGTTCCTGCGGAAAATTTTGCGATGATTTGGTGTCCGGAAATATCCGTTTGTTCCTGTGCCCTTTTCAAGCGAAGCCTGGCGCCATTGCGACTCAGGACTTCGCGCGGCAGGTTCTTCTCGACATCAAACTCGATATAAATCTCGTCGCCGTTCAATGTCTGGTCCCCGGACGGAGAGGTCAGGGAAAACTCCGCTTCACGCAGCACGGCCATTCTCTCCAGTGCGCCGCTGGTTTCTCCGATTCCGAAAATAATACGCTGGCCGCTCAGGTTTCTCGTGCCTCCCGCCCCTTGCGACCGGTACGAGGCGTTTCCGATGGTTGTAAGGTACGTGAGCTGCTTTTCCCCACCGCCGAAAACCGCATCCACCGTGTCGCCCGAAAGCCGTGAGTCTCCCGATTCCACCAGGGCATTCCCCTCGAGCAGTATCCGGCCCGCTCCTTCGGAAGCCCGAGCCCTTTCAGAAGTGGCGTGAAGCTTTTCGGCCTGCCCGCCCACGCCGCCCTTTTTGGGCATGAGCACCAGGTCAACATTGCTCTTGAGCTCAAGAAATTTGCTTTTCTGGTCGAAGCGCAAGCCGCGGGCTTTGCCGCTGGCTTCCCGTGAATAGAATTGAAGCGGATCGGGACTCTCCCCGACACCCGAATTCAAATCGTAATGCAGGGATTCGGTCCGCATCTCGATCCCATCACCGAAAAACACGCGGACATCCCCGGAAAAATCGGCCAGATTGCGGCCGCGGTCGTATTCGGCCCTCCTGCTGCGGATTTCATTGCGAACGCTGCCGTCCGGATCGAAATCGCGGGCCTCGATCCCTTCAAGAAGGCTCTTGCCGAGGTTCGTTTCAAGCAGCTTCTCGGCATGGATCCTGAAACGCAGTTTTCCGTTCCGGTGGTCGGAATAGTCGAGGCCTTCGGCCGATCGCACCATCTCGGAGCCGAGGACTTGCGGGGCTTTCTGGACATCCTGCGTCCGGTTGTAACGGGTAAACAGGTAGTTGATCACCACGGACAGCGAAACGACCACAATAAGGCCGATCATCAACCGGCTAATGATTTTGATGGCCGATGCTCGCATTGAATTGAGTATAGAAGCGCCTGCAGGGGGCGTCAATGAAATGAACGTAGTATCCTCACAATGCAGCCTATTATCTCCCGATTTTGCTGATCGGAACAGAAGGCGATAGTTGGAGAGGAGCATCCTGTAGCGGGATCTGGGAATTTCTGCCGCGAAGCGGCTGGGTCTCAAAGCCCAGGGTTGGCCGCGTTTTTTGCGGCCTACCCTGGGAAGGCGACAGATAGAGAGACCTACCCTGAAAGGGTTGTGTTTTTTTTGCGAAATGAATCATCCCAGCCAATCGCCGGACACAATCCCTTCGGGATAGATTTTGCCACGGTTGCATACCCAGGGTAGGCGGCAAAAAGCGCCGCCAACCCTGGGCTGTGTGACCCTGCCCTTTCAG
>CAYYTC010000120.1:0-10906 GCA_964474425.1 uncultured Acidobacteriota bacterium
GCTTGGAAACCTACCGGAGCCGGAATCTACCCACAGATTTTGCTGAGGAGGCAAACAAATGAGTTGACACGGCAGCCCGAAGGAATCAAGCATTAGTCATGAATCTGAGGCGCACACGGGCAGTAGCTCGAAAAGAATTCCTGCACATCCTGCGGGATCCCAGAAGCCTGGTTATGGCCCTGGCGCTGCCGCTGCTCATGATTCTTCTTTTCGGCTATGCTTTGACGCTCGATGTCGACCGGATCCCCGCCATCGTCTATGACATGGATCAAAGCCCCGGAAGCCGCGAGCTGATTTCCCGTTTTCAGGCGTCCCGCTATTTTCAGATCCTGGGTTCAGCAACAGACTACGATTCCATTCAGCAGAAGATAGACCGGGACGAGTGCATGCTGGGGATTGTCGTGCCGCAGGATTATGCCAGGGATGTGCTGACGGGCCGGATGCCTCAGATCCAGTTGCTTTTTGACGGCAGCGACTCCAATACCGCCTCGATCGGGCTCGGGTATGCCAACGGCATCGTTCAACTGTTTGCGGCCGACCTGCGGGCCCAGGCCCAAAACCGCATGGGAAGCGGCGCCGGCGGGACTCCCGTGGAACCGCGTCTGCGCGTCTGGTACAACAGCCAGCTCAAATCGAAAAACTATATCGTCCCCGGCCTGATCGCCCTTATCCTGATGATCATTGGGGCCCTGATGACATCGCTCACGCTGGCGCGCGAGTGGGAGATGGGCACCATGGAACAGCTTCTGTCCACTCCCCTGCGTCCCGCGGAAGTGGCTCTGGGCAAGATGAGCGCCTATTTCGCTCTCGGGCTGATCGACATGATTCTGACCATCGTTGTCGGGGTGTTTATTTTCCAGGTCCCGCAGCGTGGAAGCTATGTGTTTCTGGTTTGGACCGGCTGCCTGTTCCTGGTCGGAGCTCTGCTCTGGGGAATACTGATTTCCGCGTTGACCCGGTCCCAGCTGGTGGCGTACATGCTCGCGATGGTCACGTCCTTTCTTCCCGCCTTTCTGCTTTCGGGCTTCGTATTCGCCATCGAGAACATGCCTCTGCCTGTACAGGTCGTGTCTCATCTGTTCCCCACCCGGTATTCCATCTCGATCCTCAAGGGAATCTTCCTGCGAGGCGTCGGCATGGAAGTGCTTTTCCGGGAAGTGGGTTTTCTGGCAGTTTATGCGGCTCTGGTATTCCTGATTGCCGTTAAAAGACTCCGGCAGAAAGTGGCGTAGCGGTCATGTGGAACAGGATCCGGGAAATTCTTCGAAAGGAATTTTTCCAGACGCTGAGGGACCCGCGCACGCGCGCGCTCCTGCTGGGCCCCCCGATACTGCAGCTCATCATATTCGGCTACGCGGTCAATCTGGACGTTGAAAATGCCCGGACGGCGTGGATGGACATGGACCGCACGCCGGAAAGCCGGGAACTCCTGGCGGCATTCGAAGGATCCCGGTATTTCCGGATTACGGAAGCGCCGCGAAGCGACGGTGAAGTCCGGGAGCTTATGGATCGCGGCCGGGTGCTGGCGGTCGTGCGCGTCCTGCCCGGTTTTGCGCGCGACATCGAGCGCGGGAACGGCGCTTCGGTACAGATTCTCGTGGACGGAACCAACTCGAACACGGCGGCTATCGTTTCCGGCTATGCCAATCAGGTCGTCGTAGCCTATGCCGCCAGGATGCGCTCCCTCCGGCAAGGCTCGCAGCTTGTCGCGCCGACCACGGTTTTAAAAGGACCGGCACCCTCTGTTATTCCGGTTCTGACCGCACAGTCCCGCGTCTGGTTCAATCCCGATCTCAAAAGCCGCGTGTATTTTGTCCCTGGGGTCGTTGTGATTTTGATCGCGCTGGTCACGATCATGCTGACGGCCATGAGCATCGTGAGGGAGAAAGAGATCGGCACCATGGAACAGTTAATGGTCACGCCGATGCGGCCGCTCGAGCTGATCCTCGGGAAACTGCTGCCCTTCGCGCTTGCGGGAATTTTTGAGGTTGCCCTTGTTGTAGCAGCGGCGCTCCTGATCTTCAGCATACCGCTCCGCGGAAGCATCCTGCTGCTGTTCGGCTGCTCGGTGCTTTATCTCCTCTCCACGCTGGGCGTCGGCCTCTTCATATCGACGATATCGCGGACTCAACAGCAGGCCATGATGTCGTCCTTTTTCTTTTTTCTGCCCGCATTGCTTCTGAGCGGATTTGCCTTCCCGATACGAAACATGCCGATCCCTGTGCAGTATCTGACCTACCTCAATCCCCTCCGCTACTTCATGCAGATAGTGCGCGGCCTGTTTTTGAAGGGGGCGGGCGTCGAATCTCTCTGGCAGGAGATCGCCGCGCTGTCCGTCTTCGGCGCGGCAATCCTCGGATTGAGCGTCCTGCGGTTTCAGAAGACCCTGGATTAGAAGTACCTCCGCAAACAGGCGCCACGATATCAGCGTTCCTGGCCGCTGATATATTCCAATGGATCGGCCTTCCTTAGCGGTCGCATCCGTATCTCGGCGTTCCCGAATCCCCAGCCGTCCAATCCCATGGATCCATCAGCAAAGCTCAAGGCTCAGCGGGGAAATGACCGCTTCCCCTTCGCAAAAAATTTGCGGCGAGGGAGCCGGAAAAGATATTATGGACAGCCGGTAGAGGCCCTGAGGAAGCGTATGGCAAGAAAAAGTGTATTTCTGGCAATTGCGGCTATGCTGCTATTCGGCAGCGCCCTGGTCTTCCAGGTTCCGGATTCCCTGAGCGGCCCCCGGCCCAAAAGCGAGGAGGCTCAATCCGTACAGGCATTGACCCATCTGGGAGTGCCGATGCAACGGGATCCCCGGGGTGCGGTGCGCTGGATCGAGGCTGCCGGCGGCGAACTGACCGACGAAGCGATAGCCTATCTGCCCGGGCTGCCGAAACTGGAATGGCTGGAGATTGGCGGAGGGAGCGTTTCTCCATCGGGCCTCGCGTCCCTGAAAGGCTGCGCATCGTTGAGGCGCCTGTATCTTCACGACATCAACCTGGAGGGAAACGATCTGGAATGGCTTTCGAGTCTCACAAGACTGGAAGCTCTCTCATTGCAGCGCACCGGGATCCATGGCAGTGTCCTGAAGAATATAAAGGCCTCCGATACGCTGAAGGTCCTGAATCTGAGCGGCAATCCTATTCAAAATGAGGACATGGATGTCATCGCGCTCCTGAAAAAGCTTGAAGTTCTTGCCCTTGCGGATACCAAGGTCACCGGAGGGGGCATCGCCAGGCTTGAAGGGATGAAAAGCCTCAACGAATTGAACCTGATGAACTGCGCCATCGTGGACGAAGATCTCGATCACTTTCTCACCATGCCCAACCTTCGCATCGTTTACGCCGAAGGCTGTAACCTGGGAAACTGGGCCATCGAAAATATGAAATACAAGTTTTCCATGCTGGCGATTTTCCGTTGAGGATTCGAAGCAGCGGGAGGCTTTGCGGCCAACCCTGCGGAAGGATGTTTTGAATGGGCAAAATAGCGAAAGCGGCTTTGTCGTCGATTCTGGCGTTGGCCATAAGCCTCTCCGCAAGCGCCGTCCTGAGCGGCGAGGATACCAAGTGGATGCGCACGCCGGACGTTGTCTACGTGGGCACCCCGTACGACGTGGTGTCGAAAATGCTCCGGATGGCAAAGGTCAAGAAAGGAGACCAGGTCTACGATCTCGGTTGCGGGGATGCCAGGATGCTGATTCTGGCCGCCCAGAAATACGGCTGCCGGGGAAAAGGCTACGACATCGACCCGGAACGGGTCCGGGCTTCAAGGGAGAATGTCGCCCGGAACAACGTCGGCCACCTGGTGAAGATTTTTCAGGCCGACATTTTCACAATCGACCTGCGTAAGGCGGATGTCATCCCCATTTACCTTCTCCCGGAAATGAACAGGAGGCTCCTGCCGCAGCTGTATACGCTCAAGCCGGGCTCCCGAATAGTCTGTCACGCGTACGACCTCGAGGGCATCATCGCGGACGAAACCCTCACCATGGTCTCCAATGAAGACAACGCCAAACACACCCTTTCGCTGTACACCACTCCATTGAGACGGAAGGAATAAGCATCCTCCGGCAGAGCCGAAGGATTAATGGTTACTGGCTTCGAAAAGGTTCTCGATCGAAACCGATCAAATACAAGCGAAGTTTCATGCGTCATGGATGTCCTTAAAGCTTTTTGAGCCGCAGACTATCGAATGAAGAATGCTGAATTTCGAAGTTCTTCTGCGGCTCGATATTCGTTATTTAATTTCTGTCGCCCCTTCAGGGCTCTCCTCTTGCCGATTCTAGCCAGGGGTTCGCTTCGCTCACCCCTTGCGGGGCTTAGTCAAAAAACCTGATTCGCGACAGTAACTATTTAATGTTTTTGGTTGCTGTCAGTGGGCCGGAGAAAAGGCATGCACCGGTATTTGTCAAACTGATGCTATCTTACCGGCACAACCCGTAGACCTCCGATTGGATTAGCCGGGGATCCAGATCGCAGGTCCCAAGTCAAAAATCTCTTCGCAGGACTGCGCTAAGGCCTCGTCCCTTGAAAGCAGCAGGTCTTTTGTTTGCGCATCAGGCAATGTGCAGGCGATTTCTCGTTTTTGAGGATTTTTGCAAATAATTGCGGGGAAGGCAGAAAGGAATATACCGGGGGGCGCATTCCCCGGAATCAGGGAATGCGCCCCTGTCGTCTCTTCACTTAGCGGCTTGCTTTGCAGCGGGTGTGGAAGCCCTTTTGGCGTTCCTCCGCAATTCTTCCGCCATATATTTAATCTCGGTCAGGGAACGCTGCAGTTCGCTCCAGCCATACCAGAAAGCGTAGTCGGGATTATTGTGGAAGGTGCCCTGAAATGACCTGTTGCGCTGTTCAAGGAACATTACAAAGAGCTTCTGCTCGATGGGCGTCGGGGCGTCGTGGAAGGTCAGCAGGTCCGGAAAATCATAGGCATAGGTCTTGGGCCGGGGAATGATTTTATCCTTATACAAATCCGCGACGACGCGGATCGCCTGCGCCATCAGACGATCGGCTTCCTTGATCATCCGGTCGCCTTTATCCAGCTCCCCTTTGGCAAAATTGGCCGAGTGGCACTTCTGGCAGGTGGCGAGCATCTTGTCGCGATCCTTCTGCCAATCTTCCTGAGTCAAACGCGCGACCTGCGCGCCTTTAACTACGTCCAGACGGGAAGTCGGTTTTCCTGCAGGATCCAAAACTCCCAGGGCCTGCAGGATGAGGGTCCGGTCCTGCGCCCAGACGACATCGTCGGGCATTGGCAGCCGGACTGCCAGGAATCCCCAGGCGGCGCGGACTTCATGGTTTCCCTCCTGCATGTGGCAGGTCTGGCAGGTTGGCGCGGACACGGTTTCGGGCAGAATTTTGTTCTGTTTCAGCAGGTATCGGACCCCGTGTTTGGAGGCCGAATACATTTCCCACTGGGGATGATCAAACCCCATGTGGCAGGTCTGGCATGCTTGAGGCTGCCGCGCCTCCTGAATGGAGAAACTGTGCCGAGTGTGGCAGCTATCGCACGAGGCGGTGCCGAATCCGGGACTGCTTTTTCTCAGTTCCTTGATCTCCGCCTCTGTTTTGAGGCCGTTCTTGTGGCAGGCACCACAGCCTTTCATCCCTTCGGTCAGGACCGAAGGTTGCCAGTGCATGGTGGGCATCGCTTTCATGGCCGCCCAGGCAAAAGCATGCTTCCCCTTTTTGTACTGCGCAACTCTTTGACTGTGGCACGGAGCGCACGTATCCGGCGTCGGAATTTTCGCCTTGGCCACATCGCCGGCCGATGTGTGCTGATCACCGTGACAACTTGTGCAGTCCATCCCGGACTGGCCCATTTTTCCGGATTCCCAATCTTTGATAATGTTGGGATTTGTATTCTTGTGGCAATCCACACAGGTCGACGCCGCATATGCGGCGCCTGAACCGATGCATAGAGCCGTAATCATCAGGACCAGGAGCAAACTCGGCTTCTTCATAACACTGCCTTTCTGAATTTCAAAGGTCTGCCGCCGTTTCAAGCCAAAACCCAATACCAGACTGGGGGGCATTATAAATGATTTGGAAGTCACTTGTAAAACATAGTTTGGCCCGTATTTCGAGCCGCTTCCCTGCGGCGGCGTCCCGGTCGGGCATAGATATACTCAGTTGAAGTTGAAATTAAAACCTAAAACCTGGAACCAAAACCCCCACAAAAATGATCAGATCCACGCTTCATCGCAAATCCTATCCGCAGTTCCGGTTGGGGCTGGGAGGCGGTTTTATGCCCTGAGTTGACCAGCGACTTTGTATGCCAATTTCACGCAGTCATTCAAGCTTACGCCGTAGTAGGCATTGCCGATGACGAACAGCCCGGGATGCCGGGATACCAGTTGCTCGACGCGCGCGCGCCGGTCCCGGTGGCCAAGTTTAAATTGCGGAATTCCGAGTTCCCACCGATAGATGCGGATAAAAGACGGTTCCGCAGGCAGGCCGATCAGCGGATCCAGCTCGCGCTGCAGCGTCCGCCATAGTTCGTCGTCGGACAAATCCATCACCGAGGGATCGCCGGCGCCACCAAGCATAGACCGGAATTGGACATAGCCTTCCGGGGCACGATTCCGGAATATGGAGGAGGTCCATATCGAACCCAGAGTCCTCATCCTCTGGTTGCGGGGAATCAAGAATCCAAATCCGTCCAGTGGGTGTTTCACATCCTCCCGGCGGTGCCCGGTGGCCAGCACAATGATCGGGGCATAGGGAAACGCGCCGAACGCGGAGGAAAGATCGGGATCGAAGTCCTTGAACAGCTGCGCCGCCGAATAGGCCGGGCACGCGATCACCAGTTGCCTTGCCCGGACCGAAATACCCGCTTGATCGGAAATTTCCCAGGCATTGTCGTTGCGGCGAATGGATGCGATGCTCCGGTTTTTTCTGATAACCGGATTCAAACGTTCTTCGAGCCTTTGAATAATCCGGTCCACTCCGCCTTGGAAAGAGGTCAGGTGTCCGGCGGGGCCTGCCGGGCCGCCCGGTCTCCTCACAGGGGCGACCCCCTGCTTTCGCGCCCGACGCTTTTCCAATTGCCTGGCGATCAGCGCCTTCGAAAGCCCGCCGTAACGCATTTCCATTTCCCGCATGATGGGAAAGCACGCAGGCAGCGACAGTTCCCGCGCCAGGCCGCCGTAGACACCGGATACCATGGGATCGACAAAGGTCTCGGCAGCAGCCCGTCCTATGCGGCGCGCCGCGAAGTCAAAAACGGATTCCTCCCCGTCGTCCCGGCGCCCGGGGATGAGGGGCTCACAAAAAACGCGGGCTTTCTCGAGCGGGCTCAGAAGGCCGGTAGAAAGCATCCGTGCCGGCGAAAATGGTACCGGGTGAAGGCGCCCATGCTTGACGATAAAACGCTTTGTGCTTTTGGAATCGGCCGGCTCCAGTTGATCCATCAAACCGATCTCATCCACCAGGTGAAGCGTAAGGGGCTCGCGGTCCAGAAAACCATTCGGGCCCCAGTCCACGGAGTATCCATCCGCCCGGTCCGTTCCTATGGTGCCGCCCAGCCGGCCTGTCGATTCCCAAAGCTCAAGGATTCCCGATTGCGGCGCCAATCCCGAGGCGTGCGCCACTGCAAGACCGGAGATGCCTCCGCCGACAATCAGGACTTCCAGCATTTTTGACTGCTCCACTCGATTCCTCCTCTGTATTGCTTTGCAGAGATGCGCCTAAATCTTTTTCTGCGACACCAGGCGCGCGAAATGTTCGAAGGAACGGTCGTACGTGCGTTCCGCATCGGCCGGAAAACAACAGGCGGGGAGTTCCCGGCTGCCGAGATGATACCTGAGGCAATCGCAGCAGATGGCCTTGTTAGAACAAGGTTCGTAAGTGCAGGTGCAGTTCTTGCTGTTCCGGGCCTGTTTGCATTCCATGCCGACACCTTTGCGATTTGAGATTCTAAATTCGAGGTTGAAGGCGCTTCCCCTGCTTCGAAACGAAAAATCCAGATCGCCACAGAGGGCGTCCAATAATCATACTCACGAAGCCGGCAGCGCCTTGCAGCCCGGATTTCGCTATTGGTAATATTTGCCGAAACGGTTATTCAGGAAATCGTCATACCGTATGCTCTCCTGGGTAACAAAGCCCTTGGGAGGAGCCGGGGACTGCAGTATCAGGTCGGCCACGGCGCACAAACCGCAGGCTGTCGTAACCTGGATGGCGGACCATAGCCTTCGGGCGATTTCCCGCCTGTAAAACTTCTTCACATAATTCTCCTCAAACAGTTCCCCGTCCTGTTTTCCGGAAACGGCCACATAAATCAGCACGACATCCTGCAGGGTTTTGGGCACGGCGTTTTCCAGGATGCGTTTCAGGGTGTTGCGGTCCTGATTCAGCTTCAGGTCCTGCATGAGGAATTGAATCTTCTCGCAATGGCCGGGATAGCGAAGCGTCTTGTAATTCAGGGTCCGGACTTTTCCGCGATACGTTTCGGCCAGCGTTCCGATGCCGCCGGAGGTGTTGAACCCTTCATAAAGGAGGCCATCGACTGAAATGGTTTCGTATCCCTCCAGGGGCAAAAGGACCGCTCCGGTCCCATTTTCGACGCCATAGCAGAGATTCCCGTACTCGTTGATGAGACCGTCCGTCGACCAGGTCAGCGAGTATTTGAGCGCATTGCTGGGATTGATGGGGAGGGCGCCGACCCGCAGCTTTACGGTGTCGAGTTCTTCGAAGTGGGTCATCAGTTCATTGGCAATTATGCTGATGAAGCCGGGAGCCAGGCCGCACTGAGGAACGAATGCCGTGCCCGCCTCGAGGCTGGTTTTTGCTATGTAGCGCGCCACTTCGACATCCTCGGTGAGATCGAAGTAGTGCAGCCGGAACTGCAGCGCGATTTCCGCGACCGTGAAATTGCAGTAATAGGGCAAGCAGGAAATTACGGCATCCACAGGGTTCGATTCCAGAAAATGCGCCAGCGCTGCCCGGTTCATGGCATCCAGAGAGTGAACCGAAAGGCGATCGGAGGATAGCTCCTGCGTGTGACGGACCACTTCCTCATCCGATTCGCCGACATAGATCTGATAGTCCCCGGTATCGGACAATAGACAGGCAATGAGAGAACCGACCTTGCCGGCTCCAAGCATCAGTATTTTTTTCATGCGTTCCTCCCGCCCTTTCCTTGGCATGTTACCCCATCGCCCTCCGGACTGCCATCATAAGTCATTAACGGAAACGGTTCTTCGCAGCCCCTCTCAAAACCACAAAGGATTGTGTTTTGATAGCCGAGATTAATCATCCCTACAATTGCCGGACACAATCCCTTCGGGATAGATTTTGCCTTGGACTGGATACCCAGGGTAGGCGGCGCAAAGCCCCGCCAGCCCCGGGCTCTGAGACGCAGCCTCGATGGGGCAGCAGTTTTGAGGCAGTCTCTCCAGAACCGCCCGATGGGCGAATGACTGGTTTACGCTTAAGCCGCCCGGTCTGGAGACCGGTCCTCACTAAAAACTTGGGGTGTGCAATCCGTAAAAAGCATGCTTGCATATTTCCGGGCAAAATAGAAAATTAGCGTTGTGATTGCAGCGGCGTCGGTATTTCTAGGAACCTATCTCGTTCTTGCCATCGGGCGGCTGCCCGGATACCGCGTGGATCGCACCGGAGCGGCGATCATCGGAGCCAGCCTGATGGTTGCGCTCAATGTCCTGACGCTCGAGGAGGCGTACGCCTCCATCGACCACAACACCGTCATCCTCCTGTTCGGGATGATGATCGTGGTGGCGAACCTGCGCCTTTCGGGTTTTTTCGCGGCCGTAACAGAGTGGTCTGTAAGGCATGCGCATCACCCCCTGACCCTGCTTGCAGCCATTGTGGCGGTTTCCGGCGTTTTCTCCGCCTTTTTCGTCAACGACACGATGTGCCTGGTGCTGACTCCGCTGGTGCTCGACATCGTTCTGGCCCTGCGGCGCAACCCTGTTCCTTATCTGCTTGCGGTCGCGATGGCCTCGAATATAGGCAGCGTGTCGACGATCACGGGAAATCCTCAGAACATGATGATCGGGGCTTTCTCAGGAATTCCCTACCGGCATTTCGCCGCCGCACTGGCGCCCGCCGGGGCCGCAGGGCTGGTCCTCACATTCATCCTGATTGCCGTCATTTATCGAAAAGAGTTCCGCCGCTCAGATGGCCTTGTCCTCGAGCGCCGCCGCATCCGTATCAACCGTGTGCTTATGTGGAAATCGCTGGCGGTGTCGGGATTGATGATCCTGTTCTTTTTTGCCGGCTGGCCGGTCCCGAAAGTGGCGGTGATTGCCGGAGCGCTGCTGCTCATCACCCGGCGGGTGAAGCCGGAGAAGATCTATCACGAAATAGACTTTTCGCTGCTGGTCCTTTTTATCGGGCTTTTCATCGTAGTCGCGGGGATTGAGAAAACAACGTTTCCCGCTGATGCACTGGCCCTGGCGTCGAGCTATGGTCTCGACCAACCGGGGGTCCTCAGCGCTGCCGCCGTGGTTTTGTCCAACCTGACCAGCAATGTCCCTGCAGTGCTGGTCTTCAAGCCCCTGGTTCCCCGCCTTGCCGATCCGAACCACGCCTGGCTGCTGCTGGCCATGGCCACAACCTTCGCCGGCAATCTTACCTTGCTCGGCTCGGTGGCAAATCTGATCGTCATCCAGCGGGCCGGGCGGCAGGCCTCAATATCCTTCTGGGAGTATTTTAAAGTAGGCCTGCCCCTGACGGTCCTAACCACCGCCCTCGGAGTGTATTTTCTCAGCTAAATGACCTTCGCCTGCAAGGCGAAAGGATTCAACCATACCCGACGAGGACATGAAGGCGACCGGTCTTATTCCCTTGAATTGTCGGCGTTCATCAGCGGTTTTGTCAGCCTATATCAGTGTTTCAAATACCGGACAAGCCCCATTGATTAATGGCAGCTGCTGCACACCTGGAAATTA
>CAYYTC010000121.1:0-10776 GCA_964474425.1 uncultured Acidobacteriota bacterium
TTTGCAGCGGTGCAAAAATCTATCCCGAAGGGATTGTGTCCGGCAATTAGCCGGGACAATTCATTCCGGGATTATTGAACGCCGACATACACGGACATAATGCTGACACCTATGGTGCAGATTTCTTGACATTTTTTATTCGATTGGGCAAATATGTACCGCCCGGTTCTCCCGATGCCCAATGCTGCAAGGGCGAGTTTCCTGTGGCTGCCCTCTTAATGGTTGTTGGGTGTTGAGCTTCGAATAAACACCCAGGTAAGGGCTGCGCCCTTGATTTCCCGCACCAAATCGCATACGGAGTCAGAAGCCGGCTTCTTTGTGACTATTCCAAAACAGGAGGTATTATGAAAAACAGATCATCGCGCAGGGCATTTCTGCATTCAGGACTTATTCTCCCCGCAGCTGGAATTGTTATTCCTCCGATCAATCTGGCGGCAGCTTTTCAGGAGCCCGAAAGCAAGTCGGCTTCCCCAAGCCAACCACCCGCAGGCTATACGGATAGCGGCAAGTATGGAAAATACATCATCAAAGAACCCTACGTGAAGCGTGCTCAATCGGAATCTATCTCAGTGAATTCCAAACAACTCATGACTGATTGCATCATGATTCACCAGGTGTTCTACAAGCCGGGATTAATTACACCCGGGCCGGCGCACGCACACGATTTCGGACAGGTCCTGGCTTTCATGGGTACCGATCCTATGAACTGCCGGGAATTTGACGCAGAAATTGAAGTCTGTCTCGGCGAGGAACCGGAAAAGCATATCATCAACGTGCCTGCCGTCATATCAGTAGCTAAGGCTCTGCATCATGGTCCGATCACGATCACCAAAATCAATAAGCCTTTCATTTTCCTGGAGATCATGCTGACAAGCACCTATTCCCGAATAGGGGAGCCGGCGAAGAAGCCCCAAGCATAGCGATAGCAGGGGAGCCGGAGAGCACGGAAGCAGTTTGCCCGCCATTCCGCCATTGCAGCGGCATTCGGGACAGTCACCGGTGTCCCCCTTTTCAGTATTACATCGCTTAAAATTGAATCCGAGCGACTATGGAGCCACTGCGCTGCGAGTTGGCGGCAGTCGCGTTGTAGCGTCCAAAGCCGGAAGATGTAATGCCTGAGCTCGACCAGGTCTGGGTGGCATTTGCAGGGGTCCGCGTCAAGAGGGTATCCCCCAATACCATGCGGTTCAGTATGTTAATGAAGTCGGCCCGAATACTCAGGGTAGCGCCCTCCCCGAGCCGGAAGATCCGCCCTATGCTCAGCTTCTCCGAGGGATGACGCGGGTACCGGTAATCGCTGTAAAATGCCGCCGCGGTACTATACTGGCCCGCGGGCGGATCTTGCCAAGCCGCCGGATTAAACACGAAATCGGTGAGAGGGTCAAATGCGCCTCGGTTATTGAGGGTGTCGAGGGGCATCGTGGATTTGGTCCCATCAGCGTTTCTCACAGTCCGCAGAAACAACGGCTGACCCTCAACCCGGTTCGCGAAAGTGTTTTGGAAGGTGTAGAGGGAGGTCACGCTGGTCGACGAAGCTGCTGGAACCTGAATCAATCTGCCGCTGGAGTAATCCAAAACGAGGCCGATACTCCAGTCGCGAATCGCCATCGACAGCGCCTTGTTTACTGCCAGCTTTGGCAGCATGTAGTTCAGCGAGGTGGTCCATACGATTGGCCGGGAATAGGTCGACATGTACTTGTTGACACTGCGGTCGAACACGTTGTTTACGACTCCGCCGGTTCCTCCGGTTTGTGTGCCCGTTATTTCCGATCCCATGACCAACTCTTTCTGCCAGGTAAACGAACTGCTGAAGTCAAGCCCGTGGGAAAACCGTTTGGTCACTTTCGCTTGCAGCGCGTCAAACCAGGTCCTGCCGAGCGGCGCCCATCTATAATTGATGGTTGTGAAATGCGGGAACGGCCGCAATGATTGCGCGACGGTTTGGCCTGTCGGGAATCCAGTGTACGGCGGGGTGCTGAATGGAAGCTTTGTGACCGGATTGATGCGGTTTTTTGCCGCCGTGGAATTCAATGTGCCCTTTAACAGGGATAAATCGTCGGAATTGTTAAGGCTAAGCCCAAAGGAGGCAAGCCGCTCCGCCGATATCGCATTTACGTTGATGAGCTCGTTGCCCTCCCACCAGGCGCCGCGGTTGCCGATGTATGAGGCTTCCACCATCAGGTCCCTGGTAATCTCCCGCTGGAGGCTGATGCTCCACTGTATCTGCCTCGGCGGCCGGCCCGCATTATGATCCCAAGCGGGCGGGCTTGTTGTTACGGGTGTGGCTAAAGTATTCAAATAGCCGGGATCCACATTGGGCCATACGTACATTCCCGTCGGTGATTCCGGCGCTCCCTGGTTCAGCATCCTCCATGCCGCACCGTAATAAGGAGCTTGGTATGGCGTAGCGGCGCCGCCAGAAGTTACCATTGCCCCATTATCACTGGCGGTTTGCCCGTAGCTAATGCCAAATCCTCCGCGGAACACCGTCTTGGGAGTGATTTTATAAGCGGCTCCCAACCGCGGACCGAACGCGAAGGCATAAACGTCCGCGAATTTCACACCGTTTCTTTCAAAGGTCATCGCTCCAGGCAGATTGCCGACGTTGGGATTCGGAGTGGTGGGGGAGAAATTCGCAACCCGGCCGTAAGTCTCTCTCAAATAGCCCTGGTAATCCCAGCGCAATCCGTAATCCAGCGTGAATTTGCGGCTTGCCTTCCAGCTGTCCTGAGCGAACAAAGCCCACGACGACTTCCCCACGCGCGGAGTAGCCATTGCGCCGATCGAGCCGTTATTAAATTGTCCTAGAAGGAAACTCGCGTACGGGAATCCCACCGTTTGGCTGCTCGTAACATACCCGGACGTGGGAATTCCGGTTTGCGTGCTGGAAAAGGTAAATCGGCCGTTGGAGGGTTGCACGAGCTGGGTCGGATACCCCTCGATGCGCAATTCCGCGCCGAATTTGTAGGTGTGGTTGGATTTGACCCATGTCAGGCTGGCATTCGCGGTCGGCTTATCCATTCGCCGGCTCTGTATAGTTGCCGGGCCCATGGAGCTCATGGTGTTTACGTACATCCCACCGTAAGCCGTGGAAAGCCCTGTAAAGTGGGGGAAGTATTTGGCGTCTGCTCCCTTCGGCTGCGGCAGGCCGATTTCCTTTTGCTGATCGAAGGGTTTGGCGTCTTGATAAAAACGCACGACCTGATAGCCGGCGCCGAGATGCAGCAGCTTTGTCGGCGTCAGGGAAAAGTCGTAGTTCAAACGCACCGTATGCGTGCGAGTAACCGAAACCCTGCAGGCTGTAGCGGGACTGATCAAGTAAAGAGCATCGCAGTCAATTTGATTTGAGCTATTGCGCACAGCCGCCCAATAGCCTGAAAGCTTTGAGCGCGTACCGAAGTTGTGATCGATCTTTACACTTGGAATGGTCCTATAATTGTATTTGTCCCATGGAACAAGATAATTGTCGGTCAAGTTGTCTTTATAAGGACCCGCAGGTTCGGGAATCAGCTTTTGGATTGCCAGGGCAACGCTGTCAAACGGGTCTGTAATCACATTGTTTGGGTACGGATCTCTCATTAGGTAGCTTTTTCCGTCAAGCCCGATATAGGTATGTTCCGTCCCGGGTTGGTAGAGCTGGTTTTCGCGAATGGTCTTAACTCCATCAACGGTAGTCACCATTTTCGGGGTCAATATCTCGCTGAAATCTCCCTGGCGCATTTTCAGGGTGGGAACCGTGAACGTGGTGTTGTTGTCGACACTCTTCTCCCGCAACTGCTCAAAGTTGAAAAAGAAAAACGTCTTGTCGCGCCCGTCGTACACTTTGGGAATATAAACGGGCCCCCCTGCCGTGAAACCGTAGTCGTGCCGGCGCTGACGGTCCTTTCTTCCGTACGGCGAACTGGCGTTGAATGCTTCGTTGTACCAATAATCGTACGCGCTTCCGTGCAGCTTATTGGTGCCGGATTTCATGGTCATATTGAGCATTCCGCCCCCCGCCTGCCCGTATTCGGCGGCAAAGTTGCTGGTCTGAACCGCAATCTCCTCGACCGCATCCGCACCCGGTTGGTTGAACATCGTCATATTTAAAAACAATCCGTTGGTTGAATCCTGGCCCTCGATCCGAATACCCTGCGTGTTCGCGGGGGACCCAACCATGCGTATGGTGCCGCCGCCATAGAGCGCGCCCGGGATCAACTGCACCGCGGCATAGGGATCGCGAATGTATCCTGAAAATCCCAGAATGGGAAGCTGATTAAGGGTATCTCCACCCACATTGTGCGCCAATTCGCCGCTTTCGGTCCTCAATAGGGGAGCATCGGCATTGACGGTGACAGTCTCGCTGATGGCGCCCACCTCGAGTGAAAGGTCGATGCGCAAGGTTTGCGCCACCAGAACCGTGATGCCCGTTCTTATAAACTGCTTGAATCCGGGCACCGAGGACGACATTTGGTACTTGCCGGCAGGCAATTGGCCGATCGTGTAATTGCCCGTCGAGGAGCTTTGCGCTTGATACACGGCACCGGTATTGATGTTTTTCAATTCAATCGTGGCACCGGCTATGACAGCACCCGCGGGATCGGATACTGTTCCGGTAATTGTGCCCCGATCGCTTTGTGCAATCGCCGCCCCGGCAACTACGAGCAAACAACAGATTGCAGTGATTGTTGATCTCATGGGACATATTCTCCTCAAATAAAGCGTTAATAATCTTTCGCCAAATAGCACAGGAGCACGAGATAGCAATCCTGTCCGGCAAGGCAGCCAGCGACCGCATTCACGTTCGGATCGCGTGCCTGCCTCATGTTGGTGTGAGCAGGATTGCGCAAAGGCTGAAGGGAATCGGATCGAGAATAATGCTTCAAGAATTCGCCACTCTGAGGAGGATGTTCCGGGGGCGTCTGCTCCGGGCGAGGAGATACGTGGCAGTCAGTACCTGGAATCTGACCGATGAGATGGTTGCAGCCCAGATTGCTGAACAGGAAGCTGTACCAGTTCATGATTCCAATCGATTTGTAATCGACACCCTCCCAAGCTACCGTCTTCTAGGAGGTAGTAGTTGACCTGCTGCCGCACCGACAAACAGGAGCGAACGGGAACGGGTACTTGAGTGTTATGCGCATGCTCTTGGGCATAACTGATATGTTCCGTTGTCGGTTTCAATCCGCCGGGCTATCGACTCTCAGATAGCTATCCTGAATTGGAAGGGAATCGTCCTCCCAACTCTGGTACGCGGGTGATTCATTCTCTTGATTCTGCTGAGTAATTCTAGCTGAGAGTTACGGTAGCCAAATCCAATTCTGAAGTCAAACCAATAATTTATAAATTGGGATATGCAATTGGATTTCCCTGACCCATATCGGTTGCATGGAGCCGCTGATCACGAAAACCTTGCCTCCCATCGGCGACAAAGCGATCCCTTGCTGCATCAGACGGCAGAACGCAAACCTCCTGGAACGGCTCAACAAGGAGATCAAACAGCGAACCTGTGTCGCAGCTCTATTCCCGAACGAAGCGTCGCTGTTACGTCTGGTGAGCGCAGTGTTAATGGAAATCAGTGAAGAATGAGCGACTGAGAAAATTGACTCATCCGTTCATAGATAAGCCGACATTGGAATGGGCAACTCGAACAAAGCCAGCCACGAATTTCACGAAAATACGTTGTTCGTGCAGGAGCCAAAGGCCAGCCCAACGCTTAGTAGGAATTCGTGGCAAGTTGTGCTTAGGCCTGTCGATGGTTTATATCCCATGAATGTCCACTTACCAATGAACCTATTGGATACTTGCGAATGGAAAGCAGCGGTCCTGCTGCGCAGTATTAATTTACAGAAAAATGCGGCTTCGCCATGTATCAATGCAAATAGGAGCTAAATATACGGGGCATAGGTGCATTTGCCTTGACAATGCAAGAATTAAGCGGATAGCATGAGCGCAAATTACATATTGAGAGACGCTATCATAAAGGACGAATTCTTCTTGCAATTCCGAAGAGAATTTCTTGACGCGGAGGCATTTTATTCGCATTTGGTACGGCAACGGTGGGCTGAGGATTGGACCTGTCCCGCTTGTGGAATTGACGAAACCTTTACCGGATCACGAGGAAAAACCCAAGAATGCGATTGGGTAAGTTCATAGGCATTCCGGGAGTTTCGTTTCCAAGGCGAAAAAAGTTGACTGTCCCCAATTTCGCCGTTGATTCCCTCGGTTGCATGACTTTGCCGGGGTCGTGGCGGCAACACGTTAAAAAAAGACGAGAAGAGATCCACCAAAGAGCTATTTAGTTTCTGTCGCAAAACTCAGAATTTAGGCCCGGAGGGCCGGCAGGCAATAGGCCCGGCCGTCAGAGGCTGTCCAACGGTTAATTTTTCGCAAAATCGGCCATTGAAAACAAAGAACTTATGGGCGCGATTTTCAACAAATTCATAACCGTAAGACAGCCTCGTCAGGCCGGGCTTATGGGTGAATAGGAAATGAGCGCCAAAGGCGCGGCACAAATTGTTCGGGTCATTGGTTTTAGTGTCGCCCCTTCGGGGCTTTCTAATTTCCTAATCCTTACCCCGGGCTCACGCCCGGGGCTATTTTCTGCCGGCCCTCCGGGCCTGGATATCGCATTTCGCGACAGAAACTATTTAAAGCGCGTTCAATCTTTCTTTATCGCGATTTCCTGGTCTAAAACAATGACCTTCATCAAAAACGGATGATTTTTACAGTGCTCGAACTCTGTGCTCACAAACTGATTGTAAAGCGAGGTTAAAGGGGTCAGGTATGAAAAGCAAAAGAAATTTGTTTGTGATGATTTCACTCGTTTTTCCCTTTCTCTTAGGCTTGGCGAGCTGTTCCACTGGCGTCACACCTGCAAAAAACGGAAATAGGGTAAAAGCGGGACAGTTTGTCGTTGGAGATCCAACTCTTATTTGCCTTGGATTTGAATGGAGTATTGACGGCGATGAAAACCGTAATGCCGCTGTGGCGGTCCAATACCGCAAAAAGGGGACGGAGTCCTGGAAAGAAGGGATGCCGCTTCTTCGCCTCCAAAATGAGGAAGCCGGCGGATATTTGGCTCGCACTCACGTGGTGCCCAACATGTTTGCAGGAAGCATATTGGATTTGGAGCCTGATACGGAGTATGAGTGCAAGTTTGAAATGTCCGATCCGGACGGCGTGGATGGAAATAAACAGCAAATGGCAACTGTGCGGACGCGCCCTGAACCGAAACCTTTCGCAGGCGGACAAGTCTTTCACGTATACCCGGCCGGATATAAAGGATCCAAAGAAAAGGAGGCCTCGGCCCCTACGGGAATTTCAGGGGGACTTTCAGGGACGCTCGGGAGGGCTGAACCCGGCGATACCATCCTCGTGCATGCCGGCGTTTATCAGATTGATCGCACTCAATACAATCTGCGGATGAGAATCGGAATGGGATCAGACGTGTTTGGAACGACCTGGATTACCAAGAGCGGCACGCCCGACAAGCCTATTGCAATAAAGGGCGCGGGAGATGGCGAGGTTATTTTCGATGGCGGCGGCTGCTCCATCCTCTTCGATGTCAGTGGGGCAGATTATATATACTTCGAGGGCCTTACTTTCCGCAATACCGATGCGGCTATTTTCACGGGTGTCAATGGCCTGCGTGGCAACAGCGGATTGACAGTTAAGAGATGCCGGTTTGAAGACGTATCCATGGCCATCTGGGGCACATACCAGGGATCAAAAAACTATTATATTGCCGATAACGTGGCCAGCGGCCGCTTCAATCCGAAGGTAATGATGGGTCAGTATGGCAGTGACGTTATTCCGTATAAAAAGCTGCCCGGCTTTCCTCCGAAAATGAGCGGCCCCGGGGGCTCCTTCTATGGGATCACCATTGCAGGGTCGGGCCACGTTTTGTGTTACAACCGTGTTGAGAATTTTGAAGATGGAATATCCCTTTTTCAAGGAGGCAGCGCGGAAGCGACAAAACACGGGGGGCCGCAATCCAATGTCGACTTTTACAATAACTACATTAGTAATACGTACGACAATTTTTTCGAAACCGACTGTGGCTCGCACAACATCCGTGTCATGCGCAACCTTGGCATCAACAACGGACATGGCGGCTTGAGCTCACAGCCTGTTTATGGGGGGCCGGCGTATTTTATACGCAATATCGTTTACCATGTCCCGGATCGGGGAGCTATCAAGATGTTTGACAGGCCGTCAGGCGTGATTTTCTATCACAATACACTCTGTGGCGAAATTTACATTGGCCAACCTTCCGCCAATTTAAATGGCCGCGAAGGCGCTTCGAACATGCATTTCCGCAACAACCTCATGCTGGGAGAAAACCCCGATTCGATGAGGAATTACCGTACCAAGGAATTTGGAGGTATTTACTTTATGGATACCTATACCTCCTATACAACCTCTGACTACAACGGATTCCGTCCCAATGAAGGGTATGAGGACCAATTCATGTGGCTCATACCTGCCGGCGGTGCGGTCCGCGACTTCAAGAATCCCAGGGAGATGCATTCCTTCAAAACTCTCCAGGAGCTCTGCAGTGCACTGGGGCAGGAGTGCCATGGGATAATGATAGACTACGACATATTTCAGAACGTGAAGAAGGCGGATATAAAGGAATTTTCAAGGGTTTATGCACGCGACGAATTGGATTTCCAGCTTAAGCCGAATTCCGTCGCCGTGGATGCGGGGTGCCCGATTCCCAACATTAACGAGGGTTTTAATGGCAAGGCTCCGGATCTCGGGGCATTGGAGGTTGGGCAACCCCTACCGATATATGGACCTCGGCCGTAATCAACCCGAAAGGAATGGAGAGCTCTTGCGTCGTTTCCCAACGCAGGAGCTCTTTTTGCTCCTGATTTGATGAATTGCATACAGTTACTAATCGGTTCATAGATAAGCCGACATAGGAATGGGCAACCCGAACAAAGCCAGCCACGAATTTCACAAAAAAACGTTGTTCGTGCAGGGGCCGAAGGCCAGCCCAACGCTTAGTGGAATTCGTGGCAAGTTGTGCTTATGCCTGTCGATGGTTTATATCCCATGAATGTCCACTTACCAATGAACCTATTAGTATCCAAATAGTGACACTATAAAAGACAAACACGGTGCCGGCGTTGCTGGTAACATCGCGATCACAGTGCAGGAGAGGATCCGAAAGGAGAGAAAGATTCATGGGAGCCAAAAGACAAAATGCGCATCTTGCAAGAAGAGATTTTCTCAAAACAGCGGCCGCAGGCGCAGGAGGGGCCGCTTTGGCCGGATTTGGCGCGAGCGAAGCGGGAGTCGTGCAATTCGACGAGGTTCGGAAATGGGACCACGAGGCGGGAATCGTCGTCCTGGGAATAGGCGGGGCGGGTCTGACCGCAGCCATAGTTGTCCGTGATCTGGGAACCGATGTCCTCATGCTCGAGAAGGCAAAGGAATCTCACGCCGGGGGCAACTCCCGAGTCTCGATGCAGGGCTTCTGGTGTCCGCCGGACTATAATCAGGCCGTGGTCCATCAAAGGGCGCTCAATGACGGATTTCCGGTGCCGGATGAGATGATTGAAGCATATCACCAATACACGACCAAGAACCCCGACTGGCTTAGAAAAATTGGCGCCCAAGTCATACAGCCCGCAAGCGGCAACGCAAGCAGGGCCTCGTACCCGGAGTTCCCCGGCGCTGAAAGCGCGGCTGTGTGCTTTCTCGACAACGGGAAAGGACAGGCGGGGTCAGGGTTCCAAAGGCTCTGGACGATGCTCCGGGACAGCGCTGTAAAGAGGCAAGTCACAATCCTGTATGAAACGCCCGGGATTGAATTGATCCAGGATTGCAAAACGAGGGAAATCCGCGGAGTGGTCGCCGAGAAGCAGGGTAAAAGGATATACGTCAAGGCCAAGAAAGCTTTGGTTTTGTGTACCGGAGGATTTGAGAACAATCAGGGGATGATTCGAGACTATCTTTCGATGCCGTGCGGATACCCATTTGGCACTCCATATAACACGGGAGACGGCATACGAATGGCGATGGCGGTGGGGGCCGACCTGTGGCATATGGACAGTCAAGCAGGCCCGACTCTCAGCTTCAAACCGCCGGATTTTGATTTTGCATTGGGCGGCGGAGGCGCTCCGCGTAATCGGGGATTTATCTGGATTGCCAAGGACGGAACACGCTTCATCAACGAAAACACGCCCAGCAAACACGGCAAGATAGCTTACCATGGCACGTACATTCAGCTTCCTACCCCCCTGCCGATACATTCGATTTTTGACGAGGCGGGGAGAAAGAGCGGGCCCCTCTTTACACTTGGCGGCAACATGGGTTGGAATGCAATGATTGAGCGCTACAAGTGGAGTGATGACAACAGCGCAGAACTTGCGAAGGGCTGGATCATCAAGGCAGACAGCATACGGGAACTGGCGGCTAAAATAAAAAAGGATCCGGACACGCTGGAAAAAACCCTGGCTACCTGGAACAAATCCTGCGCGGCGGGCAACGATTCGGAGTTCGGCAGGCCAAGCGATCGAATAGCCCCAATTCAAACCCCACCCTACTATGCCTTGGAGCTTGTTCCTACGTTCACAAACACGCAGGGCGGTCCCCGACGCAACAAGAATGCTCAAATATTGGATCCATACGGCAAGCCTATCCCGAGGCTTTACTCGGCTGGAGAACTGGGTTCCATATGGAGCTGGAACTACCAGGGAGCCGGCGACTTTGCGGAGTGTCTCGCTTTCGGACGCATTGCGGGCGAGCACGCTGCCGCTGAAAAGCCCTGGTCGTAGGTTCTGG
>CAYYTC010000122.1:0-10661 GCA_964474425.1 uncultured Acidobacteriota bacterium
GACTTCAGCTATGTCTCCAGTGCTTCGGTCGACAAGTGGAGGTAACGCGCCGGAGCGAAATTCGCCAACGGCATAGCCTGTGGTTTTAGGCTTCCCTATGGAGTCGCAGTGCCAACGATAACGCATGCGCATCAGGTCCATTTTTTGTTCAAAGGAGATCAGATCATGAAAAAGAGGATCGGTTGGCCGGCATTCGCAGTTTGTCTCCTTGCCTGCCTTTTTATTTCGTGCACTCAAAATCCGGAACAGCGGACGCTAACGGTCTTGAATCCTGTCGGCTCGCCTTCTCCGACTCCGCTGGTCCCGATGGCGCCTCGCCTGGATACGCTGGAAGGAAAGACAATCTATATCGTGGATGTGATGTATCCGCTCACTCATCAGCTATTCGAAGAAATGCAGAAGGTGTTGTCCGAAAAATACCCCAAGACGAACTGGGTGGTCAAAAGCAAGGCGGGCACCTACTTTGATAATGACCCTAAACTGTGGGAAGAAGTGAAAGCGCAAGCCCAGGGAATGATCGTAGGGGTCGGCCATTGAAGCAGCTGCACGCCGGCGGTCGCCAGCCATGCTATCACGGTCGAGAAACTTGGAGTGCCCACAGCCCCCGTCGTCACCAGTCGATTTCAGGATGTCTCAGAAGCCACTGCCGCAAGCAAGGGCATGCCCCGGGCACGATTCACTTATATCCATCATCCGGTTTCGAACAAGCCTGCGGCGGAGTGCCGAAAATACATCGAGGGCAACGATCCTTTGACCGGGAAACCGGTGGTTGAGGAGATCGTGGCCGCTCTAACCAAACCATTATCGGATGAGGATAAACGGACCGGGTTCGTGGAAAAACCTCGGGAAAGGCTGCTAAAACCCGATACCGCGCAGAATCTGGAACGCCAGTTTCTGGAAAACGGGTGGACCGACGGGCTCTTGATAATCCTCCCCACCGAGGCAAAGGTCTCAGAAATGCTCAAGGCGACCAGCCACAAGCCTGATGAGATCGTGGGCCAGATGATGCCTTCGCCGGCTCAGGCGCCGTGGAAATACACGGTTGAAATGGTTGCCGCCAACGCCGTGATGGCAGGCGCCAAACCGAAACACTTCCCTGCCATCCTGGCTTTAGCCGCAACGGGGCAGGGTTCGCTGCCTTCGTCAACGTCCTCTATGGCGAGGATGATAGTCGTCAACGGACCCATAAGGAACGAATTAAAAATGAACATGGGAATAGGGGCGCTCGGGCCCTTTGACGAGGCGAACGCGGTTATTGGAAGAGCCTGGACGTTTATCACCAAAAACCTGGGAGGGGGTGGAAAGGCCGGGACCACCTATCTCGGAACCTTCGGAAACAACTACAACTACAACAATCTTTGTTTTGCCGAAAAAGAAGAAGCTCTGCCCTCCGGCTGGAAACCGTTGCATGTACAAAAGGGCTTCAAGCAGGAAGAGAGCGTTGTAAGCGTATTTAACGGCTGGACCCTGCTTAATTACAGCGCCTACAACCCGGACCCGTATCATGAGCTGATGAGACGTCAGATGGTAGCGCTGGAGATGAGCGGAGCCGGCGCGCATCACACTCCGGGTGTAAACATTCAAACCTCAGGGATGTTGATTATAGACCCGGTGACAGCAACGGCGCTTAAAGAGGATGAATCCTTTGAAACGAAAGAGAAACTCAACCAGTGGTTGACGGAAAATGTGCACTTTACTATGTGGAACTACTGGAATGCCATGCCGGACTATCTCAAAAAGGCCAAGGAAGGAATCCAACCGTACGCATCCCTGCTGAAAAGAGCGCCGGAGTCCGATTCCCCGCTGCAGCTTTTCAGCCCCAGGGCGGGAGTGGAAATTGTCGTCGTGGGAGGGGAAACCAATCCTTACTGGTACGCCGGCGATTTCCGCTATCTGGCCAGCGCCTCTATAGACAAATGGAAATAGTTGAGGTTGAAAAATGAGATTCTCAACTGCTTGTGCGGCCTTTTTGACCTTCGCATTGACTTTTCTTGTTGCCTGCGCGGAGAAGCCGGCCCCTGCCCCGGAGCAGAAGCCCGGGGCAGGCTTTTCGTCCGCTGATGCGGCATCGATTGGAACGACCGTGCCGGCGATGGTTGAACTCAGCGACATGTATGTTTCACCTGAAACCTACGACCTCAAGATGACTATCGCCGAGATTGTTCGCGGCGAAAAGGCCGGAGAGTTTTTAAAGAAGGCAGGCGCATCCGAGGTACAGATCGGGACTGATTCAGAATACCTTCTCGCGCGTGTCCGTCTTGAATACAGCGCCCGTGGCGCTCCAGGAGACAAGCCCTGGGAACTGAGCGGAGCGCAGTTCAGCGCTTACTCTGAAGAGGGCCGTCCCTTCGGGAGTGCGTCGATTGTGGCGTCGCAATCGGGCCCGAACCCATCGCTCCGTTCCGGTGATTCTTTGGAATGCTGGCTTGCGTTTATCGTGACAAAAAGTGAAAGCAAACCCGTTATGACCTTCAGCTCCGGAGGCGCCTGGTTTCGTCTTTACTGATTCGCGCGGAGATGCGATCCCGCTTTTCCTGAAAAGGTATGCATGCCTGCCAGCTGCCGCCCGCAGAGCGGGTGATAGGAGGAAGTCGCTTTATCCATCCGTTGCCTGAGCGAAAAGCGCGGCAGATCAATGGCCGGTAAAGGTCGCCTCCTGAGCCAACTGGTCGAGCGATTTGCCCTTGGTCTCTTTCTTGACGAACAGGAAGGCCGCCAGGGCGCCGACAACAGCCGGAATGAGGTAGAACAGGAAAGACACCCGCATCCCAAGCTGCATTCCCATGATGGCCCCGCTCACGATGGGAGCCAGCGCTCCGCCCACCCGGCCAAACGCCTGGCACCAGGATACGCCGGTATTTCGGAACTCGGTCGGATAGGCTTCGGCCATCAGAGGCTGCACGGCCGTGATCGCGTAGTTGATGGCGAAACCCATGAAAATGCTGACAGCCAAAATGGTCGCGAAACCGCCGCCGACGAAGGCCATCAAGATTATGGATAACCCCCCGACCAGATAGCTCATGATGAGGTTCGGCCTGCGGCCAATGATCTCGGCGACGAAGCCGGTCAGGCAGTTGGCGATGACTGCAGCCGCATTGTTGGCAATGGCCAGAGTGTATGCGGAGGTCAGTTGGAAGCCTTTTTCCAGCATCAGGGAAGGCAGCCAGGCATTGAGGCCGTATACGGTGAAACAGCCGCAGAAGTACGTGATCCATACGCCCGCGGTGATTGTGCGGTAATCCTTGGAGAAAAGGGCTTTGGGACCGGCGACTTTAGGAGCCGGCGGGACGACCAGAGCACCGGGGTCGCGCGGGGTCACTTTGCCCGTAGCGCGTTTTTCTATTCGGGCGAGTATTTCCACCGCTTCCTTTTTGCGCCCTTTGCTGGCCAGCCAGTAAGGCGACTCGTGCATCCGAAGATACAGGAAAATGGAATACAGGAAAGGAACACCGCCGATCAGGTAGCAGATCCTCCATCCGTGATGCGGAACAAGAAGGGTAGGTATCAGCCCGCCGAGCACCCAGCCGACGATCATCCAGGCCATGCCGAATGTGATGAACAGCGCGCGTCGGGGAGTAGGTGTGGATTCGGAGAATATGGTCGTAACCACAGGGATACAGGCGCCCAGGCCGACGCCCGCCAGAATGCGGAAGAAAGCGAACTGCACGAAACTGGTGGAGAAGTAGATTGGAATTGTCAGCAGCGAATAGGCGGCGATGGAGAAGATAAGAGTATTTCTCCGGCCGATTTTGTCCGAGATGATGCCGGCGCAAGCGCCGCCGATGATCAGGCCGAAAAGGCTCCAGGACGACAGGCTGCCGGTCTGTACCTTGCTTAGAGCCCACTCGGCCGAAATCTGAGGCATGGTATACGAAACAACCATGTAGTCATAGCCGTCGAAGACCATGGACATGCCGAGGAAGAAAAACACGGACCAGGTAAACTTATTGACCCCCAAAGAGTCCACAACTTCAGAAATGGTAAATTTTTTCACTTCTTGATTCTCCCTTTGCCAATGCGTCTGACAGGCCTGACCCATCGGATGTGATAGCTTGATCCGGCCTTGCATTCGTTTCCAACACGAATCCCCCACAGGATTTTCTTGAGAAGTCGGGATCGGAACCTATCTCTAATATTTGTTCGAGGCCGCAGCTTTAAAGCCTTCATGCTGCAACCCGGAACCGGTAACATTCCATCGAGAGTATATATCTCCATCTGAGCCACAGCATCAGGAAAACTTTGAGAAATGCGGCCGGATATGTTTCGGAACAGCGCCTATGGCGAAAGATCGATAGTCGTCAGAGCCGGAAATGCTCTTCCGCAGCTTTCCGATTGAAATGCACTTCTCTGCCGCAAGAGGAAAATTTATTGGATCGCCCCGGCGCTTGGACGAGGCCCTTCATTCCCATAGCATCCACGGCACCTGTTCCTCAGGATGCAGCGCAATCGGAGGGCGTGCCTTTAATCAGTTTCTGTCGCGAAACTCAGAATTTGGGCCCGGAGGGCCGGCAGCCACTCGACCCGGCCGTCAGGCCGGGCTTATGGGTGAATAGGAAATGAGCGCCAAAGGCGCGGCACCAATTGTTCGGGTCATTGGTTTTAGTGTCGCCCCTTCGGGGCTTTCTAATTTCCTAATCCTTACCCCGGGCTCACGCCCGGGGCTATTTTCTGCCGGCCCTCCGGGCCCCGATGTCGCATTTCGCGACAGAAACTAATTGGATTCGGCATATACCCGGATCAGGATTCCCGGAGCAGATGGCGATAGCTTTCAGGGTGCTGCTCGAGGTATTCGGCCAGGGATTGGGCCGCATGTCCTGTCAGTTTCGGAACGGCCTCACTAACCTTGGACAAATCACCCATGGCAATTTGCAGGAAATGGGTGACGAAAACGTCGACCTCGTAATCATCCAGCCCGTGTCCGGTCAGCATCCGGCGCTCGGCCTCGAATTTTTCCAGCCGGCTGGTCGAGCGTGTTTTCCGGGCTTCTTCGGGAGTCTGGGGCTGGTATAAGATTGTCCGGTTCAAGGCCACGGACAACCGTTCGGCAGTCTCGGCCATCGTGAGGGCCTCCGGGCCTGTTACGTCATAGGTAAGCCCTTCATGCCCCATACCTGTCAAAACCGCGACGGCCGCTGCGGCGATATCGTCGCGGGTAACCCAGGCGGCGCGCCCCTCTCCGGCCGGCGCCCGGATAATGTCATCGGCCGAAACGCATTGCGGCACGTTGTCGGTATACAGGCTGGCCCGCAGGATGGTGAAGGGCATGCCCGAAGCCCGTATGTGCTCTTCGGTGTGATAATGGTCGTGCGCCAGAATGAATGTGGCGTCAGGAGCCGCATTCATCACCGAGAGGTAGATAATGTGCTTCACCCCGGCAGCCGCTGCGGCATCCACTGCCGTAAGCTGCTGCTGCAACCGGTCGTAGGGAGGAGGCGCCGTGTGATTTTTTGCGCTGATATGAGCCACTCCAAAACGGTCGCGGGCGGAGACAAGGAACAAAGTGTCGACACCGTTTAGCGCCCTGCGCATCGCGGCGGCATCCCCATAGGATGAAGCCTGAACAACCTCGGCTCCCGGAAGATGAGGCGCCCGCGCGGGATCGCGCACGATCAGCCGCTGAGTCCGTCCCCTCCCGGCCAGGCGCACTGCAATTCTGCCTCCTACTTCCCCCGTAGCTCCGGTGATTGCCAGCATGGCTTTAGTCCTTGTGAAATTGATGGTCCTGAGATGGTTTACACGCTCCGGAAGCAGGGATTTCATGCGCTCCCGTGAAATAACGAGCGCGCGGGTTCTCCCGAGCTTTAAATCGCCTCGCTAAGTATCTCCGTCAGTTCTTCCAGCGTCAGCTGGACTGGATTGCCTTTCATGCTGCTAGACCTTTGGGCCTGGGCGGCGATGTCGGGAAGATCCTTTTCCGTCAATCCAAAATCGCCAAGGCACGGAACAGAGAAATCGGCCCGCATCGAATGCAGCCATTCTACACCCTCTTTAGCTCCCGCCGATGCTCGGCCCGTCAGCAGGCGGGCAATCTCGTCGTAACGGGGAATTGCAGGGGAGTCTTTAGCCCTGGCATTCAACGCTTTCAGGTTGGCCTCCATAACTATCGGCAACAGGCGGGCGCAGACAACTCCGTGGGGGACAGGAATCATTCCGCCCAGGGGAGCGGCAAGACCGTGGACTGCTCCCAAAGCTGCGTTCGTCAGAGCGATGCCGCCGAACAGGCTGGCCAGCGCCATATTTTCCCGGGCCTGGGCGTTGCTGCCGTCCGCATAGGCCGCGCGCAGCCAGAGGGCTGCGCGGCGGATTCCGTCGCGGCAGATAGCATCGGTGACGGGATTGCCAGCGTTGGATACAAAGGGCTCGATCAACTGGCACAGAGCGTCCATCCCTGTGCTCGCCGTAATGGAGGGGGGAACCGAGAGCGTCAAATCAGGATCCACCACCGCAAGCCGGGGGAGCATGCCGGGGCTGCGTAGGCTGACCTTGACGCGATGCTCGGGGGAAGCCAGCACGGCGTTTCGTGTCACCTCGCTGCCCGTGCCTGCCGTCGTCGGTATGCAGATGCACGGAGCACACGCCCGTGTCAAAGGAAGGCCCTTGCCGACAATCTCCAGGTAATCGAGCGGATCGCCCGGATTGGACAGTAACGCCGCAATCGCCTTAGCGCCATCCAATGCGCTGCCGCCGCCAAAGCCGATTACGACGTCGCATCCGGCATTCCTGGCAATCCGCACTCCATCCAGAATCCCGGGAATCTTCGGTTCGCCTGGAATGGAGAACAAGGCACATGCGACGTTCTCAGCCTGCAATCCCGCAATGAATGGATCCAAACGGGCAGGCGTGCTTCCGGCAACAATCAAGGCCTTGCGCCCCAGAGAAGCTGCGGCGGTTATCGCCTCCCCGACTCTTCCGGAACCGAACGCTACCCTGGTTGCGGTGACAAAATCGAAACGCATCGGATCAATCCTAAAAGTCAGTATGCAAAGCCAGGGTCATTTGTTGCCCGGCCGGCGATGCACAGGCTCGCCGTGTGCGACCCATGGTACCACACGGAAGCCCGGCGTGATCCCTTTTATGCCGATAGGGGTGCTTGTTATGGGGAGCCGCAAGCAAATATTGCCAGTTTACTTTACTCTCATGATGCAGTTCCTGCTGAAGCCGACGGCAAAGCGCCATCAGGCTGGTTCTGTAGCGGGCGCATAGGCTAAGACGATAGAATATACCTCTTGCAGCATAGTGTCACCGGTAGTATCATGGCTGCCGTGACAAAGGCTGAGAAGATTCTTAAAAAAATGAAGGCCAATCCTCGAGATTGGCGAATCGAGAGTCTCAAATCGGTAGCAGAGGCCAACAATATAGCATTTCGCCAGCCAGGCAGCAGTCATGTCATTTTTCGCCACACAAACGGTGCTATGTTGAGCGTACCTGCGCATCGCCCAATCAAGCCCGTTTATATAAAGAAATTCGTTCGCTTGATCGAGCACGGAGTTTCAGAATGAAGACATCTCGAATTGATTATCCGTTTGAGATTCGCCCTCTTTCTAAAGACGAAGGAGGAGGATATTCCATCACTTTCCCCGATCTTCCGGGTTGTTGTTCCGACGGAGCCACTCCCGAGGAAGCTATCAGAAATGGTCGCGATGCACTTGGGTCCTGGCTTGCAGTTGCGCGCGAGTTCGGTGATAAAATTCCACTGCCTTTTTCCAAGGTAAGCGGACGTTTCGTTCAGCGTGTTCCTCGATCCCTTCATGCTCAACTCATCACCCGCGCAAAAATTGAAGGTGTATCTCTCAATACTTTGGTTGTTTCCCTCGTATCGCAAGGACTTGGACAGCGGCAGGCCGAAATAATAAAAGATCCGTCGTCCAACTATTCGCTGCGGCGGACGGCGAAAAAGGCGCGCCGCCGCTGAACACACACTTTTTTATGAGATCCAGGCCCGCTTTTGCGCTCCGGGAAAGGCTTGGCACGGGAATGGGTCTTTACCAAGTCCAGCGTATCAATCCAACTCTGCAGCTGCTTCGCCGGTTTATCTCCGTTAAGCGACGACCTTGTCAATGCGTCTGCTCCAATGTAGCATTCAAAAGGGCGATATGCGGTGCTGGTGCTTATCGCAGCGAAGTTGGCCACCCCGAAGCGAAGCGGCATTCAATTGCCTTAATCCTCTTTCATGGGGCCAACATTAGTCGATAAAAAACAGGAAACTGCAGAAGCACGCAGAAGGAGATGAAACCGCTCTATTTCACTCAGCTTTAGGATATTTTCACAAGGTATTGAAGACAGGGCAATAAAGCGGTTCTCGCTGAACTCAGGAGGAACAGATGTCGAAGGCGGAAATAAATTCGGGTGTCTGCGGCCACGTTACGAACGTCGAAGCGTCCATGGACGGCAAAGCCTGCAAACTGACCATCACCAGCGACTGCAAAGCGATTGAGCAGCTCGCGCTGGAACTTCCACAGGTCAATCCTCTCCAGGAAATTTCCTCCAAGAGGGCAGTTCCCCAAACGCTCCAAATGGGCCTGAAGCACTGTTTCCATGCTGCCTGTCCTGTCCCGGTGGGGATTATCAAAGCCGTTGAAGTGGAAGCCAAGCTGGCACTGCCCAAGGATGCCGTGATCAAGGTATCCAAAGAATAATTGCCATTGGGGCACTACCCATACTATTGGCATTACAGCCTTCTGTCGGGCTTGAGAGCAATGGCGGAAGCGGGATTTATCCGCGACGCGCGCTGCAGGGATCCCCTTGACCTGCTGGAAAGCAAACGCCTTCCGGACGGCGGATTCCCGGCAGAAAAGGTCTATTATCAGGCAACAACTCGGATAGGCCGGACCGGACGATCGTTAGTGAAATGGGGCGGAGTCAGCTCCCGGCATCTGAACGAATGGGTCACGGTGGCTGCTCTGGCAGTTCTGAAGGCAGCGGGCCGCCTTTCTTGATAGACCACCCGGTCACACATCAACCCCCTCGAAAATCGCGACTCCGGAAGATGAATTCGCCGTCCCGGGTGTAGAATCCTTTGGGAATCAAGATTCGCTGCTGATGCAGTAGCACTGCGAGGAAGCAATGAAGGAACACGAACTCCGCAACCTGGGAATCCATCGCATCCCAATCCCGATCCCATTCCGCCAGGCCGGAGGGCCGGCCAACGCCTACGTAGTCGAAGAAGATAACGGCTTACTGCTGTTCGATACCGGCATCGGATTGGACGGGTCTCAAAAGGCCTTGGCCGACGGACTAACTCAGACGGGGCATCGTTTTGAAGAAGTGAACCGCATCGTTTTGTCTCACGGTCATATGGACCATTTCGGCGGAGCTGCCTGGGTCCTGGAACAAATCGGGCGACCCGTTCCTGTCTCGATTCACAGCGCGGATGCGCACAAAGTTCTCGAATCGGGATTGCCGCTGCCGGCTCTCTTCAGGCAGAACGCCGACTATCTTTCCAGGCTCGGATTGCCGCCATCGGTGCTGGAGGAGATAATGGCCGATATCGGCAAAGAGTCCGGCATGGGCAGGCAGTTGGCTGATGTGACGCCGCTCTGCCCTGGCGACATCCTGCGGTGCAAACACGTCACTCTCGAGGTCCTCCATATGCCCGGCCACACACCCGGCCTCTGCTGCCTATACGAACGCAACCATCGGATATTATTCTCAGCGGACCACCTTCTCGAGAACGTGTCGCCCAATCCGCTTATCGAGCTCAGGCCGGGAACCGAACCCGGATGGTTCAAACCGCTGGTCACTTACTTCGAATCCCTCGACCGGCTGCGCGGGCTTGCCATTGACCTTGTTTTGCCCGGTCATGCGGAGCCGTTCGGTGCGCACCTCGATGTCATCGATTCCCTCCATGCCTTCTATCGGCGCCGCCAGGCCAAGCTTCTGGATTTCCTCCCACGCGAACCGCGGACCGTCTACGAGCTCATGAGAGAGCTCTTCCCTTCCAGCAACGCTTTCGATCTCTTCCTGACTCTGTCGGAAACCCTCGGGAACCTCGAGATGCTCGAGCATCAGGGCAAGATAAAGCGCGAGACTCATGGCGATTACCTGCGCTTCCGAAAAATTGCCGGTCGATACGGAGACAATTCCGTCAGAGAAATATAAAGTGGATTGGGAGCGCCAGTGAAGGAACTAATCCTCAAATACCTGCAGGAAGCCGACAAAGGGGTCCCGGCGGCTCAGATCCTTGTCGATGTGCTGAAGATCCGTTCTCCCAACGCACATTACTCCGAAAGTATCCTGGCAGGCCTCCTGGGTCAGGATCCGCGATTTGTTTTTACTGCAGGCCTCTGGCACCTGCGTCTTCCCTCGGTAAGCTCCCCTGACTGGGACGACAGCCGCATCGTGGTTTTGCATTTGCAGACCGCGGACAATTCGGCAACATTGAGGCATTTTCGCGGTGCGGCCCGCTGGGCAGACAGACACCTGAAGGAGTTTGCGTCGCCGGCACCCGTCAGGATCCTGAGCCGGCTTGAAAGATTTGAACCGCTCAAAGCGGTTGGAGGAGTTACGCCGGTCTCGAACGCTGACTCACGCGGGCAAAAGCCGATGAGGCGATTCCGATCCCCGCAGGGGCCAGCGCTCCGCGCTGGACGGTTTTCTGCGGCGGCACTGCGGCAAGCAAACCGTAGCCGGCAGGCTGCCTGAACCTAATCTCATCCGGAAAT
>CAYYTC010000123.1:0-10464 GCA_964474425.1 uncultured Acidobacteriota bacterium
TGTCTTAATTTTAACACTCGGCGCCTCCAATACTTGTTATGGAGGCTGAACTCCGGGAATTCAGAACAAATTTACCCTGACCGCAGGGCCGATGGTCGGACCTGCGAATCGATAAACCCGTAATCCCAACTCTGCCTGGGATCTCACGGAATTTGACAGATCCAATCCGGGGAAATATTTTCGTATTCATCCGGTTTTATGCTTGTGTCTTCGGGTGTAATGCCCTATAAGCTCGAATCATAAATCCCGGGCATTGGTGACAGCGATTAAATGCAACCTGGAAATTCATGTGCTTCTTTGCGTCGATGCACCGTGAAGCGCTGGTTTGAGCTTCTCGTTCAGTTGGAGACCAATGATATGGTTTCAAAAAGACTGAGTAAAGAGGGATTCTACGGTTGGACAAATCTGGCTGTCCTGTTTTTCTTCAATGTCGCATTGATGCCGATGCTGTTGGCGTTTTCGTTTTTCCTGCCTTACTGGGTCAAGGAATTTGGCTGGAGCCGGGGCTTGGCATCGGGAGCTTCTACCCTGTCCATAATCCTGTCGGGCGTCGGGGCTCCCCTGGTAGCAATCTTTATTATGAAACGCGGGACAAAGCTTGCCATTGTTTTGGGCAACATCATAAGCATCGCGGGCCTTGTGCTGCTGGCGTTTCAGACCCAAATCTGGCACCTCTACTTAGGGGTCGGCGTCCTTCTCGGGCTGGGCACGAGCCTGGGCGGCATGCTGGCATCGATGACACTGATAAACAACTGGTTCATAATGAAGCGGACCATTGCCTTAAGCGTGTCCATGGCTTCAATGGGTTTTTCCGGCGTCATTATCAATCCGTCCATGATGGCCCTGATTGGATGGGTGGGGTGGAGAAATGCCTATCTTATCCTGGCCGCCGCCGGACTGATATTCTGCGTGGTCCTGCCGGGACTGCTGCTGATCAACAAGCCTGAAGATATCGGCCAGGTTCCGGACGGACCCGGCACAACCCGGCAGGACAAAGCGAAACCCGACAGCCCGGCGCCGAAACACCTCTATCGGACTCCCGTGGATTTTACAGCCAAAGAGGCTTTGCGAACGCGGACTCTGTGGTTGCTGGTCGCCTATGGCGCCTTGGGGTTTCTTGTCGCACTCGGTGTCGGGACACACATCATAGCCTTCCAATTCGACATCGGCATCTCAGCCGTTACGGCGGGCATGGTTGGAGGAGTCTTTTCCGCCGTGATGGGGATCAGCCAACTAAGCATAGGTTTCTTGGGACTCCGTTTCAATATGTACTCTCTGGCTGTGTTTTCAATGGTCCTGGGATTGATTGGGTTCTCCTTCCTGATGTTCGCCCATTCTCTTCCACTAGTGCTCGCATATGCGGTCGTCTTCGGGATCAGCCAGGGAATAACGTCCGTAGCCATGGGAAACATTTTTCCCGATTTTTTCGGCAGATCGGAATTTGCCAAAATTATGGGCTACACCATGCCCTTCAATACCTTCATCAGCAGCCTCGGAGCTCCTATCGCCGGATACATCCGTGATCGAGCAGGCAGCTATATTCCTGCGTTCCAGCTGTTTTTTGGTTTGATGGTGATCGCTTTCTTTTGCCTTCTCCTTGCAAAACCGCCCAAACACCCGTCTCTGCGGACACAGTGATTCGGGATCGAGGCATTGGCAGTTGCCCGGATATGCCGGGGAACTCACGGGATTTGACGGTTCCGGAGCCTGGCAACGCCGACTTACGCTGAAAAATGCGCCGACGCACGCTGAACATTGGTTTAAGCTCAGCGTGCAAAGGTTGATGGAGTTCATCCAACCGCTTCGAGCCCATTTCGAGCGCGTCGGCGCCGGCTCTATTTCTTATAGGTGCCGTATTCGTAGGCAGCTTCCATCATGGCTTTCAGGTTGGCGATGTCCCCGGTGTCGATGCTGGCGCCCCCGGCAAGGATGTAGCCTCCACCCGGAGCGCAGGTCTCGATAAGCTTGCGGCAGTTTTCCTTCACCTGCTCTTTGGTGCCCGTCATTACAATGGACGAAGGCACGTTGCCGACAATGCAGGAATTCCTGCCCAATATCCTCTTGGCTTCGGCCATGTCCGTCTGGTCAAAATACCAGACCACGCCGCTTTTGGGCGTATCGGTGATCTGCTTCAATCGATTGTTGTAGCGGCCTTCGGCAAAGGGCATCGGAACGAGACCCTCTTCGATCATTGCCAGGAAGATTTTCTGCAGCGAAGGCCAGTAGAACTTCTCGAACTGCTTATCGGACATGAATGTGTCATCGCCCTTGTGCAGCGGCATCATGCAAAGCGGGCAATTGGTCATGGGATAATTCTTGATGGCGGTGTTGATCGAAAGCTTTAGCTGCACGTCAATGGCCTCCAGCAATTTGTCCGGCTGGCGATAGAGATCCAGTGTGATGCCTCGCGTACCCCGCTGCATATCGGCGAAAAAGTCATAGGGCGCCTGGGCCATCGGGCCGCCGAAGAAAGAAGGATATCCGCGCGCCATGGCCAAGGTGTTGACTTCCATAACAGCCGCCTGATGCTGCTTATATTCATCCGCCAGATCCATCAAGGTCTGGAACACCTTGCGTATTTCCGGGTCGGCCAGGATTCCGACCCAGCTCGCGCCGCCGAAGAGCATTCGCAGGGGCGGCAGCTTCCTGAAGGGCTCAAACAGCCCCGTGGTTCGCGGCAGCGTAACCCGCAGGTTGTAATCGGTGGGGTCCATCAACAACCAGTCATATTCATCGGCTTTCATGTATTCCCCTTCGACAACCTGCTGCATGGTGACGTCCTTTCCGACGCCATGGCCGGGCCATTTCATCATCTTGACGTCCAGAGCTTCGGAGATCCTGCCGGACGGTATCAATCCGGGGCCCATAAAAGTGTCCATGTCCCCGAAATCGTCCATGAACTTGATCCATGCCCGGCGCAGATCGTTGTAGTCGTACATGATTTTGTAAAAGCTGGATCCGGCGTAGTAGGCCGGATAGCTGCCGACCGGCAGCAGAACGGGAACCCTGTCGGGTTCCTCCAGCTTGATGGCTTTGATAAAACGCGTCACCCTTGCTTTGTGCAGGGCTTCCGCTTCGGGGCTTACGAATTTCACGCCCGGCGCGGCGAGCCACTGTTTGAATCGCTCCTCACGCTTTTCCTGCCACGTCATTTCCGCCCACGCTTTAGTTTCCGTCATAGTGACATCTCCGTGCCTGTCCGGCTGATAGCATGAAAATCTCCATCACTCTGAAATCCCGGTGTTCGTCTTCATCAGGATGGGTACAAAAAAGAACAATTTCGGAACTAGGATCCTTGGCTTATCGCGCGATTCTAGCACTATCCTGTCGCATCCGGACAATCGTTTTTGGCGGTATGAAGACAGGCCTAATCTTCAGCTTTGCCGAGGACCTGCAGGGCTCGATGGTTTTAGCATCAGATGAACGCTGACAGACGCTGAAAAAACGCTGACGAACACTTACAATAAAATTAATATGTACTGCATTGAGGGGGCATCATGAAAAAGGCAATATCCAAAGCAGCATTGGTTTCATTGGCACTCGCAGCCCTGTGTTCTCTTGCCTGGGTATCAGTGGGAGGGCAAAGCAAAGATCCTCTGCAATTCCCCAGGGGCGCTTATACCCTGGAAACCAAAACCGTGCGGACCTCCGAGGGCGAAAAGAAAGTCGCTTACCGCTCCTACAGGCACATCCCCTATGTTGCGAACCCCGTCGACAAGGATTATGAGAGCCTGGACGTATCCGTCCCCGTCGAGGTCGATAGTGTGGCTGTCGATGCAACCAAAGCTCCCATTCTCTTTGCCGTCGGTGTCGGCGGTTACATGTCCGTAAATAACGCCGCCGGCGGCGCCATGAGGAAAATACCTCCCGGCGCGGGCAGTAAAACAAGCGGCAACCTGGATCTGGCTTTAGCAGCGGGCTACGTGGTGGTGTCGCCCGGCTGCCGAGGCCGTGACAATAAGGCTGCCGACGGCACTTACTATGGCAAGGCGCCCGCCGCCATTGTGGATCTGAAAGCCGCTGTCCGATATATACGCCACAACAAGGGCATAATGCCCGGCAACGCCAAAAGGATCATCTCGACCGGGAGCAGCGCGGGCGGCGCGCTCTCAGCGCTTCTCGGCGCCTCCGGCAACAGCCCAATGTATGAAGCATATCTTAAGGAGATCGGCGCTGCCGACGAGGATGACCGGATCTATGCCAGCGCCTGCTTTTGCCCCATCACCGATCTGGAGCATGCCGACGGCGCTTATGAGTGGATGTACGGGACTACGCCGGCCAGATCCGGCCTGGTGGACCAGGAACTGTCAAAACAGTTGAAGGACGCCTTTGCCGCGTATCAGGCGTCCCTGAAGTTAAAGGGCAAAAATGGTTTTGGAATCCTTACGGCCGACAACTATTCCCGGTATCTTCTCGATGCCCACCTGATCCCTTCGGCGAACAGATACCTGAAAAACCTGACGGAGGAGAAACGCAGGGAATACCTCTCTAAAAACGGGTGGATCACCTGGACCGGCAACGGGGCCGCGTTTTCCTTTGCGGACTATGTCGCGCACGTCGGCAGAATGAAAGGCCTCCCTGCCTTCGACGATTTTGACATGAAGCAGGCCGAGCCGATTCTTTTCGGCAGCAAGACCGCCAACGCCAGGCACTTCACCCGCTTCAGCCTCCGGCAGACCACCGGCGACAGGAGCGCCAGGGTTGAGAACGACCTGCAAACGATCGTGGATATGATGAATCCTATGCATTTCATCGGCCGGAAAAGCAAAGGCTGCGTCCAATACTGGTGGATCCGCCACGGCACAAGCGACAATCACACCTCGCTGACGGTCATCATCAACCTGGCCACAGCCCTGGAAAACCGCAAAAAGAATGTGAATACCTCGCTGTACTGGGATGCAGAGCACGGTGCGGATGAAGATCCGGAAGACTTCATCGCCTGGATCGGCCATATCACCGGATATGCCAAACGCGTCAAAGCCGGAAAATAGTCCAGCGACATGTCGCTGCGACTCACAAAAAATTTCAGGTTCGTTGACAGATTCAGTGATTCAGAACAAAAGTACCTATTCAAGGATGCCGGGAGGAATGAACTGATGAAAGCCGCCATTGTTGCGCCCAAACTGATCGAGGCTGCGGGCAACAAATCCAAAATGATCGAGGAGTATATTGGAAGGGTGAATTCGAACACGGCTGCCGTGAGCATTGCACGCATGATAAGCCCCTCGGGTTGGCTCGAGCCGCCGCAGACTCCCGAATTCGACGAGTTCAGCGTCGTCCTTCGAGGCGAGCTGCACGCTCGTACCGGCGATGGAACGATGATTGCCCATGCCGGAGAAGCGCTCATAATCCCCAAGGGTTGCCGTGTCCAATACAGCACACCCGGTCTGGAAGGGGCCGAATACGTCTCTGTGTGCCTGCCCGCCTTTGGCCCGGATCTCGTTCATCGGGAGTAGCCGGAGTCCGCTGCTGGAATCCGCTTCATTCAATGTAAGGGTCGGCGGGTGTACGAAAGCTGCGCTGGATCGGTGTTCTCGTGGAGTATTATCAAAAACGCTATTGCCGCCGGGGAAAGGAGATGCAGGCAGCCATGAGCCAGCAGAGATTATTCACGGACCAGGAATTGAAGGAGATGGGGACGCGGACGCTGGACCTCGTACTCGAGGCCATCGATGCCGGGGACAAGGGCAGGGCCAAGGACCTTGCTCAAAGGATGTACCGGGAGTTCAACTATCTCCACGACGGTTATGGGATCGGGGTTAGCGGGCTTCAAACATACATTTATAATAAACTGGGCGTTGACGCCCTGGAGGAAGCGGAAAGAGAAGCGCACACCATAGAAGCCAGGGCTGTTTTCAAGCCGATCGAGGCGACCGATCTCCGCTCCCTGGTGGAACACCTTGCCGGCGGCTTGCGAGGGCGATCTGCGGCGCGAGTTTAAGGGATTCTTCTACAGGGATTGGGCCGCGCCTCAGGCGTCTCGCCCTCGACCAGCTCGAGAACGAGGAAATGGGTTTAGCCGGACTCCTCCAATCGGTGAATGGCGGCGATGCCGGGATGATTGAGGGAGGCGAGCAATTTGGCTTCCCGCTGGAAGCGCGCGACGCGGTCCGGATCTCTGGAGAATTCTTCCGGCAAAACCTTTATAGCCACATCTCTGCCCAGTTTTCTATCCTTTGCCTGATAAACTTCTCCCATACCCTCCTTGCCGAGTTGGCTTGTGACTTCGTAATGCGCAAGCAATTTCCCGATCATGGATATAGGCCCCTCCGGGCAAACTGGATTGTGTGCCGTCTTGCGATGTATTGAGTTGATTATATTCGGGCGGTCCGGCTGTTAAAAGAGAAATCCTATGCGCAGGGCTCCTGCAGGAAGCCTGCACCGGATGATGGATGGGAAAAGCGCAATGCAATCAGGATTGGGTGTATAATGCGCCTGCTACAGCCGAATGAAGCAATAGCCATGAACAACCTTCGCCATCAGAAACCGGAAGTCGGTACCTTCGGCAACTCGAAAACACCTGAGGAGGTTCTATGATTCGAACAATGGCTCTTCTTATGCTCCTTTTCAGCACAGCGTTTGTTCGCGCGGAGACCGCTACTTTGCCTGACGCGGCGGCGGGATGCACACGGGCGAGCCTGCAGGCAACCGTGGACAAGTATCTGGATGCGCTGCAGAAAGGGAATCCTTCCCTGATGCCTCTGGCGGGACGAGCCCGGTATATAGAAAACAGAAATGAGATCCCGTTCGGTCAGGGCATCTGGAAGACTCCCCTGGCTGTCGATTACAGCCGCAGCCTTCTCGATGTGGAGCAGTGCGAAGCTTTCACGGAAATTGCGCACACGAGCAGCGACCATCACTATTTGCTCGCGACCCGGATAAAAGCTGAAGACAACAAAATTTCCGAAATTGAGAGTCTTGTTGCAGACAAAGACGACTGGCTTTTCAATGCTGCGGATTATCAGAAGTATGCATTGCAGGAAAAATGGGATATCCTCCCGCCGGAAAAGCGCAGTGACCGCCAGACCCTGCTCAGCGCCGCCAACGCCTATTACGACACATTTGGAGATTATGCCAACTTCGACAAAGTGCCCTGGGGCACTCCATGCGCCCGTATTGAGGGCGGGATGTACACGAACCCCAAAAACGATCCGAATGCTTCATGCACCGTTGGAATGCCGAAGACCGGAGGAATTCCCATAATCAACCGCCACTTTCTCGTCGACGTGGATATGGGAACGGCTGTGGGGATCGTGGACTTTGTAGCTCCCAAGCGAAATCCCGATTACCACGCCTTCCGCATGGAGAATGGAAAGCTGCGATATGTTCATACGATCCAGGTGTGCACCGTCCAGCCCAATTGCGGCCTCCCCCCCATGAAGCCCAAACCATGATCAAAGGGGGACGGTCACCAGTGTCCCCATTTTGAACAGATAATCTTCATTTTGAGCTTCAAAATGGGAACACTGATGACTGTCCCTTTTTCCGGAAGCGGTACGCCGGCAGCCGGGCGTTGCTGGTGGGCACGGGAGGCATTCCGATCGAGGAATTCCTGAGGACGCCCATCCAACAATGGCTGGGATAAATTGGAAAGGGGACTGTCTCCCTTTCCAAAGCGGTTCCGCATCGGTGATTTTTGCCCTTGGGCAAAATCAATTTCCACAGTTAACGGGCTGGTCCCAGAGGGGGCTTTTTCAAACGATGTGGAATTTCAGCCACTCCCTTCGCTGGACCGTTCGGCTGTGATCGAGGTATTCCGTCGCATGCTCTTTCTGCATCTGCACCAGGCGGAGCGTCTTTCCGAATCCTTCATGCAAAACTTGTTGTCCTGGGTGCATCCGGGATTTTCCGTGTATGCCGGCCCTCCGGTCGAAGCCGCGGAAATCGCATCCTTGGAATCGCAAGCGCGATACATCACCCGGCCGGTTTTGGCTATGGATGCTCTCGAAAAACTCGATGACGGACGACTTCGAGATGCTGGGAATAGCCGAGAAATAGGGATTTCACATAAAGCGTTCGATGCATAGGCTCTCTCCTTTTAGGCAGTCCAGACCAGATAGTCACAGGTGTACAATCAGGCGTTTGATTCAACCGACACAATAAGGAGGGTGATTCATGAATAAAGAAACGACGCGCAGGGAGTTTGCCAAACAAATAGCGGTCGGTGCCATGGGCGTTTCCACCGCAAGCTCGTTGGGCGCTTTAGAGGCGTCTTCCGCTCCAGCAGCTCAAGCAGGAAAGGGATTAAAATACGGGCACCTGGTAAAGGGCGTTCCTTACCAGTTTTGGCAGGGCGGTTACAGACAATTGGCCACGATGAACGGTGATTTTCTGAATAATGAGATTCATGTGCAAATTGGGACACCTGCTGTTGCCGGAAGACTTGGCCCGGATGCTCCAGAAATGCATGACTTCGATCAGGTCATGATTTTTATGGGCTCCGATCCCACAAACCTTGGTGATCTGGGTGCGGAGATTGAGTTCTGCATGGGACCGGAAAAGGAAACGCGCATGATCACGTCTTCCCAAGCAGTGTTCATCCCCAAAGGGCTTGCACATATGCCGGCAACCATTCTGAGAATGGACCGGCGATTTTTGGTGATGACGATATCGCATGCACGCGAACTGAAGGCAACGGCTGCGCCTGCAGCGGCAAAAGAATATACGGGTGAACCGCAAGGGGGCATGTCGAGATCACAATACAGGACCAACTTTCCAACCATGCTTTGGGAACGGAAAAGCGCCTGGCACTATGGCAGCAAGAATCGGGATGACGCCGGTGGATATATAACAAGCATTCGAAGCACCGATATGGGATTCAGCATGATGTGTGAAGGCATAGTGAGAGGACCCTATAGATTTGGCGATCCGTATAAACCGCACGTCCATGGTTATGCCGAGTTCCTAATTTGCCTGGGATCCGATTGTAACGATTTGACTCCAATGGGGGGCGAGATCGTGTTTGATTTGGGCTCGGAAATGGAACCACACATATTTACCAATTCAACGGTTGTCATGCCGCCCGGAAAGCTTCCACATTGTCCGGAAATCATTACGAGAGTAGACAAGCCGTTTATTTTTATTGTTCTTCACGAGTTTGGTCAAGAGGCGCCCCCGAAACCCGCAGGGCCCCACCATGAATGACCTAAGCTCCAACTACATCAACCCATGGGAAAGCGTTAATCACCGGACTGTTCCCTCGTTCAAGATCGATCACAACCTGAGTTCCAAAGACAAGCTGACATTCTTCTGGTCGAGAACCAAGACGTGGAATCCGAATTCCTATGCCTTTGCCGATGGCATCCCTACGGCTGTTACGATCACCAGGAACACGGACGTGACTGCGGATACGGTGCGTCTCGGCTTTGACCATAACCTAACGCCAACTTCTCTTGTTCACTTGGGTGTTGGCTCCATGACAATGAGCTTTGGCGACATCAACACAAACACGGGCCTCTCGCCGCGCAGTGGGATAATTGTGGCCCGAATCAGTTTCTAGCCCTCCGTAGGCTGAGACTGATCGAGGACTTGCACCTCGCCTCGCCGCTGCCGCCCGCCAAGAGCGGCGGCGAGCCTGCACCTATGAAAACAGTCCGCTATTGCCCTTTGTACGCCTCTAAAGATTCCGTGTATTTGCCCTGAGAGTCTGTGCCCTTTCTTGTCCTGGTCATCGTTTTGCCGTCCTTGCTAAAAAAGGTGAGGTATATGTAGCTGTTCCCGATGCCCGCAGCGATGAGTTGCTCCGGGTGCTTCTTCAAGCCGTCGGAATTCTCCCTGCTGCCGCCGCTGAACAAGCCGATATGCGAGAACTTATCGAAATCCCGGACCGGTATCCGGGATGCGATTGCTTTTGGGCCGATGTGCCATCAAAACGAAAACAAGCCGCTGCACCACAACGAAGACTGCCTGCAGCTGAACGTGTGGACGCCAAAGCGGCCCGTGAAATCGCCCGTACCCGTCATGGTATGGATCCACGGTGAAGGAAACACCGCCGGATCGGGAAGGGATGCAGCGAAACTTGCCCGGCATTTCAGCGCCGGGACCGTTGAAAACACTTTTATCTGTAAACACCGTATTCTCTGATCGCAGCCATCATGGCCTGCAGGTTTACCAATTTGGGATTTTCCGCTACACAGCCGGCAGCCATTATGTACCCGCCGCCTTTCCCGCAGGTTTCGATAAGCTTCCGGCAGCAGACTTTTACCTCCATGGGAGAACCGGTGACCATGAGAGATGAAGGCGCCGAAAATCCTGAGCAAATAGATTCTCAGCCATACATCGGAAGGATCCCGGAAGAAGCCTTCATGCTCCTCCAGCAGCATGATGGGCGTTTTATGGGTTGGAATTTTGAGCTAAGTCGAGTAATATCACTCCTCCACGGGCGGTTAGCTCAGCGGCAGAGCATCGGTCTTACACACCGGGGGCCATAGGTTCAAATCCTATACCGCCCACCAACAGAATCAA
>CAYYTC010000124.1:0-10427 GCA_964474425.1 uncultured Acidobacteriota bacterium
GTTTCCATACAAGGATGCAACGGCTGTAGGTCCACTCTGACGTGCTTCTTCAAGAAGCTCAAACGTCGCCGTGTTGTTTTGACGGTTGAAGTAGTTCATGTAGGAATATGTTGCCTCAGCCCGGGTTAGGCTGAACATACCCACCGCCAGGAAAATTACAGTGAATAATGCGGCAAATCCAGTAACAGATTTTCTCACAATAACCCTCTCTTTCTGCAACGGCGCCACCAGTATGGCAGGAATGTTGCTTCGCGATTGGTTCCATTCTCTCGCAGATGATAAATCTGAACGCGGTCAATAGGTACCGGTCGGCCAAAAGCGGTTTCTGGCCCGCATTGCGGCTTTGCGCCCTTCAAAGGGAAACGAAGCACTGAACGCATATTTCACCCGGCTCCTGAACTGCTCCCATATCTTAATCAACAAAGGGGTTGTATACAATTTCACCGGTCTTAGGGTTTCTGGAGTAGTGCTTTGCAAAGTTCCAGAAGATGCCGGCGTACTCCTGATAGAGGCCGTGCGGCAGATATTCGGTGACGTTCAACCCCACCATGGGAACGCCAGCGCTGTTGTTGATCGCCCAAGTATGGCTGGCATACTCGTTGTTCAGCATCACCCTCTCATACGCATCGCCCTTGAATCCGCTCATGGGATAGGCAGTGAAGTCAAACTGAACCTGATTCATTTCGTTGTAGCCAAGGTACTGGTTGATCAACGTCGTATAGTCGAAAGTGATGGCCTTCATGCCGAAATAGTAGCTTAAGCGCAGGGCGAGGGTAGGCTCGTCCATATGGAAATCGTGGGTGGAGGTTGTGAAGAGAATCGGTATATCCGTGCGAGCATACTGTTTTGCCTGGTCCTCCGTTGCAAGATAGGTTACAGCGCCTTGGGGAACGGCGGCAGCAAAGAGGCTGGCGTTCCCGCTAAGCGCCGCCATGGTGGCCCGGCCACCCATGGAGTAACCGGTACAATAAACACGCGACGGATCAAGCGCAGGATACGTGTCCAGCATATACCGGACCAATTTTGGCAAGACATCACTCAGGAGATTTGTCGCATTTGAATGGAAGGGGGCTACAACGGCAACCCGTTTTTTGCCAGCAAGAGTAAGCATGCCAATTTCGTCAATATACTGCAGAGGATCGTCACCGCCGCCATGATTTGCCAGGATCTCAACCGCTTCATCAGCTTCTCTTGCGTCAATGGAGTCCTTTACTATCGTCGCCTGGAGAGCGTCGGTAACCTTCCGCCAATCCAAGGCCGGCAATCCCACCCACGGCACTGCCGGGTGCTGAGACCAATCCAATTTGGCTTGCTTGAAACCTTCGATCCTGAGATAAAATACCAGCGATTTCGAAAAATTGGCAAGAACCGAAGCCCCAAGTTCAATTAACCTGTCATTATCGGAAGTTTATGAGGCGGAGGATAGGGAGAATAGTTGGCCGACAGGCAGCTTATGTTTCCTATCCATGATTGCAGGTGAGTCTGATGGAGCGCTGATTAGGTAAGCCGCATTTGAATGTAAATGCGCTTACGGGAAGCGCGATCCGCATGCCAACAACAGCGTCCCCGATGCGCAGCGCACCGACAAACCTAAATACTACGCGGAGAAAAACATGAACTCATCAAAAGAAGAAGATTCGGCGGCCTGCTGCGCGCACGGAGATACCGGCGTGGCAGCCGGTTCGGCGCTTGCGCAGTTCCAGCAGTTCCTGGCTGCAACGCTTCAACCGGGTGCTATTGATGTAGTGAGCAAGGAACTGATTGCCGTGGCCCTTGGGCTGGCCGTTCATTGCGTGCCCTGTTCACAGACGCACATCAAAAAAGCGTTCAGCATGGGAATCAGCAAGGCCCAACTCAAGGAAGCCGCCGCGCTGGCCATTGCGTTTTCGGGCTGCCGCGCGCTCATGCTCTGGAATGATCTGGAACAAGAGTTGCTGAAATAAGACGGACTGTGGGCTGTTGGCCCGGAGTCGGATCGTAGGGCATGGTTTAGAAATGTTCTGTACCAAAAAAACGCGCTCTTCGCGGCGACAATGTGTCCTGTGGACCGGATTCTGGCTATTGACATCCCTGTTTTTTTATCTGCCGGCCCGGGCGGCCGATACGGCGAGAGTGAGCGGCGCCGTATTCACCGTTGGGGCGGATCGCGTCCGCGTGGTCTGGCCGAATGCGCGCGTCACTCTGAAAAATCTTGCCACCGCTACAGAGAGCACGACGGTCTCCGATGGACTGGGAGAATACCTCTTTACGGACGTCCTTCCGGGAGACTACGAAGTCCGGGTGGACCTGGCAGGATTCAGAACGGCCGCGAAGAAAACGTCACTGCCGGAAAATGGCGACATCCATATGGACTTCGAGCTGGATCCCGCAATCGCCGACAGAACAATAGAGGTTACCGCCGAAACGGACGGAGTGAACGTCACCTCGAGCTCCGGGGACACGCCCGAGATAAGGGCGGAAATCCTCAAATCCGCCGTCCGGCTCAGCACGGATTTCCAGGAGATCCTGCCGCTGCTCCCCGGCGTGGTCCGCGGGCCTGACGGCCTCGTGCAGATCAAAGGCGGACGCACCAACCAGGGAAACGCGTTGGTCAATACCGCAAGCGTGGCAGATCCGTTCACCGGGCAACCGGCTCTCCGGCTGCCCGCCGTGGCCGTGGACTCCATTCGCGTGCTTTCCAATCCGTTCTCCGCCGAGTACGGAGGATTTGCCAGCGGTGTCGTGGAAGTGAACACGCGAGGCGGAACCGACCAGTGGCGCTGGCTGTTCGAGGACCCGATACCGCGCTTCCGCTGGATCGATGGAAGCACGCACGGAGTCGAGAGCGTGTCTCCTCACCTCGTTTTCGCGGGACCCGTTATTCGCGAAAAGCTTTACCTTTTCCAGTCCACTTCTTACAACTACAACACCACTCGTGTGCCGTCGCTCCCGAATCCCGATAACGTGCGCATAGAAGAACAGGTCAGCAGCCACACGCAGGTCGACTGGAACATGACGCACAGCCAGCGGTTGACAGCCGTGCTCACTCTCGATCCCCAGCAAACCGATTTCGCGACGATCGACACCTTCAACCCTCCTCCGGTCACAGCCGGCTACCGCCAGCGCGGTTTCTTCACCGCCGGCACACACCGCTGGATCCTGGCCGGCGGAGGCTTTGTCCAGACGATGTTTTCCGCAAAGAGGCTAGACTCGCGTGTTTTCCCCGCTGACCGGCAGGCAGACGAAATGGTATTGTCCCCGGAATTGAATTCCGGCGGATTCTTCGCCCGGCAGGAACGCCGCACACGGCTTTATCAATGGTTCCAGAGCTTCCACCTGCGGCCCCTGGAGGCGGCAGGACGGCATCTGTTCACGCTGGGTTATTCCTTCACGCGGGCGAGCTACCGGGGATCGATGGCGTTCCTTCCGGTAAGGGTGCTGCGCGGAGACGGCACGCTCAGCCGGGAAATTTTCTACGAAGCTCCGGCCACCGCCCACGACTCCAAGGATGATTGGGCCTTCTTTGCCCAGGACAACTGGCAGCTGCACCCGAGACTCGTTTTCGAAATAGGCATGCGCCTGGAGCGGGACAGTCTCTCGGCAGAACGCCTGAGCCCCGCCCCCCGATTAGGTTTCGTGTTCGCGCCGGGGAAGAACAACCGCACCGCCATCCGAGGCGGTTTTGGTGTGTTCTTCGACAAGATTCCGCTCAATACCGCCATCTTCCGGGACATCCCGCGGCAGACCGTTACTCGCTTCTCGGCCGACGGAACCACCATCATCGACGGCGTCCGCACTTACACGCACGTTATCGCCACCGCCGACGGCCGTCTTCGCGTCCCATACAGCTTGGGATGGAGCACACAGTTTGACCGCCAACTGGCCGATGGCCTGTTTTTCCGGTTCGGGTACGAGCAGAGGGAAGTGTTCCGAGATATTTATCTGGATCCGATTTCGGCAGCGGGCGGCGGCGCCGAACTGCGGCTGTTCAACTCGGGCCGGCAGTCTTACCGAGAACTGCTGTGGATGCTTCGATGGGAGCCCACAGACCGCACCACCCTTTACGCCAGTTATGTCCGGGCGAGCGCATCCGGTGAGCTGAACGACTACAATCAGTTTTTCGGGAATTATCCCTCTCCGCTCATCCGTCCGAACCAGCACGGCAGGCTGCCACAAGACGCTCCCGACAGGGCGCTGTTCTGGGGCGTCGTCGGGCTGCCGCATAAACTGGAATTCGTGCCGGTCATCGACGTCCACACCGGTTTCCCTTTTTCAAAGCTCGATCAGGATTGGGACTTTGTCGGGAAGAGGAATGAAGCAGGCCGCTTTCCGGCATTTCTCGGATTGGACGTAATGCTGCAGTATCCGTTCGATTTCAGTTTTCGCACGTGGCACTTCCAATTCAAGGCGGGTTTTAAAGTGTACAACCTGCTCAATTACTACAATCCGCGGGATGTCCAGCAGTACGCTGAATCGCCTTTCTACGGCGGCTTCTACAACTGCGTCGGCAGATTATTCCGAATCGAGGGTGCCTTCGATTTCTGAGCACTCGAAGAGCCATCTATTTCGGCGCCGCGTAATTGCAGCCTGTCTTAAAACCCCACCCTCAGCCCGTTCGTTGCGTCCACTTTTTTGAGGAGCCTTTTTGCCGCCTGTTGTATCCTATCCCGCGATATGGACGCCACCTGGAAAGACTACCTCGGCCCTATACGGGTTTCGTTTCTTCTCCTCAATCCGTCCTGCGTCGCGGCGGGAGCCGCAGCCGCGTTCTGGCGAAAGGGCTCCATCGATTGGATTGATCTCGTGCTCGCGCTGATCGGCGCCGTGTGCGCCCACTCCGCGGTGAATGCTTTGAACGAGTATTCGGATTCCCGCACGGGGATCGATGCCCGAACAAACCGCACGCCTTTCAGCGGCGGCAGCGGCGCGCTGCAGAAGCGCGCCGAATTGTCCGCCAACCGCTCGGTATGGGGTTGTTTTGCGCGGCAGTGACTGCAGCCGTTGGAGTGTATTTCATCCGGGTCCAGGGATGGGCAATCATTCCGTTGGGCATCGCGGGGCTGGCGACCGTGTTACTTTACACTCCCTGGCTTACACGCACATCAGCCCTTTGCCTGGTGGCTCCGGGTTTCGTAAATCGGCGAAGGTTTTAGGATCGACTTTTAGTGTAGCCAGATCCCGCAGGGCACGAAACAATGAAGTTTTTCCGCTACCGTTTTCGCCGAACAAGAGGAGATTCATACCCTCCCGCCCTCGGTATCAATTAAATCAACGACTTAGCGCAATTTCTCTCTTCAATCTCCAATATACAAATTGGCGAAACTCACCGTGAACTTACGTCCCGGCAAGTAGCCGGCGGGGCACGGAATGTATCTTCCGGCGAATCCGATTCCGCAAGCCTGTTTTCCACACTCAGTGCTTTGGCTAACCATAATCCCGCTTGATGCAGGGCTTCGCGCTCTTCCTCCAACAATCCGGTTCACGTGCGGAGGTCAGGAGACGACGTTTGTCCCCATTGGACCGAATCCGCGTGTTGCCTGTATGCGGAGCATTTCCGGCGAATACCGGCCGTCCGGCCAATGAACAATCAAGGGCGGTTCCTGGACGGGTGGTCCGGTGCCTTGAAGGCCGGCACAATAAACAGAAAACAGGGGCTGTTTGGAAAGGGTTGGGATGACATCGCGGCACGAATGGATATGCAGCCCTTCGCACATCACAAGATCAAGGCTCCGTTGTTTCTGTCGATGCGCAAAACAGTAGACGAACACTCCGTCGTCCCGCAGGTGCCGCCTGGCTGCCCGCGCATAGTCCCCCACATGTCCGCGCAACTCAAATCGGGCATATGCCTTCTGCATGTCTTTGGGAAGCAGGCCGGTGTCGCAAGGAAAATAGGGAGGGCTCCCGGTGATAAGATCGAATTTCGAATTGGCGGTGAACTCGCGAAAATCGCCATGAATCGCGGTCGCACGGGCAAGCAGCCGGTTGCATTCAAGATTCGCCTGCAGCAGCGCATAGCTCGGCTCGTGGGCTTCGATGCAGACCAACTCCGCCTGATCCGCAAGACCCCACAGGACGATCATTCCAACCGTGCCTACACCGGCGCCCAGGTCGAGGTACCGCACGGCATCGGGATGCTTTTGCAGCGCGTACCATGCGGTCAGCGCATCATCGATCGAGTGCCGGTGTCCGCGCATCCTCTGAAAAATGCGCAACGGTCCGGTAAGCCCGCTGATGCTCAGCGGTTCGCCCACGCACCTTTCCAGGAAAGCCTGTCGCGCGAGAAAATTCTGCCGAATTGCCGCAGCGTCACCCGTCAACAAGGATTTACCCCATGTATGGATGCACTCCCCGAAATTTGTTCGGCGCATGCCATCTGTTTCGCTATCAACCCTGCTTCCCGAGATACCTCAAGGCATTCTTTCCCGCGAGACGTCCCGAGTTCATGGAAAAGCAGGAGGAAAGCCCGGTGGAACCCTTGATGGGTCCTGTGGGATTTGATTGGGATGTTGTGGTTGTCGGATTCTGGAATCCTGCGATATTGACTCCTGCGGGAATTTGGAAAAGGCTCTTTGAACTGGAGCAAGGTACTCCCGTTGAACTTGAAGTTCCAATCGATGGCTTAGCACCCTACAGAGTAAGCCATGAGGAAATTACGGTCACCGCTGAGAGGGGGAGCCATATCGTTTGTGTCATTATGGGACAAAAACGAGGATAGTTACCTGCCTATGGGCCTCCAAGATGCTGTGCTTTTTTGCGCAACCTTTCCTCGACTTCGTCGAGCGACTTGTATCCCAGCTTCCTGACGAGATGGGCATAGGTCTGTACGGACCAGTTTTCTCCCCCTTCTGGGATCTGTTTGATGTCTCTATGGAGCAATTCCAGGGTTCTGTCCGAATAGGTCTCCAATTCCCCTCGCTGATAGGTCTTGAATGATGTCGACTCTGAGCTGTCGTCTTCCAGCGGTCGACAGGTACCCAGGAACCTCGGATATTGACTAAGCATTCCCTTTTGTGCATCCAGTAACATGTCCGCGATCTCGTCTATGAGTGGGTTTGAGCTCAGGGGAGGAATAATGTTCTCCATACGGGCATACTTAAGGCTCATCAAGTTGTGTCCCTGCTCTGTCGCTTCAATGAGGTCATCGTGATAGCTCTGCAGGGTGTCCTTTGACCACACGGAGAATTGTGCCCCGCGGTGCAGACGGAATCCATCCGGATCCTGTTGACAGCTGACCGGATACCTCGAAGGGACATTCAAAAACATATTCAGTTCCAATTCCAGAATTCTCTCAATTAGTTCCTCTTTTTCTGACATGAGGGCTCTCCTGATGTAGCTCACCCAACGAGCACGCTTCGTTCGCGCAGGCCTCTGTCCTGGATAATTTGCTGGATGACAGGTCCGTGGTCCGGCAGATAGTCACTGCCATGGTCTGTTAACCCCTGTCCCCTCAGTTCACCGATCAACGTCTGTGATATAGCCTCTATTTGTTCCACTTTGACGAGGTGGTCACGTTCCTTGACAAGATTCAAAATACTTTCATGCATGTAATTGCCCAAACAAGGTAATTCCCGGACAGTACGGTGAATCCATTTGTAGAAGGGTGCGTAACGTCTATTCAAAAGAAAGACCAAAGACATAGCATCAGCACAGAACCTGGTCTCAGAATGTTGGGCGGCATAGAATTCTCCGCGCTTTACGCAACGGGGAAAGTTATATTGCCCCGCTTGTCCTATGCTCATACAGCGGGAGGCGATCTTCTTGAGCCTTACGTCTTCAGGGTAGAATTGAAGCAGGCTGGATCTTATCCGGGTGAATTCACCCAGGGGGTCCTGGAAAACCCTCCCGTTGGTAGCCGCGGAGAGGGCATTCTCAGGCAGGATCAACCATTCATCGTAGGTGCTTGGTGGCTGATATTTACCGATGAATTGACTATAGAATGCACCTATTTCCAGTACCCCAACCCTGCCTTCGCCCCACTGACTCGCTAGCCTGGGGCCATATCCCCTATACGTTCGAGGAAGTCGTGCGTAGATTTCCTGAATCTTAGGTCCCACAAACTCGTGATCGGTTTTAATTAACCAAATGCAGAAACCTGGTCCCCAATCGTGGTCGTGAGAGATCTCATCGTCATAACCGTAGCAGTCAGAGCCGTCCCCCACCAAGCCTATGGCCATGCGATCCAGGATGCTGTCGCAGTCCCGCTCCAACACAGGCAGGCCTTCTTCTCGAAAATAGCTTTCGCAGACTTCAAGACCCTTCATCTGCCACGTCCTATCTTTCGACGCAGGGCTTGAGGGCTTGTATGTTTTGGTCACAGAGGTGCGACTTCTTTTCCTCTCCAATTTCGTCATACAAAACCTTTGCCCTCCGGAAGAACTGAAGCGCGCTCTCGAGTGCGCCCTGCTGGGCATACGCGTATGCGATGTTGCTGCACTGGTCTGCTATCCCTCTCTTATGGTCCAGTCTCTCGAAGAGGGCCAAGCTTTTTGAGTAGTGCTCCAGCGCACCACCCCACTCTTCCATATCTCTATGAACCGAGCCAATGTTTCCAAGCAGCTCGCCCACTAAGATCTGATTGCCTAAATTGTCGTATATCTCTGCGGCATTTCTAAAGGCAAAGAGGGCATCCTCGTATTTCTTGAGCCGGACGTGGATATGGCCTTTGTTGGTATGCAACCTTGCTTTCGATTCGACCCGGTCTTCGGGTATCAATTCCAGGGCTTTGGAGAAATTGGCCAATGCGCCTTCAAGATCGTTCTTCTCAAGGCACTCCAGCCCGACCCTGTTCAGTTGTTCCGCTGTTATGTAACCGTTCTGTCTCATTCGCTTTACCCCACTGGATGATAGTATCTGTTTAGCCACATTGACAAGACTTACCGTTTATGCTCAGACAAAGACGGCGGTTGCGCAGGCTCCTGCTCATTGTGAATCCCGAGGCGGAATCTTCACCATTCCACTCTGTTGTTTGCGGGGAAGTTCTCTGTGGGTTTTGAACGGCAGATGAAGAAAAACGCCCGGTTGTCCTCGGACGAATTCGCTTCCCCAATGATGGGGAAATGACGCTGCAGATCAATTCAATTTCGCGGGCGATCGAAGGAGCAAGGTTCTTTGGACCGCGCTTGGGGCCTAAGGCTGTTGCCATAAGGTGCCGGGTGGTTAATCGCTGTTTTGACGCCGACGAAGGCGACCTGAATGCTTTGATGAAAACTCTCGACAAGGATGTCGTCGTGATTGACCCGCGCACGGCGGAAGCGGCGTTTTCGCGCGATTTTAGCGGAGCGCGAACGATGCAGGATTTTAATCGTGTCGCTGAAGAAATTATCCAGCGAAAGCTCAAGGACGGTAAAGACGTGCCGATGGTTGAGGATTTTCCGCTCGCCCCGGAAGAAGAGACTCCTGAGTTCCGGGATCTGGCAATCACGCTTCAACTGCGCGGCATTCGCGCGTTAGAACATTGGAACGGCAATACACACCTGACGCTGGCGGCGATTATCATGCGTTCAATGAAGCAGGGCGCGCAAATTAACAAAAATAAAAAGACAGCCGATTGGCAACGCTCCCACGGGGCAGTAATGCAAACAGAAATCCCATCCGAATATCAGGGATGGTGGCGGATCATCGAGACCTCGCAGTGGGTGAATGACGATCTGGACATCCTGGGAACCGCCTTGATTTCGCTGACAGGGTACGACGACCGCCTCCGGATGTTCACGCTGCTGGCTTATGTCAACTGCAAGCCCGCAAAATCCGGCGTATCGTTCACCTGGAAAGGCGCGTGGGAATTCGTTCCGATGTCGGGCTCCGGGCGGGTAACGTTGGGAAAGGATGGCCGCCTCAGGGGAGCTATCAGGATCAAGGATGGGGATTCGAGCACATTCATCGCCGTGCGGTCGACGGAGCCTGCCCAACCGATCGCGGATCCCCCAAGCTATCGGGATAAATGGCGGAAATGCTGACAGGCATGCAATAAACTATACTGAAGGGAAACTGCAAAAGCACTTACATAGCGTGCATCTCGAACGGACTTTAATCATCCGGACAACATCGATAGTATCAGTTCGGCGGTTCATTTTCCGGCTCGCGGATTTCTATCGGATGCATGGCATTGAGTTCGTCATCAGAAACAAACACTATCCGCATGCCCCAACCGGCATGAGTAGTAAGCAGCCTGCCGAATTCTCTGAGCGATAATTCGTGGTCGTCTATCCAGACGGTCGCTTCGCAATCGGGCCCGCCGTCTTCAATGACGCACCGGAGCACATCGCCCCGCGGAACCCACTGATCCCCCGCTGCGAAGTATTTGATCTGCGGTTTCCCGGGCGGAATTTCCACCGGCCGATGCACATATGCTTTCCTCATCTCTTCCATACCCCGAACCGTCTTATTAAAAGCATTAAGAATTTGCCTGTCGGTCATCGTTTTCACTTTGGAGCCGAGCTTGAGATTCA
>CAYYTC010000125.1:0-10128 GCA_964474425.1 uncultured Acidobacteriota bacterium
AAGCATGTAGTATCCCATAGCGCTCCCTTTTTTGTAGGATCAAAGGATACGAGGATCAGAGGATCAAGGGGGAAAACAGTGCAGGATGGCGGACAAAGCCTGCTATGGTCCGAAAACCCCAATTTCCCTTATACCCCTAATCTTCATCCCTTTGATCCTTGAATCCTTTGATCCTCGGATCCTTGAATCCTTTGATGCTTTGATCCTTCGGGCTCCCCAAAAGCAAACCCTTCCCCAAAAGGAGCACGCTCCCCCAAACTTCAAAGCTTCGCCTGAAAAATTTGTTCCGTTGAATTTGCCGGTCAGCTGCGATAATTTATGAAGTCTGCAAAATATAGTCAAACTTTCCCTGGAGAAAGCCCATTTACCGCGAAAACGTTTTGATACTTGATTTTGGCGGTCAATATACCCAGCTGATCGCCCGCCGTGTGCGCGAACTGTCCGTCTATTGCGAGATTGTGCCCTTTAACGAAGCCATGGGAAAAATTGAGGCTTCGAAGCCGGCCGGGGTGATTCTGTCGGGAAGTCCTGATTCCGTCTGCCGGGATGGGAGTCCGTCGCTGCCTCCCGCGTTTTTCAATTCCGGTCTGCCGGTGCTGGGAATCTGCTATGGACTTCAGCTGCTGACGCGCCAACTGGGCGGGCGCGTGGTTTCCGGATCGGGCCGGCGCGAATTCGGGAAAGCCACAATAAACGTCCTGGAATCCGACACGCTTTTTGCGGGGCTTCCTCAGCAGTTTCAGGGCTGGATGAGCCACGGGGACCGCGTTGAGGATTTGGCGCCGGGATTCCGGGTCCTGGCAAAATCCGGAGATATAGTCGCCGCGGCGGCCGACGAAGACAGGAAGGTCTGGGGCCTTCAGTTTCATCCCGAGGTCGTCCACACGCACCATGGCAAGGAGATTCTTGAAAACTTCCTCTCGCGGGCCTGCGGCTGCAAGCGTGACTGGACGATGTCGGCCTTCATCGAGACCACGGTTCACTCCATCGCCGGCCGGGTCGGCCCGCAGCAGGCGATCTGCGGCTTGAGCGGCGGCGTCGATTCCACGGTGGCCGCTCTCCTGGTACACAAAGCCATCGGCGACCGGCTCACCTGCATTTTCGTGGATAATGGTCTGCTTCGAAAAAACGAATTCGATTCCGTCCTCGCCAACCTGGGGGAGCGCCAGCATTTGAAAATCATCGGAGTGGACGCAAGCCGGAGATTCCTTGCGCGGCTGCAGAACGTCGAGGATCCCGAAAGCAAGCGCAAAATCATAGGCGAGGAATTCATCCGGGTCTTCGAAGAAGAGGCCGAGAAGCTGGGGAATCCGCCCTTTCTGGTCCAGGGGACACTGTATCCCGATGTCATCGAATCCACATCCGTACGGGGGCCATCCGCCGTTATCAAATCGCACCACAACGTGGGCGGGTTGCCGCTCGACCTGAAATTCGAGCTCATAGAGCCGCTGCGCGAGCTTTTCAAGGACGAAGTGCGCAGGGTGGGCGAGCAGCTGGGTATGGATCCGCGTTTCGTTTATCGGCAGCCGTTCCCGGGTCCCGGCCTGGCCGTGCGCATTCTAGGTCCGGTCACGGTCCAGCGTCTCTCGCTCCTGCGCGAAGCGGATGCCATCCTGCAGGAGGAAATAGAGCGCGAAGGGCTGACGCGCGCTCTCTGGCAGGCGTTTGTGGTGCTGCTGCCCATCAACACGGTGGGGGTCATGGGAGACGACCGGACTTATGAAAACGTCGCCGCCCTGCGCGCCGTTACGAGCATGGACGGGATGACGGCCGACTGGGCAAAGCTGCCCCACGAGGTCCTGGAGAGGATTTCAACGCGCATCGTCAACGAAGTGCGCGGCATCAACCGCGTGGTATACGACATCACTTCGAAACCGCCCGGCACCATTGAATGGGAGTAGTCTGTGTCGAATCCGGCATCCTTCGTTCATCTTCACAACCATTCCGATTACAGCCTGCTCGACGGCGCGTCCACGATCGAGGCTCTCGTGGACACGGCCCTGTCCATGGGGATGCCTGCACTGGCCCTCACGGATCACGGCAACCTCTTCGGCGCCATCCAGTTTTACGGGATTGCCCGGGAAAAAAACATAAAGCCCATCATCGGCTGCGAAATCTACGTCGCCAAGGAGAGCCGTCATAAAAAAACAGGCGGGGGAGACCAATCCAACCACCTGGTCCTGCTGGCCGAGAACCTGGAGGGGTATCACAACCTCAGCCGGCTTGTCTCCTGCGGGTTTCTGGAAGGGTTTTATTACAAACCCCGCATCGACAAGGAACTCCTTTCTCAATACAGCCGCGGGCTGATTGCCCTGTCGGCCTGTTTGAAAGGGGCCGTGCCCCAAAAGCTGCTCATGGAACAAAGAGAGGCCGCGGTGGAGGAAGCCCTGGCCCTTCGGGATATTTTCGGACCGGGGAATTTTTTTCTGGAGCTTCAGGATCACAACCTTCCGGCCCAGCAACGCATCAATCCCCTCATCATCGAGATGTCGAAAAAGACCGGCATCCCGCTCGTGTGCACCAACGACTCCCACTACCTGCGCCGGGAGGACAGCGTGGCGCACGACGTGCTCCTCTGCATCGGCACCGCAAAAGTGGTGAGCCAGCCGGACCGAATGCGCTACGAAACGGACCAGTTCTATTTCAAATCCCCGGAGGAAATGCGCAGCCTGTGGGGCGAGATCCCCGAGGCCCTGGAGAATACGGTCCGCATTGCGGAGCGCTGCAATCTCGAAATCGAGACCAAGCAGCCTCTGCCGCCTTTCGAAGTCCCCTCAGGATACACTTCGGACACCTATTTCGAAAAAACCGTGCGCGAAGGCTTCCTCGAACGGCGTCCGCACCTTGAAGCCCTCGCCGCCGCGGGACGTCTCAAACATCCGCTGTCGGATTATGAGGAACGCCTGACCTCCGAAATCGGGATGATCCAGATGATGGATTTTTCCAGCTATTTCCTTATCGTCTGGGACCTGATCAAATACGCCCGCGACCATTCCATCCCGGTCGGCCCCGGCCGCGGTTCCGTGGTGGGAAGCCTGGTCGCCTACAGCCTGCGCATCACCGACATCGATCCGCTCCAGTACGAGCTCTTTTTTGAACGTTTCCTGAATCCCGAGCGCATCGCCCCGCCCGATATCGACATGGATTTTTGCATGAACCGCCGGGCGGAGATGATCGAATATGCCGCCGGCAAGTACGGGCGCGACAATGTCTGCCAGATCATCACTTTCGGCACCATGGCCGCCCGTGGGGTTATACGCGACGTCGGCCGGAGCCTGGACATCCCTTACGCCGACGTGGACCGCATCGCCAAGCTGATCCCCGCCGAATTGAACGCGACGATCGACAAAGCGCTCCAGCAGGAACCGCGTCTCAAGGAAGAAATGAAAAATCCCCCGATCGCAAAATTGATCGAGATCGGAAAGCGGCTGGAAGGACTGTCGCGCCACTCGTCGACCCACGCAGCCGGGGTTGTCATAGCTCCCAGGCCGCTGGTGGAACTGGTGCCGCTGCAGAAAACGAACAAGGAGGAAATCACCACCCAGTACAGCATGAAGGACCTGGAAGCCATCGGGCTCCTCAAGATGGACTTCCTGGCGCTGACGACGCTGACCGTCATCGACAGTGCGGTCCGGCGCATCCGCGAGGAAAAGGACATCGCCCTGGACCTGGCTTCCATCCCCCTGAACGATCCCAAGGTTTTCGAGCTTTTTTCGGAAGGCCGGACCAACGGGATTTTCCAGTTTGAAAGCGGGGGGATGAAACTGGAACTGCGGCGACTCAAACCGGAGCGCTTCGAGGACCTGATTGCTTTAAATGCCCTGTACCGCCCGGGCCCCATGGACATGATCCCCGACTTCATTAAACGCAAACAGGGCATGATCGAGGTGCGGTACCCGCACCCGCTGCTCGAGGAAATTCTCAAGGAGACGTACGGCGTCATCGTTTACCAGGAACAGGTGATGCAGATCGCCAGCAAGATGGCCGGTTTCTCGCTCGGGGAGGCCGATGTGCTCCGCAAGGCCATGGGCAAAAAGAAAGCCGACGTCATGGCTTCCATGAGAGACAAATTCCTCCAGGGCGCGCGCAAGCGCAAGATCCCGGACAAGGCCGCCGTCCAGGTTTTCGACCTGATGGAACAGTTCGCCCAGTACGGATTCAACAAATCACACAGCACCGCGTACGCCCTGCTGGCCTATCAAACGGCCTATCTGAAGGTGCATTACCCGGTTCAGTTCATGGCCGCGCTGCTGACCAGCGAAATCGGGAATACGGACAAAATCGTGATGTATATCGCCGAGTGCAAGGAAATGGGAATCCCCGTCCTCCCGCCCGACATCAACGAAAGCTCGCTGGAATTCCTCTCGCTGGGCGGCAGGATCCGTTTCGGCATGCTGGCGATACGCAATGTCGGCGAGGGGGCCATCCGGTCCATCCTGCAGTACCGCAATCAGCACGGCCGCTTCCGCAGCCTCTTCCATTTCTGCGAAGAGGTGGATTCGCGCTCGCTGAACAAACGCGTCATGGAAAGCCTCGTCAAAAGCGGAGCGATGGATTCGCTGGGGTGGAAGCGCTCACAGTCCATGGCCATGATCGATGCGGCCATCGAGTACGGGCAGAAAGCCCGCCGCGACCGTGAGAGCGGCCAGAAGGGGCTTTTCGCCGGCATGGCATCCGAACACGCCGCCCTTGCGGAGCCTTCGCCTCCGGACATACCGGAATGGGATTTCGAACAGCGCCTGGCCAGCGAAAAAGAGACCCTCGGCTACTATGTCTCCGGCCATCCCCTGGACCGCTTCGCCCAGGAAGTGGAACGGTTCAGCGGAAAAAGCATCGCCGACCTCAAGAGCGAAGGCAAGAGCACCGAATGCAGGCTCGCGGGAATCGTCACCGATTTCCGCACACGGCGCACCAAAAAGGGGGACCTCATGGCGCTCTTCACCCTGGAGGACCTGAGCGGCGCGGTGGAGACCGTGGTTTTTCCCAACTCCTATCCCAAGTTCGAACCTTACATGTCGGCCGATTTCCCGATACTTGTTTCGGGACGGTTCGAGTCGGAGGATGAAAAGAGCTGCAAGCTGATTGCCTCCGAAATGCAGCCTCTTTCCGGGATTTCCGAACGGAGCGCCAAAACGCTGCGCATCCGCGCCTGCGTCACCAACCTGTCCCCGGATACGGCAACGAAGCTCCTGAGGCTGCTGGAGAGCAATCGCGGCGAAACCGGCGTCGAAGTGGAGCTCTATTATCCTTCCGATTTCCGTGTTAACATCGAATCCGCGGATTTTGTTAAGGTGAAATCAAGCCCGGAGCTTATACGGCGGATCGAAGTCCTCTGCGGCCCCGGCTCGGTTCATGTAATCTGCTAGAATTTTCAGGGTTTGGAATCATGGATACTCCCGGCGATATGGCAAAAATGGGAAGCGAGGATCCCGCCCAGGCCGAGATCGAGCGGCTGCGCGCCGAAGTAGAAAGGCTGCGCGGCGACATTCCGGACACCGCCTACCAGAGGACCCTTCTGGCCCGCCACGACCTGCGTCCCTACACCCTGGACTATGTCGGAAAGCTTTTTCAAAATTTTTCGGAATTGCACGGAGACCGCCGTTTCGCCGATGATCCGGCGATCGTTGCCGGAATGGCGCTTTATCACGACATCCCCGTCATGGTGGTCGGCCATCAGAAAGGACGCGACCTCAAACAGCGCCAGCACAGGAATTTCGGCTGCCCCCAGCCCGAAGGCTACCGCAAAGCCATCCGCGCCATGAAAATGGCCGACAAATTCCGTCGGCCGATCGTTTGTTTCATAGACACGCCGGGCGCCTATCCCGGCGTCGGCGCAGAAGAGAGGGGCCAGGCGGAAGCCATCGCGTACAACCTGAGGGAAATGTCGCGCCTGCAGGTGCCGGTCGTCGTGTGCGTCATCGGGGAGGGCGGAAGCGGCGGAGCCTTGGGCATTGCGGTCGGCAACTGCGTCCTGATGCAGGAGAATGCCATCTACTCCGTCATCACGCCGGAAGGATGCTCGGCCATTCTTTGGAAGGACCAGGAGCATGTGGTTGCCGCAGCTGCGGCTCTCAAGATTACGGCCGACGACCTGAAAGCCCTCGGCGTCATCGACGAAATCGTGCCCGAACCTCCCGGGGGCGCCCATGCCGACGCCAATTCCGCCGCCGAGCTTCTGGATAACCATCTATGGCCCAGCCTCGAGGCTCTGCTGCACAAATCCGGCTCCGAGCTTCGCGACCAGCGCTACCAGAAATTCCGCCAGCTGGGCATCGTCTCCAGCCTCATGTTTTAAGCCTCGTGAAAATGCTTCTCGGACACATCCGGCAGGTATACCTCCGGCAAGGCCCTGACTGTTGCCCACACGTGAGACTGTGGCTTTGAAGATTGATCGGGTTGGCATCGATCTATTTTGTCGAATCGGCAGGAGCGGGCCGCGTAGCGGCCGTATGAATTTAGCCGGGCCTTTTAAGGCCCGGATTCGAAGGAGTTGGGAGGATTCCGTCGCGTCAGCGACGGCTGAATTCAAGCGTCGCTACGCGGCCGGATTTCCTGACATTGGTTTTGGCGGCTTGGAAATATGAAAACACCCACAGTGTCAAGTGTGGGCAACAGTCAGGGCAAAGCCGGAGGCTTGAAAGATTGGAGCCGCTCAAGGCGGTTGGACTAGTTGCGCCGGTCTTGAACGCTGATGCACGCTGAACGGACGCCGGCCCACGCCGATAAAAATTTATATATTTTTTTTCAGCATACGTCAGCGTTTAAAATTATAGAGCGATGCCGTCAGGCGCGGCCGAAGTTTCTTTCGATTTCGTAGAGGCTGAAGCGGAGAATAATGGGCCTGCCATGCGGGCAGTTGGTGGGGATGCGCGTCAGCGCCAGCTGGTCGATCAGCCACTGCATTTTCTCCGGAGTCAGCGGCGTATTGATTTTGATGGCAGCCCGGCAGGCGGTAGACACCGCAATGCGGTCCCGGATCCTTTCGACATCCAGCGTCCTCTCTTCGGTCTCGAGATCGTCGAGTATTTCCGCCAGGAGTTTGCGGCAATCGGAATCGCCCGCTATCGCCGGAACCGAGCGGACTAAAACCGAGGTGCCTCCGAAGTGCTCGATCTCGAAACCGTTCCTGCGCATCTCGGGCATCACCCGCTCCATCAGCGCCACCTGGTGCGGCGCCAGCTCGAGCGAGATGGGAACCAGCAGGCCCTGAGCTTCCACCGCACTTCCCCGGATGGATGAAGCCAGCTTTTCGTAAAGGATGCGCTCATGGGCCACGTGCTGATCGATGATCAGCAGTCCCTGGGCGTCGCTCGCGATAATGTAGCTCTCCTGGAGCTGGCCCAGGATCCGCAGGGAGTCCGGCTGGAAAGGCCGGCCGGCTTCGGTTGGGGAACCGTACAGCATTTCCGGCAAGATCCTGAGGGAGGCGTGACTGTCCTCCCGCTTTCCGAATATGGCCGCAGGCACTTCTCGGAACGGGTAGTTCAGGGCGCGCTGGAAGGGATTCGGCGCCGCCGAAGGAGGCGTGAAATCAAAAACATCCCGGCTTCCGTCTGCCGGCGTGCCCGGCCGGGCCGGCGGAAATTCCGGCTGGTTTTCCGGCAGCGCCTGAAGTCGCCCGGCCTGATGCCGGTAGGAGGGAATCGACGCGTTTTGCACCAGTGCGCGCTCGATGCTGTCGAGCACCAGCGCGTGCACGGTGTTCTGATCACGGAACCTGATTTCCGTCTTCGCCGGATGTGCGTTAACGTCCACTTCCTCGAAAGGCAATTCAAGGAAAAGAATCACGACCGGGTATGCGGAAGCGGGCATGCAGTTCCGGTACGCTTTCCGGACGGCGCTCGTAATCACTTTATCGCGCACCATGCGGCGGTTCACATAAAAGAACTGGGAATAAGGATTCGTCCGTTGTTCCTGGGGCCGGGAACTGAAACCGTGCACCCTCACGGAACCGCTTTGGCCGGAAATTTCTATGAGGTTGTCCAAAAATCCCTCGCCGAACAGCTGGTACACGCGCTCTCGAACACTACGAACCGCGACCGCATCCACGAGCACTCTCCCCTCGCTCTCCAGCGTGAACCGTATCTCGGGATGAACCAGCGCGTAGTGGGTTACCAACCTGGCAATGTGCCCCAGCTCTGTGTCGTGGGACCGGAGAAATTTTCTTCGCGCAGGAACGTTAAAGAACAGGTCGCGGACTGTTATTTCGGTTCCCTTGTCCCAGGAGACGGGCTTGACCGAGCGCATGACGCCGCCCTGGATCTCTATTTCGCTCCCGGAAACCAGCCCGGCATCGGCGGTCTTCGTCCGCAGAGTCAGGCGGGAAACGGATGCGATGGATGGAAGCGCTTCCCCCCGGAATCCCAGAGTTGAGATGGCGCTCAAGTCCTCGGCTGTCTGCAGTTTGCTCGTGGAATGGTGCTCGAAAGCAAGAATGGCGTCATCCTGGCTCATTCCTTCGCCGTCGTCCTGCACCGTGATCAGCCGCTTGCCTCCCGAAACCACGGTGATGCGGACGGCCCCGCACCGGGCATCGATGGAGTTTTCCAAAAGCTCTTTCACGACCGAAGCGGGCCGCTCGACAATCTCGCCGGCAGCGATCTTGTTTGCGACGATCTCCGGTAGCACGCGTATCTTGCTCATAGAGCCGCCCTGTTACGGATTACCCACATCCGGGAATCGACAATCCCCGGACTAAGCTTCCTAATCCGTTGGGAGATCCCCCGGCTCTGCCGGAGGATACTTATTGACTTATGCCGGGGGAATTGGACTGCAACTCCTGCCTGCCCGGGACTGGAGGTACTCGATCAGCTCGCTGAGAGAAACCTCCCATTGGCGGGAATTTTCCAGGTTTTTGATGGCAAACCGCTCGCGCGCCAGCTCTTCATCGCCGATGATCAGCACATGCTCCGCCCTGAGCCTGTTGGCCAGGCGCAACTGGCTCTTGAGGCTCCCGGCCGAGAAGTCCACATAGCAGGCATGCCCCCGCTCGCGCAGCGTGCGCGCGATCCCAAGAGCCTTCTTAAAGGCCGGCTCGCCCAGATATGCCACGAACAACTCCGGCCTCCACTGCCATTCCCTGCCTGGACCTTCGGGCAGGATCATCACAAGCCGGTCCAGCCCAAGCGCAAACCCGAGGGCCCGCACGGGCGGACCGCCGAGGACTTCCGCCAGCCCGTCATAGCGACCGCCGCCCGCAATCGCATTCTGGGAGCCCAGTTCCCCGCTCACGATTTCAAAGGCCGTCCGCATGTAATAGTCCAATCCGCGGACAAGCCTGGGCGTAACCTCGAAATCGATGCCGGCCTCCCCCAGGCAGGCCTTCACTTTCTCAAAATGACCCGCGCACTCCTCACAGAGGTGATCCGTAATAACCGGCAGGCTGCGTATGAGCGGCTGGCAGCTCTCGACTTTACAGTCCAGGACGCGGAGGCTGTTCGTCACGGCGCGCCGGCGGCAATCCTCGCACAGACCCGCAAGGTGCTTCTGCAGTTCGGAGCGCAGCTTCTCGACGTAGCGCGGCCGGCAATTGGGGCACCCCACGGAATTGATCAGAAGCCTGGCCCGTACTCCCAGGGACTCCAGAAGCCGCAACGCCACCTCGATGACCTCGGCGTCGGCGGCCGGATGGTCCGATCCAAGAGTCTCCGCCCCGATCTGGTAAAACTGGCGCCACCGCCCCTTTTGCTTCTTCTCATACCGGAACATGGGACCGATGTAGTAAAGCTTCGTGATGCCGCCCCCACGGTACATGTGGTTCTGCAGATACGCCCGGACCACCGAGGCTGTGGCTTCCGGGCGAAGGGTTACCGACCGGTCGCTTTGATCCGTGAAGGTGTACATTTCCTTTCCGACAATGTCGGTATCGTCCCCGATGCCGCGCGCGAAAAGTTCGGTCGCCTCGAAGATGGGAGTCCGTATTTCGAGGAACCCGTATCGGGCAAAAATCCGCCGCGCACAGTCCTCGACATACTGCCAACGGGCAAGCTCCTCCGGAAGCAGATCCCTGGTGCCCGGGAGGTTATTCGAAAGCAAGTCTTCCATAGCATGACCTTTATGCAAGAATAAACGGTTATGGTAGCAAACTCCGCCCCCCCAGCCATAATTCTTTTCCGGATGTTTGATGAG
>CAYYTC010000126.1:0-10109 GCA_964474425.1 uncultured Acidobacteriota bacterium
CCTGCGGGGATCGGAAGCGCCTCATCGGCTTTTGCCCGCGTAAGTCAGCGTTCAATACCGGCGTAACTAGTCCAACCGCTTTGAGCGGTTCAAATCCTTCAAGCCTCCGGCTTTGCCGGAAGTACCTGACTCATCAGCCTCGCCCGCAGACGCATCATTGGCCATGTCCATGCTCTCCGGCCCCGGTTGAGACAGAAGCCTTGAGCTTTGATTCCGAATCGAGAAGGAAGTTCGCCCCCGTCACCACTTTTTCGCCTTCCGAAACACCTTGTTTGATTTCGCGTAAATTCCGTACTCGGACTCCCAGGGTAACTTCGCGCGGCTCGAACACCCCATTTCCCTTAGAAACGAAAACGATATCCCGCTCCCCCGTAGCGATTACGGCGCTCTCCGGCACAGCAATGCCCGTTCCCCTGGCTCCGCTGATGACAACATCGGCATACATATCCGGCTTCAGTTCATTGCCCGGATTCGCAAATTCAAGGCGGGCTTTGACGGTCCGCGTTGCAGGGTCAACCGCCGGATTCATGAAAGTTACCCGCCCATGCCAGGTTTTTCCCGGCCGGTAAGCCAAAGTCATGCTGGCGGGCCGCCCCACGTTGACGAAGGGGAGATTCACCTCGTAGACGTCTGCGAGCACCCAGACAACCGAGAGGTCGACGAAATCGTACAGGTTATCGCCTGGGGTTACCTTCAGTCCCTGAACGGCTGTTTTCCCCGTCACATAGCCCGCCACCGGCGAATAAATAGTCAGCGCCCGTATAGGTTTGCGGGTTTTCTCGATCTCTCGGATCTCCCGGTCGCTGATATCCCAAAGGGCGAGACGCTGGCGCGCCGCGGCGACCAGATCCACATTCCCGGCTACGGCGAAGGCATCGTCGCCGCTGAGCTGAGGCATCTGCTCCCGGGCGCGGAGCGCCAACAGATATTCATTTTGTGTGGCATAGAGCTCCGGCGAGTAGATGCTGAACAACGGCTGGCCCTTTTTCACGAACTGCCCGGCATAATTGGCATACAGGGTTTCAATGTATCCTTCAAACTTCGTATGGACGTGATGGATCCTGGTTTCGTCGTAGGTGATCCTGCCGAAAGTCCGAAAACTCTGGTCCAAATCCATGCGGCGGGCTTCGGCAAAGGTGATTCCCATGCTCTGGATCCGGTCCTGAGGAATTGTCACGGGCGCATACCCTGGGACCGCCGGTTCGATAGCGCTTGTCTGGCCTGAGGCAGCGCCCGTGACGTTTGATTCATGGCCAGCGTGCGAATTGGAGGAAGGGGAAGGCTCGATAGGAACCAGTTCCATGCCGCAGATCGGGCAGTTTCCTGGTTTATCGGAAGCATAGGTAGGATGCATGGGACAGTGATACAGGATCTTCGATGGCTGGGCAGTTCCTCCGGCCGTTTTGCCGCTCAGCCAGAGGTGTGCGAAATAGCCGCCGGTCAGGATGATGACGGCGAGAAAGAATCCAAGAACAAAATTCCTCATGATTGGACGCCTGCGCTTTCCCCGGCTAGCTCCGACAAGACGGCAAGCGACTGGAGGAACCGGGTTCGGTTTTCGTAGAATTTCATTTCGTTTTCCAGGATCGAGGAAAAATTGGATAAGACGGAGAGGAAGTCGATGCTCCCCGTGCTGTAACTGGCCAGCGAGGATTCCAGAGCAAGATTGGCCTGCGGTATGATCAGTTTTTGGTAGAGGTCCATCAGGCGGCGTGAATTTTCGGCTGCCAGAAATTGATCCTTAATCCGATAGCTGAGTATCTGTTCCTCAGCACGATAATTTTTCTGCGCCTCGCTCAATCGCGCGCCGGCCTCCTCGACTCCCAGCCTCCGTTTGTGGGTGAAAAAAAGCGGGATGTTCATCTGGATGCGGAACTCCCACATGTCCTTCATCGGGCCCTGGTTGAAATAGCCGCCCATGAGTTCGAAATCCGGATAGTGTTCGCGCCGGGACAGCTCGAGCCCAAACCGCCGGTTGTCGATGGTTGCGCGCTGGGCGCGAAGTGTCGGTGATGACTCCATGGCTGACTTCTGTATGGATTCAAGGGATGGAAGCGCCGGAATTTCGATGGGATCCGGCCGGCTCAGACCGGCGCCGACGTCCCGGTTCAGCAGCGAATTGATTTCCGCGGTCATGCTTCGCTTTTCGCGCTCTGCTTCAAGCAGCCGAGTTTGAATCAGTGAAAGCTCGACCTGGGATTTTATGAGGTCCTGCTGGGTTGCCTGGCCTGTGGAGTAGCGGTTTTCAGCCAATTTTGCCAGCCGCTCCAGGAGAATCTTGTTACGGTTAAGCACGTCGATCGCATCGTAGGCGAACTGCAGTGCGTAAAAGGCGGATTTGAGCCTGGCGACGAGGTTCAATTCGGAGACATCAAACATAAACGACTCGGCCCGCGCATCCTGCTGGGCCATGCTGCCTTTCAATCCGCGCTTTCCGGGGAAGGGGATCCTCTGGGAAAACTCTATTCCGAGATTCGCTGTTGGTGCGCTGCCCAATCCTGCTCCCGGATAGGGAGCTCCGGCGCTTGACCAGCCGAAGCGGACCGTGGGATCGGGGAGCGCTCTCTCCTGCCCGGGACGTTTTTGGGCTGCTTCCCAGCGTCTGCGGGCAGCGTGAAGCTCAGGATTCCCAAGAAGCATCTGCCGTATCAGGTACTCAAGATTCACAGGCGGCAATTCTGCGTCCGCTTCCTTCGCCTGAAATTTGGCGGTGTCCTGTGGATTACCCGTTTGGGCCTCCGCAAATGGCGCCGTCAAGATGATCGACTGTATCAGCGCAACAACCCAACAAGGGAATGATCTGAATCTGGCTCGCTCAACCATAGTTTTTCCATTACAGGCGGATTCGGCGCCCGCGGATTAATGATTATTGTGTCCCCCGGGTTGCCCTGCGGCTTGGCCGAATCAAGCCATTTCAGGAGTTGCAAGAAGCGAGCCAGAGGGAGCATTCCTTTAAGTAATTGCTTATGAATGGCTTATTTATTAGGTGTTTATTTCCAGCCAAAGCAGGTGTTGAAAAATCAACAATAGTGCTGATTTTTCCACGGGCTGGCAGGGCAGGGACACGCAATCCATTGGGAGATCCGCCGGCTCTGCCGGAGGATACTCTTTCAAAAAGGTTCCGAAGGAGGGCGCATGGGTTGGGCACGCCCTCTTACGCATTGCCTGCAAAAATGCCGCCCGGATTGAAAATCCTGCGGGCATCGTGCAACAATGCATGAAACCTGTAGATCAATAGATTTCCAGGAAACCTTATTTCAGATCCCGAATTTTGAAAACCCTGCCGGGAGGAGGCTCTATGAAATTTAGGTCATCACGCAGGACATTCCTGCAAGCAGGATTGATGCTGCCCGCTGCCGAGCTGATCTCTTCACGCAGCCTTGAAGCGGCATCCCAGGCGCCAGCCGGGGTTGCCCATAGAACGCTGGGCAAGACCGGGCTGAAGGTTTCGGGTGTCGGATACGGCCTGGGCAACTATCCCCTCACCGATGTCATTGCGCACTGCATCGACCGGGGAATCAATTATTTCGATACCGCGCGGCACTATGGGGAAGGACGCAGTGAAAAGGTCTTTGGCGCAACCATCAAAGGCAAGAGGGATAAAATCCTGATATCAACCAAGACCGGTGGGGCGACCAAGGCGGCAATCTTCAAGGACATCGATGCCAGCCTGCAGACAATCGGCACGGATCACGTGGACGTCTATCTGCTGGCCGCCCGGGATGCGCCGGAAAGAATACCGGAAGAAGCGATGGAAGCCATGGAAATGCTCAAGAAGCAGGGGAAAATCCGCTTCGCAGGATGCAGCACCCATGATCCCAACAACATGGTGGACCACATCATCAAATGCGGTTTGGACGTCGTGCAGACCTCCTACAGCTATGCGATTGGCGCTCCTTTCAGGGATGCGGCGATTAAAAAGCTGCACGACGCCGGCATCGGCGTGGTGGCAATGAAGGTCGTCATAGGTTTGACCACCGCGCCCGGGCAATTTACGGCAGAACCCGAGAAGTGGCCTCCCAAGCGCCTGGAGGAATTCGGATTGGCCGAACCGCCCAAGGATTTTTCCCAACAGCCCGTCCTGAAGGCCGAAGAAACTCCTGTGGCGGCAATCAGGTGGGTTTTGAGGAATCCCGCGATAGGCGCCACGGTTCCACACCATGAGAGCGTCGAAGAAGTGGATATGAACATCCGGGCCATGACGGGATCGTTCACCCCGGCCGACGAGAAGCTCCTGTATGTTCGCAATGAGCAGAACCGCCCCTTCTACTGCCGCATGTGCTACCAGTGCAAGGGAGAGTGCCCGAAGGGCGTGCCGGTCACGGACGAGCTGCGTTTTCTGGCCTACAACGATTTCGGCGGCAGCCTCGAGCAGGCGCGCCTGAATTTCATGGATCTGCCCAGAAGCATCCGCAGCGTGCGTTGCAGCGAGTGCTCTTCCTGCGCTATCCGGTGCCCGAACGGAGTCCGGGTGCAGGAACGCCTGATCCGTGCCCAGGAGCTCCTGGCCTGAAATAACGTTGAACGTTGAACGTTTGAACGTTGTGTGACATGCTCGATTTAGCTCTCTCACCAGGCAATGCTGAGAGAAATATAGATTCGTGGCAGAATGCGGATCAATCTCCCGGAGCAGATGTGCGGATTGAATAAAGCGAAGTGCGGGCGCCCATGAATAGGGTACGTTTGTCCGGGCCGCCAAAAGCGAGATTGCCGGGGCGCTCCGGTACCTCCAGTACACCGAGTTGCTTGCCCCCCCGGTCGTAGACATGGACCCGGCCGCCGGCAATATATACATTACCGGCTTTGTCGCTCACGACCGAGGTGCCGCCGCGCTCCACAAAGACGTGGGCCGTAAGTCTCCGCTCGCTTTCCAGCCTAATTCGATAGGTTTTCCCATTGTCCTCGCTTTTCAGATAGCCCTCATCGCCAGGGGTGGAAGGGGCAAGGTTAGAGCTCTGCAAAAGCGGACGCCATGTTCCTCCGGCCATCATCGCCGTGTTCGTCGCGGGCGCGCGGTAATGCCCGGGAGGAGCGTTTGCCACCACGCTAATCACCGCCGTGTTGCTTCCCGCCCGGTAGACATAATCCCGGCGTTCCATCCAGTCCATCACTATCGACAGCATGTTGTGCAAACCGACAGGAAGCAGCAACGCGGTGCCGGGCAGTTTCTCTGCTGTGTCCGCCAGCTGTTGCGGCATGGCTCCGTTTCGATGTTTTTGTTCTGAATTTAAGCGCGGATTGCCTGGGATAGTTCCCACGGCGGATTTATCGCTTTGGGAACACCCAAATGCTTTCCGTCTCTGTGGCCCTAAACCTCGGGCGGCTTAGGATCGGAAGGTCCGATAAGGTCCACATTCATCCTGAGCATCGCGTTGTGCAGAGAGCCCGCATAGCTTCCGGCAACCATCACTTGATGGATCCCGGAGATCTTTTGGATAAAATGATCGGCATCCTTTATTTTCACTTCCGCCCTGTTGGAGCAGTACCTGCGCATTTTGGAAGAGGGCATATTGGGGAAAGAGGGGCGGGCCTTATCGTTGACTCCCGCTTGGATTCTTCCCGGCCACCAGACGAAGTTTTTCAGGTCTTTGCTGAATCCGCCCATCGTGACCTCGACTCCCGCCGGATATTCGATTTCCGGCGTCACGCCTCTTCCCATCCCGTGATAATCCCGAAGGACATAGGGCAATGGCGCGACATCGGACCCCAGCAGCTTCAGCGGCGCGACGCAATGGCGGAGCACAATATTGGAATTCTTCGGATCCACCGAGGACACGTTATGAAAATAGGACGGCTTCCGGCTGATCTCCTGCAGAAGCATGGATGTCAGAAGCCCGCACACGTCGGCTTCGCAGGGAGCGGCAATCCCTTCGTCCCGCAATCTCGTGAACGAGAGGCAGGGGTAAGGGAGGGTAGGTTTGGCGTTAAAGGAGAAGCTCAGGCAGTCGATCGAGATAGCGGACAATCCCTCCTTGTCGACAATGGAGCGCAACAGCACGTAGAGACGGGATGCATCCATGATCGCCTCGTCCGAGGCCTCCACGATGTTCGAGGCTTCCCTTTTCCATCGTTCCATTTCCTTCCGGGCGCTTGCCTCGTCGACGGTCTGCAGAAGCGGCGCCAGTTCCTCTATCGGGCGGTAATGGATCCGGACGCCCGTGTGCCTAAAGACATAGTCTTCATTGAGGTTGCGGGCCGGCACGCTGGACGAGTCGAACGGCCTGCCGAAAATGACGGCGCGCTTGCCTTCAAGTATCCTGGGCGTCGCGGCAATTTTTAAAAGCTCCATTGCGTGTGTGTCCGAGTTGGCGAGCATGGCAGGAGTGCCCCTCGTCCGGAACGCCGCCACCAGGTCGGCTTCCACCATGATCAAGTCAAGGTCCTGAGGTAAAAGTATTACGGGAATATCCAGGTCGCCTATGGCTGCGGCGAGGTTCCCGGAGGATATTCCCGTCCGCGGCATGCTGCACATGAAAAGAATATCGGCATCCCGGGCCTGAATCGATTGGATGGTCTCCTCCGGGTTTTTGAAATTCACGGCTACGGGGGACACAAGGAATTCATAATCCTTGAGGGACCTTATCGAATCGATCAACCGCTCGTGTTCCGGACCTGAGGTGCCTACGAAAAGCACATTTCTTTTCTTCCCTGCAGGTTGCGGCTTCGGAGGGCCAGAAGGGTCCTGGCTCAGAAGGCTTGTCCCCGGAATGGTCGCAGCCACGCTCGCCATAGTGGTTGTTTTGATAAAATCGCGTCTTCCGACAGGGGCTTTTTCCTGATTCCCGTTGGCCATCTTTATTCCTCCCCTTTCGAATCTCGCATTTTCGGCATTTCCCTTACCTGTTAGCTCAGGCAGTGCGGGATGCTTTTGCCGATTGCGAAGGTTCCCTCCATCGGCGATGCACGCACTGCAACCTCCAAAACTTAAATGTGTTGCGATTATAGTCGACGGACGCTGCCTTGGACAGTCCAATCCTCGACGCCTGCTACGGGGCAGGGTATCCCACCGGCGAACCACGGGCTTTTCCGATGAACGGATGGAGTTTGGCAATACCCTGTTTGGAGGGGCGGACTTACGTTGACATAAGCGCTGATGAAAGCGGATCCCAAAACGAAAACAGCCGCAGATCGCGCCTTTTTGGCGATCTGCGGCTGTCTTCGGGGCCGTTGCGATGATGCCTTATGCGGCGGCGGTCTCAAGAACGCGGTTGGTCACGGTGTACAACTCATCCGGGGTAAAGGGCTTAGCCATGTAATCGCTTGCACCCTTCTGAATTGCTTCCACGGCCGTGTCGATGGATGCATACCCTGTCACAATGACTACGCGCAGGTCGGGTCTCTTGGCCTTTATTCTCTGCAGAACATCAAGGCCGTTGCCGTCAGACATCTTCATATCCAGCAGGACGAGGTCGTAATCCTGCGCGAAAACCTGGGCCAGCGCATCCTTGCAGCTGAAAGCTTCCTGAATGGTGAAACCCTTTCGGGTGAGAATTTTCCGGATGCTGTTGACCACAACGGCTTCGTCGTCCACAACGAGGACCTTGCGGGCGGAGGGAGCAAACTGCCCCCAGTGTCCCGCGACGGGCATGTCGGAACGCCCGAGCGCGGCAACATAGGCTTCACTGGTGAGCGCCGTCACCTCGGCGATGCTGAAAGGCATATCCACATCGATCGGATCGAAGACGAACTCTGTGGCCGCAGCGGCGCGCCCTTTCTTCTTTTCCGCAGTGACGATGGGGCATTCATCCTGCTGGCAGACGCCCTTTTTCAGGAACTTTTTGCAGGAGCGCTGACCCAGCGAGCAGAAATCCTCGGCAGGTATCGGCTTGGCCGCGACGATCGGCATGTCCGATCTCGACAGGCGCTCGACATAGCTGGCGGAAGTAGCCTTTTCAAGCTCTTTGACGCTGAACGGCATATCGACGTCAAGAACCTCATCGGATTCGGTTTCCGGGTCTTCCGTCTTCATCGGGTTCCGAAAAAGCACCTCGTTGACCGCCTGTTCCAGTTCATCCGGCGTGAAGGGCTTGGGAAGGTATCCGGCAGCTCCCAGCTTGGTTGCCTCGACAGCCGATGCGATGGAAGAGAAGCCCGTGATGATCAACACAGGTATTTCCGGCCAGCTTGTCTGGACCGCCGCCAGAAGATCCAGGCCGCCCGCTTGCGGCATCATCAGATCGGCGATGATCAGGTCGTAACGGCTGCCGGCGTCCAGGCGCTTCAAGCCATCAGCGACAGTGGTTACCATATCAATCTTGTGCCCTTTTCTTTTCAGGATTTTCTCCACGCTCTGGCATAAAACCTCTTCATCGTCCACCACCAGCACGTTAAGCCCATCGGTTTTTGATAGTGTCTGTGACATCGCTTTTTCCTCCCCGGAATTTTTTATTTTATTTTTTAGTGCTTCGCTCATGACGCTTTTGATTAATGCACTTTGCGTGCCAATTCATTTCAAGGATTTGACTGTCACGGCTAAGTGCTTAATATTAAAGTGTTTGTCAAATTATTGGGATTGAATGGGCCGTTTGCTGTCTCTCTTCAAATGCATGCGATCCATATACACTTGGGAGGCAATCTTGGGCAAGTTTTTGGGGTCAAATGATTATATTACTGTAAATAAATAACTTATTAAGTGTATCTAAAAAATATTCACGTGCTGCAAAAAATATGCATCTTTGGTTCGAGGTTAGCACCCGAGGTTATTGGCTAACATTTACTATCTCAATTGACATGAAGCCCTCAGTAAGAATATCTGGACGGGCTGATCCCTTGATCCCGGGCCGGCCGAGCTTTGTGAAGCTCCAAACCATAAACAAGTATTATTAACGCGAAGTCATGGGCGGAAATTGTCAACCGTTCATCCCATTTCGGATTTCGAGGATTTCGAGACAGTTGCGGAACCCTATTTTGACCTTTTCCCGCGTAGATGGGCCTCGGGCCATTAGGGTCAGCGGCCGGACAGGGTTAACGCGGCGCCCTGGATACGTTTTGTCCCCGAAAGCATCCGCTTGACAGCCTTTTTCGTTGGGGGAACAAGAGGCAGGCCGTCACCCCAATGGTTCTCGAGGCATACCCGGTTGAATGCATCGAGGGCGGCTTCATAGCTCCCGGCGGAAATCCGGACCTTTGCCGGAAACTCTTTTGGGGGTATCAGCGAAGGATTTTTCTCCTCGGGCGTCAGCTGCAGGGTCAAGGCGTCGATGATGGAGCCTATGCGCGACTCTACCACCGGCCTCAGCCCGTCTACCGTCGAGCGGTTGGGGTAATAGTCTATGGAAGGCAAACTTACGATCCGCAATCCAGGCATTCCCGAGTCGCGCGCCGACATTCTTGCGGTGTGAATGGCGTTCTCTCCAACCACAAATATGCCGGGCTTGCCGAGTTTTTCCATGTCCATTACATTCCGGCATTGGCCCCAGCCCCCCATGCCCGCATCCCCGACACCAAAGACAAACGTGTCGACTTCTCTTTTCCCTTTCTCCGCCGCCGCGATGTCTCCCCATACCAGGCGAATGAACCGGGCTGTGGGATATTTTTTTTTGAGAGCCTCTTCGAGTGCGATGCAGAAGTTGTCGCCGCCCTTTTTGCCGTCCCAGAAAATTCCGACTTTCTTGCCGGCCAGGTCCTTGACGCGGGGAGCGGTCAGGCCTGCGGGGGCGGCGATGTCGACGGCACCCTGAGGATTCAGGCATGTCAACCAAACTTTCTCTTTCATTGCATTATCCTCCAAGTTGGAGCAGGGATTTTGGCTTTTTTCAATTCTGGTCTCCTTGATACGGGCAGGATGCGGTATTTACGCATTATCTCACGGCGCCGCCGATTTTTTTTAATTATGTATTCCCGGATGGCGAAGCCTCGAGAGCCCGCCGGGCCTGACGCCTGGATTCCGGCAGGCAGCCTAAGGTGCGGAACTGCAAATCCGGCTATCGGCAGGGTAAATTTGTTCTGAATTCCCGGAGTTCAGTCTCCATAACAAGTATTGGAGGCGCCGAGTGTTAAAATTAAGACACTACTAAAAAGCGAATGGTTATTTGTTGTTCGTGAATGGTTATTTGTTATTTATTGATTCGAGAGGCTTTGGCTTGAGCAGTCCTGATTGACGCTCCAAG
>CAYYTC010000127.1:0-9999 GCA_964474425.1 uncultured Acidobacteriota bacterium
GGCCTACCCTGGGAAGGCGATGGATATAGAGGGCTACCCTGAAAGGGTTGAGTCCAAAGATAACCTTTTCCATGTAGAGAAAATCGCACGGCTGAAAAACCGTCGCGACTTGGCCTGATTTTCCGGGAGGTGTGTATGGGGACGGATGACAAACTGCAGTTTATTCTGGATGAGCGGTCGCGGCTTGAAAAGGAAGGGCTGCTGATCAATCTGCGGACGATCGAGTCTCCCCAGGGCGCCTGGATTCATGTGGATGGCAGGCGGGTGCTGAATCTCTGTTCCAACAATTATCTCGGTCTGGCGAACCACCCCAAACTCAAACAGGCGGCCCGGGAAGCCATCGAGCGCTTCGGCGTAGGCCCCGCGGCGGTCCGCTCCATTGCTGGAACCACGGTTCTTCATACGGAGCTCGAGCAAAAGCTTGCCCGTTTCAAGCATGTGGAAGCCGCGATTTCGTTCCAATCGGGATTCAATTCCAACCTGGCGGCCATCCCGGCCCTGGTCGGCAAGGAGGATCTGATCTTTTCCGACGAACTGAACCACGCCTCGATCATCGACGGCTGCAGGCTTTCCGGCGCGCCAATTATACGGTATGAGCACTGCAATCCCGTGTCGCTGGAACAGCAGCTTCGGGAAAACTACTTGAACCGGACAGGACGCCGCGCGCTGATCATCACCGACGGCGTCTTCTCGATGGACGGGGATATCGCGCCTCTATCGCCTCTGGTCGAACTCGCCGAGAAATATCACGCGATGATTATGGTCGATGACGCGCACGGCGAAGGCGTGCTTGGCGAGGGGGGGCGCGGCGCCGTGGATCACTTCCACATGCACGGCCGCGTCGACGTTGAGATCGGGACGCTGTCCAAGGCTTTTGGCGTAATGGGCGGCTTCGTTGCCGGGAAAAGGATCATCGTCGAGCATCTGCGGCAAAAAGGCAGGCCTTTTTTATTTTCCAGCGCGCTCACGCCGGCTGACGTTGCGGCCTGTAGCGCGGCGGTCGATTTGCTGGAGTCCTCCGACGAGCTGGTGAAAAAACTCTGGAGCAATGCGCGCTATTTCAAGGCGAAGATGCGCAACGCCGGATTCGACACGGGGAAGAGCGAGACGCCGATCACGCCGGTGATGCTGGGGGAGGCGAAGACGGCCCAGGAGTTCAGCCGCCGGCTTTTCGAACAAAACATATTCGCGATGGCCATCGGCTTCCCCACGGTCCCGATGGGGAAAGCGCGCATTCGTGTGATGATTTCCGCCACTCATTCCGAGCAGGACCTCGATTTCGGAGTGGAAAAATTCGTTGCCGTGGGGAAAGAGCTTCGACTCCTGTAGTCTTAGAGGTCTGGAACTTTATATACCGAGAGGGGAAACATGAAAATTCGCCTTCTGCCGCTGATGCTCGGCCTTCAGCTTTTTCTTTTGTTTGAGGCTTTCCCGCAGGAAGAGACTCGCCTTCTGCGGTTTCCGGCAATTCATGGGAGCCGGATCGTGTTCAGCTATGCCGGCGACCTTTATTCGGTCGATTCAAAAGGCGGCACGGCGCGCAAGCTGACCAACGATGCCGGATTCGAGATGTTCGCCCGGTTTTCTCCTGATGGGAAAAATTTGGCCTTCACCGCTCAGTATGACGGCAACACGGAGGTCTATCGGATGCCCTCCGAAGGAGGCATTCCGAAGCGGCTGACTTTCACGGCGACCCTCGACAGGGACGATGTTTCGGACCGGATGGGTCCGAACAACATCGTCATGGGCTGGAAGGGGCCCGACAGGATCCTCTACCGGTCCCGAAAAAACCAGTGGAACGACTGGAAAGGCGACCTGATCCTGGTTCCTGTTGACGGAGGCCTTTCCGAACAATTGCCTTTGCCGCGCGGCGGATTTTCCTCATATTCCCCGGACCTGAAGAAACTGGCATACAACCGCGTTTTTCGTGAATTCCGGACATGGAAGCGCTACCGGGGCGGCCAGGCGGACGATGTCTGGATCTATGATTTTGATTCCAAACAGACGGTTAACGTTACGAACAACACGGCCCAGGACATATTCCCGATGTGGGCCGGCGACAGAATCTATTTCATATCGGACCGCGATGAAAACAAGCGCTTCAACCTGTATTCCTGCGATCCCTCGGGAAAGCAGGTGCGGAAGCACACAGCATTTATGGATTTTGACATCAAGTTCCCGTCGCTGGGAGATAACGCCATCGTTTTTGAAAATGGGGGGTACCTTTACCGATTTGACCTGAAAAATCAGAAAGCGGAGAAGGTGCCGGTCTTCATCGCCGACGATCAGGCGACAGGCCGCGGCGGATGGGTGGATCTCGGCAGATTTATCAGCAATTATGAGATTTCCCCTGATGGAAACCGGGCGCTTTTCGGCGCGCGCGGCGAGATCTTCACGGTGCCGGTGAAATACGGGAATACCCGCAACCTGACGAACTCCTCCGGAATTCATGAGCGCTATTCCAAATGGTCTCCGGACGGCAAATGGATAGCGTTTATTTCCGACGCCTCGGGCGAGGACGAAATCTATATCATTCCTCAGGATGGTTTGGCTCCGGCAAAGCAGCTGACGCGAGGCGCCGACACCTACAAATTTCCTCTGCTCTGGTCGCCGGACAGCCGGAAACTGCTCTGGTCGGACAAGAAGCTTCGCCTGCAGTTTGTCGACATCGATTCCGGCGAGGTCACGCAGGTAGCCCAGGCGAAGGCATGGGAAATCACCGAATTCAACTGGTCTCCCGACAGCCGGTGGATTGCGTATTCCCAGCAGGAAGAGCTTAAGATGCAGACGATCTACCTGTATTCCGTTGCGAAGAAAGAATCGCATGAGGTGACGGACGGCTGGTTTGCATCGGGCGAGCCGGCCTTCAGTGCGGATGGGAAATATTTCTTTTTTGTCTCCGACCGGACTTTTAATCCCTATTACGGCCAGACCGAGTTCAACTACAGCTACCGGGATATGGCGAAGATCTATCTTGTAACGCTGGCCAAGGAAACAAAATCACCCTTTGAGCCTAAAAGCGATGAGGTGAAGATCAAGGAGCCGGCAAAGGAAGCGGCCAAAGAGCCCGCCAAAGAGGAGGCCGATAAGAAGGCGAACGCGCAGGCGAAGCCCGTTGAAGTCAGAGTGGATGTCGATGGCCTCCAGTCGCGCATTGCCGAATTTCCAGTCGTGGCGGCAAATTACCAGCACCTGGTTTCCGTGGGCGACAAGCTTTATTACGGGCGTCGCAAAGGCGAAGAGAAGGGCAAACTGGTCCTGTACGACCTGGAAAAGCGGAAGGAAACCGAGCTGGGCGAGTGCGACGGCTACGAAATTTCCGCGGACGGCAAGAAGATGCTGGTCAGCCAGGGTGGATCGTACGCCATCATAGATTTGCCAGGCGCAAGACTCGATATCAGCGAGCGGCTCAACCTTTCGGATATCAAAGCCAATATCGACCGGACGGCGGAGTGGAAGCAGATCTACCACGAGTCGTGGCGGCAGATGCGCGACTTTTTCTATGCGCCCAACATGCACGGAGTGGACTGGGACAAGGTCCGGAAGAATTACGAGCCGCTGGTTCCTTTTGTCCGGCACCGGGCGGACCTGACGTACATCATCGGGGAGATGATCGGCGAATTGAGCGCGGGACACACGTATGTGGGCGGCGGGGATATGCCGCGGAAGGATAGGATCAAGACAGGCCTGCTCGGGGCGGTGATCGAGAAGGATGCGGCTTCAGGATATTTCCGGATTGCGAAAATTCTGCCCGGCCAGAATTGGGACAAGGATGTCCGGTCGCCTTTGACGGATATCGGGGTGACTGCGAAGGAAGGCGACTACATACTTGCGGTGGATGGCAAGCCCACGAACTCGATGAAAGACATCTATGAGTCGCTCGTCAATACGGTGGGCAAGCAGGTCCGTCTGAAGCTGAACTCGAAGGCGGAGGAAGCCGGCAGCCGTGAGACGGTTGTGATGCCGATTGACGACGAGAGGCCTCTCTATTACCACGACTGGGTGCGGAGCAACCTGGAAAAGGTTGAGAAAGCAACGCAGGGTCGCGTGGGATACATCCATATTCCCGACATGGGAGTGAGCGGCCTGAACGAATTTGTGAAATATTTTTATCCGCAGCTCCGCAAGCAGGCCGTGATTGTGGACGTGCGGGGCAACGGGGGCGGAAATGTTTCGCCTCTGGTGATCGAGCGTCTGCGGCGCGAATCGGCGATGATCGGCATCGCGCGCAACACGACTCCGAGCTTCGATCCGGAATATCTGATAGCCGGCCCGAAGGTATGCCTGCTGGATGAATTCTCGGCTTCGGACGGCGATATTTTCCCGTACCGCTTCCGCTATTACAAGCTGGGGAAGCTGATAGGCAAGCGCTCGTGGGGCGGCGTCGTGGGCATTCGCGGGACGCTTCCGATCGTAGACGGGGGATTTCTCAACCGGCCGGAGTTTTCGCGTTATGACATGGCCGGCAAGGAGTGGATCATGGAGGGGCACGGTGTGGACCCGGACATCGTGGTCGACAATGATCCGGCGAAGGAGTTTGCGGGGATCGACGAACAGCTGAACCGGGCGATCGAGCTGATACAGCAGGAGCTGAAGTCCACGCCGGTCCAGATCCCGCCGCCTCCGCCGTATCCCACGAAATAACGGCAGTAAATGCAAATTGGCGAGGACGGCTCCCCGGAGCCGTCCGTCCCATGGGGTGGATGGGCCGGTCTAACAAAAAAAGCGCCTTCACAATAGGGTGCGGGCGTGCTAACCTCATGGGCGTCGTGCTGGCCGCGGGTGCGGTTGGGTGTTTTTGCGGACAGCACTCCTGCAGAAAAAGAGTGGGCCGTTAGCTCAATTGGCAGAGCAACTGACTCTTAATCAGTAGGTTGAAGGTTCGATTCCTTCACGGCTCACCATGAAAACAAAAGACTTACGGTCACTCTCCAAATAGCCAAAATCCAAAAAGATAACACAAAGGTAACAGCCAGAGGCAAAATGTTATGGACGTTGCCTCAATATTGCACTGTATTGCCGCGGGCCTTGTGCCATATGTAACTGGTTTTCCTCGCGCTCGATAGTTGCTATCCATTTACGAGGATCAGGCCGTGCAATAACCACAAGGGAGTGTGTTTATGAGAATTCGCAACCTTCAGGGATTTTTGTCTGTGAATCACAAGTTCCGTTTAGATCCTGATAATAAATGACTTACACTCTAACTTAAGGAGTCCAAAAACAAAAAGTAACACAAAGGTAGCAGCCGCAAAATTTTTATTTACGCCTCAGTTGTAAAAAGGTGCAATAGCATGCAAATAGTGACTGGGTTCGAGTCTAAAGCGGATAAGCCTGCTTTCGGAATCGTGACGGCCGTGCTGTTAGATTCTCGTCTACGCAAAGGACGCTGCAAATCGGTAATTGCCGAACGAAGCAAGAGACTTATGTATCCCGCTGAAAGGCCACATCCCCAAAAGGTAACAAAAGGTAACTCATGACCCCCCGACCTTGGGGTTATGAATTTGACTAAAAATGGTCGGTCCTTTTCTCTCAAGCATTTACAGCGGCCTTGCTGCATGGTGTTTCATGCTGTTTTGGGGTGTTCTGTTCCCAAACTGAAAGATGTTTTCATAGAGTACTCTGAATCTCTGCGCAGGAGGTGAGCAGGGATTGCGCCGATTACTACTGCCAGCATGCGCTCTCCCAAGAGGCCCGGGGCGACGACAATCATCACCAGAATAACGAGCATCACCACAATCATCATCACGGCAATGACGAGCACGATTGCCATTTTCCAGAGTGAAGCAGCATCAAATGCAAAAAGTCATTTGCTGGTTGCGCGCGCGACACTCTTTGCCACAGATAAAATTTGATCGCCAATTAATCCACGCATCTTTTCGGAAAGAAGGTCCTTTTCGGCAAGCTTCTCCCAGGCCACCACGGTTCGGTCTGTAGTGTCGGTGACGATCTTCCATAACGGACTTGCAGGCAATCGCGCAGTATCCGCAAAGCGCCTTAGTTGATCGGGAGCAATTTCGCTCAGGCTGCGGCTGCCGCCGAAACTCAGTGCCAGTTCATCGCCTGGAATATAAGGCAGGGTGGAGACATAATCGTAGGCGGGCGACAACACTGGCGTATGGCGGTCGGGATATAAAAGGGACCAGTTCTTGAGGTGCATATCTGCATTCCCGATTAGCACCGAAAAAACTAGCCGTCGCAAAAACTCATACGTGCCGACTTCTCCAGTTTCTGCCCATAAAACGGAAGCAATGTTGGCATAGCTGTGCTGGTGGTATTTGTCTTCCGGATAGACACCGAAAACTTGAGCAAAGTCCTCCATGTGAGTGCTCTTGCCACGCGCGCTGCGATCGAAGCGCTGTACAGCAAGCGCCTTCCCTTCCATTGTGCGGGCATCAGCGGGCAGTCCGCGAATGTCGCTTATATTGACAAGCTCAATGGGCGGGACCTCAATGCCTATCTCTCTTGCGAGCGACATCATTGTGTATTCGTTTTCGGGTACTGCCGCAAATCGGCCGGATGGCAGCTTCACAACCCACGAACCTCCTTTCCCACCAGCAGGAATAGTTAAGCCGCCCGAGGACTCCATGAGCGCCGAGAATTTCAGCTGTACTCCTGCGAGCGAAAATCTGAGAACCGGTTCCGGCGCGTGCTCATCCTGGTCGCGTTTTCCTTCATCGGGTGCAATAGATTCCTGTAGCTGATCTATGGGCGCTACGGTGAGTGCGCCAGGGAGGTCTTCCCCGAGTATGGCCAAAAGGAAAAATTCGCGCCGAGGCTTCACGCCAGCATGCGTTGCGAGATACTCACGTAGATGACCTTCGGGCAAAAGGTTTGAAAAGAATACCGGTAACCGAGCTACAACCGCTCGCGTCGGAAAGACTAGTCCGCCGGCCTGCCCCTTGAAAGAAAGGCTGAGCGTGGGTCGGGTCGAGTCGTCAATGTAATCCTGCTCGAAGGAGAAAAGATAGCGATCCCCGCCAAGTCGGTTAATCACACCGATTCGTCGTTTGTGAAGGTGGACCGCGAGCGCGTTCAAGGTTTTGGGATCATATTTCATCGTGGTCCTTTTTCTCGGGAGCTAGCTCTTCGTCATTGGCTGCATAGATAGGTTTCTCAACGGACTCGGGTTCCTTCTGTGCACGTATGAGGGACTGTACGGCGGGAACAAGCGATCGGGGGACGAGCAACAAGTCCAACTCGAGAACCCGAACGATATCAAGCAATGTGTCAAAACGAGGGACAACCTCGCCCGATTCAATCGCGGAAATGTGCGGCTGTGGTAACCCAATTTTAGCGCCCAGCTCTCTTTGACCCCAGCCTCGATTGCTCCGGGCTTCTTTTAGTTTTTCCCGAAGATCTATGGGCAGACCTTTTAATCTTAAGGGTCGGTGCTTGATATGTTTTTTTATATCATCTTTCATTTTTATATATTAAAGCATATCGTAATTTGGAACAAGTGATATGTTAAAACATATCAAATGAGACAGAAAATATAATATAACATATCAAAAAGAAGACGAAAGTCGTCCAACAACGATTTAATTGTGCAATAAAAAGGTTTATGATCAACGGATGCCCTAGTATATATACTAGAGCATCCGTTGAATCAAATTGATTGCAGAAAAATGCAGGCACGTCGTAGGTATATATACCTGCGACGTGGCTTATCATAAAATCGAATGTCACGACAAAAGATCGCACCAAACAAAGCAGAAATTTTTGCGGCATTCGAAGCCGGTCCCACCAAGATTTTTACGGTGAATGGCCTGAAAGCGATCCTGGCGTCGAACAGAGAACCTTGGCAGATACCTCGTAAGATGGGTATTTACCAATTCATTGACCTCCTATCTTCTGAGGGTCAGTTGAATCGAGAAATTCTCAAATCGCAAAAATATGGGAATCGCATTCAGTACTGTTGGGGAAATATTCCTGATTATCAACTTGCGCTTTCTGTGGCGCCGGGGGCCTACGTATCGCACTTGAGTGCTGCATATCTGCACGGATTATCCCCCCAAGATCCATCCATTATTACGGTCAACAGAGAGCAATCTCCAAAACCAAGTCCGGACCTTGAGCTGACGCAACCATCTATTGATCGGGCTTTCGGGAGCAGGCCACGAATTTCAAAAATGGTCTTCAAGTTTAGAAAACGCACCGTTCGGGTCGTAAGTGGGAAAAGTACCGGGAATCTAGGAGTGGAGGAATTGCGCTTGAATTGTGGAATCGCGGTCTCGATAACAGGACTCGAACGAACGTTGGTCGATATTTCGGTTAGGCCCGAATATGCCGGCGGTCCCGCCAAAGTGCTGTCTGCATTTCGAAAAGCCAAGAATCGAGTTTCTGCTGAATTGGTGGCAGATATTTTGGAACGGCTCGATTACATCTACCCTTTTCACCAGGCTATCGGATTTTATATGGAACTCGCTGGGTACGCCGAAGCGAGCCTACAACTTTTTCGAAACAGGGAGTTCCTGTTTGATTTTTATCTGATGCATGGCATGTGTGATACTGAGTATGATTCGGAATGGCGACTGCACGTTCCCGAGGGATTGAAAAAAGCTCCTTCCCACCCACAGATTGCTGTATCCGGTCAGAATTCGCAATAATTCCAAACAAAAAGAAAGAAGGCTGCCCTGTGCTAAAGCGAGGTCTGCCTAGCACCGATATGACTAAATAACGACGCTGCAAACTGCAAGAAAAGCATCTCAAGGGATGTTGCGGTCGCTTGAGCTTGGATGGAGTCCGGTCTCTTTGATCCAAATACTGCATATGTCGGATATCCACAATGATGTGCAAGCGAGAATACGTTCCGCATACCTGGCCGAAGGTGGAGCGGAGTGCGATGTCGTTGCTTTGACCGGAGACTGTGTGGACGGTCGTTTCGATGAATTGCCGGAGGCATGGGATTTTTGGCCGCAAAGGTCCCTCCGTGCCAATAATAGTGAGACACCTACCCGGTGTTAATTTAATGTAGAGGGTAGGGAGAAAAACTGAGATGGCAATAGCAGAACTGAAGAGAGAGACGGGGATGGATGCCCCGGAGTGGAGGGAAGGCGAGCGAAGCGAGGCTTCCCGTAACGGAGGGGTATCCATCCCCGTCTCCGCGGCGGCACCCGCCGATCCCGAGGTTGAATCCAAAGCCAAACGGCGGCAATACTCGGCCGCATACAAGCGCCGTATTTTGGATGAGGCAGATAGGGGTGGCCCAGGCGCCATTGCCAGCCTTTTGCGCCGTGAAGGCCTGTATTCGTCGCATCTGACTACATGGAGGAGAGGCAGCGGGAATCGGGCGAGATCGCCGGCCTGGAGCCACGTAAGCGCGGGAAAAAACCTGTGGCGAAGAACCCGCTGACCGATGAAGTGCATCGATTGACGCGGGAGAACCAACGTCTGCAAAAAAGGCTTAGGCAGGCGGAGATCATTATCGATGTCCAAAAAAAACTTTGCGATGTACTGGGTCTGACGGTTCCCCCGATCGAGCAGAGCGAGGACGACGAATGATCGCCTGTCAGGAATTGTCCAGGGACGTGGGAACTGTCGCTGCATGTCAATCGCTGGATATTGCCAGGCCGACGTACTACCGCCGGCTTGGCGCCAGAGACGACCAAGCATCTTCCCGCCCCGCCCCGCCGCGGGCTCTCAGTGTAGCCGAGCGACAGGGAATCCTGGATGTGCTGCATTCCGACAGATTCGTGGATAAAGCCCCGACCGAGGTCTATGCCACGTTGCTGGATGAAGGCACTTACCATTGTTCTATTCGGACCATGTACCGCGTTTTGGAAGAGGCTGGCGAGGTCTGCGAGCGCCGCGACCAGGTTCATCATCCTCACTACAAAGCGCCAGAGCTTTTAGCGACTGTGCCCAATCAGGTCTGGTCTTGGGACATCACGAAGCTGCTCGGGCCGGTAAAGTGGGCTTATTTTTATTTGTATGTGATTTTGGACATCCGGGAGGTAGTGACAACCTGCGATGGCTTAAGCCGGGCGGAGTTGGCTAACA
>CAYYTC010000128.1:0-9970 GCA_964474425.1 uncultured Acidobacteriota bacterium
ACACCATCGAGCAGCGGATGCTCGAGACTCTCTCGAGCAAGCAGGCGCTTGCCGATGGGATCCTGGACATGCGCGGCGACCTGAGCGCCATTCGATTCCGCGGCGGGAAGCAGGCGTTCCTCTCGCGGCTGGAGCAACTCGTCTCGCCGGCACCGAAACCTGCGGCGCCTGTATCCCGAAAGCCGGCATTGCCGGTCGATCGCGGACTCGGATTCAGCGAAATTGTCCGCAAGCTTCTGGGATCAGCCTGCGTTCGCTGTGAGGAGCGGTATCCGGCAGAAGGTCCCCATTCCGTGATTGTTGTCGTTGTGGATCGGGATGCGCCCCTGCATCGTGAAAAACTGTCCGCACCCTTCGAGGAATTCTTCGGCAAGGATGTTTCGGATCCGCTCGCCCCGGTGATGCTGGAGGTGATCGATTGTTCTGCGGATGAAGCAATGGCGCGCCTCCTTGCGGCAGGATTGATTGCCCCGAGCACTCGCGCAGTCCGGGAACTCGGCGTATCCGAGGCGATATCCTCATCCAAACTCACAGAAGCAGAACGTCAGCTCGCTCAAGAGAATCGTCGGCAGGCGAGCCGCAAGTTGAAAATGGCGGCCCTGCTGGGCGGAGGCGGATTGCTGGAGGAAGAGCGGGAAGCTCTGCTTCAAGCGGGACATTGGCTGGGCAAGGCACTGAGCCTGGAGAATAAACTTTCGGAACCGGCCTCGCTGGATGACACACTTCGCGCCCCGCATGCTCTTTGCTGGGGAGACCATCTCTTGGCCATTCGCAGCTATGCATCCGATCCTTCTGCCGCCGCCGCTCCGGCAACCCTCGCATTGCGCTCCCTGATCGGAGAATGATATGGGGAACAAACAGCTTGTCGGCAAATTGGCATAAAAGAGGGCTACCACTTTTCCTGGGCAACTGCCGGACGGCTCTGGAGAGCCGTCCTCACTGGAATCAAGATGATGGGTGGCTCTGCAAATTGGGGAAGGAATTTGGCGTGGTACTATGGAATTCCATTCCGTGTTCTCCCCCTGATGCTCAAGCAAGAAGCGTTTGCGCCCGGATCAGTCTGGATTGGACGTCAACGCCGTTGGGGCACTGAACGGCGCATGAGGAGCAGTCCCTGCACCGTATTCGGCGAATGGGCTCCGGCAGAAGCCTGAAATTCCCCTGTGCCTGACTGAAAGCGCCGCCGAAATCGTTGTATGCCAGATAGCGCAATTCATCGGTGACGGGCACGCCATTCGGGCATTTTCCTTTGCACTCGTAACACATGCGGCAGTAGCGGGAACGGATTCCCTCACTCCGCGCATACAGCACTTTCTCATCCTCGAATGAATAGGGCTCCCTCATGGCCCGGAAATTCATCTCGAGCTCTGTAATATTCTTGGCATACGGTACCGTGGTCGAGATCATGGCATTCATCAGAACCCACTTGACCGCCGCCAGCGGCCCCTCCCCTTTCAATCTCAGCTCTTTCGGGGGGATTATGCCGGCCACTGCAATAATCACCTTCATGGCTACAACGCCGATTCCAGAGTCATAGAGCTTTTTGATAGACGCGGTGCGCAAATGCGAGTTTATGGGATAGCTGTATGTGGTTTGCACCACATCGAATTTCCCGATGCCTACAATTCTGTCGACGACGGCGCAGATGTCGTGGGAACTCACGCCGATGAAGCGGGTCTTCCCCATAGCTTGGTGTCTGGCAAACATCCTATAAACAGGGTGCTCTATGATGCGCATCGAAGAAAACCGGATTGCTGTCCCTTTCGAAATCAGGTGAGTTATGTTTGAGCCCCCTCCATGTGTTTTTCGCACTCTCTACCGAGAATGAGCTCAATATCCGTATCGTCATCGCTTCAGGTACCTGGCTGCATTCTCCCCCGCGATACGGCCCGAGTTGACCGCAAATGCGGAAGTTATACCGGAGGTATCCCTCATGCTATAGCTCTCTGCGTGGAGTCCGCCGGTATCGAGCCCTGCGACGTAAAGGCCCGCGATCGGGGAGCCGTACTCATCCACGGCCTCGGTCCTGTCGTTGATTTTGATTCCTCCCAGTGTCCCCAGGAAGCAGGTGCGCGCTTTGGCAGCATAGAACCGAGGTCCATAAAGCGGCAGGAGATACTCGCGGTCCTTCGCAAATTCTTTGTCGTAGCCTTGCGCACAGAATGTGTTATACCGATCGACCGTGGTCTTGAGCACCCGGGGATCCACCTCCATCTTTCGAGCAAGCTCTTCGATGGAGTCTGCGCCAAAGAACTCTTTGGAGTCGAGGGAGAGGAAGTGCGCCAATTCTTCATCCAGATTCTCGAGCTTGCTGCCGGGGTGCACGGCCGTTCCCATGCCTCGGAAAACTCCCTTTTCGGCAAAGTGCTTTTTAATCGTATCGTCGAAGAGGCAGAAGGTGTATCCCTGTTTGTACCGGCTATTCACATTGCCCAAAGAAGTATCGTAATAGGCGATGCCCTCATCGCAAAACCTCTGCCCTTCAGGATCCACCCACAACACCGGCTGGATGGCCGCTCCCTCCACGGCGTTCATGAAGGGGAACTCGGGACCAAACGGCGCCACGCGGCTCAAGGGAACGTCTTCCATGAAGCGGGCAAAGATATCCTCCGCGTTCGTTCCGAGCATCCGAGCAAACGCCTCCATGTTTTCTGTGAACATGTCGGTTCGCGTGGCTCCCGGGCAGACAACGTTGCATCGAACCTTGTGGGGTCCATAGTCCAGCGCAACCTGTTGGGCGAGGTTGATCAGACCTCCCTTTGTCGCGCAAAAAGCGGGCATCTCGGAGTTGCACCTCAAGCCGGCCAGTGAGGAGATATTGATCACCGAACCGCCGCCCGCTTTTACCATTTCAGGGATGCATGCCTTCATCATAAGGAAGGGGCCGGTGAGATTGACTTCAAGCATCCTTCTCCATTCCGCGACATCCATGTCCACAACGTTCGCGGGATTCTGATCCAGGGCCGCGTTGTTGACGAGCACGTGGAGTCCGCCTTCGAAGGAAAGGGCCGTCTTCAGTATCCGTTCGACATCCTTTTCAATAGATACATCAGCCGGGCAGGTTTTTATCGAACCCTCAGGAAGAGATCCCGCCACCTCATCGAGTTTCTCCCGGCGGCGACCCGCGATACACACCCGCGCCCCGCAAGCGATGAAGCGCCGCGTGATAGCCGCTCCTATGCCGGTGCCGCCCCCCGTAACGATGGCAACCTTTCCTTTCAGATCCACGGTCTTGCCTCCAGAGGAAGGTGTACCCATCACGAGCTGGCGCAATGCCCCCTCCCTTTTAACCGGCTTATTTCAGGCGGTCAGCTATTTCATCCAGTTTTTCCTCTATGAACATTTGTGCTTTTAACAAATCTCTATCGTTGGGTCTGTCTGTGATATCTCCATGGAAAGTCCTGGGCATAGGATCATCAACATATTTGCCCGGGCAGCAAAAATGACCGATGAACTGAAAACCGATATGTTCGAGTTCCAGCGCCAGCAGTTGCACCGCGGGCAGCGCTTCTTTAGGGCCGAATTCATACCCTGCGTAAGTGATAAAGACGACTGCCCGCGGGGCATCAGGACCCAGAATGATTTTATGATGGTCGAGCTTCGCTTTTCTATGCGGAGGGAGTTCGGGGATTGGTTCTGTAATATAGGGGATCGTCTCATCCCTGAAGCGTAATGTTATTCGGGGATCAAAGCCCGTCCTGAATCCCCTTAACATATTCAGGATTTCATTGTAAGGCAAATGCGCCCGGAGGCCGGAGCCGGCGCAGACGAAATCATAAGAACGTATATCGAAAGGAGGGCGGAGAATATCGTCAGCCTGTTTGCGAACTTTAAAAATATCGCATTGCCAGCCGTTTCTCTCGAATGTCTCTTTGATACTAAAAGCTACCTTTTCCGTATTTCCGGTGTAGGAAGAATACGTGACCAAACATCGCTTAACCATTTTAACCTCGTCTTTCGGTTATGGGATTGTCTACAGAGCGCCTGCCAATTTGGTTCGTTCCAAAATACGAATCAGTTCCTAGATAAGCCGACCTATGAATGAATGGGCAACCCAAACAAAGCCAGCCACGAATTTAACGAATCCTTTTCGTGCAATTCGTGGCAAAATGCTTTTGCTTTTATCCGTGTTCTCCGTGTGCATTTTTCCGTGGCCCAGCTTGTGATTTTGGTTGCCGCTTTGCCGCTCCAGGGAATTCGTGGCCAAGTTGTCCCTATGCCTGTTGATAGTTTATATCCCAGGAATGTCCCCTTACTAATGAACTTATTAGTAAATCTGAATCGCCTTTGTGGGAAATGATGTGGTCCACAATCATCGCCGCGTTAAGCCTTCCCACTCGCTCGCATTCGCCCCAAAGTGGATGATTCATGAGAAAGCGTTTCCTTGCATCGCGCCATCCGGCGTCTTGGCCGCGACGAGCAGCGGATCCACGGCGTCGATCGATTTATTTTTGCGTTCCTGAATTCGGTGTTTCTCGCAACGCCAATGAGCAGGATCCATCAGCATCGGGCAGCGGAATGGATCTTCATGCTCCTTTAGAAACCGATGCGTTATCAGAGCCCTCTTGCGCCCGTTGACCTCAAGCCAGGTCCGATCGGCCGCATTCAGCGGATTCAGCCCGGGAATAAAATTGTTGACCCACATCACGTCCTCGCGCGTCGTCCCGATGTACATTGTGAAACCTCCCAGGCCTTCGAGCTCGCGCATCAACTCGTCATACCTCTGCGTCTCCGAAACCGACCCATTCCTAACTCCAGGGCTTCATCGCAGCTGCATTTCTGCCGGCGATCCGCCCGAATGCGCTTGCTTCCCCAATGTTGCCGCCTGTGACACTATAGGTTCTGCCATAGATTGAACCCAATTCACCGGCTGAGAATAACCTCGGAATAGGGGCAAGCTCCGGATTTAATATTTCTGCACTTGCAGAACGACGGGGACCCCCATGGGTACAGACACCGCCCGGAACTTTTGGAAAAGCATAATACGGCGGAGCGCTCACGGGAAGTATGCTTGATACCGGCCGGCCGAAATCATCGTCCTGTTTTTTTGTGCAGAGTTCATTGTAACGATTTATAGAAGCCGCCAGATTTTCCGCATCCATTCTCTTCCCGAATTCACTCTTCTTTATGCTCGCTGCCAGCTCTTCAATAGTGCTCCCGGAGCGGATCCATCTCCTTTCAAGTTCTTCGACGTTATCATGGCTCCACCCATCAAATCCGCCCAGATCCGCAGGCATGATATTAAGTCCACGCTGTCCTTTCGAACCTCTTACGGAGCCCAGCGGTCCTGCCTTAAAGCCAACGGAATCGAAGATCAGCCAGTAGGGCGTGCGGGTATAGGCGCATTCCTGTTCGTCCCAACCAAAAAATTGCCAAAATCCCGTGTGCGGATTATTCGATAAAGGGTTTTTTTCATTCATAAACCTTCTGCCCAGGCTATCTACATAAAGGTAATTATCACTTTTCGGCTGAAGTTGAATCTGAAAGCCGCAGCTTGGGTCGATATCCCTGAACAGAGCATTACTCGCTCCGCACATGGCATCCATGTGCCACAAGTCGGCACCTGCTTTTTGTGCCATCTTGATGCCGTCGCCGGTATTGTATCGCCAGCCGTAGAATGCCGTAGGATAGGCTTTGTGGAATTGCCTCTTCATTTCTTCGTTATGCTCGAAGCCTCCTGTGCACATGACGACTCCCCGCTTTGCTTTGACCGCAAGGATCTTTCCCTTCTTCTCCTTTCCCCATGTGCCGGATACCTCCTGCCCATATAAACCTAGAATCTCTTTGGTAGCAGGATCCTGAATTAACTCCCTTCCGGGTGTACCAAACAGAATCTGGATTTTCCTGTCCTGCACGTGCTTATCCAACTGTGCAAAAAGTCCGGCACCCTGTCCTTCCGTCTGATAAAGCACCATGGAGGAAAAATATGGCAGCTTTGGATATCCCGCAATATTTTTTGCTATCGTGTATTTGACTCCCAGGCTGTCATAAAATGCCCTGTTTTTGCATACTTCCTCAGCCCAGGCTTGAATAACATCCAGCGGGGTATAATCTTCGCTACCCGCCTTCAGATATTCGATGGCGTGTTGTACATTTGTCGGGCAGACCCATTGTCCCAAACACATCCCCGTGTTGCCGCCTCCGCGGTAGGGCGCTTTTTCCATTATGATGACCTTGGCGCCTGCATCGTGCGCCGTAATTGCAGCGCAAGCTCCGGCGCCTCCATATCCTACGACCACAACATCCGCCTCGTAGTCCCATTTAGCGGGAAGCCATGGGCCTGTTCTGATTGTTTTTGTCGTGGTTGCCGTTGCTCCAGCCGCCCTTGATTTTTGAGGCACCGCTCTCACACCTGTTGCACAGGCTCCTACGGCGCCGGCCGCAAGTACGGATTTGCCGGCAGCCAGAAAATCGCGCCTTGAAACAAGCCCATTACCGTTTTTCCTTCTCTTGTCTTTCATAATTTCCCGCCTCTCCATCCTCATTAGTAAAGGTGAAATTATGCCCCCTCCAGGATTATGGGTCATCTCTCCAGTATCGGGCAGCCCTTTCAGGGCTCTCCTCTTGCCGATTCTCACCAGGGGCTGGCTTCGATCAATCCTGGTTATTCTCGGATCGCCCCTTGCGGGGCTTGGTCAAAAAACCTGGTTCGCGACAGTCCTCCATGCGCCCGGGGGCACCCAAGTGCATGAAAATCGGCTTCGCCGACGCTCAGTCGGGTGAACGAATGGTGTAATTGATCCATCGCGGCCGCTATTTTCGGAGCAGAAACTATTTAGGTGCCTCTGCTATTTGGGGGGATCCTGAGGGTTCCCAACTCCGCCATTCGCTGGCGGCCGCAATTGCGGATGGCTTCCACGAGGTCTTCTGAGGGGCCGCCCTTGGTCAGATATGCCACTGCGCCGGCCTCCCGCATGGCGTTCGCTGCTTCCGCATCCATATGCATTGAGAGCGCGACGACTTTGGTGCGGGGCATTTCTTTCGTGAGAATCCTCGTCGCCTCAATCCCGTTGATCACCGGCAGGTTCACGTCCATGATGACTACCTCGGGGCGATGCTCGCGGGCTAATTCCAGCGCTTGCCGGCCATTCTCCGCCTCGGCAATGATTTCAATGTCGTTCTCAAATTGCAGCAAGGACGACAATCCCTGCCGCATGATCTTGTGATCGTCCACGAGGAGGACTCTGATTCTCTGATCTCTGGGTTTGATGGTGACGTGCCCAATTGCGTCTCCTGGTGGAGCCGTTACATGCACCGCTTCCGGGAATTCGGCACGGCCGATGGGGATGGTCAAGACCGCTCGAGTCCCTCGGCCCGGAGCGCTCTGAATCTCCAGAGTGCCGCCCATGTAAAGAAGGCGCTGCTGAATTGCGAACAGGCCAAATCCACCACTGTGGGCGGGCCTCATGCTTGCCGTGTCAAAACCGGAGCCTTTATCTTCCACGATAATCCTGCACTGTTCGTCTTGAGTGCGTATCATCGCCAGCTGCGCCTCGCGTGCGCCGGAATGCTTGAGAGCGTTTAGGAGCAACTCGCGCGTTGCCTCAAACAGGAAGGCGCGGTCATCCGGATTGGACGGCTCGGCATTGTTGCTGACGCGGAGATGCAGCCTGAATTGCTGCTGCTCCCACATCCAAGCAGCCAACCAGGTCAAGGCCGAGGCCAATCCCGATTGGTGCAGCACCGGCGGGCAAAGCTCGACGGTCAGCGTACGCGAGGCATCAAGCGCCTCGCCGAGAATGCTGGCTGCTCTTTGCACCGTAGACTGAATCACTTCGGGATCCTGACGCTTGATCAGGCTTAACTGCATCTGCGCGCCCACAAGCAACTGCTGAATGTTGTCATGCAGGATTGTTGCCAGCCTCCGACGCTCGCGCTGTTCGGTCTGGCTCAAGTCGCTGGCGAGTGCGCGCAGTTGATCGGCCAGATGCTGCACTTCGGCGCTACGTTCTGCTAAAGCCTGCTCATATCGCAGCCGCTCCGTCATGTCGCGAGCGGCAGCAAACACTCCAGCCACCTGCCCCGCCCGGTCCCGATAGACCGTAGCATTGTAAAGTACAGGCGTGATATGGCCGTCCTTGTGCAGGATTTGCAGCGGGTAGTCGCGCACGAAGCCATCGCGGAAGACTCGGCGATAGCCTTCACGCGCCTTTTCCGGGTCGTTGAAATAATCTGAGAAATCGGTGCCTATCAGCCTACCACGGGCGCGGCCGGTCGCCGCCTCCGTGGCGGCGTTCACATCGGTAATCTTGCCGTCGGGACCGATGGTCACCATTGGATCCAGACTTGCCTCGATCAGGCTGCGGGTATATGCGATGGCGCGCTGGAGGGCTGCCTGGGCTTGTTTGCGCTTGGTGATATCGCGGGCAGCGGCGAAAACACCGATAACCTTGCCGTTCGCGTCCCTGTAAACGCTGGCGTTATACAACACATCCATCAGACTGCCCTCTTTGTGGCGGATGGTAAGCGGGTAATCGCTGACGTGCCCCTCGGCGAAAACCTGCATATAACCCTTCCGGGCTTTTTCCGGCTCGGTGAAATAGGCGGAGAAGTCCGTGCCTATCAGGCGCTCGCGCGAAACACCCGTTGCCTTGATCGTGGCCTCGTTAACATCCGTGATCCTGCCGTCCGCGCCAATCGTCACCAGCGGGTCCGGACTGACCTCGATGAGTGTGCGGTTGTATGCACCGGCTGCTACAACCTCTGCCGTGCGCTCGGCCACGTGCTGCTCCAGCGACTCGTTCAACCGTTGCAGCGCTTCATCGCTCTGTTTGTGTGCGGTTATGTCCGTAATGACGGCCCCGAATCTGGAACCGCCGGCAGGAAATGCAATGACGTGCATATGCCGGCCGGCAAGCTGGGAAAAGACCTCGAATTCCGCCGGAGCTCCGGTGACCAAAACCTTGGAAAAAACAGGCATATAATCGGGTATGGCCCCGGGGATGATTTCGCTCATCAGGCGACCCTCGACCTTCTCTCGTGGGATGCCGGTTTGACGCACGTAACCATCGTTAACCTCGAGGACACGCCAGTCGGCAGGTTTGCCTTTGTTGTCGAAAAGCATCTCGTAGAGCGCAAAACCTGCGCCCATGTTTTGGAAGAGGAGGTGGTATCTGGCTTCGCTAGCGGCCAGATCGGCTTCGGCTTTTTTGCGATCGGTGATATCGCGATTGCTCCCGCGGATGCCGAGGTAGTTGCCATGTTCATCCCAGACCGGCTGGCAGGCATGGGCCATCCACCGCCAGGTGCCGTCAGGACGGACGACCCGCCACTCTGCTTCGCCAGCTGTACGGCCATGTTCCACGTTTCGGAGGTGCTCGTCGAACGGAGGCCGGTCTTCGGGATGGATCAGCCGATGGCGCAACTGTGGATCGGCCATAAATTCCTTCGCGGTATGGCCCGTCACCCGCTCGCAGGTCGGAGAGCAATAGAGAAATCGCCCACCCGCATCAATCCAGAACTCCCAGTCGTAAGTGCTTTCGGCAACGATGCGGTACTCGGTTTCCGATACTCGCCGTTTGTTCTTCACCGATTTGCGTTCATCGGTTTCAACGTCGTCGCTCAAAACCCGCGCAGAGTTCTCCAGGGCAGCAGTATCGCTATCAGCCCCGCCTTGCGTGACCTCCTTGGAATCCGGGGGTGAAGATAATGCTTCAGTGACGAATTCCAATGATTCGCAACTGTCCTTGGCTAAGGGCGAATCCTTCCCAGTCCATTTGCGATCGGGGGGGCGGCCAGTATTTGAATGGTCTTGCTTCGGCTGTGCCATGGGAAAATTCTTCACGGAAGAAAGCCATAGGGATAAAAAGCTCAAGCTGCCATCTTCGCTTGTGCGCTCTTTCCGGTACTTTTTTCTCCCATTGATATTCCTTAATGCTGATAATAAATTGCCAGTTGGGCTGAATCAAACAAATTTTGAGAGACCTGCACCCTGCGTTCCGCCGTTTCGAAGGAGTGGTCTGAGGAATTT
>CAYYTC010000129.1:0-9954 GCA_964474425.1 uncultured Acidobacteriota bacterium
CTCTGGCAATCAGACCGCCGCGCGAAAGCCGGCTGAGCAGCTTGCGCTCCTGGTCCGGGGTCAAGCCCAGCAGCGAAGATGTCAGATCGCCGCTCCGCACGATGCTTAGCTTGCGCATCTGAACATAGGCAAAGAATTGTGTTTCAAGGTCCCCAAGCTGCTTTTTCATGAATGCACACTATTTTAAGCAAATGCCCTATCAGGGTATATGCTTAAAATACCATACACACCCCTTAAAACATACCTGAGATTGTTGCCCTGACATGAACGGCAGGCAGAAAGAGAACCAAAGTTAGTTTTGACATGCCTGTGGTCAGCCATATAGGCTGACTTCCTGTGGCAAGAATTCACACAACGATTAAACTCATCTCTCGTCTGTCCTGGATCAACGCAATGGCGGCAAAAAGAAATTCGGCAATATCACGGATGTGAAGGAATTGCGCGCGAATTTCAAAATGAACTGCATCCCTGAAGGCACCGAGGCAATGGACATAGGCGATTATCAGGGATTTCTGAAGAAAGAAGACTCATGGCTGGCAAAATTCGGGTCTACTACGAAAGCCTGTGATCGACGGCGTCAAAATTTAGGGCCGTATCGGCAGTATCACCGAGTAATGTTCAACAAACAATCTTAAAGGGGCAATTGCATGCGGTACAAAAAACCACGAACTGCAACTCTCGACGAGGTGATTATTTCAAGGGAAGGCGAATACGCCGTTATTGAATTTCGAGAACCGGGCATTTCCACCATGAATCTCAAGCTCGGCTCCAAAGTGAAAACGATGACCGACAGGCAAATTCTTAACGCCATGGCACGGCATGACTTTTGGATGGAGCGTACAAAGCTCAACACACTCCCAGGGAGAAACAAGAGGCTCCGGATGGCCGGAGCCTCCGTTTCGGAATCTAACAGACTACAGTTTCACTACGTTCTGAGCCTGTAATCCTTTGGGGCCTTGTGCCACGTCGAACTCGATACTGTCGCCTTCGTTAAGAGACTTGAAGCCCTCGCCTTGAATGGCGCTGTGGTGGACAAAAACGTCATCTCCGGAATTGCGGCTGATAAAACCATAACCTTTGTCGTTATTAAACCACTTTACAGTTCCTTGTTCTTTCATTTGTTTTCCTGACTTAATGTCCCTGTACTGAGGGAATTTTTGTGATATTTCTGGTTTCGGCAATCACCCGAAATTTTTCGGGCATAAAAAAAGCTGCTCCCCCGTCAGGAGTCTGCAGCGCATTCAATCAACAAAATCCTGCAAAAATCCTTCTGAGGCATGCAACAGATCGCGTCCCAGGCAAGAAAGAAAAGCCAATTCCTGAAATTTCAACGGATCCGGCTATAATGCCGCCCCGACAAACTCGGCAATTATTCACAGCTTGCTGTGTCTGAATTGGATACCTTTTGCCTTAAACTTGGCAGAAATGGAGCCCTCTAAGGATCAGGACTACAGCCAAGCAAAATTGTCCGTTCGAAAAATCCGGCCTTTTAATACATGTCGCCCATGCCGCCTCCCGGAGGCATGGCAGGCGCTTTCTGATCTTCCTTGATCTCTGATATCAGGGCTTCCGTAGTCAGCAGCAGAGCGGCGATTGACCCAGCATTCTGCAACGCTGTCCGCGTCACCATCGTCGGATCGATGACCCCTGCGGCCACCAGATCCTCGCACGTCTCGGTTTCAGCGTTGAATCCGAAGTTCGCCTCGCTGCTTTGGAGCACCTTCCCCAACACCACAGCTCCTTCATGCCCGGAGTTGTTTGCGATTTGCCGCAGCGGCTCTTCCAGAGCACGGCGCAGGATATTACGGCCAAGTCCCTCATCCCCTTCCAGCTTCAGTTTCTCCACGGCAGGCACGCAGCGCAGCAATGCCACGCCGCCGCCCGGCACGATTCCTTCCTCCACCGCCGCGCGAGTCGCGTGCATCGCATCTTCTACTCGAGCCTTCTTCTCCTTCAGCTCGGTCTCCGTCGCTGCCCCTACCCTGATCACCGCCACTCCGCCAACCAGTTTCGCCAGCCGTTCCTGTAGCTTCTCACGGTCGTAATCCGACGTCGTCTCCTCGATTTGCACTCGCAACTGCTTCACGCGCGCCTCGATCTCCGTATGCTTCCCAGCGCCCTCGATGATCGTCGTGTTGTCCTTATCGATCGTGATCTTCTTCGCAAGCCCCAGATCCGCCAGGCTTACGTTTTCCAGTTTAATCCCCAGGTCTTCCGAAATCACTTTGCCGCCTGTCACGATCGCGATATCTTCCAGCATTGCCCGTCGCCGGTCACCAAATCCGGGGGCCTTCACTGCGGCGGCCGACAATGTTCCGCGCAGCTTGTTCACCACCAGGGTGGCCAGCGCTTCACCTTCGACATCTTCTGCAATGATTAGCAGCGGCCGTCCGCTCTTCGCGATCTGCTCCAATATCGGGAGCAGGTCCTTCATCGAGCTGACCTTCTTCTCCTGCAGCAAGATCGAGCAGTCGTTCAGTACCACTTCCATCCGCTCGGCGTCCGTCACGAAGTACGGCGACAAATACCCGCGGTCAAATTGCATTCCTTCGACCACTTCCATCGATGTTTCGATCGATTTCGCTTCTTCAACCGTAATCACGCCGTCTTTGCCGACCTTCTTCATCGCCTCGGCAATAATCCGACCGATTGTCTTGTCGTTGTTCGCGGATATCGACCCTACCTGCGAGATCATCTCGCCTTTCACCGGCTTGCTCAGCTTTTTAAGCTCCGCAACCGCAGCTTCCACGGCCTGCTCAATCCCGCGCTTCAGGCCCATCGGATTCGCACCCGCGGCTACGTTCTTCACGCCTTCACGGAAAATAGCCTGCGCCAGCACAGTCGCGGTCGTCGTCCCATCTCCGGCTATGTCTGAAGTCTTTGACGCCACTTCTCGGACCATCTGCGCGCCCATGTTCTCGAGGCCGTCCTTCAGCTCGATCTCTTTCGCAACCGTCACACCATCCTTGGTGATCAATGGAGATCCAAACTTCTTATCCAATATCACATTCCGGCCCCTAGGGCCTAAAGTGATCTTTACCGCATCCGCCAGCTGATTCACTCCGCGCAACAAAGCCTGACGCGACTGCTCGCCTTGCACGATCTGTTTAGCCATAAGTCCCCACTTTTTATCATCGTTTGATTGAAATGCCTCTTGTCTCTTGAATCGCCTAATTCCCCTTCACCAGTAGCGCCAGGATCTCTTCCTCCCGCATGATGATGTACTCCTCGTCATCAATCTTAATCTCCGTTCCAGCGTATTTCCCAAACAATACACGGTCTCCCGCCTTTACCTCCATGGGTGATCGCTTGCCGTCTTCCATCATTTTTCCCGGCCCCACAGCGACCACTTCTCCTTCCATCGGCTTCTCTTTCGCCGTGTCCGGAATGATGATTCCACCCTTGACCGTTTCTGTCTCCTCAATCCGCTTTAGAAGTACCCGATCATGCAAAGGCCTTGTTTTCATATCAAAATCTCCCTTGTTATCATCCGCAATTCATCCACGCATAGGATCCAACATAAACTGTTATTAAGCGGGCTAGGCGCCGACTATTACCATACGCCCGCGGAATCCGCATGTCGGTTCAATGTTGCTCACGTCTCTGTTCACTATTGCTCATGGGTTCGATCAGGGCACACGAGAGACGGTCGTGAAAACGTTTTATGGAAATGCAACGCATATCTTCACCTCAACGGAATGCTCCTGCCGATCATCAACAAGGGGAATGGTTTCCCCGTCTTGCTTGATACCATCTACGGTCACGGTCATCCCCCTATCTGAGGCGGGCGTTTGCAGGATATCGATGTGATACAGAGTTTCCCGATACCGATAGTGAACCTTGAACGAGTTCCAGTCCGTCGGCAGGCACGGTGTAAAACGCAGTCTGTCCACTTCCAGCTTCAGCCCTAGCAGTGATTCCACGATAAGCCGGTACATCCAGCCGGCTGAACCCGTGTACCACGTCCATCCGCCGCGGCCGATGTGCGGCGAGAGCGCATAGACATCGGCCGCCACGACATACGGTTCCACTTTATAGGCAGCAATTCCCTCCGGAGATTTGGCATGGTTCACCGGGTTGATCATTGCAAATAATTCCCACGCGCGCTGTTTTTCGCCCAATGCGGCGAACGCCATCACCGCCCAGATGGCTGCATGAGTGTACTGCCCGCCATTTTCCCTTACGCCCGGGACGTACCCTTTAATATAGCCAGGATTCAAGTCCGATCGATCAAACGGCGGATCCAGCAGCTGGATCAGCGCATGATCCCGGCGAACCAGGCGCTGATCCACCGCTGCCATAGCCATACGAGAGCGGTCGGCATTGCCCGCCCCGGATAGAACAGACCAGCTCTGCGCGATCGAATCAATCTGGCATTCGGGATTGCTCGCAGATCCGAGCGGCGAGCCATCGTCAAAGTAAGCCCGGCGATACCATTCGCCATCCCAGCCATTCTGCTCGATTTTCTGACGCACTCGAGCCGCTTCCTGGCAGCAACGCTCGGAGAAGGAAACATCACCATATCTGCGGGCGACTTCCGTGAACTGCATGAGTACTTCATAAAGGAAAAATCCCAGCCAGATGCTTTCGCCCTGACCGTGTTCGCCCACCATGTTCATGCCATCGTTCCAGTCACCGGAGCCGATGAGCGGCAGGCCGTGCTCTCCAAATCTGAGGCCTCTTACAATGGCTCCCCTGCAGTGTTCGTACAGACTAGCCACTTTTTCAGACTGGCTGGGCAGATCGTAATAGGAATCCTCTTCCGCACTTACCGGTCGGCCTTCGATGAAATGGACGGCTTCATCCAATACTCCGGTATCTCCTGTGCTCAGAACGTAGCGGCTTGTTGCCAGAGGCAGCCAGAGGGAATCATCCGAACAATGCGTGCGCACGCCCCGGCCCGAAGGGGGATGCCACCAATGCTGAACATCTCCCTCCTGGAACTGGCGGGCTGCGCAGCGGAGCAAGTGCGCGCGCACGAGTTGTGGCTCAGCGTGGATAAGCGCCATCACGTCCTGCAACTGGTCGCGGAACCCGAAAGCACCTCCCGGCTGGTAGTATCCGTTCCGTGCCCAAAGGCGGCACGAGAGAGTCTGGTACAAGAGCCAGCCGTTTGCCAGAACGTTGAGGGACTGGTCGGGGGTTTCCACATTGACCGTGCCGAGCGTTTGGTTCCAGTACTGCCACACCGCTTCGAGCGCGGCGCGCGCGGCGATAGACCCCCTGAAGCGATGTGTCAGGTTGCCGGCATCATCGGCATCCTGCCCTACACCGAGCCTGAAGATGAACTCACGCTCTTCTCCATCGGCTAATTCGAATGGAACCTGGATCGCGGCGCAGGGATCCAATGCGGCACCCACCCGTCCGGAAAGCTTCGAGTGCGCCATGGCGGCCGGATTCCGGAGCGTGCCGTTACGCCCAAGGAATTCAGTCCGGTCGCCGCTGATGCTCCGAATCTCATTATCCACATCGTAGAAAGCAACCCTGTCCGCGAATTCCGTGTCGTATGGATTTCGAGCGAAAAGCGTTCCGCTTGTGGAATCGACTTCAGTAATTATGTGCATTGCAGATTTTGGCCGCAGATCTCCCAACAACCATTCCACGTAACCTGTGGCTGAGAGGCTGCGGGATCGGCCGGACTCGTTTCGCACTTTCAACATCATGAACTTGATAGGGGCGTCCATGTCCACATATGCCCAAAGTTCTGAGCGGATGCCGCGCTCCGTGTGCTCGAAGACGCTGTAACCGAATCCGTGCCGCGTGGCGTAAGGCTTCGCTCCGGGGCTCGGCAACGGCGTGGGCGACCAGAAATGGCCGCTTTCTTCATCGCGGATGTACAGGGCTTCTCCGCTTGAATCGCTCACCGGGTCGTTGACCCAGGGAGTGAGCCGGAATTCGTGGGCATTCTCGCTCCAGGTGCAGCCAATGCCGCTCTCCGAGATGACGGTTCCGAAGTGCGGATTCGCCAGGACATTCACCCACGGCGCCGGCGTCACTTGCCCGCGCGCGGTCGTGATTACATACTCGCGCCCATCAGGGGTGAATCCGCCCAGACCGTTGAAGAAAACAAGATCACGGCGAGGCAATGCGGCGGCCGCCGGAGGTTCGGCGCTGCCCGTTCGGGTGGGTCTAAGGCGCGGGGCTGGCGCCTCCACAGGGCCGCGACGGTTTATCTGGTCCGCCAGTGATCCCCGACTGTCGGTGATGATGGCGCGAGCAACCGTTTGGAGCAGAATGCGATCCTCGTTCGACATCTGCTCCGCAGGCCTTACAAAGATGCCCCCCGGCCGATCGGTCACGTTGGCTTCAGTACCTGCGGCAATCAAGCCCATGATTTGTTCGTGCAGGTCTTGCCGATAGCCGGCGAGATCTTCGTTCCAGATCACCAGATCGACCGCCAGTCCTTTCAGGCGCCAGTAGGCATGGGCCTGCACGAGTTGGCGCACCAGATCGATATTAGCCGCATCCCTGATCCGCAACAGCACGATCGGCAAATCGCCTGAAATAGCGTAGCTCCATAGGCCGGATTGTCCCCGGCTGTTTTTAAGGAGAATGCCCGGGTCGGCGCGCAGCGAGGAATTGGCGTAAATCACAGAACTGGCAAGGCGCCCATAGAGTTGTGCATCATCCTCTGTGGCGTTGATCTGCCGCAGCACGATCTGGTTGTGTGTCCACGCAAGGTCGAAGACTCGATCGGCCAGACGACGATCCTGGTATTTCTCAACAAGGCTCAGGCACGCATCACGCGTCGCGCCGATGCCGGTAACAATATTGATCGTCGCCGATTTTTCCGGCTCAATCGTTATCTGATAACGGATTGCGACAATCGGATCCAGCACGGACCCCTCGCTGCCCGAGAGAGCCGCAGGATCGGTCATCGCTCGCGGATCGGCAGCACTATGCCCCCGGCCGATGAAACGCATCCGATCCGTCTCATAGGAAACTTCTCCGATCTCCGCCCCATGAACAGCCATTAAGTGAAACATCCATGGCTCCTGCTCGCCGACTGACCGGGGCCGACGAGTGCAGAGGATCGCCTGCCGCTGGCGGATGATTTCGGTCCGAACAAAGAGATTGCTGAACGCCGGATGCAGCGCGTCCGCGGCAGGCGATGTGAGAACAACTTCAGCATAACTCGTTACCTCGATGACCTTGCGTATCCGGGACTGGTTGGTTATGCGGATCCGGCGCAGCTCAATATCGTCCTCGGGTGAAACGCTGATCTCAGTATGAGTGTCGAACTCGTGATTGCGGCAGCGGAACTCAGCTCGCGCCTCCGAGAAAATCGCTTCGTAGCCCTGCAATTGCTTAAGCACCGGCTGATATGCGGTCGACCAGAATTCTCCGCTCGCCGTGTCGCGGATATAACAGAACGTGCCCCAGTTATCGCTAGTTCGGTCTTCATGCCAGCGCGTGACGGCAATGTTCTTCCAGCAACTGAACCCGCCGCCCGCGTTTGTGACCATTACATGGTACCTGCCGTTCGATAGCAGCTGCACCTCCGGCATAGGAGTGTCGGGACTGCTGAAAACACGGATCGACGTCTCCGGGCCGTTGGAGGTTGTGGATGTATCGGAGATCTCGGCGCTGTGCCAATAGAACGCCGAGGCCTTTGGAATACGCTCCTGGAGCAAAAGCATGGTTGCCTGGAACGACGGATCCGACTCGAACCGCTTCTGCATCGGATGGTTCAGAAGCAGATCGGCCAGAGAGAGAAAACTCATGCCCTCGTGATGCGCCATGAACGATCGGACCACGGCGCTCGATTGCCCACGCGGCAAATGCGACGCAGTGTAGTCGATTGCTTCATAGAGACCGTATTTCCCTTCCAGCCCTTCTGCGGCAAGTCGCTCAAGATTCAGGCAGGCCTGCTCAGGCTCCACCATCAGCGCGAGCGCCGAAGCATACGGCGCAATAACCAGATCTTCGGCTAGTCCACGTTTAAGTCCAAGGCTCGGCACGCCAAATGCGCGATACTGGTAGGTAAGATGGACGTCTAACGCGTTGTAGCAGGATTCAGAAATGCCCCACGGTACTCGGCGCTTCCTGCCATATTCGATCTGCCTCTCCACGGCCTCCTTATAGGTCTGGTCGAGCAGCGTATTCTCATGCGTTGGCATCACCAGAAGCGGCATGAGATACTCGAACATCGAGCCGCTCCATGAAAGGAGAACCGGCTGTCCGCCGGGACACGTGAGCAAACGGCCCAGGGCAAACCAGCCTTCCTGTGGCAGTTGTCCCTGCGCAATCGCCACAAAACTGCAGAATCTGGCTTCCGAAGCCAGCAGGTCGTAATAGCTCGAGTCCCGCCGTCGCTCACTAACGTTATACCCGATCGCCAATAGATGGTTGCCCTTGTCGAACAAAAAGCTATAGTCCATATCGGCGAGTTCACCGGATTGCATCGCAAGGCCTTCAATGGCGGCAATTCTCGCCTTGGCCCGCCGGGTTCCCTCCGTGATAAGCCTTTGAATTTCGCTAAACCATTCGCTCTCAGCCGGGCACGCCTCCAAGCCAAGCTGGTCCTTGATTGCCGGCAGCAGCTTTAGATCAAGCCTTGCCAATTCGCGCAACGTTGGGATTTCATCGAGGCTCGGAAACTCGCTGAGTCTATTCGGGGATGGCTGAAGCGATATCCACGGAACAAGAAACGTCAGCTCATCGAGGGCATCCTGGCATTGCCGCGCAAGGGCAAGTGCCCACCGCTTTGCCTCGCTCTCGGGATCAGCATCCAGGCTATCCGCTACCTTAGCGGCGAAGCCCGCCAACCGGCCGAGGCGTTGCCGTGCCTCCGCGAGCGTGGTTGGCGGGGAATCGGATTCCAAATCCTTTTGAAGCTGATTGAGCCGGTTTGGAGCTGTTCCGCTGGCAGCGTCCACGAGGATTCTCAGCGTGTCCCTGGTCCCGTCAAACAATCGCGCTCCCAGGATTTTGCAGTCTGGAAGTGCGAACAGCCCCTGCCGAAGGGTCAGTAAATGACCCGCGAGGTTTCCGCTGTCTACTGTCGAAATGTACATGGGCAGCAGCGGCTTCAAGGACAGCGTGTCGTACCAGTTATAGAAGTGACCTCTGTGGCGCTCCAATGCTTTCATCGTGCGCAGTGCGTTTGCTGTGCGTTCCAGGAGTTGGCCGGCTGAGATGTATCCAAAATCGTATGCGGACAGATTCGCCAGCAACGCAAGTCCCATGTTCGTCGGCGACGTGCGATGTGCGACGATTGCAGCCGGCTGCTCCTGATAGTTGTCAGGCGGCAGCCAATGATCCTCCGAGCCGACGAATGTTTCGAAGTAGGCCCAGGTTTTCCGGGAAAGCTTTTGAAGGAAGATAGTCTGGTCGGCTGTCAGCCGTGCTGCGCGGCGAGAGAGCGGCCGGCTAATCCACCATGCGATAATGGGGGAGGCGAGCCAGATTGCCAGTATTGGCGCAGCCGCTCCGGCAGCGGCCGGTTTTGCGAGCGCCAGATGGATTGCAGTGGCAACCGCAATCGCGGGGGCAAGCCACATCATTCGCCAGAAAGCCGCGACATCCGTGCGGCGATTGCGATCCGGATCGACCGAGAGACTCCATTCGAGAATTCTCCTGTGCGTAACCAGCATCCGCACAGCAGTACGCACAATCGCATCCAGACTGAAGTATGCTTCGTAAGGGAGACATAGGATCATAAATGCCGCCTGCGCGAAGTGCCTGGTTGCGCCATGCACTCCGGCGGCGAGATGTTGACTCAAAACTGCATCATCCGGTTTTCGAAGCAGATCCAACACGAAGGCTATCAAAGAAGGAATCAGGATAATTCCAGCGACAGACAGGGTCCAAAACCATGGCCGTGACATGAGCATCCAGCCCAATAGCAGAAGCGCTGTCAACGCTGCAGACACAAGACTGCGGCGAAGATTGTCGAGGATTTTCCATCGAGACAATCCGGAGAGCGGATTCTTCTGCCGGCGCCCGCCGAGG
>CAYYTC010000130.1:0-4967 GCA_964474425.1 uncultured Acidobacteriota bacterium
CCCGGCTAATTGCCGGACACAATCCCTTCGGGATAGATTTTTGCACCGCTGCAAATCCAGGGCAGGCGGCATAAAACGCCGCCTACCCTGGGCTGTGTGAAACTGCCCCGATAGGGCATGTGTTTCAAGCTAACCGCAGATGGTCCAAGTCGCGGGATCTGGATAGCGCGTCCCGGAGGGACGCAATGAGAATAGCCCGGCACTTCAGTGCCGGGAATGAGCGATATAAGGAAGCAAAAAGTCCCGGTAGGGACGATTGAGTCGGTGAAAAACCCGGCCGTCCCGGTAGGGACGGCTGTTGCACATTCGCTTCAGATTGACGCGCATGCCCGAAGCGGCTGAGTCACAGGGCAGCGCCCAATTGGCATAGGGGTGATTCATTTACAGTGCTCCGAGGTCCTCGCCCGCAGTTTTGAGACAGTCTCTGGAGACCCGTCCTCACAAAAAAAATGCGGGGGTCATTTCAGTTCCTGCCTGGCTTGCCGGAGGATCTTATCCTGCCCGATCATGCTGCCCTTGTTGTAGATTCTGTAGGTGGTGTCAAGCAGCTCCTTGGCCTTTTTCTGGAGCGGATTCCCAATCAGGTAGGCCTTGGCGAAGCAGTTCACCGCCTTCTCCAGGTTCTTCTCCTTCCGGAAAATCACTCCCTGGAAGAAATAGGCCTCGCCGAACTTGGGGCGGATTTTCAGCGCGCGTTCACAAAGGCCTTTGAGAGCGATGGAGTTTTCCTGCTTCATCAGCGTCTCGAGGTCTTTGGCGAAAAGGTTGTCGCAATAGGCCCGCAACTTGGGGTCCAGGTCGGACTTCTCACCATAGAGCTTCACCAGCAGGTCCGCCCGTTTGACCGGTTGGGTTACAGCCGCGATTTTTTGAATGCGATCGTAGTCTTCCTTGTATTTGATTTGCGCAAGCGTTTCATCCTGAGCCCCGACGGCGGCAGGAACAGGAAATAGCAAAGAAAGAATCAGAACGGGATAGAAAATCCATCCGAAAAAAATCCTGTATTCTCGCATGGAGCCATTCTCCTTAAATGCCTATTTACAAATGGGGACCGGGATGCTAAAACCTTCTTGCTCGGGCGCCTAGCTCAGCTGGTAGAGCACTGCGATCACACCGCAGGGGTCACAGGTTCGAGTCCTGTGGCGCCCACCAATTTTCTTTTCTCCCATCTATTTTCCAATTCCGGCCTCATAGCCGATATATAATTCATACGAAAATGCCGGAACCCCGGGGCGATGCGCGTAGTCTGCCATGACCGGCGACTCGTTTGCAAGCCCTGCACGCCTTATGGGGCAGTCTCGGCATTTTCGCCGGCAGAACGGGGAAGAGTCAGGCGCCTCCGGCAATACCGGAGATTTCCCTATGTAATTAGTTTCTGTCGCGAAACAGGTTTTTTAACCAAGCCCCGCAAGGGGCGATCCGAGAATAGCCAGGGGTGAGCGAAGCGAACCCCTGCTGGGAATCGGCAAGAGGAGAGCCCTGAAAGGGCGCGACAGAAACTAATTGGTTTCTGTCGCGAAATGCGTGTTTTGCGAGGAAACCAAATTTTACGAAAGGCAATAGGATATTTGATATTACATATAGGCCGGAAATGGGATGCAGGCCGCGTAGCGGCCAGTTGAATTTAGCCAGGCCTTTTAAGGCCTGGATCAAAAACGATTAGGTTTTCCGCCGCGTAGCGCCGGCTGAATCCCAGGCTTCGCTACGCGACGCGCTTCTCTCTATACCATGGTTCCCGGCCTTGAAAGGCCGGGCTAAAATCATAGTGCCGCTACGCGGCACAAACCAGTTTCGCGACAGAAACTTATTGATTTTGTGAGGACGCAGCCAGAGACCTGTGACCTGCAAACCAAATATCCATGACTGCAGAGATGATCGCGCATTATGAGGTGTTGGAAAAGCTCGGCGCCGGGGGCATGGGGGTCGTGCACCGCGCCCGCGACACGAAGCTCGGACGCGAAGTCGCGCTGAAGCTCCTGCCCGAAAACCTCGCCGCCGATCCCGTCTACCTGCAGCGGTTCCAGCGCGAAGCCCGCGCAGCCTCGGCCTTGAACCATCCGAACATCTGCACCATTTACGAAATAGGGGAGCACCAGGGCCGGCACTACATCGCCATGGAGATGCTCGAGGGGCAGACCCTGCGCGGCATGATTCAGGGCAAGCCCCTGCCCGTCGATCAGATCCTGCGCATCGCCCTGCAGATCGCCGACGCCCTGGAGGCGGCGCATGCCAAAGGGATCGTGCACCGGGACATCAAGCCCGCGAATATTTTCGTCACGCAGCGCGGGCATGTCAAAGTGCTCGACTTCGGACTCGCGAAGCTGGCTTCGTCGAGCCGCGCTCCGGCTCCCGGCGAACCGGTATCCGCGCAGCCGCGCGAAATCCCGGAGGAGTATGTCAGCACCCCTCACGCTGCGATCGGCACGCTCCCCTATATGTCGCCCGAGCAGGCGCTCGGCGAGGAACTCGACGCCCGGTCCGATCTTTTCTCGCTCGGATCGGTTCTTTACGAGCTTTCCACGGGCTTTCCCCCTTTCACCGGCAACACTCAGCCTCTTCTGTTCCAGGAGATTCTGACGCGCGCACCCATACCACCCGGCCGGCTGAATCGGGAATTGCCGCCGAAACTGGACGACATCATCGGCAAGCTGTTGGAAAAAGACCGCGACCTCCGTCAACAGACCGCAGCGGATCTATGCGCCGATCTGAAACGCATGAAACGCGACCTGGACCTTCAGCGCGGCCTGGCATCCGGACCGGGAATTTCCACAATCCAGGGGGCAGGTGCGGCGCCTGCTGCCGCAAGTTCTGCCGCGCCTGAGGGAAAAGCACGCGGCGGCAAAACCGCGGATCTCTTCCGCGCCCTGCGCAGGCCGCGTTTCGCGTTGCCGGCGGCCGGACTGGTTCTGATCCTGGCGGCGCTCGCCGTTATCTGGAGCGTCCGGAGCTCGACCTATTTCCCGTGCATCGAAATCGGCGAGTTCTCCGGCGGCTCCGAATCCCTGGATGCCGAGATGGTGGGGCTCGCGCTCAAGAGAACGCTCTCTCAATTCCCCGATATCACGGTGGTGGACCGCCAGGAGTTCAGCAACCTGCTGACCGTGGAAAAGAGCCGCAGGGAGACGGAGCGGTCCAAGGAGCAGAATTCCGGTCTGATTCGGCGTCTGACGCTCTGGCGGCCGGCTGTCCGGGAGCCCTCGGTCACGGTCGGCGCGCAAGTCAGCGATTCGCTCGGCCAGTCGGAGATCAGGCTGGAATGCAATGTCCGGGGCAGGAAAGACGCCTATGTCAGCCGCTTCCGCGGCGTGGATCAGCTGCTGAACACGGGGATCGATGCGCTGGCTTTGTATATCCTGAAACAGTACGACGCGCGGCTGGCCGGCCGGCACCTTGCCGGCCGGCAGGCGGACTACCGCACGGCGGTTCAGCTGCTTTCGCCGCGCTGGGACGCGTTGCGGCATTATTACCGCGGGGCGCGCGCATGGGAACGTCTCGACATGAACGCGTCGGAGCGCGAGCTTCGTTCGGCTCTCGAGATCGACCCGAATTTCGCGCTTGCACATCTCATGCTCGGAGAGGTGCGCGTCTTTCAGAACCAGTGGGATGCCGCCCAGTCGGAGATACTCTCCGCGCGCAAACAGGCGGCGGCGCTCACCGAGGCTGATCAGCTGAGGGTCGAGGCCTTCCTGGCCCGCGTCTTCGGCAAGCCCTTCGAGGAAAGGGTCTATCTGCAAAAATTGATCGGGCTGAAACCTTACAAACGGGAATACCTTTACGAACTGGCCGAGTCGTATTTCCACACGGCGGATGCGGAAGAAGCCATCAGCAAATACCAGGACGCCTTGAGCCTCGACAACCGGTATGCCCTGGCCTGCAACCACATGGCTTATTGCTACACGTGGCTGGGAGAGCATGCGCGCGCGCTGGAGGCCGCCCGGCGCTACCTCGAACTCGACCCTTCCGCCAATGCCTACGACAGCCTGGGAGACGCCTACATGCAGGCGGGCGACTATGCCCGGGCCGCGGAGATGAAGACCAAAGCCATCCAGATGGATCCGCAGATGTATTACGCCAGCCGCAACCTGGCCTTCATAGAAATGCTTTGCGGACGCAACAGGGCCGCGGGCGAGAGGCTGAGGCAGCTCCGGGCCTCCATCGACGACAGGTCGCAGGAGGCGCAGAATTACGCCGCGCTGGCCTTTCTGAATTATCGCAAGGGCGATCTGGAAACCGCGTTGAGCATGTGCGCGCAGGGCATGAAGCTTGTAGGCACGGTGCAGTACGATGCACCGCATGACGAACTGCTCTGGATCATCGGACTGAGCGAGCTGCAGCGCAATAACATGCCCGCCGCGAAGCGCGCCCTCGCCCAGCTTGGCAACATCATCGCCTCCAATTCGATCACCGCCATGAACTACAAGCCTGCCTATAAGCATTGGCTGCATCTTCGGGCCCTGGTGCTGGCCCGTGAGGGTAAGATTCAGGAGGCCTCGGCGGCGATCGGCGATCTCAAGTGGATCAAAGTCAAGCTCGGGTACTGGAGCACTCCGTACGATCGTGCATTTTTTTATGACGCCATGGGGCAGATTTACGAAACCATGCAGCGCCTGCCGGAAGCCGAACAGGCTTATCTGGATGCCCTGTCGTACAATCCGGGCTTTTCGTTTGCGCGTTTTCATCTCGCCTGCCTGCTGTATAAAAAGGGCTCTGCGGCCGATGCGCGCAATGAGCTCGAAACGTTTTTAAAGGCATGGCAGCAGGCCGATCCCGACGCGGCCGAACTGGCAGAAGCCCGCCGCCTGCAAACGCAAATATCTGCGGCCGGGAAAATATCCGGCGCAATCAAAGCCAGTGAATAAGGCCGGAGCACTGAAGCTACTGCCCTGTTAGGGCAGCGTCAGCCCAGGGTAGACCGCGCCTTTTGCGGCCTACCCCCAGGTAGAGGTGCATTACGATGTTTGACCTAA
>CAYYTC010000130.1:5067-9829 GCA_964474425.1 uncultured Acidobacteriota bacterium
CGATGTTTGACCTAAATGTACTGCCCTGAAAGGGCAGTGTCTCAAAGCCCAGGGTTGGCCGCGCCTTTTGCGGCCTACCCCCAGGTAGAGGTGCATTACGATGTTTGACCTAAATGTACTGCCCTGAAAGGGCAGTGTCTCAAAGCCCAGGGTTGGCCGCGCCTTTTGCGGCCTACCCTGGGTAGAGGCGCATTGCGATTCCTACCCTGAAAGGGTTGAGTCCGCTTTTAGCTTGACGCACATGAGACGAATATCCGGCAATAAGTAGGGGACACCTATGATCCGAGGAGTGCTTTTCGACCTGGACGGCGTCATCGTCGACACGCTGCATTACCACTACCTGGCGTGGAAGCATATGTTCGAAAAATTCGGCGGCTGCGTCAGCAAGCAGACGGTGCTGTTGCACGAGGGACGAAGCTCGCGCGAAATCCTTCCGATACTTATGCAGGAGTCCGGAGTAAATATCCCCGAGAATCAGCGGGATGCATTTATCGAAGAAAAGCGCGCCTATTACCGGAGCATCGTACAGGTCGAGCAGTACGCGCACGCTTTCGAAGTCATTGACGAGCTGAAGGTGCGCGGATTCAAAATCGCGCTCGTGACCGCCTGCGCTTTAAAGAACATGCAGCACTCGCTGGACAGCGAGAAGCAGGCGCACTTTGATTTCATCATCACGGGAGACGAGGTTGCGCGCGCCAAGCCGTTCCCCGATCCCTATCTTGCCGCGGCCGGGCAGCTCGGGCTCGAGCCGCCGGAATGCCTGGTGGTGGAAAACGCGCCGCTTGGAATAGAGGCAGCCCGGAATGCCGGGATGTACTGCGTAGCCATCGAAACCACGCTGGGAAAGGAATACCTCGCGGATGCCGACTGCATCCTGCAATGCATCGCCGACCTTCCTTCCCTCCCCCTCCTCACTCGCCCGCAAAAAAACCTTTAACATGAAATACACGAAAAAAAACGATATCCGCCGGCTTTATTTAATGCGCTTAAGGTTGCGGCGGTTGTTCAAAAAGGCTTCCGGGGGGTCCGGGGGGCGATTTGCAGGGCTGAACGGATCATGGAATACATTGGAGGGCTGGGTCCTCAGCACCAGGTCATAGGCCGAGTCGGCCACGATTCGATCGTCGATCAGCTGAAGGTCGGCCCTTGCGGCCAGCGACAAGGAATGCCGGCAGAGCATATTGATGTTCAGCGGGATGCCGCGGGAATAAAGCGAAATCGAAGACAAGGCCTCAGAGCTGAACATCTGCCGCGTGCACCCTGCAATGCGCAGCCGGTGCAGGACGTAATTGCGCACCTCGGCCTCATCCAGGGGCGCGAGCCGGCAGCTGATGTTGATCCCGGCGCTGACCGGAGCCAGACGGACGCCGCTGAGCTTTTCGATCAATCCCTGTCTCCCCGCCAGCACGATCTGGATGAGCTTGTGCCGGGACTCTTCGAGCTGGGAGAAGAGGCAGAGGTTTTCCAGAGTGTCCAGGTTCAGGTCCTGGGCATCGTCACAAATCAGGGTGACCCTGCGTCCCGACTGGTCTTTCGCGAGCAGCCGGCTTTTCAGATTCTGCAGGTTCTCCCAGACGTCGTTTCCCGCGCATTCCATGCCGAGAAGGCCCGAGACGGCGCGGATGAATTCCGCCCGGCTGTCGAAGGAACCCGGCACCACAACGATCTCCGACTCGGTCCGGAGGCTTTCGGCCAGGTAGTTGAGCAGGACTGTCTTGCCCATTCCCGCCTGCGCGAACAGCACTCCGATGCCCCGGGCGTCGCGCACCATTTCGCGCAGGGCGGAGTACACTTCGTGGTGGGCGCGGCCGTGGTAGTAGTACCTGGGATCGGGCGAGAAGCTGAACGGGTCTTCGTACATCCCGTTGAATTTGCGGTATTTCCTGGCACGTCCCGGAGGGCCGGGCAGCCCTCTTTCCAGAAGCAGCGCGATCCTGGATTCCTCCCCGCCCCAGTGATTCTCCATCAGGAAGGCCCGGCAGTGATAGCGCCGGCGGCCCGACTGGAATTCCGTAACGAAAACGGTCTGGGTGCAAGCGACGTGGCGCGGCAGGAAAGACAGGATTTTCCCGGTCAATATCCCGCACAGGGCATCAGGCCGGGTAACATTGTTCGGATACCCGAGAATCCTGATGGATTCCGGGTCCGCATAAACAGGTCGAAAAGAAGCATCGATCAAGAGAAATCCGGAAGAACCCAAGGTACTCCTCCGCTCAGATACACTTTCCGCTGGATATGGATGAGGGAAGACTAATTATCGCGCTTTTTGATGGTCGGCGTCAACCAAATTCCTATTACGTTAGAACGTTTGAACGTTCGAACGTTTGAACGTTTTAACGTGCAAACGTTCTAACGTTCAACGTTTCTGCTACAATAGGTACAGAACGGATGCAAATTCCATGAACGTAAATGCGGCAGCCTCCCCCTTCTCCCGAAACGTAATCCTTACCGATTATGCCATCGCGCACCGCAGCCGGCTGGCAAGCATCATTGCGCGTCAGGAGGTCTTTTCGGGAAAAGCCAAGTTCGGCATCTTCGGCGACGGCAAGGAGGTTGCACAGGTTGCCCTGGCGCATTCGTTCGAGAATGGCGACTTCCGTTCGGGATACTACCGGGATCAGACGCTCATGTTTGCGCTGGAGCTCCTGAGCCTGGAGCAGTTTTTTGCCCAGCACTACCAGCACGCCGATCCGGCCGTCGAGCCCTTTTTCGGCGGGCGGTCGATGACGGGGCATTTCGCCACACGGCTGCTCCATGCCGACGGCAGCTGGAGAGACCAGCGCTCATGCGTCAATTCGTCCGCGGATCTTTCCCCGACCGGCGCCCAGATGCCCCGCCTCGTCGGCCTGGCGCTGGCTTCGAAGCTCTACCGGCAGCTCGGCGAGGGAAAGACGGGCATCTTCAGCGATACCGGCAACGAAATAGCTTTCGGAACGATCGGCAATGCGGCCTGCGCGGAAGGGATTTTCTGGGAAGCCGTGAACGCCGTGGGGGTGCTGCAGGCTCCGATGCTTCTTTCCATATGGGACGACGGCTACGGCATTTCCGTCCCCAACGAACTGCAGTTCGCCAAGGCGGACCTGGGCAAAATTCTCGAGGGCTTCAGGCGCTACGAAGACAGCGGGATCGACGTGTACACGGTCCGCGGCTGGGATTATGCGCAGCTCTGCCAAATCTACCGGGACGCGTCCGCCCTGGTCCGGCGCAGTCACATACCGGCGATTGTGCACGTGATCGAGCTGACCCAGCCCCAGGGGCATTCGACATCGGGCAGTCACGAGCGGTACAAGTCCGCCGAAAGGCTGAAATGGGAACGAGAATACGACTGCCTGCGCAAAATGCGCGAATGGATGGTCGCCGAGGCTATCGCGACGTCCGAGGAACTGAACGAGCTTGAAGCGGTCGAAAAGCAATACGTGCTGGAGGCCCGCGAGCATGCGTGGGAATCGTTCCGCGCACCCATCGAAAAGGAGCGCCGGGACCTGCTCAAGCTTCTCGGGCTGGCTGCCAACGATCATCCGCGCTGCACGGAACTGGGCGGCATCCGTCTTTCGCTCGAGCAGATCAAATATCCTTACCGGCGGGACCTGTTGGCGGCTGCGGGCGAAGCCCTGGCAGCCTTGCGCGCCGAAACCTCGGCCTCGAGGCAGAAACTGATCGACTGGAAGATCGGCCAGGAGGCGGCCAATTCCGACCGCTACAATTCGGGCCTTTACAGCGAGTCCAATCTATCCGCCTGCAAGGTGAATGCGGTTCCGGCCGTATATTCGGATGCTTCGCCCGTCAAGCAGGGCTTCGAGATTCTCAACGCCTGCTTCGACGCCGCCTTCGCGCGCTATCCCGAGCTGCTGGCCATGGGCGAAGATGTCGGCCGCCTGGGCGACGTCAACCAGGGGATGGCAGGCCTGCAAGCCAAATATGGCCCCTGGCGTGTTATGGACACGGGGATACGCGAGGCCACCATCGTGGGACAGGCGATCGGCCTGGCCCTGCGCGGTTTCAGACCGATTGCCGACATCCAGTATCTCGACTATCTGCTGTATGCGCTGCAGACCATGTCGGACGACCTGGCATCTCTGAGATGGCGCACAAGGGGCGGGCAAAAGGCGCCGGTCATCATACGCACGCGGGGCCACCGGCTGGAAGGGATCTGGCATTCGGGTTCGCCAATGGCGGGGATCCTGAATCTCATACGCGGGATTTACGTGTGCGTTCCCAGAGACGCCACGCAGGCCGCGGGCTTTTATAACACCATGCTTCAATCGGACGATTGCGCCCTGATCGTGGAGGTATTGAATGCCTACCGGAAGAAAGCGAAATTGCCGGACAACATCGGGGAGTTCACCGTTCCCTTAGGGGTGCCCGAGATCCTCAGGCCGGGCAAAGACGTCACGGTGGCGACCTATGGGGCGTGCTGCCCCATAGCGATGGAAGCGGCGGGGCAGCTGCATGCGCTGGGCATCGAGGTGGAGCTGATCGACGTGCGCACGCTTCTTCCTTTCGACCTCGGCGGCATTATTGTGGAATCGCTCAGCAAGACCAGCCGTATTCTTTTCCTGGACGAGGATTTCCCGGGAGGAGCGACGGCGTACATGATGCAGAAGGTTCTCGAGGAGCAGGGCGGATATGAATTGCTCGACGCCGCTCCGCGGACGCTGACCGCCAGGGAGCACAGGCCCGCGGCCGGTTCGGACGGCGACTATTTTTCCAAGCCCAACCGCGAGCAGATATTCGGCATCATTTACGAAATGATGCACGCCGC
>CAYYTC010000131.1:0-9733 GCA_964474425.1 uncultured Acidobacteriota bacterium
ATCCGGAAATCGTCTACGAGCCCGGGAAATGCATCAACTGCGATGCCTGCGTCCGTATCGCCGCCGAAGCGGGGGAAGAGCTGGGGCTGTCCATGATCGGCCGCGGTTTCGACGTGAGGGTCGCGCCGCCGTTCGGCAAGCCCATGGCGGAAGCCCTGACCAAAGCCGCCTGTCGCTGCGCCGAAGCCTGCCCGACGGGAGCGATCTCCTTGCGCACGGCAAGAGCCTGCGACTGTACCGGAGACGCGCGCTGCGCGTTGGACGCCGCAGCGCGGCCCAAGCGGCCGCTCGTGCAAATCACCGACCCCGATTGAGGGTCCGGGCTGCGCCAAGCCGCTGCCGACTTCAGCCGGCAGCCCCAAGTTTACATTGGGGGATTAGCAGACATCGCCCAGGAGGGCATCCCAGTCAAGGCCGGCAAAGGTTCCATGAAGGGAGTGATCATCGTCCACGCAATGGAATTCGTGATTCGCAAAAAGCCGCCCGGCAATTTCGCGCACCGCCGCCATGGGCACCACATCATCCCGAATTCCATGCACGATAATTATGGGCATTTTCAGTTTCTTCGTCAGATAAGGGGTGTAAGGCTCCAGGTGCAGGGCCGGGGCGAGCAATATGAGCTTTTTCACCCTTTCCTCGTGAAGGCAGGCGCAGACGGCGGCCATCAGCCCCCCGTAGCTCGAACCGACGAGAACGAGATCGTTCCTGCCCGCTAAAATGGCCTCGAGCTTCTCCATCCGCTGCGGAAAGGGCCCCTCGAAGTCATCGAGGATCATGTCCGGATAACGCTCACGGAAGAAAGAGCCCTTGGTTCCCCGGCTTGTACTTTCCAGTCCGTGAATAAACATGCACGTGGGTTTCATTACACCTCCGCCCTGTCGCAGGGATTTCAGGAAAAGCACCACAAAACGATTGGAGCCTGGAACGCTGCTGGAGTCAATCGCGCTGCTCTGTGGTTTATCTGCCCTGGTCGGGCATCCGGATGGTGATCGGAAGCTCCACGCCTTTTCTCAGGATACGAAGCTCCATCAGCGCGCCCCAGTCGCGCGTTTGCATGTGAGAGGCAAAACCGGAGGCATCCTTGATTGGCTGCCCGTCCATCGCGACGATCAGGTCGCCCACCAGGACTCCCGCCAGATCAGCCGGCATTCGTTTGGCTACTTCGATCACGAGAAGCCCGGTCTGTTTTGGAATTTGCAGGGCTTCGGCGAGCTGAGGTGTCAGGATTAGGGTGTCGAGTCCAACCATCGGCTGAGGAATGAGGCGCTTTGGCCCGGAAATCGTTCCGGCAGCCTGGGCGTTGAAGCCTCCGGGCAGGCTAAATGCGAGCCTTCCCCTTGCCGGGCGGGGCTTTCGGCTATCAACCAAAGCGCCGAGCTTCATCGGACTCCCCTGCCGGACTATCTCAAGTGCAGCGAGAGATCCGATCGGCGTGTGCTGGACGAGTTGAATGAACTGGCGGGCGTCCCTTATTTTCTGGCCGTTATATTTGAACAGAACATCCTCCGACAAAAGTCCGGCCCTGTCCGCCGGACTATCCGGTTCAACGGCCTGAATCCTGACTCCGGAAGCGCCCGAGGGCTGCGAATCCGCCAGGAAAACGCCCAGCCAGCCGGTACGAATGTCTCCACCTTCTTTGAGTATCCTTTGCGCGGAAGACAGGAGGCTCGATATCGGGTATACGACGGTTCGGAAACCCGTGGCATCCCGGCTGGCGACAAACCCAAGGATGCGGTGATCCGCCGTGAGAACAGGCAGGCCTATCTCCGGAAAAGGGCGGTTCATTTTTATCGTCCAACTTCCCTGGGCGGAAATTCCATTGTCTCCTCCAACCGAAAGAATTTGCGCTTCATGAAACTGCGACGGGCCTCTGCGCCCGAGGATCGGGGCTATTATCGTGACCCCGTCCTTGATCTCACAGTCCGTACAGAGGGGCGTTTTTTTAAGCTTGCCGCCCAACGACTGCACCACGGCGACGCCGCTGAGCTGGTCGATGCCTATCATCTTCCCGGGCCATTTTTGCCCTTCGTCGCCAGTGATCTCGACACGGGAATTCTGGCTCGAAATATCGACCCAATGATAGCCCAGGAAGGTCATGATATGGCCTTTGCCGTCAAGAACAATTCCCGTGGAGGAAAAAACCTGGATAAGAATGGGGCTGTAATCGGTGACGGTTTTCCCGTTGATCTCGACCGTGTCTTTAACGCCGTGGGTTTCGGTGATGAGGTTCACGCGGACCAGGTCGAGTTCCTGATCCGAAGGCTGGAAAAGCTCGACCGCGGAGGCTTCTCCTCCCAAAAGGATGCACAGAAACAAAAACCAGGCGACGGGAACTGAGCGAGTCATGGCTGCAAAAACCAAGGCTATTCTAGTGACTGACGTTCCGGATAAAATACTCTTCGGACGCCTGTCCATACTGCATCCGGATTCTCTTGGGCAGCCGGATCGTCACGGGACGGTTGTCCGGTCCGGCCACTTGATATTCCAAATATTCTGTTTCGGTACTTTCCAAGTCCGGCACCTGCGCTCTTTTTACCGGGCGCGGAGTGCCGATGGGCGCTGCCGCCCCCGAAATTTCCATCGTTTCCGCCGGCTTAATGGCGGCGGCGATGGAATCCTCAACGGCATCCTTTTCGGGCTCGGCCGGAACTGTCCGGGCGGAAGCCATGTCAGGCGCGGGCGCTTGTCCGGGGACCGATTGATGATACAGCGAAACCGCCGCAATCCCGAGGATGGCGACGCACGATGCCGTCCATGCCAGTTTCTGCCAGGAGGGCCATTCGATTCCGTAGATCCAGAGCCTTCGTATCCAGGAAAATCGGCTCCGGTTTTTGCGTCTCGCTATTTCATCGAGGACCGAAGCTTCAAAGTTTTCCGGGGCCTTCACACGCCGCAGTTCAAGAGCCATGCGGCTGAGCTGTTGGGCTCCGGCCAGTTCCTTGCCGCAACGGATGCACTGCAGGGCATGGCGCTCCATGCCGAAACGGCCGGCAAAATCCAGCCCGCCCTGAAGATAATCTTCCAGATTCCTCTCAAACGTACGGCAGTCCATAATCTTTAAATATAATGCTCCAGCTTTCTCTGGAGCAGTTCCCTCGCCCTGTGAAGCCGAGACTTGATGGTCCCGGCCGAGCAGTTCAGCACCTTGGCGATGGTTTCGTAAGGCAATTCCTGAACTTCTTTCATCAAAAAAGCTGTCCGGTATTTTTCCGGCAGCGATCGGATCGCATCCTCCAGGACCCGGCTGCTCTCCTTGTGCAATATCTCATCGCTGGGATTGCGCCGGTTATCGGTTATTTCGAACTCAGGCTTTGAATCGTCCGACGGCTGCCGCTGCCCCCAGACGTTTCGGTAAAACACCCGCCCGCGGCGTTTCCGGTAGCGCATTTCATCGATTGCGAGGTTCGTCGCGATGCGGTACACCCACGTGGAAAACTGGTACAGGTTGCTGTAGCGGCTGATATTCCGATAAACCCTGAGGAAGGTCTCCTGGCACAAATCGACAGCAATATCGTAGTCGCCGACCATCATGCTGAGATAGTTGGTGAGCGCGTCCTTGTACCGGGTAACCAGCTGCGTGAAAGCCGCGTCGTTGCCCGATAGGAATTCACTCACCAGCCTGTTATCCGTAGCCGGTGCATTCTGACCTAGTTCCAAGTCAAAGCTGGGCGTCGTTATGGCCTCTTCCCCAAGCTCGGAATTCAAACCCTTCAACCTCCGGTAATCCCTGCGACAAATATTGCGACTGCGTGCTTTCGGCGGATAAGCCGTACCTTTCAAACCTCAAACCCATCAATCTAGACGTAAATCCCGCATTCAGGTTTCCTTTTATTTCATGTCCATCCAATTGTCGGCGACATTCAGGTCCACCCTGAGCGGGACCATGAGCCGGGCTGCCCCTTCCATCTCACCTTGAACCAGTGCCCGCACTTTCTCAATTTCCGCCACGGGAGCCTCCAAAACCAGTTCATCATGCACCTGAAGCAAAATTTTAGCGGATAACCTTTTCTCTTGCAAAGCCTTATGGATGCGAATCATGGCGATTTTAATGACATCCGCGGCTGTCCCCTGAATCGGGCTGTTGACAGCAGTCCGTTCCGCAAAGCTCCTTAAGTTATAGTCTTTGCTATGGATATCAGGAATGGGACGGATCCTTCCGAACAGGGTTCTGGTCTGGCCGGACCGGCGCACCTCATCGAGGGTCCTGTCGAGCCACGACCTGACTCCCCGGTAGCGCTCAAAATAAGCATCAATGAAAGCCTGGGCATCCTCTCTTGAGATTCCCAGCGTCTGGGCCAGGCCGAAAGAAGAAAGCCCATATACGATTCCGAAGTTGATGACTTTTGCCCTACGGCGGCATTCGGCCCGGTTCGCGAGTTCGGCCTCGCTGAAAACCTCGCGCGCCGTACGGTCGTGGATATCCTCGCCTGCGCGGAAGGCGCTGACCAGCACCTCGTCCCCGGACAGATGCGCCAGAATCCGCAGCTCCACCTGGGAATAATCGGCTGAGATCAAAAGGTTTCCCTTTTCAGGAACAAAGGCTCCCCGGATCAGCCGGCCCAGTTCCGACCGTATCGGGATATTCTGCAGGTTGGGCTCGGAACTCGACAGGCGGCCCGTGGCGGCGCCGGTCTGGTTGAAAGAGGTGTGCACTCTTCCGGTTACGGGATGGATCAATGCGGGAAGCGCATCCACATAGGTGGATTTGAGCTTGGCCACCTGCCGGTACTCCAGAATCAGCCTGGGCAGCTCATATTCCTGCGCAAGTTCTTCGAGTACGCCCTGGTCTGTACTGTATCCGCCGGTTTTGCGTGTTTTCTTTTTAACCGGCAGGTTCAATTTCTCGAAGAGAATCTCGCCCAGCTGCTTCGGCGAGTTGATATTAAATTCCATCCCGGCCGCCTGGTAGACCCTTTGGGTAAGATCGCTCCGCTGTTTTTCCATGGCGGAGGACATCTGCTGAAGCATTCCGCGGTCAACCTTTATCCCCGTGCGCTCCATAGCGGCGAGAACCGGGACCAGCGGGAGCTCGATCTCTTCGTAAAGCTTGCGTAGTTCCAGCTGATCGAGGAGAGGATTGAGCTGCTCGTAGAGACGGCGCATCGCTTCGAGCCGCAGGCAGAGGTTCTGCGCAATATCCTGCGGCTCCGGGATGAGCAGGCCCTGGTCTCTCGGCTTCTCTTCGGGCAGCGAAATATGCAGCTGATCCAGAGCCCAGCGATTGAGGGAGTAATCTCCGGCATTGGGCGCAGTCAGAAACGCCATGAGCATCGCATCATCCGGGATGTTGGAAGAACCGATCTCCAGATTTTCCTGGGAAAGGAAATAGAGTTTCGCATCCCAGCACACCTTGGGCCGGGAACCCTTCACGAGGCGGTCCCAGAGCGGGAATTGGGCTTTATTTTTCAGATCTATCAGGACGGCGTCTCCCGAATCACCCTGTACACAAGCCACCCGGGCGGTTTTTCTTCCCAGCGCCGCGCCGGCGTGGTAGAGAGTCAAATAGAGTCTGGAGTGCTCTTCCAGTTTTTCCGCCAGGTCTCCGGAATCGCCGAGCCATTTGCCTTTCAGAGGTTCCGCGGCTTTCTCATCGAGGAACTCGCGCATCAGAGATTTGAATTCCAGCTCCGAGAACAATTCAAATGCGGAGTTGCGGTCCGGTTCGCAAAGAACGAGGGCCGGAAGGTCCAGCTCCAGCGGCAGGTCGCGCCGGATCGTGGCCAGCTCGCGGCTCATGCGAATAAGCTCCGCGTTGTCGCGCAGGCTTTCCTGGTACGTTCTTTTTTTGACCTTGTCCCAGTTTCCCAGGAGGTTTTCGATGCTCCCGAAGGTCTGAATCAGCTCGCGCGCTCCCTTTTCCCCGATCCCCGGAGCTCCCGGGATATTGTCCACGGTGTCACCCCAAAGCCCCAGCAGATCCGCCACCTGGTCCGGCCGCACACCCAGCTTCTCTACGACCTTGCGCGCGTCCAGAATCGTGTTGTCCTTCATGGCGTCGAGTACCCGCACCTGATCCGAGACCAGCTGCAGCATATCCTTGTCGCTCGTCACGATGACGGACTCGAGTCCCTGTTCCGCGGCTTTCCGTGAAAGCGTGCCGATCACGTCATCCGCCTCATACCCGGCGTAGCCGATCACGGGAACGCAAAAGACATGGCAGACCTTTTCGATATAGGGTATCTGCTGGACCAGATCGGGAGGCATGGGCTTTCGGGTCGCTTTGTACGCTTCGTACTTCTCGTGCCGGACGGTAGGGCCTTCAAGATCCACGGCGACACCGATGTAATCGGGCTTCTGTTCCTCGATCAGCTTGCGCAGCATCGACGTGAAGCCGTATATGGCGTTGGTCGGCAGCCCCTTGCTGTTGCTCAGGTTGCGTATCGCAAAATATGCGCGGTAGATGTGGGACATGCCGTCGATCAGGAACAGGCGTTTGGGACTCATGGGAGATCCTTTAATTGAGTGGAACCCGATTGTAGCATGTTCCGGCGAACTACAGAGAGCCTTTGCGGAAGGCTTCCAGGCTCCAGCAGTCCTTGCCTTCGTCATGGCAAAGGAAATAGGTGTTGCCGTCGCTCGCCCGCACCCGGAAGTAATGCAGCGACGGGCTGTACCACCGGTCCTCGACCTCCAGAACTTCGAGCGGCCGGCCTCCAAGGATGAAGCGCACGGGCCGCTCATCCGCCCTGTATCCGGAATAGCATTCCACCTTGATATCCATCAGTGTTTCCCCGTCTTGCTCTTTGCCCGGGGATGGCAGGACTGGTAGACACGAACCATTTGTTCAACCGACACATGCGTGTATTTCTGAGTCGTCGAAAGACTTTCATGGCCCAGCAGTTCCTGGATGGACCGCAGATCGGCTCCGGCGCTCAGCATATGGGTGGCGAAGGTGTGCCGGAGCGTATGCGGATGCACCCGCAGCTTCTGTGCCAGCTTTGAAACATGATGGTCCACGATGTTTCCCACGCTTCTGCTCGTCAGCCGGCCGCCCCTGAAGTTCAGAAAGAGAGCGTCACCTGCCGGCTCCCGGCTTTTGGACGGAGCGGGCCGGGCCCGGACCTGTTTCCCTCTGACCTGAAGGTACGATTCCAGGGATTCCGCAGCGCTCCTGCCGAATGGAACGATGCGCTCCTTCCTGCCTTTTCCCACGCACCGCACCAAGCCTTCGCTGAGACTGATATCGCCCAGGTTCAATCCGACCAGTTCGCCGGCACGCAAGCCGGCGGCGTAGAGCAACTCCAGGATAGCCCGGTCGCGCTTGCCCAGGTCCGTGCCCGCGTCGGGAGCCTCGATGAGGCTGACTGTCGCATCCAGCGTCAGATAATCCGGCAGCCGGATCTCCTGTTTCGGCGAAGCGACGCTTTTTGCCGGATTTGAAGGAACGGCGCCCTGAACCGACAGATACTTCAGGAACGAACGTATGGCAGCCAATTTCCGGGCCGCGGATGATTTTTTGTTTTTCTTCTGATAGAGCGCGCCCAGGAATTCGCGGATCGTCAGGTTATCGATCTGGCCGGGTTCGGGCGCGGGACGCGCTTCGCCTGCCGGAGAGGTTGTAAGAAAGTGATAGAACTGATGCAGGTCCGAAGAATAGTTTCTCAGCGTATGGGGTGAGGCGTTTTTCTGATAGCGCAGGTATTCGAGGTACTTCCCGATCCAGGAAGCCAGCGTTCCCTCGGCAGCCGGCGCCTCTCCGGGGCCGCCTGTAATGTCCGTGTTATTCATGGTGCCAGCGTTTCAATCCACCGGTCCATCTGCCGGAGCGATTCCTCGACCTGCAACCGATGGCGCTCCTTCCGGTCTTTAATGCGCGTCTTGAGATCCGGAGACGCTTCCGTCAGCAGCCCGAAAGTCATGTTGGCCGGCTGGAAATGGTTCACGTCCGCGAATGCAAGATAATGAACGAGACTGCCGCAAGCCGTGCCGCGCGGCGGCTGCAGCGGCTCATGGCCCTGCACGAGCCTGCCTGCATTGATGCCGGCCAGGAGACCCGTGGCAATGGATTCGACGTACCCTTCAACTCCGCATACCTGACCGGCAAAAAAAAGGGCCGGATTCGTACGTGTCTGCAGCGTCGGTCCGAGAAGCGCCGGCGAGTTGATGTATGAGTTTCGATGGATCCGGCCGTAGCGAAGGAATTCGGCTTTCTCCAGGCCGGGAATCATGCGGAATACGCGGGCCTGTTCCGGGAACTTCAAATGGTTCTGGAATCCAACAAGGTTGTAGCAGTCGGCCATAAGATTTTCCAGCCTCAGCTGAACGGCCGCGTAGGGACGTCTGCCGGTCCGAGGGTCCACGAGACCCACAGGCTTCATCGGGCCGAACCGGAGCGTGTCCGCTCCCCTGCGCGCCAGTTCCTCGATGGGGAGACAGCCCTCAAAATACAGCGGTTTCTCAAATGCATGAAGAGGAACGGATTCGGCTGTGATCAGGGCTTCATAAAATCGAGCATATTCATCCCGTGTAAGGGGCGCGTTGAGATAATCCTCCCCGCCTTTTCCGTAGCGCGAGGCCGCAAACAGCCTGGAACGGTCCAGGGTGGCCGCATCCACAACGGGCGAAATCGCATCGTAAAAATACAGGTTTTGCGATCCGGCGAAGCGCGCGATCGATTCCGAAAGGTCTGCGGACGTCAGCGGACCGGTGGCCACAATTGTTACGCCGTTCTCTGGAAGCCTGCGGATTTCCTCCCGCACCACGCGGATCTCGGGAGTATTACCGATCCGCTCCGTTACGCGGCGGCTGAATTGTTCCCGGTCCACAGCCAGGGCATGTCCTGCCGGTATTTTTGTTTCGTCCGCGATGCGCATCAGAAGGCTGTCCAGATGCCGCAATTCCTCCTTGAGAAGGAATGCCGCGGTCCCCGGAAGATCCGATTTCAGGGAATTGCTGCACACGAGTTCGCCCAGGTAATCCGTCGTGTGGGCAGGGGTCGAGGCCCCGGGCCGCATTTCGAAAAGGCGCACTTTCAGTCCTCTGCGCGCGATCTGCCACGCTGCCTCCGTTCCTGCAAGGCCTCCGCCGATGATGATGATTTCGGGCTCCATCCGGAGATTTTATTAAATGCAGCCGCAGAGAACAATACCGCCGGTGAATTGCCGGCCCGCCCGATAAGCTGCCATTTGGTATTCGCCCACCATGATTTTTAACGCGGACGAACGCCGATAAACGCTGAAGCACGCTGATAAATTGTTAATAAATTTCCCCAACGGTTGATGGCGCGGCTTTGGCCTGCCCCGCAAAGCGGGGCGAACCACATATCGGAAGGCCCCGCTGGGGCCAGGAGCATAAAACCAATGACGAAGCCGGCGGCCGCGTAGCGGCCGACTGATTTTAGGCCGGCCTTTTAAGGCCGGCTCTGGGTGGATTCGAGGAATGCGTCGCGTCAGCGACGCACGACCTCAACCGTCGCTGACGCGACGGAATCCTCTTCCCTCATTCTGATCCGGGCCTTGAAAGGCCCGGCTAAATTCATTTTGCCGCTACGCGGCAACGAAATTCCTATTGCTTGATATACACACCCATCCGGGAGCCTTTCCCCCAGGGATCGCGTACCCCAACAGACGGCACGCCGGAACGGCTTAGCCTGTCAAGGTCGCACGGCTATAGGCCGTGGGTTTAGGCGTACTAACTAGTTTCTGTCGCAAAACGCGATATCCAGGCCCGGAGGGCCGACAGAAAATAGCCCCGGGCGTGAGCCCGGGGTAAGGATTAGGAAATTAGAAAGCCC
>CAYYTC010000132.1:0-9700 GCA_964474425.1 uncultured Acidobacteriota bacterium
TGATTTGGATGAGCCCGCGTCTGATGAAAAATACGCCCCCCTGAAAATCTCCTTGAGTTGCCCTAGATTGAAATCCGGCTCAGTATCCACTGCGACCGCGATGACTGCTTCCCCTTTGCGGTAAAAGAGTTCCCGTCCATCCGGCGACCACAATGGACCGTATCCACCATTCGTGGACACCAGCGATCTTCCCTTATTCACTTCAGGAAACGGACGCACGTATACCTGATTTTCGCCCGATTCATCGGATGCATACGCCAGCCATCGTCCATTCGGGGAAATTGCCGGATGCTGCTCGAAGTACTTGCTTTTAAGCAGTGGTTTCCTTGAAAGACCATTTTCCAAAGAAAGCATCGAAATGACCGTTTGATAAGGAGAATATGTTATGTCCCACGACAACAGAGTCCTTCCATCTTTGGACAAGGAGAAAGGCCCGGGTTTGACCGGCGGAGATCCAAGTTTTTCGAACTCTCTCGAGCCATCCGCCGCCTTCCTGTTGATATCGTAAGTCTCACCATCGCGATACGAGCGATAGATGATCTGCCTGCCATCCTGTGTCCAAACGGGCCATCCGTTTTCATTCTCTCCATTGGTAAGAGGGAGTTTCCAGCGCTTCAACGATTTGTTGCGCGATGGCCAGCGCTTCATCCAAAGGAATCGGACCTTTGCTGATGCGGTCGGCAAGCGTCGGCCCTTCGGCCAGTTCCATCACCAGCGCGTGCACTCCGCTGCTTTCCTCCAGTCCATGTACGGCGGCGATATTCGAGTGGTTGAGCGAAGCCAGCAGCTGCGCCTCTCGCTTGAACCGCGCCATCCGCTCCGGATCGTTCGCGAACTCCACAGGCAAAACCTTCAGCGCAACGTCGCGGTTGAGCTTCGTGTCGCGCGCCCAGTACACCTCCCCCATCCCGCCTTTGCCCAACTGACCTGTGATTTCGTAGTAGCCCAGTGTCTTACCGATCATCGGGCATATCCCTCCGGTAGTGAGCGATGCAATGCATTGATATGCAATTCAGGAAGATGAGCCTATTGTAGCGAATATCCCAAACCAAAACGCTAGAAATATGAGGAATTTCGGGAATGAAGAAAAAATAGCCTGCTGCAGGCTAGGCTCTTTGCGGATTACGGGGCTTTGGGGAATCTTCCCGCGAATGAAGTTGCCGACAGCTCGAATCTCTCAACTGATGCAGAGATCTCTGCAATGCTTCCACCATACGGATCTTCTCGGGCCAGGAAAGGCGCTGACGATTCTTCTGCCATGCGGCCTGGCGCTCGAAGAGGAGCAATCCTAGCGGAAATCTTCCAAGGCAATACCAGTCATCCGTTCACCCGCCTGTCCTTTCTATGGGCTATGTACTTTGGGGATCCGAACCTATCTGTATGTATATATGTTTGTCGATTGGATATAAAGCAGCGATGGTTTCATAACGTCCCGCTTGACAGAATAAATCCAGAGCGGACATACCTTTCCAAAATAGAGGACTACCCGGCCTTCCTCGAGGCCTGCTGGCGGGAGCACCTGGAGCCGAAAGCGAATGACGCGCCCACCGTGATATCGCTCTTCGCGGGCTGCGGGGGCTTCTCGCTGGGCCACAGCATGGCCGGCTACCGCGAGCTGCTGGCGGTCGAGTGGGACGACCACGCCGTCGAGACGTTCAAGCTCAACTTCCCGGACGTCCCGGTGTGGCACGGCGCCATCGCCGACCTGTCGGTGTTTATGAAAGCTGTTGCCGAATATGTTCGGTTTAAACTAATCTGTTATCCAAGTGTCAGAAAAGCTGTATAAAACTTCCCAGATCGGAGTTCGGGAGTCCGCAACTATTAGCCTTCATTGACTGAGTTAGAGGGATTCTATGAGAAACTGGTTGAAGTTGTTACTACTGCTATTTCCGTTACTTGGATCCATAAGCTGTCAACAGAATCAACCAAATGATGCAAGTAGAGTGCAGACGGATTTTGCGGATGATCCCTGGTGGCAGCATGCTGTTTTCTACGAGATTTATCCCCGCAGTTTCGCTGATACGAACAATGATGGCATCGGAGATTTGAGCGGCATTACGGCCCACCTTGACCATCTGAAAGACCTGGGAATCGATGCAATCTGGATCACTCCATGCTTCCCATCTCCTCAGGTGGATTTTGGGTATGACGTTTCAGACTATTGCAGCATTGCCCCTGAGTACGGTGCGCTGGAAGACTTCGACCGTCTTCAATCCGAAGCGAGAAAGAGAGATATTCGAATTATTCTTGATTACGTAATCAACCACACATCGGATCAGCATGAATGGTTCAGGCAATCAGCCTCATCCCGAAACAATCCCAAGCGGGATTGGTATGTTTGGCGGGACGGAAAAGGCAATAGGCAGCCGCCGAATAACTGGCTGGCCCTATTCGGCGGATCCGCATGGCAATATGATCCGAAAACCCGGCAGTATTACTACCATATGTTTTATCCCGAACAGCCGGATCTGAACTGGCGAAACCCGGAAGTTGTGACTGCAATGCACGATGTGCTGCGTTTCTGGTTTGAGAAAGGAGCGGCTGGGTTTCGATTGGACGCCGTCGATACAATGTTCGAAGATCCGAAGATGCCGGACAGCCCGATTCGAAAAGGCACAGACCTCTTCGGCAATCTTGACCAGGATAAGTCCGCACAGCAACTGGCACCTGAAATGCATGAAGCATTACGGGGAGTGCGAAGGGTCGCGGACCGGTATGATGCAGTTCTGATTGGCGAGACATGGACATCGGACATTGAAAGTCTGAATGTATTTTATGGGAAAAACAATGATGAGGTTCAGCTGCCCATGAACTTCATGGTCGCGATGATCGACAATTTGAATGCGCCACAGTTTCGCAAGGAAATAGCGACTGCAAATGCTGCCAAAGGATGGCCGACATATGTCCTGAGCAATCATGACATTGTTCGTTCGGTCGATCGCTTCACTCCTGAGGGAGCCGATAAGGATCAGGTCGCCAAGTTACTCGCCACCCTCATGTTGACTCTTCGCGGAACGCCGATCATGTACTACGGCGAAGAGATCGCGATGGTGAACAACGATCCCCGTCGGGTGGAAGATGTCCTCGATCCGATAGGCAAGCTTAGATGGCCTGGATTTAAAGGTCGTGATGGGGAACGGACTCCCATGCAATGGGATGACTCTCACAATGCGGGCTTCGGCGGCGGGAAGCCCTGGTTGCGCGCTCATCCGGATTACAAAATTCATAACGTGAAAATGCAAAAGCAAGATCCGGACTCAGTGCTGAATTACTATAAAAAGCTGATTAGCCTGCGGCGCAATAGTCCCGTACTGATCAAGGGCAAGTATATCGCCATAAATGAAGAGGATGCCAATGTGCTCGCCTATATGCGTGAACATTTGGGCAAACGGATACTCGTGGCATTAAATATGTCGTCGAAGATTCAAACAGTTAGCTATGACGTTGGTTCGACAGGCAAAACCTTGATCAGCTCCACCCGAAGCACACCAACAAACGTGGATCTCAAGGAAATTAGGCTTGAGCCGTATCAATCGTTTATCGGTGAAGTTGAAAATTAGCCCTTGTCTGATACGGACAATGAATCTTCGCCCTGACCCGGTATATCAGCCCATAGCTGTCAAGGCCGTCATTCCAGGTTCCCTCGGCACAAGGTCGCAGCCCATCAATCCCTGGATCTCGACTGACGAGCCGGCAGCTACAATCTGCAAGACCGTAGCGGGCTACGAACTCCAGGAAGCGCAGATAAAACCGACATGCCAGTCCTATCGGGTTCTTACCGGGCAGGAGCCCAAGCGTCATTTCGGCCTGGTACGGCTCGATCCTGAAAAGCCATGCCCGACGATTCAGAAATCTTCTCCCCAGAGCAGCACAACAGGATTGGTCCATTGGTCCTTCCGCCACCTACTGTTGTTACGCTGCCATTTTCTGTTCTCTGACTCTACTTAAAACTGCCTTTACGTAAATAAAAATGATCACAAAAGGAATTCGCCGCTGATCAGCCATGAATACCTTCCTGAAGCTGAGTCGCTTAGAGACCAATCCGGCCTGCATGGCCGGTGTCCGGACCTCCCGTCCGAATTTCAGCGCCCTGTGAGGCCTGACGAAATTGTAATGGCAGCGAAGTAACTCGAGATGATCTTCGAGTCGCTCCTCCCATCTCGCATGGCATATTGTCCGCCGAAATAGATACGCCGAGCCCTGTCGGATCGTCAGATTCAGCCGCTCGATAAAGGATGTATTCAGTTTCGAGGAATCCTCGGAGTCACACAATGCCTGTTCCAATCGCCAGGCGGCGCCGATCACGGCTCTTCGCTCCACCTTGATAACACGATCATTTCCACGGGTCTTAAGGACTTGGCCGTACAGACACTCTGGTCCAAAGACACGGCGGATAGCTTTCGCATAAAAAGCAAATCCGTCCGTGGCAATTAGAGGAACACGTTCCAGATTCGATCGACTGGAGATATCTCGAAAGAGGGTGAGTGTGTTTCGATAGCTTCGCCTTCCAACAACGGTTGAAGGCCAAAGACGAGACCAGACCTCAATCGCAGCAAAGATCCAAATCGGCTGTTCCTTGTCACGGATGATCGTGCGAATCTCATCCGCCTGGAGCTCTGAGATGGCGATCCCATCTATCTTTTGATCATTGAAGCGGCGGCAAGAGTACGCCGCCTTTTGCAGCCAGCGATCGACCGTATTCCAGGCGATTCGCTTTGCCCGTGCAATTGCAGATTTGTTCAGGCCCTCAACGCTCAGGATGGTAGGGCGTGCCGGAATTGGAGCAGAAGGTTTTGCCGCAAGTGCCGCAACGATATCGACGACGACGCCCCCACTTCGTTTTGTAGAATCCGTGGCCGATGATGTTTCCGAAAGCGGCTTTTCCCGCCAGTGGACATTCCCTGTTTGGGCAGCTGAGACTCTTCATTGGTTTTGAACCGTGTCAATGATGGAACTGATTGCATGGAATTGAGTCTCAAACTATATCATGTGTGGGAGTTACGGTCGCGCTGCCAACAGTCGACGGCAGAAGCACCACTGCGTGGGCCGTGCGCGGCAGCCAAAGACGGCAGCTGCCGCTGCCGCGCTGGCCCGGCGGCTGCTGGCCATGCAGTCCGAGCCGTCGGTGGCAGCACTGCCCTGGTAGGTCGAAGCTACTTCAGCAGGTGGCGGCGCATCTTCCACTGATCGCCGTTGCAGAACCCGCAGTTGTCGCCAACGAACATGGCGCGCGCCTTGGCATCACCCTTGAGCTGCCACTGCAGCCACGCCAGCGGGCCACTGGTGAAGGGACCGCCGTTGGGCTGGTTGTAGGTGGCGCCATGGCCCACATCCATCTGCGCATTCAGCGCGGGGATCTTGCGCGTCTGCAGATCCTTCCAGTCGACCTCGGAATTGGCGTAGGCGATGTCTGATTCACCGCCGATGAAATAGGCAATGGGCGCGTGCATCTGGTCGAGCACCGAGCGCTTGAGCTCGTGGCGGATCATGTACTGGTCCTCGTCGGTGATCATGCCGCTATTCAGTACCAGCGCCGTGGTGATGCGCGGATCGGTGGAGACCTTCACGGTCTGCAAGCCGCCGCAGGAATGGCCCATGGCGGCCACCTTGTCGGTCATCACCTTGCCGTTGAAATCGCTGCCTGCGCGCCTGCTCTCGGCGGTGATCCAGTCCAGCGCTTCCAGCATCTGCTCCCAGCTGGTTTCGAACGGAGGCCACTCGGCCGGATTGGCCGGACGCTGCTGGCGCGGCGCGGGTGTATCGCGATACGGCCCGATGGCCAGCACGATGAAACCATGCGAGGCGATTTCCGACAGGAAGTTCCGGTAGCCGAAGCTGCTGTTCACGCAGGAACCATTGCCCCACAGCACCACCGGGTACCTGCCCTTCAGGTCCGCGGGCCGGTAGATGGTGTGAGTCGGCAGCGAGCTGTCCGAATACACCCTGGCGGGCTCCGGACCGGACCCGATCGGGTCCGCCGCGAACGCACTGCCGCTGGCCAGCATTGCCGCCAGCAATGCGCCGCCCAACGTCCCGATGCGCTTGTTCCACATGGCTTGTCTCCGCTCCGTCTTCTTTCGGTTCAGTCGACGATGGCCTGGTAGACCAGCGTCTCGAATTCCGCTGCCATCCGCGGTCCGTCGGGCGCGCGCATGACCTGGATCATGAACACGGCCACCAGGTCTTCGCTGCGATCCACGAAGAAATGCGTTCCGGCAGCGCCGGACCAGCCGAAGGTGCCCTTCGAGGTGAGGTTGCCGGCCTTCGCCGGATCAGTGACCACGCGCACGCCGAGGCCATAGCCTTCGCCGCCCGCGGTGCCACCACCGGCCGCGCCGCGCTGCACGCCGTCGGGCAGGTGGTTGGAATCCATCAGGTCGATGGTCTTGCACGACAGGATGCGCACGCCATCGAGCTCACCCGAATTCACCAGCATCTGCGCGAAGCGGCCGTAGTCGGCAGCGGTGGCCGAGATGCTGAAGCCACCCAGCACGCGCGTTGCCGCGCCGGGCGCATCGAGCGCGCCGGTGGGCATCAGCTTGCCGCTTTCGTCGGGTGCATAGATCACCGCAAACTGGTCCTTCAATGCATCCGGACGGCCGAACACCATGTGCGTCAGGCCCAGCGGTTCGATGATGCGCTGGCGCACGAATTCATCGAAGGGGATGCCCGACAGCACTTCGACCAGCCGCGCCTGCACGTCGTGCGACACCGAGTACACCCATTGCGTGCCCGGCTCATAGGCCAGTGGCAACTTGCCCAGCCGCAGCGTCAGGTCGGTCAGCGTGCCGCCCATCACATTGGCTTCCCGATAGACCGCGTCGATGCCGCGATTGCCGGCCGGCCCGTAGAGAAAGCCGGCCGTGTGGCGGAACACGTCTTCGATGGTGGGCTGGCGCAGCGGCGCGCGCGTGATCATGCCGCCGCGGGGGCTTTCGCCCACGTAGAGCGGCAGGTTCGCCAGTTCCGGCAGGTATTTCGCCACCGGATCACCGAGCTGGAACTTCCCTTCCTCATACAGCATGAGCAAGGCCACGCTGGTGACGGGCTTGGTCATCGAATAGACGTAGAAGTAGGCATCCTTCGACATCGCGCGATTGGCCTCGATGTCGGCCATGCCGTAGGCATCCTCGTGCACCACCTCGCCATGACGCGCGACCCAGGTCACCACGCCGGCCATCCTTCCTTCGTCGACCAGCCTGTGGAAATGCGCGTTGATGCGCTGCAGGCGCTCCTGCGACATTCCGGCGCGCACGTCGGCACTGCTTTCGTTCGACGCGCGCTGGCAACCGGCGATACAGGTCGCCAGCAACACGAGTATCGCGAAGCGCGAACGCATGGTGCCCGCCGCGCTGTACAGGTTCTTCATGGATTCCCCCCAGGTATTGTCCTGATCGGTCGATTATGGCTGCGAGTCAATCACCGTGCCCGATAGCGTAAGGATAGTCGGAATAAATTGCCTTTGGTCGGGAAATCCGGCCGTGCAGGCTTCTCAACAAGTACTGATATGTATGCCTTATGTAAACTTCCAGGTTAAAAATTACCCAATTGATCGAATTCGCTGGTATCCTAATACGAAATGAAGGCTTTTGAAAAGGATTTCGGGAGCATCGGGGCATACCTATATTGCAGGGTGATTCCGGGGGTACTTTCGTCATCGAGTGTTGTTGGAATTGACCTAAAGGGTGCTTCTGCCGTCGACTGTTGGCAGCGCGACCGTAACTCCCACACATGATATAGTTTGAGACTCAATTCCATGCAATCAGTTCCATCATTGACACGGTTCAAAACCAATGAAGAGTCTCAGCTGCCCAAACAGGGAATGTCCACTGGCGGGAAAAGCCGCTTTCGGAAACATCATCGGCCACGGATTCTACAAAACGAAGTGGGGGCGTCGTCGTCGATATCGTTGCGGCACTTGCGGCAAAACCTTCTGCTCCAATTCCGGCACGCCCTACCATCCTGAGCGTTGAGGGCCTGAACAAATCTGCAATTGCACGGGCAAAGCGAATCGCCTGGAATACGGTCGATCGCTGGCTGCAAAAGGCGGCGTACTCTTGCCGCCGCTTCAATGATCAAAAGATAGATGGGATCGCCATCTCAGAGCTCCAGGCGGATGAGATTCGCACGATCATCCGTGACAAGGAACAGCCGATTTGGATCTTTGCTGCGATTGAGGTCTGGTCTCGTCTTTGGCCTTCAACCGTTGTTGGAAGGCGAAGCTATCGAAACACACTCACCCTCTTTCGAGATATCTCCAGTCGATCGAATCTGGAACGTGTTCCTCTAATTGCCACGGACGGATTTGCTTTTTATGCGAAAGTTGTCCGCCGTGTCTTTGGACCAGCGTGTCTGTACGGCCAGGTCCTTAAGATCCGCAGAAACGATCGTGTTATCAAGGTTGAGCGAAGAGCCGTGATCGGCGCTGCCTGGCGATTCGAACAGGCATTGCGCGACTCCGAGGATTCCTCGAAACTGAACACATCCTTTATCGAACGGCTGAATCTGACGATCCGACAGGGCTCGGCGTATCTTTGTCGGCGGACGATATGTCAGGCACGATGGAAGGAACGTCTCGAAGATCATCTCGAGTTGCTTCGCTGCCATTACAATTTCGTCAGGCCTCACAGGGCGCTGAAATTCGGACGGGAGGTCCGGACACCCGCCATGCAGGCCGGATTGGTCTCTAAACGACTCAGCTTCAGGGAGGTATTCGTGGCGGTGCCAGAGAGAATTCTTTTTGTGATCGTTTTCATCGACGTAACGGTAGAGTCACATAGAGTCAGAGAGCAGAAAATGGCAGCGTAACAACAGTAGATGGCGGAAGGACCCGATAACGACATAAAGGTATTATGCCGATCGCTTATGAAGGGATCTCACGGCGATGAGGTCGGAATCTGAAATGGGGCGAACATCTGATTCTTTGAGCGTCACCAGGGCCTCGGTGCGTCCTGAGGCGGCGACAAACTCGACCTCAATGCCATCCTCTTGGTAGACTTGCACGATTGCGCCAAGATCGCCACTCCGGAGGCCGAGATCGGGAAGATCTCTGTCCAAAACAACTGTGTCAAGAATCCTAAATCTCATTTTCCCTCCCTCGGATAGGCCGTAATGAACCGCGGGACATCTTCGCCCGAAAGAACAATCCAAACTGTAATGATATCACGCGAAACGCCGCTTGGTGTTTTGAGCCTTGCCAAAACTGTGTATTTCTCGCCGTAATCGGTGCGTCCAGCATGTACCGCTTGCCCCTGACGAATGATTTCCCGCAAATCAGCCTGAAGCACATGCCACTCTTTCTGAGTGTATCCCAATGCCGCAAAGAAAGGTGCTTTAAATCGGCCAACAGGATGAGTTGGAGAAAGCAGATAATCTCGAATTTTCGCCGGATCGATCTGAGCCTTCTCCCAATCCGGAACTGTCACACTCTCCTCCTCCTAATAACGCATTTTGGGGTTGCCGCCATACGGACAGAGACATCGCCAATTCCAGCAATCCTGTCAAACTGAGATTGAACCATTATCTCTATCGCAAGATTTGATGACAATGGCATTATTCACTATTTGATTTTTTAGACCGACGTGGTTGCCGAAACTGCTCTATTCCTGCATAGCATGCCGCTGAGCCCATTCCGGCCCGAAGTCAGAGTAGCGCAAACGCACCTATTGTTTACCGGTGATAGTAGCGTAGCTGCTACTCA
>CAYYTC010000133.1:0-9625 GCA_964474425.1 uncultured Acidobacteriota bacterium
CGAGGATGGGCAAGGAGCAGGAATGAGGCAATGCCCCTTGCCCATTCGTTTATATGGTACTTCCGCAATCTACTGTTGGTGACCCAATCACAACTCATGCACGTAGTATGATTTGAGACTCAATTCCAGGCGATCCGTTCATCGTCGAGGAGCAATAATGGGTCTCAGGTGTCCAAACGTGCAATGCGCAGGATCCGGGTTGAATAGAACCGGGAAAATCATCCGCCACGGATTCTGCAAAACCAAGTGGGGGAGGCGCCGTCGATATCGTTGCGGCACTTGCGGCAAAACTTTCTGCGCCAATTCCGGCACGCCCTACCCTCGAATCCAACACCGTCGCACAACTTTTGATGAGGTTGCCAATCTCAGCGTCGAGGGACTGAACAAGTCCGCGATTGCTCGGGTAAAGCGAATCGCCTGGAATACGGTCGATCGCTGGCTCGAAAAAGCAGCCGCCTCTTGTCGCCGCTTCAACGATCAAAAGATAGATGGGATCGCCATCTCAGAGCTTCAGGCAGATGAGATTCGCACGATCATCCGTGACAAGGAACAGCCGATTTGGATCTTTGCTGCGATTGAGGTCTGGTCTCGTCTTTGGCCTTCAACCGTTGTTGGAAGGCGAAGCTATCGAAACACACTCACCCTCTTTCGAGATATCTCCAGTCGATCGAATCTGGAACGTGTTCCTCTAATTGCCACGGACGGATTTGCTTTTTATGCGAAAGTTGTCCGCCGTGTCTTTGGACCAGCGTGTCTGTACGGCCAGGTCCTTAAGATCCGCAGAAACGATCGTGTTATCAAGGTTGAGCGAAGAGCCGTGATCGGCGCTGCCTGGCGATTCGAACAGGCATTGCGCGACTCCGAGGATTCCTCGAAACTGAACACATCCTTTATCGAACGGCTGAATCTGACGATCCGACAGGGCTCGGCGTATCTTTGTCGGCGGACGATATGTCAGGCACGATGGAAGGAACGTCTCGAAGATCATCTCGAGTTGCTTCGCTGCCATTACAATTTCGTCAGGCCTCACAGGGCGCTGAAATTCGGACGGGAGGTCCGGACACCCGCCATGCAGGCCGGATTGGTCTCCAAACGACTCAGCTTCAGGGAGGTATTCATGGCTGATCAGCGGCGAATTCCTTTTGTGATCATTTTTATTTACGTAAAGGCAGTTTTAAGTGGAGTCAGAGAACAGAAAATGGCAGCGTAACAACAGTAGGTGGCGGAAGGACCCTATTTCGGGCCTTGTGTGTGTGTTGAGCCGTTCATTCATGCGGCTTTCGCGTCAAGACTCGACCGGTCGCCGGATAGACCGAACACCAGCTGCCCCTCAACCGCAATATGTAGTAGCCAAATGAAATATAACATACATGATGCACGCATATTGAACGCAAGATGAATTTTTTGATTGACATAAATCAATAGCTGCCACAATGTCTATTGGAAGCATGTCCAGAAAATTTAGGCAAACAGTTTTCAGCAGATTTCACCTTCGCCTTTGGAGGACAGGCAGTGACCATGAAATATCTCGCTCGGCTGCTCACGCTGCAACTCAGCAATTGTTTTTCGAATGTGACAATGCCAATGTTGCCGCTCTTCGCATGCCCAACTTAACGGCTTGAACCGATAGCTAATGTAGCGAGAAATTTGAACACTTTACTTGAGGGGATATGTCACATGAGATCAACAATCATTGCAATTTGTTGTTTTTTCGTAGTTGCCGGAGCTGCGATTGCACAAAGCGATCGGGGCACGATTACGGGAACAATATCGGATCCCGCGGGTGCTGTCATAGCCGGTGCTGCGATTGAATTGAAAAACATCAATACCGGTGCCGTGTTTCAGGCGCAAAGCTCCTCGACGGGCAATTACACGATCAGCCAATTGCCTGCCGGCAAGTACCAGATGACATCTTCGGTGCCCGGATTCAAGCAGTTCTCGCAGACCGGCATCACGGTTTTGGTGGCGCAAACCTTGCGCATCGACATTTCACTCCAGGTGGGCGCCATCACCGAAACTGTCACCGTCAACGCCGATGCTCCCCTGTTGAGGACGGAAAGCGGCGAGTTGGCGACCAATGTGGGTGGAGATGCTCTTAATCAGCTTCCAGTTGTGGGATTTACCGGAAATATTCGCGATCCCTACGCCACGACGCAGTTGATCCCGGGCGCGCTCTATGAAACTGGCGTCATACGCGTAGCTGGGTCACCCGCGAACACGGCGGGTATTCGGGTCGATGGCCAGGACTCAACCAGCGGATTGTTTACAAATATGAATCAGTTCACCCAACCGGGCGTGGATGCGATCGAGGAGGTTGCGGTTCAAACCAGCAACTTTGCCGCCGAATACGGGCAGGCGGGGGGTGGTTTATTCAATGTAACCATGAAATCCGGCACCAATACGCTGCACGGAAGCGCGTACGATTATTGGTACAACGAAGCATTCAACGCCAGTTCGCCGTACGGAAGAAAGGACCGTCAGCGCCGGCACGACTACGGTTTCACGGCAGGGGGGCCCGTTTATATTCCCAAAGTGTACGACGGGCGCGACAAGACGTTTTTCTTTTTCAACTTTGAGCAGTTGCGGGAGAAGAGTGTCGACAACAACACCACGTTCACGGTTCCCACCCTGAAAATGCGCCAGGGAGATTTCAGCGAGATATTGACCCCGAAAATGGTGACTACCGTTGATGGAGTTAAGACCATTCGCGAAAACCAGCTCTACAGACCTGGGACGGAACATACCTATATCGGGCTTGACGGAAAAAGCTACCTGATGAGAGATCCCTATCCGGGGAATGTGATTACGGACCCGTTCAACAGCGCTGCGCTGGCAATCCAAAATCGGATTCCCGAACCTGCGGGTCCCTACAAAGACGACTTGACCAACAACTATCTCGTTCCGTGGGAGAAATACAATTATAGAGCCATCCCAAGTGTAAAGATTGACCACAACTTCGGTACCCGGTCAAAGTTGTCAGGCTATTGGGCTGGTATACGCAACGACGCAAATCAGACGGACTGCGACGCCCTTTACGCGATCAGTCCCATTACAGCCTGCAGGGACACGGTTACTCGCACGCATACGGTGCGTTTGAACTACGACATTACCCTGACGCCGACAAAACTGCTACATCTCGGCGCCGGCTTGCAAAAGGTTAGATTTTCTCAAGATAGCCCATTCCAAGACTTCAATCAGCAAACGGAGTACGGCATGGCGCAGCCGAAGGGAGTAGATACCCAACGCGCCCCCGCCTTTTTTGGCCTTAGCACGAGTTACGGCGGGGTGAACGTAAACCCGATGGGCGCTGGCCCGATTACCATGTATGACCGGAATATGTGGAAGCCGACCGCGAATGCCAGCTTAACATGGGTTAAATCCAACCATACCTACAAATTCGGCGCGGAATTGCGCATCGAGGGATTTCCGAACAATCTCGTGCACCCCTCCAACGGCCGATTTAGCTTTTCCAGCACGCAAACCGGAATTCCCACATCCGGGTATGTTACGAGCAGCCAAACGGTGGGATTCCCGTATGCGAGTTTCCTTTTGGGACAATTCAATAGCGGCAGTATTGGTGCACTATCCACTCCGCGCGCGGGGAAGTCGTCGTGGGCTTTGTTCGCGCAGGATAGCTGGAAGGTAACCCGCAAATTCACGCTGGATTACGGATTGCGCTGGGATTACCAGGGCTATTTGAGAGAGACTTACGGCCGGATAGCGAATTTCTCTCCCACCACTCCGAATCCCAACGCCGGCAATCTGCCGGGGGCGATGATCTATGAAAGAGACGGTGTGAAATTCGCGGACGTATATGCTTTGGCGTTCGGTCCGCGGTTGGGAGCCGCTTATCAAATCACGCCCAAGACGGTGTTCCGCGCAGGAGGGGGCATTATTTACGGGAATACCGCCACTGATAATGGGGCACTATTGAGTTTTGCCCTCAGCAGTTTTTCATTCGCATCTCCGTCTTATGGTGCGTTATGGAGGACGCTGGACCAGGGAGCGCCGGAATCGGCGACTGGAAGTTACGCATGGCCCGATCTGAATCCCGGTCATTTGAATTATTCACCCGTTCCCGCATCATCAGCCGCCCCCATGTTCGATCGTGGTGCGGGCCGGCCGCCGAGGCAGATACAGTGGAGCATCGGCATCCAGCGGGAGATTACCAGGAACCTGATGGTGGAAGCCGCATACGTCGGCAACCGCGGCGCCTGGTGGGAGGCCAACGAACTCATCGACCTAAATGCGATATCGCCGGAGCGGCTTGCCTCCTTTGGGCTCAGCCTTGACAATGCCGGCGATAGATCCCTTTTGTCCGGAAGATTAAGTTCCGCGGCGGCGCAGAGCCGCATCAATCCCGTTACAAATCTTCCTTTCAGCACCCCGCCTTACCCGGGCTTCCCGGATGGCCAAACCGTCGCCCAATCGTTGCGGCCTTTCCCGCATTTTACCCGCATCGCTCCGAGATGGGCGCCGCTCGGCAGGACCTGGTATGACTCGCTGCAGTTGAAAGTGACCAAGCGGTTTTCCCACGGGCTTGACTTCACCAGTTCATTTAGCTGGCAGAAAGAGTTGGTCATGGGATCGGAAATACAAGGCTCACAGACCGGAGGAACCGGCGGAGTCGTAAACAACGTGTTCGACCGCAGTGTCAACAAGTACATGTCGAGCTATTCCCGGCCAATCGTATGGATCACCGCGGTGAACTACAGGCTGCCGAAGCTGGCAGTAAACAAGGTGCTGTCGACGGCGATTCGCGATTGGACCCTGGGCCTTGTTTTGAATTACTCCAGCGGCAGAATGATTCAGGTTCCAGCGGTATCGTCGACCAGCGTGGTCAACCTCTATAATTTCACAAGCACCTTCGCGAACCGGGTTGAGGGTCAACCGTTGTTTCTGCGGACTGTGAGAAACGCTGATGGGACCAAAACCACGATGCCCCTCAGCGACCTCAATGATAGAAGCGCATTTGACCCCCTTACCGATTTCGTATTGAATCCGGCGGCCTGGCAAGATCCGCCCGCGGGCCAGTATAGTACCGCGCCGGCATTTTACAGCGATTTCCGGTACCCGCGTCAACCTTCGGAAAGGCTGAGCATAGGGCGGATCTTCCGGCTCAGGGAAGGGGTGAGCCTGTCTATTCGGGCGGACTTCGACAACATACTGAACCGCATGGTATTGGGGAATCCCCTCTTGACGCGGACCCCTGCAAATGCCACCCAGAGTTGGTCGGGCTCAGGCATTACATCCTCCGGCTTTGGGCGCTACAACGCGGCTTCCGCCAACTCGCAGCGCAAGGGCTTTCTTGTCGCGCGGATTCAATTTTAAGGTGCGACCTAAAATGCAAGAACTGCGACATCGCCAGCGGAGCGGCGAGAACGATTAAAATATTCTTGTGCCCCTTTTTTCGTGCGGCAACAGGATAAGTGAGGAAATTGTCTCTTTGTGTCTTTCGACCTTCCTGGAAAAAGGTCGAAAGACACAAAGATATTTTAAATAGGGAGATCTTTCGAAGCTAAAGGCTGCCCCGTGCTTTATGCAGACGATGACCATTTTTCACTGGCGGCAGAGATACCTAATCATTGTCGAAGATTGGCAGTTATTTATCGCGATGTCTTGATTTAAAACCTCGTTGATTCGAACTTTGTGCTCAAAAACTGATCGTAAATCGAGGCTAAAGAGCTCAGGCATGAAAAGCAAAAAAAGCTTGTTTGTGATGATTTCACTTGTTTTTCTATTTCTTTTAGGCCTGGCGAGCTGTTCCACTGGCGTCACACCTGCAAAAAACGGAAATAGCGTAAAACCGGGACAGTTTGTGGTTGGAGATCCAACGCTTATTTGCCTTGGGTTTGAATGGAGTATTGAGGGCGATGAAAACCGTAATGCCGCTGTGGCGGTCCAGTACCGCAAAAAGGGGACGGAGTCCTGGAAAGAAGGGCTGCCGCTTCTTCGCCTCCAAAATGAGGAAGCCGGCGGATATTTGGCTCGCACTCACGTGGTGCCCAACATGTTTGCAGGAAGCATATTGGATTTGGAGCCTGATACGGAGTATGAGTGCAAGTTTGAAATGTCCGATCCGGACGGCGTGGATGGAAATAAACAGCAAATGGCAACTGTGCGGACGCGCCCTGAACCGAAACCTTTCGCAGGCGGACAAGTCTTTCACGTATACCCGGCCGGATATAAAGGATCCAAAGAAAAGGAGGCCTCGGCCCCTACGGGAATTTCAGGGGGACTTTCAGGGACGCTCGGGAGGGCTGAACCCGGCGATACCATCCTCGTGCATGCCGGCGTTTATCAGATTGATCGCACTCAATACAATCTGCGGATGAGAATCGGAATGGGATCAGACGTGTTTGGAACGACCTGGATTACCAAGAGCGGCACGCCCGACAAGCCTATTGCAATAAAGGGCGCGGGAGATGGCGAGGTTATTTTCGATGGCGGCGGCTGCTCCATCCTCTTCGATGTCAGTGGGGCAGATTATATATACTTCGAGGGCCTTACTTTCCGCAATACCGATGCGGCTATTTTCACGGGTGTCAATGGCCTGCGTGGCAACAGCGGATTGACAGTTAAGAGATGCCGGTTTGAAGACGTATCCATGGCCATCTGGGGCACATACCAGGGATCAAAAAACTATTATATTGCCGATAACGTGGCCAGCGGCCGCTTCAATCCGAAGGTAATGATGGGTCAGTATGGCAGTGACGTTATTCCGTATAAAAAGCTGCCCGGCTTTCCTCCGAAAATGAGCGGCCCCGGGGGCTCCTTCTATGGGATCACCATTGCAGGGTCGGGCCACGTTTTGTGTTACAACCGTGTTGAGAATTTTGAAGATGGAATATCCCTTTTTCAAGGAGGCAGCGCGGAAGCGACAAAACACGGGGGGCCGCAATCCAATGTCGACTTTTACAATAACTACATTAGTAATACGTACGACAATTTTTTCGAAACCGACTGTGGCTCGCACAACATCCGTGTCATGCGCAACCTTGGCATCAACAACGGACATGGCGGCTTGAGCTCACAGCCTGTTTATGGGGGGCCGGCGTATTTTATACGCAATATCGTTTACCATGTCCCGGATCGGGGAGCTATCAAGATGTTTGACAGGCCGTCAGGCGTGATTTTCTATCACAATACACTCTGTGGCGAAATTTACATTGGCCAACCTTCCGCCAATTTAAATGGCCGCGAAGGCGCTTCGAACATGCATTTCCGCAACAACCTCATGCTGGGAGAAAACCCCGATTCGATGAGGAATTACCGTACCAAGGAATTTGGAGGTATTTACTTTATGGATACCTATACCTCCTATACAACCTCTGACTACAACGGATTCCGTCCCAATGAAGGGTATGAGGACCAATTCATGTGGCTCATACCTGCCGGCGGTGCGGTCCGCGACTTCAAGAATCCCAGGGAGATGCATTCCTTCAAAACTCTCCAGGAGCTCTGCAGTGCACTGGGACAGGAGTGCCATGGGATAATGATAGACTACGACATATTTCAGAACGTGAAGAAGTCGGATATAAAAGAATTTTCAAGGGTTTATGCACGCGACGAATTGGATTTCCGGCTTAAGCCGAATGCCGCTGCCGTGGATGCGGGGTGCCCGCTTCCCAACATTAACGACGGTTTTAATGGTAAGGCTCCGGATCTTGGGGCATTGGAGGTTGGGCAGCCGCTGCCGACATGGGGACCGCGGCCTTAATCAGCCTGAAGTTAATTGCGAGCTCTTGGGTTATTTCCCAAGTTAGGAGTTCTTTTATACCCCTGATTGGATGAAATAGGGGCGCGCAAAGGAATAGACATGAGCGGGCCCATCATCGCAAGACATGGCTGTAGCCCGATTCAAGAATTGGCGGTTGATTCGGGGATCTTCGATCCTGTGTCGGATGAACCGATGATGTACCCGACAAAGCGCGAGGATTAACGAATAAGCCATGATCCCGCGTTTCCTATCTCCGGTCAAATGGTAAAGGGGACAACATGAAAAATGAAGAGAAGAAATCCGCGCAAGGGAGCGAAAAAGACGGATTAGGATCCATATCCCGGAGAGTATTCCTGAAGGATGCCGGGTTCGTGGTTGGCGCTCCCGGCATTGGATCCCTCGCAACGTCCGCTCTGGCCGCAACTCCAGTCGCCGCGGCGGGAGCTGTGGCTGCCACCCAGCGGGGGGGAGAATCAGGCGCAACGGAGGGCATCGAGATTACGGTCAATGGAGGCAGATACCGGCTCAATATCGAACCGGCCTGTAGTCTCCGCTCCCTTCTGCGCGATCAATTAGGCCTTACCTCTCCAAAGGACTGGTGCGGCGGGCAAGGCGCCTGTGGTTCCTGCACCGTCATTGTGAACGGGAGGCCCGTCCTGTCGTGCCTGACGCTGGCCAGCGAGTGCAATGGAGCCAAGATAGAGACGGCAGAAGGCATTGCCAAGGTCAAACACCCGATTGTCCAGGCTTATATAAACAACAATGCTTTCCAGTGCGGTTACTGCACGCCGGGTTTCGTATGCACAGCCAAGGCGCTGCTGGACAGGAATGGCAAACCTACCGAAGCTGAGGCAAGAGACGCCCTTGGCGGCAATCTTTGCCGTTGCGGCACCTATCAGCGACATCCTATTGCGGTATTGGAAGCCGCGAAGAACCTCTAGAGCTAGAGAAGGAGGAATATGGCAGATAACCAGCCGTGGACTTGGAAGATACCGGAAACGGATGAGAGCATTAAACGCAACATGTTCCCCCGACAGGACGGATATGACAGGGTGAGCGGCAAGGCCGTGTTCACCAGAGATGTCTATCTTCCCGGAATGGTGTATGCGAAAATTCTCACCTCGCCTTATGCCCATGCAAAAATCGTAAAAATGGATACAAGCCAGGCAGAGGCGCTCACAGGTGTACGGGATATCGTCAAATATGACGACCCGGACGTTGTGGATGAAAACGACACTCAGGTGCAGCAGTACAATAGTCTCACCCTTCCCGGCATCAGCGACTTTTACAATCATCCCATGGGAGTTGTGGTGATTGCCGACAGCGAGGAGATATGCGACCGGGCGCTGCGGCTGATCAAGATAGAATGGGAGGAGCGGCCGTTCATCCTGAATATGGAGGAAGCTCTGAAGCCGGATGCTCCAAAGATCTGGACGGAGGCGCTGTGCTTTCAGCCTACGGCCAAGGAGCCCAACCGGTACATAACGCGTGAGGAGGAAGTTGGCGACGTCCAGAAGGGTTTCGCCGAAGCCGATAAGGTGCTGGAGTACACCATAAAGCGGGCTCCGAACACGACGGCAGGTGTCGAAGCCATCGTCTGTGTGGCCCATTGGAGGGGAGAGTTTCTTGACATTTGGGTGCACCACCAGGGCATTCTGCAATCGAATCTCAGTTCTATTAACAATGCAAGAGGTATCGCCGGCAAGCGAAAACCAAATCCTGCTTTAACCCACTGGTCCAAAATAACGCTAACCATGCCGTATCAGGGTTCATGGTTTGGCGGAATAAACCACATCGCCTGCTCCGTCTCGCTTATCCGCCTCGGCGCCATCCTGGCCAGGAGGGTCGGGAAACCGTTGAAACTGCTGTATGACGAAAGTCAGTTCTATATCAATGGCGAAGAAA
>CAYYTC010000134.1:0-9567 GCA_964474425.1 uncultured Acidobacteriota bacterium
ATTCGACATTCGATATTCATGGATACCGAATCACGGAAAGAGCCGGCGGGTCACCCAATCGATATGAGAATGATGCATGAAATTCAGATTAAACGTAAAAATAGGAATGCTGTATCTCACATGCAGCGGTGGGATCGTTTAACGGCGGATTTAATGCAGTTCAAGGCGGTAAACGCCATCCGAGCGCGTTCCCATGTAAATGACGGAAGGTTTCTTCGGGTCTTTGGCGAGGCAAAATACCGGCGATTCATAGGAAGGGTCTGCAATTTTTTCCCACGTCTGACCGCCGGTTTTTGAATAAAAAAGGCCCCCTGCGGTTTTATCCGCCGCCAGGATGGCGTCCCCCGACTCATCCACAAAAACAACCGATGAAATAGCCACTCCCATTCTTCCGTCGCCCACCTGCCGCCAGTGCACTCCGCCGTTTATCGATTCAAAAAGGCCCGCGGAGGTGCCCGCAAACAAATGATCCTTGTTGGACGGAGACACGGCAATGGCATCCATGGTCGCATTCGAAGGCAGACCGTAAGCGGAAATCACGTTCCAGGTCGTCCCTTTATCCCAGGACCGCAGCAATCCCAGGCTTGTTCCCGCATAGACGATTCCGGGCACGTTTTGGGGAGCATAAATGTGCCATGCCTGCGGGCTCAGCCTGTAGCCCGGAGGCAGCCGGAAGTTGAGAGCTTCCAGAGAGGTCCGGTAAATGCCCCGGTCCGTGCCCGCATAAACGACCGGGCTTGCCGGATCCAGGGCGAGGCTGAAAACCGTGCGTTTGGCAATGGAGCCGTCCAGCTTTTTCCAACGGTCCGATCCGCCGGGCAGCCAGTAAAGTCCCTGAGAAGTGCCCGCGAGGCTCCCGCGGTTCTCAGGCAGGACCAGGAAAGACAAAATCCGCATTCCCGGCGCGATCTGTGAAAGCGCCCAGTTGCCGGCCGTGTTGTCGTATTGGTACAGGCCGCCTGCGCCGGACATAACGCCGGCCAAAAACGTATCGGGCGCCTTTGGGTCCGGGATCAACCAGGAAACGCGCTTGTTTATAAAACCCGTATTGGATTCCTTCCAGGTCCGCCCTCCATCGCCGCTCATCAGAAGGCCCTGGTATTCCGTTCCCATCAGGATGCGCCTGTTATCCCTGCTGTCCACCTGTATCGCGTTCACCGTTACATCTTTGGAAGTCAGGCGCTGCCACGTTTTGCCTTCGTTGTCGCTGACGTACAGTCCTTCCGTGGTGCCGCTGTATATCCGGCGCGAATTGACCGGATCCACGTGGATGATGTGGGCTCTGATGGTAAAACGGTCCGGCAGAACCTTGAGACGGGCCCAGGATTGAGCCCGGTTAGCGGACCGGTACACACCCGAGCACGCGCTCGAGTAGATGATTTCCGGATTTTGCGGATTGATCGAAATGGAAAACAGATCCGAATCCACAGGCATCCCTTTCGCCATGAGGTTCCAGGTTTTGCCGAAATCGGTCGACTTATATCCCAGCCGCCAGGTCCCCACATAGAGGATGCGGCAGTCGGCCGGATCGATGGCCACGGATTCGGCTTTCTGAAACACGCTTCTGCCTGCCTGTTTCCAGGTCCGGCCGCCGTCGGCGCTGATATAGGCTCCGGTCAGCGTTCCGACAATCATCCGGTCGGGACGGCTTTTGCAGACGGCCAATCCCCTTACGGCCGAAGGCGACTGCGAAACCATCATCCGGGACCATTTCAGTCCGCCGTCGCGGGATTCGAACAGCCCCCCGCCATCCGAATGCAGGTCCCATGCGCCGGCATAAATATGATCCGGCTCATCCGGATGCTGGACCAGGGTATCTATGACATATTCGCGGGATCCGATCCCCGGCGATAAAGCTTTCCAGGAATTGCCGGAGTCGATGGATTTGAAGATCCTGCCGTTGCTGGTTCCCAGATAAACGATATCCGGTCTTTGACCATCCAGAAGCAGTGAGCGGACATCACCCCCGAATGGGCCTATCCGTTCAAAGCGAACCGAAGGCAGGCTGCCTTCGGCTTTTAAAAAAAACGTGTTGGACAGAATTATCGAGAGCAGAAGGATGAGACGAAAATGCATGCGTCCGCTTGTGAGATATGGCAGGTACACTTTGAAAATGACGGGCGGCGAATCCATCGGAATTCGCCACCCGTCATTCGAAAACCAAAATTAGCATTACCGCGCGGTGAGTTCGATCTCCACGCGGCGGTTGAGGGCGCGGCCCTTGGCGGTCTTGTTATCTCCCACCGGGTTGTTGACGCCTCCGTCGGTGATGGTCAACCGCGAAGCCTCGACACCCTGTTTCTCGAGATATGTTGCCATCGCCTTGGCCCGCTTTTCTCCAAGGCCCTTCCGGGACTTTTCATATCCCGACGCATCCGTGTACCCTATGATATTTGCCCGCAGCTTGGGATCGTTCTTCATCCGGACCGCAAGATCGTCCAGGATGGCCTTGGCACAATTATCCACCCGCACACCGCCATGCGCGAAGTAGCCGCATTTCTCCTTAGTCACGCTGATCAGCTCGGAAACATTCACCGTCATGCTGCACGATGCCTTGCCTCCCCGCCCGTCGTCCACCGTTGTGGTCACCGTATAGCTGCCCGCCTTGACTCCCGATGCGTTGAACGAAGCCGCTTCGCCCGTTCCACTCACCGAGCCGCCCGTGGAGGTCCAGCTGTAGCTCAATTTGTCTCCGTCGGGATCCGACGCCCTGGCCCGCAGATCTATCGAACTGCCGGAAGCCACATCCATCGTCGTGGTCAGGCATTCGATCGTCGGCGGCTTATTGGGAATGATCCGCTCGCGGACCGTCACGTTGGACGATGCGCTGCCCGAAGCTTCGCCATCGCTGGCGGAGCAGGCCACCGTGTAGGAACCCGGGCTGCGCCCTTCGGTCCCGAAGGTGATCTGAGGCCCTGTGGCCGCCAGGGGCTGTCCGTTCACCGTCCAGGTGTAGGTCAAAGGATCGTTGTTGGCGTCGGCGCCGTCGCACCGGAAGTTCACCCCGTCTCCCTGCGTAACATCCGCGGAAGCGGGAACAAGTTTCACGGTCGGAGCATAGTTCTTCTTCAAAACGGTGATTTCGGTCGAGCAGGTAGCCTCGTGTTTCTTGTCTGCAACTGTTCCGGTAACCGTATATCTTCCGGGAGCGACGCCTGTAGCATCGAAGGTCGCCGTTGCATCCTGGCCGGATAGCTTGCCGCCGCTCGAGGTCCAGCTGTATTTCAGCACATCGCCGTCCGGATCCACCGCGTTGGCGCGAATGGTGGTTGTTTCTTCCTGGAGTATGGTCTGCTTGGCAACCGCACAGCTGACCGTCGGCGGATCATTGATGCGGTAGCCGAGCGCCCCCTGAACCACAAAGCCGTTGTATCCGGCGCCCAGCGCTCCAATCGCGCTGTTGTCGTCGACATGGTTGAACGATGCCTGGTACCCCGCCCCCAGCGAGATCCACTCACGCGGGAATACCCGCATCCCGAGGATTAGGTCCACCGGGTCCGTGGGATTCAATCCCGTTGTACCATCCCCGAAATATTTCAGCCCGCTCAACTCAGCGATGAAGCGGTAGGGTTTGTACGCAGGGAACTCCACGCCTCCCTTATAGACAAACTCGTTCTGAAGATCGGCAAGAACCGGCTTGTCAACCGAGGGGTCCGTATAGAAGTTTGGCCCGACGTTCACATGGAAGCGCATAAAGTCAGCGGCCGTTTTGGACAGCAGGAAGGCGAATCCTCCACCAAAGGATCCGGAAGACAAGCCTCGGTTGAGGCCAATCTTGTCCAGTTGTCCCGGGAACAGGCCTATGCCCGTCAGGGCTATGCTGACCGGATCACCCCGGCGTTCCGAAAGCATGTTGAATTTCAGGCCAAGGCGCATATCGCTGACACCCATTGCTTCCGGCACATCAATAAACGGAGCCACCTGGGAAAAATACTGAACTCCGGTGGGCGTCTGTGCCGGGATCGGATAATCGCCGGGAAGCAACCGGTGATACCGGATATTGTCCGGATCGATGTTTCTTTGAACGTCCCACCCCGCGAAAAGCTCGAAGCGGTCCCACATGCCAATCGCGGCACCGAGCGGGAGCCTTCCAACGGTCAGTTGACCGGGATCACGCTGTAATTGATCCCAGCCAGCCGAAAAGTTAAATTCGCCTTGCCTCAATGTCTCGGCATCCCAAGCCTTGAATAACCCGGAAGTTCCGTCGAAACTGGCGGCATGCCAGCGCTTCTTAGTCTGTTGCTGGGCAAAACCTGAAAACGAAAAGAAAAGCAACGATAGAATCGCCGCAACCAACCGAAGATACCTACTGTTCATGGCAGCCTCTCCACTCCGCGAGAAAAAGTCAAGAAACCTAGTCAGACAACTGTCTACAATCACCATGGATCTTAGACTAGATAAACCCGTGTTGAAGCTATCAAAGATCTGAAGCTGTTATCAATATCGGCACAAGTATACCATCGCTATCGCAGAATCAAACTAGAAAAATTGAAAAATCCAGCTGCTGATGTGCTCAAAATCCCTTAACTCTGAGGAATATAGCCGGATTTCAGCACGGCCGGGACCGATATTTCCGCCTCTCCCGCGGGCAGATGGACGTTCCTGACAGTACGCGGAGAAAGCCGTTGGAATGGACGGCAGTCCGGCTGGTCGCCCTGGAAACGGGCTATGTGCGGCCGGATTCGGTGGGCCTGCTATTTCGGGACGACGGCCTTGATGGCGACGGGCGTGACGGGAACGTTCTGATAGGATCCCTTGGTCGTCGTGGCAACAGCCTCGATCTTGTCCACAACGTCCATTCCATCAATAACCTTTCCGAGCACCGCATAGCCGAACTGGTCCGGCGATTCACCCCGGTGGTTGAGTGAGGCATTGTTTACCGTATTGATGAAAAACTGCGACGTGGCGCTGTTTATGTCGCTCGTTCTTGCCATGGCCAGAGTTCCCCGCTCATTTTTCAGCCCGTTTCCCGCTTCGTTCGGAATGGGCGGTTTGGTCTGTTTGCGTGCCAGGCTGGCCGTTAATCCCCCGCCTTGAATCATGAATCCTTTTATGACGCGGTGGAAAACCGTGCCCCGGTAGTATCCGTCTTTGACATAGGCCAGAAAATTTTCAACGGATTTGGGAGCCTTGTCCCGGAACAATTCCACCGTTATGTTTCCCATTGTCGTCTGTATAACCACTACCGGATTTGACGGCTCTGCGGTAATGGGAGCCGCGCCGCAAAGGGCTGCCAGTGAAAACAGCATTCCCCCAGTCAGAACTGCCAAAAAAATTCTATTGAGAATCATCGTATTCTCCCTCTTTAATAGTTCATCTCTCGCCAGCACAGAACTCATAAATCTAGAAAAAACTTTCTCCGGCTACAATATAAAAAAGCAAACCGTATCCGGGGCTGCGCATGCCCGTCTCTGCCCCGGCCGCGGATACCTGTCGAGAAATGCAGGGTAAACACCTTGATCTCAGCCAGGGTTTTGAGCTATTATTGAGCGCCTTTGATGAGGATGGGGTCGTAGTTCAGTTGGTTAGAACGCCGGCCTGTCACGCCGGAGGTCGCGAGTTCGAGTCTCGTCGGCCCCGCCATTCAACCCAAAGGCAGTGCAATAATTTACGGAAACGAAAAGGAGGCTCCCCAGCCTCCTTTTTCCTTTTTGGGGGCCTGTTGCGCCCGTGATGCGTCGGATCCCAATACGAAAAGCCTGCTCATTGCACGCACGTCTCCACTCGGTACCGCGGGAAGACAGCAACGCCCGCTTGCATGATCCGTCGGGAGATCTACCGGCTCTGCGGTGAAGCAGTATCCATAAAACTGAATATCCAATGTCGAATGCCGAACCGCAGAAGTCAGGGCGCCATAAACCGCGGAAATATGCCTGCAGTCTGATACAATCAATACGTAATCCAAACGGATCATCGCGAGAAACAATATGAAAGAAACCATCAGTTTTAGGCTGAACGGAAAATCCGTAACCCTTAAAGTTGAACCCGACCGGAAACTGCTTTGGGTCCTACGAACGGATTTGGGGTTGACCGGCACGAAATATGGCTGCGGCACAGGCCTTTGCGGGGCGTGCACGGTGGTGATCGGGAAAGAAGCCAGGCGTTCGTGCGCGGTGCTCATCAAGGACGTTCACGGCAAATCGGTTACAACGATAGAGGGGCTGGCAAAAGGCGACAAGCTTCACCCGCTGCAGAAGGCGTTTGTCGACCATGGCGCCGTCCAATGCGGCTTCTGTACGCCCGGCATGATCATGAACGCCTATGCGCTGCTGCTGAAGGATCCCAAACTCACGCGCGCCCGGATCCTTGAAGGCATGGAGCATAATCTCTGCCGCTGCGGCGCTCACAAGAGAATTGTCCAGGCAATTGAGAGTGTTTCGGCTCAAAAATAGAGGTGTCCCATGCAAAACGACATTTCAAAAACCGCCGCAAATTCAGCGGCTGCGATGTATGGACGGCGCGATTTTCTCGCGCTCCTGGGCGGGGGAATCATCATTTTTTTCCCTTGCGTTTCAGAAACGCCGGCATCGCAGGCCCCCCCCAAAATGGGGCCGGGTGCGGCATCCGATTTCAACGCCTACCTGAGAATCGGCGAAGACGGTGAAGTAACGGTGTTTTCGGGAAAGATCGAGATGGGTCAGGGCAATACCACGGCCCTTGCCCAGATGGCCGCGGAAGAGCTCGGGATTGGACTGGAATCCATACGAATGATCATGGGAGACACCGATTTGTGCCCGTGGGATATGGGGACCTTTGGTTCCATGTCCGTCCGGGTCTATGGATCAGCGCTCCGATCGGCCGCGGCCGAAGCAAAGGCGGTGCTGCTGCAGCTGGCCTCAGAACAGCTGGGGAAGCCGGAATCGGATTTGATCGCCGACAACGGCATCATTTATTTGAGATCCGACAAAAACAGGAAACTCTCTTACGCACAGCTTGCCAAGGGCCGGAAAATAGTGCGCAAACTTGAGCAGAAGGCCGGGGTCAGGCAGCCGGCGGATTTTGTCGTAATCGGCCAATCGCCCACCCGCCTGGACGGCAAAGACAAGGCGACCGGCGCCGCCCGCTTCACGGGGGATTTGCGGTTTCCAGGCCTGCTGTATGCGAGGATTTTACGCCCGCCGGCGCACGGAGCATCGCTGAAAAGCGTTGACACATCCGCAGCCGAACAGATGCCGGGCGTCGTCGTGGTGAAAGAGGAGGGCTTGATCGCGGTCCTTCACGAAGAACCGGAAACAGCGGAGAAGGCCCTTTCTTCCATTAAGGCCGATTTTGAGACGCCCCAGTCATCGGTCGATCCCGAGACCATTTTCGACCACATCTTTCAGGCGGCGCCCAAACCCCGAACGCAGGAGAGCAAGGGAGACCTCGCCGAGGGCGAAAAGGCGTCTGCCGCAATTTTTGAAGCAAAATATCTCAATGGATACGGCGCCCACGCATCCATAGAAACCCATACCGCCTGCGCCAGACTTGAGGGCGAAAAAATGACGGTTTGGATTTCGACTCAGACTCCTTTTCCCAATCAGCAGGAAATTGCGCGAGCCTTAAAACTTGATCCTCAGAACGTGAGGGTCATCACTCCGTTCGTAGGCGGCGGATTCGGGGGCAAAAGCGCGGCTCTTCAAGCTCTGGATGCGGCGCGCCTTGCCAAGGCCACGGGAAAGCCTGTTCAGGTATCTTACAGCCGGGAGGAGGAATTTTTCTATGACCACTTCCGGCCGGCGGCCATCGTCCGGATCAAATCGGGCCTGGACGGCGCGGGCAAGATCTGCCTGTGGGACTACCATGTCTACTATGCCGGAAACAGAAGCGCCGAGCAGTTTTATGATGTTCCCAACAACCTCATGAGCACTTACGGCGGCTGGATGGGGGATACAACCAAGGCGCATCCATTTTACATTGGCGCCTGGCGCGCTCCCGGATCGAACATAAATGTCTTTGCCAGGGAATCCCACATCGACACCATGGCCGCGCACGCGAAAGCCGATCCGCTGGAATTCCGTCTGAGAAACACGTCGGATGCCCGGATGCGCCGGGTACTGGAAACCGCCGCCGAACGTTTCGGCTACAAAGCATCCCCGGGGCCCAGTGGACGTGGGATTGGAATCGCCTGCGCCATAGACGCCGGGGCCTACGTGGCCGAAATCGCGGAAGTAAAAATGGACCAGGGCAAGGTTCAGGTTCAGCGCATCGTGGCCGTTCAGGACATGGGCGTCGTCATCAACCCGGAAGGCTCCAGAATGCAGATGGAAGGATGCATCATGATGGGTCTGGGCTACAGCCTTTCCGAAGATATCGATTTCAAAGGCGGACGCATATTCACGAACAACTTCCACAACTATTCCATCCCCCGATTCTCGTGGCTTCCCGACATCGATGCCTTCCTGATCCGCAATGATCAACTGACGGCGCAAGGAGGGGGCGAGCCTGCGATCGCTCCTGTGGGCGGGGCCATCGCCAACGCGATTTTTGATCTCGCCGGAGTAAGGCTGTTTCAAATGCCTATGACTCCGGAAAGAATCAGCAAGGCAAAAAAAAGCTGATTCGCGATTGTGGATTTGCGACTGCGGGAATGGAGCAAGGGCCTTCAATCGCTGCGGCAGCGTTACTATGACAGGGAAATCAGCCTTCACCGGGCCAGAGATCCCAGGCGGGAGGCCTGTGGCTTTAATCCGACCCGCACCATGAATTAATGGCTTATAATAAGGTCGCCCCCTGAGAGCGGCCCCGCATGGTCAATACAGAGGTCCTACCTTGTCACCCTCGGCTTAAAAAGCGGAAACACTAGAATGGGCGCTGGCAATCCCGACAGCGGTAAGGCAGAAGAAACAACAGATTAAACATTCAGTCCTATCCGCTCCGGCAGGCCTTCCTTTCCGGTCATGAGCAGTGTGATTTCGGCTGAATAAAGAGCAGTCGTGAAGGCTGCCAGGTAAGCGCCAATCTCCCATCCTTCGGTCCAAAACAAAATTCCGCATGTGATTGCATTTGGCAGCCAGGCAGCCCTCATGGCGACAAGCGCCGCCTTGTCCGGACCAAGCCGCCTGGTCAAAAACATCAGGGAAATTGCGATCAGAAAAGGGATGCCGCATATGAGAAATAGCAGGATCATTCCTTCATCAAAGCCATTGTCCCAGATCACGAGCGTCAGAGGCAACAATCCGCATGCCAGGGCGGTATAGGCAAATATGTGACAAACGATTCTCTCTGTCTTTGACATGCTCTTTTTCAAGAACAGCTGCGCTTCAACCACGAAGACCAACACGGAAAGGAAAAACGGCAGGCCCAGGAAGACGATCCACGGTCCTAACCAAAAGTCACTCCATCCGCACACCGCCGCCCAAGGCGAGGTGTCTGTTGTGTAGGGTAAGAAGAGCAATACAATCGCCGGGATGCCGAGAATCAACCGCAGTGTTCGCATCAGCCACCTCCTCTTTCTCCTCTACTATCGATAGCGACATTTTCCAGACATTATTGCGCTCACCACAATCCTGCCCAGTTTCTGATCCTTCGCCCGGAACACTTGCCCCTTTGCTGTTTGAGCTATCGCAACCGACGGTGAACTCCTTT
>CAYYTC010000135.1:0-9093 GCA_964474425.1 uncultured Acidobacteriota bacterium
CTCGTTGGAGCAAAGCCCAACCTATCGCGCCAAAACCTTGGACGCAGGCGCATTTGCTCAGGCTTACACGCCTGGAGTTTATTTTGTGGCTGTTACCTTTATGTTACCTTTTTGCGTTTTGGCTTTTTGGTGAGGGTCTGTAAGTCTTTTGTTTTGTGGTGGGCCCAGCAGGACTCGAACCTGCGACCCGCTGATTATGAGTCAGCTGCTCTAACCAACTGAGCTATGGGCCCTGATCGTTAGCGTTAAGGTAGCACGGCTTCCCTATTTCGTAAAGGCCGAAAGGCCGCGGCCATCACTCGATCGCTGCAAGAGTAATGTTCTCCGGTTCGAAAATTACACGCCTCTCTCCGGCTTCAACCCGGCCGAGTTCGAGAAGGTCGTATCCCGCTTTTTTGCCAATTTTAAGGGTCCGCTCGGCTTCTTTTTCCGGCACGAAAATGTAAAAACCGATTCCCCAATTGAAGGTCGTCAGGCAATCCATCAGGCTGACCCCGGTCTCGCGCATAAACAGGAATAGGGGGGGAATCTCGCTTACCCATCTTTTGATGCGGTAGGTGAACGGCCTCTTTTCATAGGCGATTTTGGAGATCCCGCCTCCCGTCCCTCCAAGCAGAGAGTGGATCTCTGTATTGTTTTCCTGCAAAGCTTCAACGAGCCGGACATAGGAGCGCGTCGGGATGAGCGCCTCCTCTCCCAGCGTTTTCCCGTTCGGCAGTTGATGGAGAAATCCTTCTTTCAGCGCCAAGGCCCGTTTGATGACCAGGGAAATCCCATTGGCGTGAATTCCCGATGAAGCCGCCCCGATGATACGGTCTCCCACGCGGAGCTTCGCTCCGGTGACCGTCCGGCTTCGGGGGGCGATAATCCCTGTGACACAGCCGGACAGGGACGGTGCGCTGCGCACAGGCGGTTCGGCTTTGACCAGATAACGGAGGGCCGGAGATTCCCCTGCCGGCAGGGCCATGCCGCACATCTTGCAGGCCTGATAGAAACTCTCCGCAAGATCATGGCTTCGCTTTTCATCCATGAACCACTCGCTGTCCCCGGCCGCCACTTCATCCGTATAGATCACGGGGAGAGCGCCCTGGCAAATCACGTCATTGGCCGCCATAAGCGCTGTGTCGATTCCGATGCCGTCGTAATACGTTTTCCCTGTTCCGGCGTGCTGATACATCCACTCCGCGATCCAGTTCTTGTTGCCGAGGCCTTCCTGGGTCATGCACCAGTAATGAGGCTTTCCCCCGCAATACCTGAAAACCACACCGTGGGCCCCCAGGCTTTCAGGCTCGATCTGAACGCCGCGCTTATTGGGGAATTTGAGCGTCCTTTTCCCGGCGCTCACCATCTCCATCTTAAACGGCTCGATCTTGCTGTAGTCCACTCCCGCTTTGGCGTATTCGGATTTCGTTTGTCTTGGCACCATCTTTTTACCCGTTCATGAGTTCATTGAGCTGATCTTGAGCCGGCACGTTCGGTATCATGGCCACTGTTTTGCCTTTATACTCAAAGACCTCTTTGTTGTCGTTGTTGATCTCTCCGATCACGTCGGCCCGAACGCCCTTTGCCCGTATTGCCTTCAACACAGAGGCGACGTCTTTCTTCGCGACCTGGACGGCCATGCGCCCCTGGGACTCGCAAATCATGATTTCTTCGGGGGTCAGGTCCTTCTCTCTCAGAGCCACCTTGGCAAGGTCAACGTGGGCGCCAAAACCGCCATATCGCGCGGATTCGCAAACGGCCGCGCCGATGCCGGCCGCCCCAAGGTCGGAGCAGGCCTTAATTTTGCCTGTTCGGAAGGCGGCAAGCGAAGCTTCCATAACAGCCCTCTCTTCCCTGAACAGGGCCACGGCCGGCTTCATCTCTTTTACCAGACCAGCTCGATAGAGCGTGTCGTTGCCGTCGCTTCCCGTCTTTCCAATCAGGATGATCTGATCGCCGGCCGATTTCGCCGGCTTGGTCAACGGCTTGGCCGTAACCAGCCTGCCGATGACTGAAACGACCGTGGCGGGCACGATGTCTGAGAAAGAGGTCGAAAATCCGCCGCCTATGATAAAAACATCCATGGCGCTGCACATATCCCGCAACCCCTTTACCATAAGGTTCACCCTCTCGCCGCTGGTCATCTCGACACACTTCCCGCAGGTGCAATGCCCGGCAAAACCGCACGGTCCGACGAGGACCTTTTCGTTCAGCGGCTTTGTGCCCAGGAAATTCATCAGGAAAAGAGGCCGGGCGCCCATCGCCACGACGTCCCGCATGGCTCCGCCTGCTCCGGTAGCGGCCGCGTCATAGGGCCTCGGCACACAGGGAGAGCAATGGCTCTCCATTTTCCCCACGAAAGCTCCTTTGAGGCGGGGGAACTTGAATGCGGCGGCATCGTCTCCAGGGCCCACAAGCAGGGCATTCGGAAACAATTTGCCAACCTTTTTATTCAGTTTGTCGATCGCTTTGAAGTCGATAGCTTTGTCGATGTTGTGATGCAGGTGAATAAACAGAGCATGCATTAACGCCTTTTCAATCGTGTTCATGGACTTGCCTCCTTGAAAAGCCGGGATTCTTTTCCTTGCGCCAGCGAGACTTTAATCAATTTGCCAATATAAGACAATGAAGAAAGCTCCCGGCAAACGGATTTGTCCGGGGCAGAACCGGCTGCCCGGACCGCGGAAGAATCCGGTTTGGGATTTCCACCTCCCGTTCGGGGCGCGAACCGTGGAGCCCGAATAATGCTGCTTGAATCAAGGCGGCATTGTATATTAAGGGAGAAAGGAAAGGCGCTTTATGTATAGGTTCAGACCCGCTACGGACCGCATTCAACTCATGCATCGGCTCATCCGCGACCGCGTGATCCAGACCGACGCGGAACGGGCTCTCATCACCACCGAGTCCAACAGGAAAAACGAGCACGTCGTGCCGATCATCAAAAGAGCCCGCATTGCCTTCGACGTCTGCTCTCAGATGACCGTTCGTGTCGAGGACTTCGAAATCATTGTGGGCAACAAAGGCAGAAACTTTCTCGGCTCCGGCTTCAACCCGGAATGGAGCGGCGAAGGATGGATACCGGCGATGGTCGAAAGAGGCGTCTGGACCCTCCGGGACGACGGCCTGTATCACAATCCCGACGGCGAAGAACTGAAACTGACCATCAGTCCGGAGGATGTGCAGGCGCTCCTTTCTATCCGCGACTACTGGAAGGGACGGACCATAACCGCGACCGCGGATGCGTGGCAGCCGGACGGATACGATGAGCTCTGCCGCCTCAACGTGTGCACCAACGTGCCCGGCGCGCCTCTCATGATGATGACGGCCGGACACCTGACTCCCGGCTTCCGGAAAATCATCCGCACGGGCTATGCCGCTATCCGCAAGCAGGCGCAGGACTGGCTGGATACCCACAGGAATAACCTGATGGGCGAAGATGTGAACAGAAGCATGTTCTACAAAGCATCCACAATCGTCTGCGACGCGGCCGCCACTCTGATCCGGCGTTACGGCCAGGCATGCCTCGACAAGGCCGCGGCATGCGATGATGCCGCCCGCAAGGCCGAACTCCTGAAAATGGCCGACGGTTTGATCTGGATCTCGCAAAATCCCGCCCGCACCTTCTGGGAGGCATGCCAGGCTGCCATGATGTACCAGCTCTTTCTTGCCATGGAAACCGGCTATCCGGCCAACTCCTTCGGCCGCTTCGATCAATACACGTGGCCTTTCCTCAAAGCGGATCTGGCGGCCGGCCGCATTACGCCGGATGAAGCCCAGGAAATCGTCGACGCCTTCTTCCTGAAAGCCAACTGTTTCTACGGCGCCGCGCCTCCGTCCGTCGCCATCATCACCGGCATCGGCAACACCTATCAGCACACGACTATCGGCGGAGTCGATCCCGGTACGGGCGAGGACGCCACCAATCCCGTCACCTACATGGTGCTCGAAACCATCGGCAGACTCGGGCTTCACGATCCGACCATTTCCCTGCGCATCAACAAGAACACCCCGGACGAGCTCTGGGACTGCGCGCTCGAGACGACCAGGCTCGTCGGCGGACTGCCTTTGTTCCAGAATGACGACGTGATCATCCCCGGCCTGATGAGGGAGCTCGGCTTCGAGCTCAGGGACGCCCGCGACTACGCGGTGATCGGCTGCCAGGAAATCACCGGTTCCGGCAACGACTACCCGGCGTGCAACGGCACATCGCCGCCGCACGCCAGCGTCCACTACGGCGTTGTCCTCGGCATGGCCCTCAACAACGGAATTAACCCGTTCAACGGCGAGCCGTGCAGCATCCGGACCGGATATCTCTATGACATGAAATCCCTTGACGAAGTCAAAGCTGCATATAAAGCCATCGCCGGCTATGTAACCAAGGCACAGGTGAGCATCAACAATTACACCGAGTACCTGACCATGTACCACGCTCCGCTCGTCGGGCTCTCCATCTCCATGGAAGGCTGCATGGAATCGGGCAAAGACTGCACCTGGGGCGGCTGCAAGTACAATTCCTACGGGGGCACCGCCACCGGTCTCGCGACCATCGCCGACTCGCTCACCACCATCCAATACATGGTCTTTGACAAAAAGCTCTGTACGGCCCGAGAGCTTTACGACGCCGTCATGGCCAATTGGGAAGGGCATGAGCCGCTGCGGCAGAGGATCCTGAACGAGGTCCCTCACTACGGGAACAACGATCCGTATGCGGACGAGCAGATGAAGTGGGCCTGCGACGCTTACTACCAGATCTGCAGCGAGTGCTACAGCACCAGGACCCGGCACTTCAAGGCCGGGCTCTACAGCGCGTCCGACCATGTGTTCCAGGGATACCATACCTGGGCAACCCCGGACGGCCGGAAGACGGGAGAACCTCTGGCGGACGCCACGTCGCCCGCCCAGGGCCGCGATCGCAACGGCCCGACGGCAGTGTGCACCTCGGCCCGGTGCTACGACCACAGCAAGTTCATGGATGGCCTGGCCCTGAATATCCGCATCCACCCGTCCGCCCTGAGCCGGGAGGACGGCATCGCCAAACTGCGCGACATGACCCGGACATACCTGAATGACGGGGGGATGGAGGTTCAGTACAACGTGGTAAGCTCGGAAACCATGAGGACCGCCCAGAAGGATCCTGATTCCTACCGCAACCTCGTCGTCCGCATCGCCGGCTACTCGGCCTACTTCGTCGAGCTCAACAGAGATTGCCAGGACGACATCATCCGGAGGACCGAGAACGCCATCTGAAACTCCGCAGTGTCTTTTATCGGCGTCCGTCAGCGTTTTTGTCTGCGTAACTCAGCGTAATAGATTTGGAGGATGCAGGACCTCTTTGGATTGCCGGGCGAAGATGCGACCCACCGAAAAATCCATGAGCTGAATATTCCTAATCAACGCCGGAAAGGTGAAGGTCGTAGATGAAATCGGGGCGGCCGTCGCCGCGCAGGTCGCTGACTCGGATATAATACGTTCCCGTATATGGCAGACTGTAGCCTGAAATCAGCGAATCCTGGATGACGCCCATGGAGATATCGTCATTGTAGATAAGCCGGCTGCAGTCCGAGTCCAGCAACTCCAGAAATGAATCCACAAAAATATCCTGACTGGTCGCTTCGCTGTGCAGGGTGAGGCGTTCCGAGTAAATTTCGATCGTCACGCCGGCTCCCGCGGTTCCCTGGAAGGAATACACGTCGACATCCCCATAGGGGCTGAGGGACGCGCGGATAACGCCGTTCGAAACCGGGGTGGCCGTCTCGCACGTTTCGTTGCGCCCGAGTTTTCCGGCGCGCACACGGATGCTATACGCCTGCTCCAGGGTATCCGGCTGGTACGCATAGTCGCCGGTCTGAATCACGAAATTGACCATCGTGTCGCTGGAAACTGCTGGCGCTGTGCCCGTGATCACACCGGCGCTGCTCAGGGTCAGGCCCTCCGGCAGAGAACCGGAAACAACCGACCAGGAATAAGGCTGAATGCCGCCCTCGGCCTGAAGGGCGTATTCGTATGCTTTCCCAGGCGCCGCATCCGGAAGTCGTTTCGTTAAAACAGAGAACGGCGAGACGGCTTCAATCATGAGGGTTACGGCATTGGATGTCCCCCCGCCGGGCGATGGGCTGAATACCCGAACAACCGCATTTCCTGCGCTCGAGAGGTCGGCGGCCGGTATGGCGGCTGTAAGTCTTGTGCTGCTTACGTATGTCGTGGTCTTGCCGGTTCCGCCCCATTGCACGACGGAGGAAGAAATGAAGCCCGATCCTTCGACCGTGAGGGTAATATCGCGGCTTCCAGCCGGGATACTTGACGGAGAAACCGCCGAAATGCTCGGGACAGGATTCTGCGGGACCGAAGGGGAATCGGATCCGCCCCCTCCGCAGCCGGACAACAGAATCGCCAATGCGCAGGCCAAGCCCGCATTCAACGGGATTCGATTCCTCCCGTTTCGTTCTCTCTGGCTCAGGCAGCATAGCCGAAAAATCAAGCATTCACCTCCATATCGCCCGATATCGCGGATGACGAACGCGTCACAGGTCCCAGATCGCAGGTTATGGCTTCCTGGCTTGCGACCTGCAACCTGAAACCGCTTTTACGGCCCATCTTCCCAGGCGTCGTAGCGCGGCGGCGTTCCAAGGAATATAACATCGGTTTGGCTATCAACGACAGCACCCGCGCCCACCGTTATGAAGGATTTCGCCGAACAGCTGTCGTTGGGCGACGAAGGGTAGTTCAGATATTGGGGATCACAGATTCCGGGAAGCTTGAACTGGAAGCTGAGATCATTGCCGATCGGTCCCACGCCGGATGAATCCACAAAGGGATAATCCGCCGAATTGTTGATCGCTTCGACTTCCAGCGTGTAGTCGCCCGGCGGCAGGCCGGGAAGATCGTAATAGCCGATCAGGGACTGGTCCCGGGAGCCGTACAAAAGGTCGGTATCCGTTTCATCGGGCACGAAAGGATTGCCCGCGCCGGCCGTATAGAGGAAGCCCGAAACGCACGAGACCGCCGTGCGCCGCGGATCTCCCACACGCCGCGCGATCACGTTGTAGCCCTGGGCCGGCGTCTTGCCGTCGGAGAAAAAGACCCTGCCCTGGATCCGGCCGGTGGCTATCCCAAAATTGGAGGCAGGATAGAGCATGGAAACCGCAGCCCTGTCATCCGTTTTCAAGGCTGCCGTCGTCTCTTCCAGCAGGATGGGAAACATCATAGGCACTCCTGCCGCATCATCGGCAGAGCAGCTTGTCCCAGTCAGGCAATTCAGGTTGATCTGCGAGTGATCGAGACCGATCAGATGGCCGAATTCGTGAATGAAGGCCAGCCTGAAATCATCCAGCGTCACGGTTTGATGGCTCGATGTGTCGGGCGACCCGTCGATGAAGCGCCCGTTCAGGACAGACCATCCGCGCGTGTAAATCCCATTTGTGTCGTCCGAGCAGATAATCCCGGCGAAACCCAACGTGGAATTTTTGTCCATCCCCAGCGCTTCAACGATGCTGCCGTCGAGATCGTAAACGATGGCGTTGACCGGCTGTGTGCTGTCCGAGCACCGTCCGAGAGCGTTCGCAAATGCCATGATATTGTTAACCGTAACGTCATAATCCAGCTGGCCGGCGCTCTGAAACGCAATGTCGGCGGTATCGACGTCCTGCCAGACCTGAAAGGCATCCATCACCAGCAAGTTCGCCTGAGCGTTGCTCTGGTTCCCAAGGCCTCCCCGGTCTGTCTTGTAGGTTAAGGGATTCATGGCCCAACGATAGGCCTGCCCCGGCTGCGCCGCCTCCAGGCCGGTCACATATCCCGGCCCCCAGGCTTGAACGGTGATGGTTCCGGCCGCGAATCCGGCCGCCAGGATTGCAGTGAACGCTTTTCCCATTCTTATTTTCATTGGATTCTCGGCAAAGTTGTCAGGCTTTTGACCAGGGAAACAAACTCGTCCAGCGAAACCGGACCGCGCTCAACGGCCGCCGTGCGTAATTGACTCGCGCTGAGCGGCGTTCCCGCCTGGCCTGCCGTCTTTGCGACATTGGTAAACAATCCGGCGTTCCCACGCCCGTTCATCACCTTTGCGCCGCCCTTGTATTCCGTGGAGACATTAAAGCGGCCTTGTTCTATGCCGATGGGACTGCTCAGGCCGTGCTTTGACGGGGATGGAAGGAAAAGGAAGAGCTGTTGGCCGACCGTGTAACTTCGCTTCCCTTCTCTCGACCTGAGGCCCAAAAACATCTCGCGAAAAGTGTAGGTTTTGCCCGCGGGCCCCCGCACCATCTGATCGATATCGAGCGTGACCTTAATCGTCGGTATGTTGGGGTAGCCCGGGAGGGGCTCCTCGCTGACGCTCTTGACCCGGCCCTGCACGATGACGTCGGCGCGCTGCGCAAGGTACGCAAGATTCACGGGACGCGCGATGAACTGCGCGGCCAGAGGAGATGCGAACAGCAGGTATACCAGTGAAACCGCCCCGATAAGCAGCGGCTCGCGAAAACAAAAGCCGTGAATCCGTGGATAACTTTTCATGATCCATCCTTCCCGCAGGCGGGTGCATTCTAGCGCACCTTCAGTCAGATTACATGAAATCCGGCATTGGGAAAGATAATAAATCTGAATTAACAAAATTTTTGCGAATTCAATTTTTTGTGAATAGTGGGGACGGCTCTCCAGAGCCGGATAAGCGAATGACTGGTTATGGCTTATAACTGGTTATAGCCTATCGCGCGCGGTCGGGCTATGGCCGGTTTGCTGGTGGTTTTTGCGGAGTATGAAAGGGAGATGCTCCGGGAATGAGTCCGTGCCGGCTTGGCCCACTCCAGCCTGAATGGCCGGCGCCTGGGTTGGCCCAGAATAGCGGTCCTCCATGCCGATCAGGTCCGGAAGCTTTACCGCGCCGGAATCAGCAAAGCCAAGATCGCCCCTTGCGGGGCTTGGTCCACAAACCAGTTACGCGACAGTCCTCCATGCGCCCGGGGCGCACCCAAGCGCATGAAAATCGGCTTCGCCGTCGCTCAATTTGGTGAATGAAGGGTGTAACTGATTCATCAGCTTCGCTATTTTCGGAGCAGAAATTAGCTAGTTTCTGTCGCGAAACTCAGAATTTAGGCCCGGAGGGCCGGCAGGCAA
>CAYYTC010000136.1:0-8819 GCA_964474425.1 uncultured Acidobacteriota bacterium
GCAATCCTGGCTCATATGGTGTAAGAAATAATCTGTTCTGAAAGAGCCGCACCCATTTGATTTTGTTGAACCCCTTGCGCCAGATTGATTACAGGCTCCCCGGCGCAGGCGAAACCGTGGGAATAGGAAGCGGGCTAAAGCCCGGGCCGCGTATCAATGGGGCACCGCGGGGCACCGCTTTAATGCTGAAGGATGGGTTGTTTGCACAGCCTGCCTCCAATTTCAGCGAGCGTTGGCGGCAGAAGGCTCATCGGCATTGCCATGTTCGGAAAATGCGCCCTTCTGAGTCGGCGACGGGCAATGCTCTCTGCAATGATTTATCTTCCCTCCAAGCAAAGTCGGCTCTATCCATCGGAATAGCGGCATGGCATAAATCCAGAGAATACTGAAGATATAAAGGGTTAGGGCTGTCGGAAGCATCCGTTTAGGACGCTCGCAACTGCATAATTAGTTTCTGTCGCGAAACTGGTTTGTGCCGCGTAGCGGCCTGCATCCCATTTCCGGCTTATATGTAATATCAAATATCCTATTGCCTGTCGAAAAATTTGGTTTCCTCGCAAAACCCGCATTTCGCGACAGAAACTAATTGGCGATCTTGCCGGGAACAATCCCTATCCTTCTCATATCTGCCGGGAATCGGGGTCGATTTGTGATTTGAAGGATTTCGCCATTAGGACATCCCAAGGATTTGAAATGCGTAAATGCGGGCTCCAGAGCATGCGGCAGGAGACAAACAACGCTTCCCAACGAGCCTATTCCTTGCACCGCCCATAGATCAAATCTTGCAAAAACAGTCTATTTATTGAAGTTAGATCTCATGATCAAAATATTTGGGATCGGCCTTTGATCTCCTTTATTCGCAATATTATATTCCTGCCAGGGATTGATGATGGGACCTTCATTCTGAAAGAATGCCCTATAATTAGATAAAGGCAGCGAATCGGTCCCGCCCCGGGTGCATCCGGGACATTGCCCAGCCTGATCGTGTGAATTTGGATTCTTCTCTCCTATTGGGCAATCAGGTATCTCAAATCCCCTTAAATTTGATGGACGGCATAGGGAGGTGGTAGATGGCTTGCAGGAAATTCCGCTTGGCATTTGTGTTTCTGCTTGCCTCCATCAGCCAGTCGCCGGCTCAATCGGGGCTGAATCCCTGGCCGAAAACGGACTCCGAACGAACAGGAATGTGCCGCGACATGGAAATACGCGTCAAAAATTCCTCGGGAGGTCCGATCATGGGCGCTGCTGTTACGCTGGAGACTTATGGAATCCCGCTCACGACGGATGCCCAGGGGTTGATCTCAATTCCTTGCCGGCCTAACAATGGCGTTGCGTTCAGAATGCAGGTCAGCGCTCCCGGCTACAAGGCTTTGAGAGTGACGATGTCGCCGACTGCCGCTTCGCGCCTTGAGGTAACTCTCGATGCGCAGGAAATACCCGGGAAAGCCGGTGTAAGGACAATCAGCGCTCGAGAACTGCGGCAAACTGTACAGGTGGACTCTCGGAATCTCCAGAACCAAGCGGCCCGAGCTTTGGAGCGCAGAGATTACGACACCGCGGAAAAGCTGCTTCTCCAGGCCCAGGAATTGACTCCCTCGCTTCCCGGGATCGCGAACAACCTCGGCATCGTCGCGCTGCGCCGAAAGGATCTGAATGCGGCCGGCGCCTGGATTGAGAAAGCGATGCAGATCGCACCGACCAAGGCGGATATCGTCGCTAATCTCGGGTTGATCCGATGGATGCAGCATCGCAGCGAGGAGAGCTACAAGCTGTTGAGAAAGGCCGCGGCCATGGGACATGAAACAGCCCTGGGCAACTACATCATAGGCAAAATGGGCGTGGTGAAGGGACTGAACAAGGAGGCGGCGGACCATCTCAGGAAAATCCCGCCGAAACGGTTTCCACACCGTGACCTGTATCTGTCCCTTGCCTTGCGAAATATGGGAAAAACCAAGGCTGCGGAAGAAGCCTATAGGAATTTCCTGCATCGAAATCCTGTCCCATACGCCATCAGCACCCTCGCAGTTTGCCGCGGGTCACTGGGGCCGAAGCCGTCGTGCGACGGCCGCATGGCTCGGTGCGGGCCGTGCGGATGAATGCCTGATTCGGACATCGCAGCGCCATCACAATCGCGAGGGATAAAGCCAAAGCACATCGTAGGGCTGGAGATAGATTTTCAGCGTGCCTTCCTTCGCGGAATACTCCTGTCCGCTCAGGAGATCCCGCCATTTGCCCCCTGATTCCCGAATTTCCGCCGGAGGGATTTGAATCCGCTGCCGCGATCGACTGACATTGATCAAGGCAATGACGCAACAATCTCCTTCGGGTGAAATTCTTTTCACGGCGAATACGGCAGGAGACAATGAGAGAATTTGTTGCGGTCCGTTAGGGTGAAAGGCGCGATGATGCGTGCGCGCGTGGACCATATTTCCCAGCGATTGATTGATCCGGTATTTCTTACTCCTGGGGTGGCGCATGGATCTCATAATGGAGCGGTAGTCGACAAGCGCCCGGTTGATCACCCGGTTTTCCCGGGTTGCTTCCACTGCCGCATGATCGTTGTGCGTGCCGAATAGACTGTGCAAATAAATGCCCGGGACGCCTCTCAAAACAAGCGCGATAGCGCGCGAGGCAATAAAGCGGCGGATCTGGATTCGGAGCGGATCGCCATCCCGCTTTTTGTTGAGGGCGCTGAACCATGTAATGTTGAGCTCATAAGGGACGACGCTTCCGTCTTCCGCCGTCTTGTAGGAAATTAGACCGCCGTGAGTTTCCACTTTCCGGCAGAGCCGGTCCAGGTCCTGCGGCGACAGGATGTTCCTGGCTCCCAGCAATCCAATGCCGTCGTGAGAGTCCAAAAAATTAAAGAAGGTTGCCGTATCCGAGGGAACCGCTAGGGAGTCGGCCCATGCGGAGAGAATCCTCGCGTCTCCACTGTAAAAAGAATGGAGCACCAGCGGCGGCAAAGCGAAGTTGTAGACCATGTGCGCCTCATCGCTGCCGTTGCCGAAATAGGCGACGTTCTCCTCGTGAGGCACGTTCGTTTCTGTTATCAGCGCGACATGAGGCGCGACAAGGGAGAGAATGTCACGCAGCAGTTTGAGGATTTCGTGCGTCTGTTCGAGATGAATGCACCGCGTCCCCGGCTGCTCCCACAAGTAGGTCACGGCGTCCAGTCGCAGCAGATCCGCTCCCTGGCGGATATAGAAAAGCAAAATTTCGATAATTTTCAGGAGTACCCGGGGATTTTTGTAATTGAGATCGATCTGATCCGGAGAAAAGGTGGTCCAGACGAAACGGGGGCCTTTCAATGTTTCATATCGCGTCAGGATTGGCGTCGTCCGGGGCCGGAAAATCATGCGCCGGTGCGCCGGGGAAAGGTCGTCCTCCCTGGAGAACCAGATGAAGAAGTCTTCGAAGTCCGGATTGCCCGCAAGGAATTCGACAAACCAACGGCTCCTGGATGAGACGTGATTGATCACACCGTCGAACATCAGCTGGTAGCGCGCTTCCAGATCGCCGATATCGTTCCAGGAACCCAGGAGAGGATCCACAGCCTCAAAATCGGTCACCGCAAAACCGCGGTCCGATGACGAGGGGAAGAAAGGAAGAATGTGGACGGTATTGATGGTTCCCTTGAGGTAAGCATCGCAGAAATCGCCAAGAATTTTCAGCGGAGACTGGTTCTTTTTATACAGCAGGTCTCCATAGGTTATGAGAATAACATCCTGTTCCGTGAACCGGTCCGAAGCATTGAATCGTCGCTCCCGCTCCAGCAGTTCGACCGGCTTGTGAGCCAGGAACACTTTTAAAATGCGCTCAATCTCAGCCTGGGCGGATTGGGACACCGGCTCCGGATAGAGAACGCGCAGCCGCCGCAAAATGCGTTCCCTCGCTTCCTGCGGGATCTCCGGAGAAAGCCGGGCATAGTCGGGCTCGGGATTATAAGCAGTCTGTGTCGTTTCAAAGTTGCCCAAGGGTTCCATTTTCTCCTTAAAGATCAGGCAAAGAATCCCGCACCATTTTTCATGCGCGCCAGCCCGTCCGGCAAGTAAAAAATCCCCGTACGGCTGAGGAAAATAGAGAGGGTCTGGAAGGCAATCCAGGGCAATCGAGGATCTTCTTTATTCCATCCGGAGAGGTTTTGGCGCACAGAATCCTCATCCCAACACAGCAGCAATCGCATTTATAGGAATGGATAAGGTTTTCAAGATGCTGCGCGAAGTGTAATATCGGCTGCGTCCCGCACGATTGGCCGTTATAGAAGGCCTGATGCATACGGCAAAGTTGCCACAACAGGATGAGGCGCGGACGTTCCCGGCTTTGGGTGCTCCTATGGCAGAGCAGATTTTCACCGAAGGGAAGTGGGGCGGGACCGTGAAACATCGTCCCCGGCTGCAGATTCCCTGGACGCGCGTCGAAGTTTTCTGTGAACTGGCAAGGGCCATCGGGTGAAAACTGCGCCTGATCGACAACACCCGACAGCGAACGAGTCACCAGCATCGGTTTCCGATCACCGGTAAGGGGGAGGGCCCACAACTCCGGCTTCAAACTATCGTGATATAGAATGTAGCGTCCATCGGGTGAATAGTCATCTAAGGAGAATATTTTGCCATCGAATTTGAAGACCTGCTCCGGGTTTGAAGACGGCAGCGAGACCCGAAACGGGCTTCGCGAAGGATCCCGCGTCGATCCGAAAATCACCTGGCGGCCGTCGGGAGACCATCGGGGATCGACGTGATTGGCCTCGTCCAACGTCAGTCGGGTTTTCGAGGCGCGCAGCAGATCCATAACCCACAAGTTCTGCTGTCCATCCATTTTCGATACAACAAGCCGGCTTGCGTTTTTTGATAAATCAAAGGTCGGATAATTGCCTGGCTCTCCAATCCTGCCTAACTCTCGACCGGCACGGTCAACCCAGGTGATCCGACTATCGCCGCCATAGGGCCCTTAAACCAGGATCCTGTTTGTATCGAAACCGCCCTCGGCTTCAATCGCCATCAAATCTCCAAAATCAACTTTTTCACCAGACCTCAAAAAAGCGTCCCAGTTTCTTGATATTGCGGGCATCAAACAGCTACCGTCTGATGAGCCTGTGCAACTCTTGCCCATCGAAGCGGGGAACCACGCAGCGCTGCGGATTTGCAGGGGAAGTCGGCAAGGCGGGGGGGGCAATCAACAATAAAAATGGCCAAAAATGGAGACCGCGCCCGTCGTGCTCCAGAAGCTATCGCTCAATTGGGACCGGGGGGCAAAGCAAGATTTGGCGTCTAAGAAAACCAAGGGATCGAACGGACTCGATCGTCAGGTCGAGCTCCGAACTATGGATTCCCTGGTGCCTTATGGGCGAAACGCCCGCTGTTATGCGGAGATAGCACATAAACTGCTTCTTTGAATCATGCTGCTTTGCGGGCTGAGACCTTTATCTCGACGCCTAATCGACACAGATATCCCACCAGTTTTTCGGCGCTCATCTTCGAAATTTTCCCATTCAGCAACTCACTGATTCGGGGCTGAGGTTGATCCAGAATCTTTTCCAACTGTCGGGCTTTGAGCTTCCGTTTTTCCACCAGACGCAGGATCTCCGCATGGAGGCTTGCCTTGAGCTTGATGGCCGCTGCCTCTTCCGGGGAAAATCCGAGATCATCAATGACGTTCCCTTTGGAAATGTAAATCGATTCGTCTTGTCTTGCTTTGGCTTTCATTTTTCCTCCGCGAGTCTGGTCATGACCCGTTTCATCCTTGCCCTGGCAACCGCCAGATCATTCTTGCCGGTCTTTGCCGACTTTTTCTCGAAACAATGGAGTACGTGAATCCGGTTCCCGATTTTCGCAAGATAAATCACCCGGTACCAGGCTCGCTCATCCTGCTCTTTCAACTCATACACCCGGACGCCGATTGACGGCATCGGGCGGCTGTTCAACGGTCGGTCGCCTGTTTGCAACCTCCTGAGCTCTGCTCCTAAGTCCTGTCGTACGGGACCAGGGAATCGGCGAATCACATCCAGGGAATCACCCTCCCATACCACCTCGACAGCTTTCATCTCCTGGTTTTCAGAGCTCAAAACGTATCTCCAACAAAGAAGATATCATCAATTCAATATTATGTATACTATATTTTGTATAATCATCTGGTGCTGACAACGGATCACTGCAGCGTCATCATCGGCGAGGAAGACGAATTCGCCAAGGTGCAAAAAAAGAATGCCCAGTTGCTTCACATCGGGTGCTTCCGCAATCTACTGTTGGCGGTCTGTCTTTATCCAATTCTGAGCAAAGCACTTATGTTCGTTTTAACGCGAGGTCAGAATCGGTGAGGTCAAAACCGGCTATAATATTCTGTGCTATAAAGCTTTAGGTTAATCCCGACAACACTCAACGACGGAAGCACCACTTGTACGGCAACCAGCTTTACATGATCGCTGCGATTATGTCCCACAATCTGAACCGGGAATTACAAATGGCGGCTTCCCCTGCTGACCGGGGTACGACAACAAAGCGCCCTCCTTTGTGGCAATTTACGGAATTAGCAACTTTGCGCCATAGGTTATTACAAAGGGCCGGACGGTTATCTCAACCAAGCAACCGGCTTACGCGGACACTCAGCGACAATGAAACTGTTAAGAGTGAAGTCCTTCATTTTATAGAAGTCCTTGCTCAAGCAGCCTGACTTGATATATTCTTTTTACATCGTTTTTTGCAACGTTTAGGATGATCCGTGACTACAGTGTCTCCTCTTCACCCTGCGCGGGGCGAAAAGCGGACCAACTAAAGGAGATTGAGATGAAACCCAGGGCTTTCATGGGATTTTCCTTGGTAATGGCGTTAATGATCGCTGTTTTTACCCCAATGGCGAAGGCGCAGGATAATTCTCCTTCAAACCCTGCTGCCATAGGCGCGCCTGTGAAGTCAACTCTCTACCTCGGCGGAGCCTACGACATCGTCATTACTGTCCTTGAAATCGTGCGCGGCAAAGAGGCGCTGCAGCGCCTGAAAACAGCCAGCCTGAGCAACAAGGAGCCGAAAACGGGCTATGAGTATCTCCTTGCCCGAATCAAGTTTGAATTAAAGCCGAGAAGTGTCTCGGACAAAAGGAATTTTACGCTCGGCAGTCTGATGCAGTGGGTCGCTTACTCTTCGGATCTAAAAGAGTATGAAAGCGTTTCGGTTGCCGCGCCCAAGCCGGAACTTACCGGTGAAGTGGAGCCAAACAAGGCTGTGGAAGGTTGGGTTGCATTTGCGGTCGATCAGAAAGATACCAAGCCGATCATGACCTTTGATCCCGCTTCCAGCGCTGCCACGCTGCGAGGGAAGATCCTGTTCTTCAAGCTTTTTTGAGGAGACGGAGGGGAAGGCTCGCTCCAGACTCCTTCACAATCCCATGGCTGACTTCCGACTCGTGGATGTCAGCCATGCCATGTCGCCTTGGATGGGAAGTCGGTAATATTCGCTCCATCGAAGCCCGATCCGAGCCGTTGCTTTACTCGATCTTCCACACTTACAATCAGAACCATTCATCCAGCCGTAATCCTATGCCAATTTCTCCTCGATAATTAATTCTCAGTGGTTGTGGGGATGTTGCGCCCTCGGAAATGCAATTGTCCCGAAACGGGAAATAACCGGCCAATCTTTCATTGGAAAATACTAATCGGTTCATTGGTAAGTGGACATTCATGGGATATAAACCATCGACAGGCATAGGCACAACTTGCCACGAATTCCACTAAGCGTTGGGCTGGCCTTCGGCCCCTGCACGAACAACGTTTTTTTGTGAAATTCGTGGCTGGCTTTGTTCGGGTTGCCCATTCCTATGTCTGTGCCCACCAGAAACTCCATCTGAACCGCAAATATTGAACTTACAGAATCAAGCTGATAGCCTCCCAATTCATGTACAACATCCTGACTTTGTTTTTCTCAGCCGTCTTCGCCGGCTTTCGATCTCGTCTCGTTCTCCAAACCGAAATCCTCGCTTTGCGACACCAGATCATCGTCTTGAAGCGTTCCACCCATCGCCCCAAAATTCGATCTTGGGACCGATTCCTCTGGATCGGGTTTCTTCGATTTTGGCCTCAGTGGCGCTCGGCCCTCATTATTGTCCAACCCGAAACTGTACTCGCCATGAAATCCGGCACCAATAAGCTGCACGGAAGCGCGTACGATTATTGGTACAACGAAGCATTCAACGCCAGTTCGCCGTACGGAAGAAAGGACCGTCAGCGCCGGCACGACTATGGTTTCACGGCAGGGGGACCCGTTTATATTCCCAAAGTGTACGACGGGCGCGACAAGACGTTTTTCTTTTTAAATAGGGAGATCTTTCGAAGCTAAAGGCTGCCCCGTGCTTTATGCAGACGATGACCATTTTTCACTGGCGGCAGAGATACCTAATCATTGTCGAAGATTGGCAGTTATTTATCGCGATGTCTTGATTTAAAACCTCGTTGATTCGAACTCTGTGCTCAAAAACTGATTGTAAATCGAGGTTAAGGGGGTCAGGTATGAAAAGCAAAAGAAATTTGTTTGTGATGATTTCACTCGTTTTTCCCTTTCTCTTAGGTCTGGCGAGCTGTTCAATGGGATCACTATTGCAGGGTCGGGCCACGTTTTGTGTTACAATCATGTTGCGAATTTCGTAGATGGAATATCCCTTTTTCAAGGAGGCAGCGCGACAGCGACAAAGCACGGGGGGCCGCAATCCAATGTCGACTTTTACAATAACTTCATTTTTAATATGGCCGGTTTAATATGGCCGGTGCTTCTGCCGCCGACTGTTGGCAGCGCGACCGTAACTCCCACACATGATATAGTTTGAGACTCAAT
>CAYYTC010000137.1:0-8765 GCA_964474425.1 uncultured Acidobacteriota bacterium
CGCTAACCGCTAACCGCTAACCGCTAACCGCTAACCGCTAACCGCTAACCGCTATTTGACTCTCCTTCAAGATGATCCTACAATGATATTGAAACATCCGGAAGCCCGGGACGTCTAAATATTAGTAAACGTTGGTGGCAAGGCCAACAGGTTTCGCTCTGATTTTAGGCGAAATGGGCTCTGCCGGAGATGACAATCGCTCAGGGGGAGGGACCTATGAAGCGACTGTATATTAGGGTACTGACAGCCGGGCTGGCAATGATCCTGATGTCGGCAGCAGGTTACGCCGACAGGAAACATGGCGATGTCGAGAATATAGGCAATCGCAATGTCAGCGGGCGTATCTTCGGCATTCTGCCGAACTGGGTATCCATGGAGAAGGAAGTTGCCATGGGGGCGCAGATCGCGGGGGAGTTCGAGCAGACGGCCAGAATAGTGGAAGATCCGGTCATCAACGATTATGTGGACCGTATCGGCCAGAACCTCGTCAAACACTCTGATGCCAAGGTCCCTTTCCACATCAAAGTGGTGGATACGGACGAAGTAAACGCATTCGCCTTCCCCGGGGGCTATTTTTACGTCAATAAGGGACTTTTGTTGGCGGCAGACAATGAAGCGGAATTGGCCGGCGTGATGGCGCACGAAATCTCGCACATCATTGCGCGGCATGCGACCTCCCGCATGTCCAAGGCGCAATATCTTCAACTGGCTGCTATTCCCGCTCTCTTCGTCGGCGGCTATTGGGCGCAAATGGGGATCCAGAACGCGCTGGGCCTCGGCCTCAACCTGGAACTGATGGGCGTCACCAGGGAATCGGAAAGAGAAGCCGATCAGTTGGGAATCCAGTACTTGTGGAACGCGGGTTACGACCCGAATGCGTTCGTTTCGTTTTTTGAAAAAATGCAGCAGGACGAAAAGAGCAAGCCGGGACGGTTAGCCGGCTGGTTTCGGACCCATCCTTCCACAGACGACCGCATCGTGGCCTCGCTGGACGAGCAAAGGCACCTGCCTGAAAAGGACAACTACATAATTAATACATCGGAGTTTGACCGGGTGAAGGCGCGCCTGCAGGCTATCGACAATGCCCAGAAATCGGAGGAAGCGTCCGACACTCAGGAACAGAAAAGGCCGACCTTGAAGCGCCGGACAACCGATGACGGCGGCCAGGCGCCCGGGGGCACCGATGACGACGGCCAGCCGAAAAAGACCAGGCCGACCCTAAAGCGTCCCACCGATCCAGAGCCGGAACCGAACGACCCGTAGATCTGAACCGCATTTTGGGGGCCGCGGAGAATCTCCGTGGCTTCCGGCAGCATTTCAATCCCTAATTTAGGTTGATTTGAGAAGGTCTCTCCGCTATCTATTGATTGCCCTGCAGCTATCAAGTTGATGGTGTTGTGTGCACAAGACCGTGCGCAGGCCCGACAATTGATGGATTGCCCGAAACTGTTCATAATCGAAGCTTTTTGAAACAGTTTTCTTCCATACATCGTATTGATAGGTGGTACGCAGGCTTGGCTGTTATCAATATCAAGGAGTCATGGTATGAGAGAACGTTTGCTTAGGCCCCGAAGGATTTTGTCGGCTTCGGGCATTTTCAGCCTGGTGTTCGCATTTACCGCTATTTCATCCCCTTTTATCCACGCACAGCAGGCTGCCCCGGCGAGCGAGCAGACGGCGGCGCAGCAGTCTTCCACGGCGGATTTGCCGCCCCTGCCGATGAGTCCTATTGAGAAGGCCGAGAAGGATGGAACAGCGCTGCGGCTTTCGCTGAGCGACATCACAAAACTGGCGCTGCAGTCTAATCTCGACATCGCAATCCAGGATACGAACGAACAGCTGTATCAGCAAAGGATCTTCCAGGTCTACGGCGACTACGATCCCAAGTTGACGGGCCAATTGGGGGTGAATTTGCGAAGGACCGCCAACACGAACCTGGCCAGCACATCGGCCGCTTCCTACAGCCAGAATGACACGGCCATGTGGAACTTCGAGGTCTCGCAACCCCTCAAGACAGGCGGAACCGTCAAGCTTGGCTGGAACTCCCAGCGGATGAACTCCAATACGACATTTTCGCTGTTTAACCCGCAGTATCAGGTGGGAGGGACCCTGACGTTCACTCAGCCGTTGTGGCGCAACCGGCGCATCGACTCGACCCGCTCCAATATCAAGCTGTACAACCTGGATCTTAAAAACTCCGACAGCCAATTCAAGCAGAAGGTCACCGAAACCATCGCCAACATCCAGTCGCAATACTGGGACCTGGTTGCCGCCATCCGCAATTACCAGATCAAGCGCGACTCCGTGCGGCTGGCCCAAATCACGCTCAGGGATAACAGAAAGAAGGTTGAAGTCGGCACGCTGGCCCCGATAGAAGTGACCGATGCCCAGGCCAATATGGCGCAGCGCGAGGTCGAGCTCTGGTCGGCCGAAGAGATGATTCTCAGCCAGGAGAACAACCTGCGCGCTTTGGTCTCCAACGACAGGAAGGCCGACATCTGGAGCAGGGTAATTGTGCCGACGGATACCCCGGACTTCAAAGAATACAAAGTGGAGCTGGAAACGGCCATAAACACCGCCCTGGCCAACAGGCCGGAGCTTGAGCAGTACGACATCAAATTGAACCAGCTGGACATCAATACTAAGCTATATGAAAACAACCGCAAGTGGCAGTTCGACCTCACCGCGGCGCTCGGGAGCACGGGCAACGCCGGCCCCCAGAGCTACAGAGTCGATCAATATACAGGCGAGCTGATCCTGGATAAAAACGGCAACCCGATACCGCAGACTCCCCCGGCACTGGTCGGCGGGCTTCCCCACGCTTACAAAACCGTATTTAGCGAAGGCTTTTTCAACTGGCAGGTCGCCTTTCAACTCACCATCCCGCTGCGAAGCCGGAGTCTGGATGCGCAGATTGCGCAACAGCATATCCAGAAGCGGCAGCAGCTCATGCAGCGCAGGAGCAGCGAGCAGTCGATTCAGGTGGAAATACGCAACGCCGTCCAGAAACTCGAGACCAACCGCAAGCAGGTGGAAACGGCCGGCGTATCCCGCACATTTTCCAAAGAGCGCCTGGATGGAGAAACGAAGCGGTTTGAAGCCGGGCTGAGCCAGAACTATCTGGTCCTGCAGAGACAGAATGAGCTCTCCTCGGCCGAGTATACGGAACTGCAGGCCCTGATCAACTACAGAAAGGCGATCATCAACCTTCAGAAGTCCATGTACACCCTTCTCGAATCCAACGAATTTGAGATCGCGAAAGGCAGCTCCAGCAAAGTCCCCGACCTGAGATAGGAATTTACGAATGACGATTGAAATGCTTTTAATCAGGCTTTTCAATCGTCATTCGTAAATCTTTCATATTTCCTTCCGGAAATCTCCCGATCATCGTTTAAGATAATGCCATGCTTATGAATCCCTGGGTATATGCGGTGTTCGGGCTTGTGATCGGGAGCTTCCTCAATGTTTGCATCTGCCGGATCCCTTTGAGGAAATCGGTGGTTTTCCCGGGTTCGCATTGCCCGCATTGCGGAAAGCCGATACGGTTTTACGACAATGTGCCGGTGATTTCGTTCCTCCTGTTGCGCGGGAAGTGCCGTTCCTGCGGCGCGCGCATCTCTTTCCAGTATCCGCTGGTCGAACTGTTGACCGCCCTGGCCTTCCTGGGGTGTGCGCTGGAATGGAATTTTTCGCCGCCGACATTCGTGAACACGCTTCTGCTTTGCGTGGTGATAATTCTTATTTTTGTGGATTTCCACCATCGGATCCTTCCGAACATTTTGACTTTGCCCGGCGCGGCAGCCGGAATATTGCTGAGTCCTTTCCAGGCGCAGTATTTCTACGGCGACCTGTTATCGGCAAAAGCGGCCTCGCTGCTCTGGCCGGGAAATCCCGAACGGATCCTTTCATGGACAGGTTCTGTGCTGGGGGCGGTTGTCGGGGGCGGGTCCCTGCTGGTTGTGGCGTTCTTTTACGAAAAAGTCCGCAGGAAACAGGGGCTCGGGATGGGGGACGTCAAGATGATGGCGATGGTGGGCGCCTTCCTCGGCTGGGGCTTCGCCCTGCTGACGATTTTTGTCGGGTCCTTACTGGGAAGCCTGGTCGGGATTTTCCTCATGCTCTTCCGCAGCATGTCTCTTCAAACCAAGCTTGCTTTCGGGGTTTTTCTCGGCATTGGCACTGCATTCTGCCTCTTTTACGGCCTGCCGGTTCTCCAATGGTGGCTGAGCCCTACCCGATAAAACCTGCCACGACTTTCAGGAATTCGGCCCGGATGGTTCCTGGAAATTTGCGGCATCTTTTTAGTCGGATGAAGGCAGCGGCCTCGGCTCCTGCAGTTTCATCTCTTTTTCACAACACACGAAGACGCCCTCACCGGCTTTCGTGCACAGGACCTCCGTGCCGCAGATTTCGCACTTATATCTCTTTCCAAGCTGACTCATACCATTCCACCTTCCGAAAAGCTATTTTTTCAGTTCCATCGGTTGGCCGCAGCAGTGAACCGTTCCGTTCCCGGCGCGGGTAACGATCACTTCGGCCCCGCACTTCGCGCATTTGTACCGTTTGCCTACCTGGTTCGCCATTTTTCCCTCTCTCTGATAATCGGATGATTGCGCCGATCCGCAGCTGTCTTACAACTCGATCTCCTTCAGGTCCCGGGCGACAAGCAGCTTCGGTTCGGTAACCGATTGAATGTCCTCGGCAGTGAGACCCGGGTAAATTTCCTTCAACAACAGTCCCTTTTCGGTAACCTCGATTACGGCGAGGTCCGTAAAAATCATGTTCACCTTTTTTCTTGCCGTAGCAGCATAGGTCAGTTCGCGGACTATTTTGGGCGAGCCGTCGTTCGTGGTATGTTCCATCGCGACGAAAAGCTTTTTGGCACCCACCGCAAGATCCATCGATCCCCCGATGTTCCCGACGCCGTTCAATCCCCTGGAGGGATTCAGCCACGAAGCGAAATCGCCCGATTCGTTGACCTGGAATGCTCCCATGACCGTAACATCCACGTGCCCTCCCCGGATCATGGCGAAAGACTCGCAGATGTCGAAATAGACCGTGCCCTTCGCCTCCAGGACAGGCTGGCAACTGGCGTTAATGAGATCCTGGTCGACAGCATCTCCCTCAGCAAGGCTTCCGGTTTTCAGCATCCCGATTTCCGATTGCAGAATAACGTCTCTGCCTTCCAGCCAGTTGCTCACGAGAGTGGGAATCCCGATGCCCAGATTTACATAGGAATTTTCCTCGATTTCCTTGCTCACTCTCAATGCAATAATTTCCCGGGGAAGCCCTTCATATTTCTTCAACTTCATTCTCCTTGTGAATTATCAGAGATTCGTGATGTCAAACGTGATCCGGGGCACTTTGACCACCTTTTGGACAAAGATGCCTGGAGTGTGGACTGTCTCCGGGTCAAGGTCTCCTGAGGGCACGAGGTTTTCGACCTCGGCGATCGTCTCCCGGGCAGCCATCGCCATGACGTGATTGAAATTTCGGGCCGTTTTGCGGTACCGGAGGTTTCCCTCCTCATCGCCCGTATGAGCATGAACAAATGCAAAATCCGGTTTCAGAGCATATTCGAGAACGCAGGTTTGCCCGTCGAAGACGCGCGTCTCCCTCTTTTTGCGGTTTGCCTCGATGTTGGTGATGGTGGTTTCCTCCACCATGGCGCCCGCGCCCACAGGAACAAAAAATGCCGGGATGCCGGCGCCCGCCATACGGTATTTTTCACAGAGCGTGCCCATGGGGTACACCTCCAGTTCGATCTCCCCCGCGCGCACCTTTTGCTCCAGAAGGTGCTGGCCGCCTTTGGTGGCGGATCGGAACAATCCATAGGAATCGATAAGCTTCCTGATTTGGTTGTTCTCCAGCATAGCGTTCAGCTCGTCTTTGGCGCCCAGCAACGGGCCCGACCCGCAGGCCAGGGTCAAATCCTTCACGCCTCTCCGGATCAGAGCCCGGAGCAGCATTCTCGGCACGCCGGCGGCAAAAAATCCGCCGACTGCAATCATCGCCCCGTCCCTGATACCCGACAGGGCGGCTTCCATATCTTTAGCCACTTTATCCATGCGTGCGATTCCCTCAATAAATCCGTATTTCGAAAACCATCAAGCTTCCCCTCTTGTCTTCGCCGCAAGCCTCGATTCGAGCGCCAAACCCTGGTCGAGCGGCATGTCCATCCCTCGACGGACCGCCTGCTTGGCATTTCTCACCGCAACCGGATCCCGCGAGGCTATTCTGCGCGCGATATCATCAGCCGCCGCCAGAAGCTGTTCCCGGCGTACGACCTGATTGACCAGTCCTTTTTCCAGGGCTTCGCGGCTATCCAAGCGGCGCCCGGTTAAAAGCATATCAAAGGCCACTGCCAGTCCGACAGTCCGCGGAAGCGTCTGCGTCCCACCCGCGGCGGGCAGGATGCCCAGCCCGACTTCCGGCAGTCCAAAAACAACGTCTTCCGAGGCAATGCGAAGATCGCAGTATAGGGCAATCTCTATTCCCGAGCCGAGCACGTATCCGTGCAGAGCTGCAATCAGGGGCTGAGGCATGGCTAAAAAAAGCCCCCAAAGATTCCGCAGGGCACGGATGTCTCGCGCCTTGGTTGCGGAAGGCGCCGTCAGGAATTCCTTCAGATCGGCGCCGGCGCAAAACGCCTTGTCGCCTGCGCCCTTGAATACAACAGCGCGAACTTCATCATCGATTTTTATGGCGCTCAGAACCTCATACAGGTCATCGCGCATTTGAATGTTGTATGCATTCAAAGCCTTTGGACGGTTTAGCGTCACATACGCAACGGCGCCGCTTTTCTCAAATAGAATAGTCTCAAATCCGTCGGCCATGGCGTTCAGTTTCCATCAAAAACAGGCTTTCGTTTTTCCTTGAATGCCGTAATTCCCTCAACACGGTCGCGGGTGCTGAACAGAATCAGGTATAGATCCATCTCCAGGTTTACGCCCTGATCCAGGGCAAGGTCCATACCGCTGCAAACGGCTTCCTTGGCAAAGCGCAGAGAGAGGGGCGACTTCAGCGCCATTTCCGCGGCCATCTCCATGGCGGTGTCGAGCAGTGCATCGGGGGCGACGACCCTGTGAAGCAGTCCTATCCTGTGAGCTTCCCCGGCATCGATGGCATCCCCGGTAATTATCATCTCCAGCGCCTTCCCCAGCCCTATCAGGCGCGGAAGCCGCTGGGTACCGCCGTCGCCAGGCAGATGGCCGGACCGTATCTGCGAAAGCCCAAAACGGGCGTTTTCAGTCCCGATCCTGAGGTCGCACGCAAGGGCCAGTTCGAGAGCGGGACCGATGGCGTCGCCCCGGATGGCCGCGATCACCGGCGTCTTGAGCCCGGCAACGGGTGCAGCCAGGCGGCCGGGAAGTTCGCCGCCAAAGATGAGCACAACCACGCGCGTATCCTCATCCCATGAAACAAGATCGCATAGTTCGGCCAGGTCGGCTGCCGCCGTTTCATAGTCCGCGCCGGCCTGCAAATCAACAACCATGCAGTTCGCCGTTTTCCTATAAGCCCAGACGCCTCGCTTCTGTTCTTCCATCCCGATTCGATCTCCCTGTAACCCGCAAACAATTCAAAGCGGCCGCAAGGCTCCCTGCGTTGCGGCAGCATTCGGCAGGAATCCATGTTCCCACAATGATCGGGACCGCCGCGAAATCCCGGCTGCGCGGCCGAAACATCCGATGCAGCAGGGAAGACTTTATCATAACGATTACGGCGACGGACATGTCTAATTTCCGGTCGGGCCGGAGACGCTGCCCATCGCATCCGGCCCGCCATGCGGATGCATTTGCAGCATCTTTCCCATTACCGCGCGATCCAAAAGCGGCCTAAGAAGAAACAGAAGTTATATTGGATAACGCCCGGGATTTGGGGCTCCCCAGGCGTCCGGAAGGTTTCCAGCCCGCACCGCATGCTTCCGGCAATTGCCGTCCCGGAGAATCCCCCGGGAGGCAACCGCGCTGTCACTTCCTCCCCGGAATGATTTCGATCCAGTATCCGTCGGGATCTTCGATGAAGTAGATGCCCATCCCCGGATTTTCATAGCAGACGCAGCCCATTTCCTTGTGACGGGCAAAGGCGGCGTTGTAGTCATCGGCGGCCAGCGCAAGGTGGAATTCGTTATCTCCCAGGTTATAGGGCTCCTTTCGGTCCCTGAGCCAGGTCAGCTCCAGCCTGTGTGCGGTCTTTTCGTCGCCGAGGAATACGAGTGTGAAGCTCTGGTCGGCGGCGTCCCTGCGCCGCGTTTCGACGAGGCCCAGCGCGTCGCGATAGAACTTCAGGCTTTTTTCAAGGTCCAGGACGTTAATGCTGTTGTGGTTAAACTCAAATTTCATATTTCCTTCTCCGCGCTCATCTTGAGCCGGTCGGCATCCCGGCCAGCCCGGGATTTGCCCATGGAACAAAACCATCCCCGCATTCAGACAGACTCAGTCAATGTATGAATACATTATAGATTGCACGCTTCAAGGATCACCCCATTTTGCCAAAAAAGATTTCTTCCCCCCATTCCGGAGTTAAAATAGGCATGAATCCATACCGGGGCGTCTTCCTATGATCGCTCAGACCCTTGTGGAATACGGCGCGCTTCAATCGATTTCTGCGGCCTTAGCCAGCGCTTATTATCGCGTTGAAGGTTTTCTGGTATCGGTCCATCCCAGATACTATCTTATCCTGGCGCTGGCGGTTCTTGCATGGATCTTTCTCACGGCCACGGCAAAGTCCGTGAGCAGCCCCGTGGGTCTCCCCACGGGGCTGCT
>CAYYTC010000138.1:0-8526 GCA_964474425.1 uncultured Acidobacteriota bacterium
TGGTTTAGCTCCAATTCCTCTCAATCCCATAAACTAAGTCTCTTTTGCGACAGCGGCCCGGTCTTCCGCTTTCAGATACAGCAAGTTTTTTCCTCTGAATCGTCTTCTGATTGGCGTTTAAATGGTCCAGGAGCCACGATCTTCCGTCCCCCCTGTACCGATGTATCCCTATTCCATGGATGCTCTGGATCTAATGGTGTACCGTCAGCACGGCATCCTTTGACGGGAATCCGATCTATTCTGAATCGTTCATATAGGGTCCGCTTCGAGTGACATTGGTGGCAGAGCGCAGCCATGTTGGAAAGGTCTGTCTTACTTCCGCCCGCGTTGATTGCCTTGACGTGGTGAACGTCCGTTGCCAGCTTCACCTTGCAGTCCTCACACAAGGGATCAGTGACCAACTTCACCTTCCGCAGATACTTCCAGGTTCGCGTGTTGTAGAAGGGATGCCTAGGCATATGCCCTCACCACGGCAGGACGCTGTTTCTTCGCGCTTAGATCCGCCCACCAGTACCGTCCCGTGGTGTCCTGGTAGACTACTATCTTTTCGCGTCTCCACAGCACGCGCCGCACTCGCACGCGCCCTCCAGCGCGTGCGTTATTTCTTATACGCGTTTGTTTTTTATAGAGGGAGTCACAGCCCGATTGTGACATTCTGGGACCCGATCCTTTGTTTTCAATCGTTTGTGGGGAAATGGCTGTGACATGCGCGACATTCTGGTGACAAATGCCAGTCACAGCGGAGACATGGTGTGACACCCGTGACATTCTGTGACATGCGCGACTAACTGTGACATTCTGCTCCATATTTTTATGTCCAGTCTGGTGATTCACAGCGAAACTCACTCCCCTGGATCAGCTTGTATGATCTCGTTCTGGTGTTCATGCTGTGCGTAGTTTTCCGCAGCTTGCACTTTAGAATCGTTGCCATATTGGGTTCAGTCCGGTTTCCCGCTTTGAGCGATATTGCGAGTCTCGCTTTTTCTAAAGCCCTCTGTCCGCCCAATGGCAGATCCGTTCCTGTTTTGGTTTGAATCGCAACTATGGCAACCGCGCCATTTAGATTTCGGTGGATATCAGACATGAGCTTCGAGACTTTGTAAAAATCCTCCGTCAACTCTAGGTAGTCGATAAGGTTCAGAACATATTTCCCCTGCCTGATAACATCATGAAAATCAGTTGAGCGCTGATAGGCGTGGAAGTTTTTATGCTGGCGAGGGAAATCATTGAACAGGTCCAGGCGAATGCGTAATTCTTCCGGGTCCATTTCGGAGTTGAAGTAATGGCACCGCCACCTGTCCACGTTACGTTTGATAGTGTTCAGCAAAAACGCACTTTTGCCCGCGTCAGGACCTCCGGCCACGACCATAAGATTTCCTGGCATCACAGAAACGTAGTTGTGTAGATCCAGTGGAAGCCATATGTCCAGAGGATCAAGGCACAGGTTCTCCAGGTCCATTTCCTGAAGTCGATCCAGTATGACGCGGTAGCTTCCCGCCTGCTCTCCCTCGGGCTCTATCAGCGTTCCCCGAATTCTCTCAAGCGCTTTCCGCGCCGTGGCCTTGTCAGTGCGATCAAGGATGCCTAGATCGGAATATAGCTGGCGCGTGGTAAAGGAGCCCGTCAGCGTTCCGATGTATTCCCTCACTTCTGCAGCGATATTGCGTTCCTTCGGCTTTTCCGTGAATAGCTTGAAGCGTCCACTCTCGGATTCCGCCTGGATTGCCTCCCGCTCCAGCCGCTTGTAATCTTCGTCACTAAGATCTGCATATGGATCTGCCGCCGTTGCCGTCATGCTGCTGTTCTCCATAACTTGTATGCCTTGATCTGCTGTTCTTCCGTACCGTTCAATAGATCGAGCCAGCACTCCAGCTCGCACAGCGGGATTCCCTTGTATGCAATGGAAAGCAGCTCCCACCCAATGCTGTCATCAGAACTTTTCTGGAGACGGCGCTTGCCGTGATATTCGATCTTTGACCGAAGATAGAATTCGTCTCGAAGTTTGCGCTGTAACTTGTGCGCCCAGCTTTTGAGTCCCTGGCGGATTCTCCGTTGCCGGACGATTACCGGATCTGGAGCCTTCATAATTCCAGGCTCAAGTCCAAGCCAGCGCAGAGCGCCAATGAAGTCCGTATCCATCGCACGCTTCACCAGGTCAATTGCATCGCCGCCGAATCCGCAGCGGAAGCAGTACCAGACTCCTTTGTCATCGTTGTAACTGAATGCCTGACGGTTGTCCCCGCCATGGATTGGACACTTGGTCCGGCCGTGTCGATTAGGACTGATGCCCAGTTCGGCCAGGATGTTTGATATCGATGGAAGCGCGGCGCGGTCTATCATGCACGCTCCAGCATTTCGCGGATTTCAGATGCTTTCCACGCCGTGATGCGCGGTCCCAGTTTCACGGGTTTGGGAGCACGGCCATCCCTGACCATGTTCCACCACGTTGCCTTGGATACCGGATAGACCGCGAGAATAGTTGGAATTCTGACGTATCCGATCAGTGGTAGGCTTGCTGGGTTTTCCCGATTCATCGCTATACCTCGTTAGATACACAAGGTATAACGCCGGTTTTTTGCTGGACTATATAGTTGCAGGTAAAATTATTTTGCGGACTTTTGACGGGCTCTGTATATAGCGGATTCCACGGTCTTAAACTTCACGCGTAGCGAAGCGGATACGTCCCGCATAATTTTCTTGTCGCTTGGAATTTCGGTCGGTTCATACTGATTCCTAAGCTCATTGAATAGACTTATTATTTTATCGTGTTTGGCAGCTACTTTTTTGTTTCGGGCTTCTCGCAACTTCGCCATGTATGCGCGAGACTTGCTCCCGGTGACAGCGGATTTTTCCGCAGGACGAACCATAATGCGCGTTGCTATGTGTCCTGCGCGGAATGCAGACGCGGCCGCCCAAAGAGCATCATTATTTTTGATGCAGTCTCGTGTAATGATGATTTCATACATGAGACTATGGGCGTCTCTGGCCAGCACTGGCGCTGATTTTGGGACGTTGCACGGAAATTTTGCAAACCCGCGCTCACGGAGAATCTGACGCGCCACGCGTTCCCATTTTTCAAATTCATCCAAGATGGTCTGGTGAGTCAAAGCCTCCATTGCCGCTTCTATTTCTTTCCAGGTCTCCGTGATGGCAGTCCTATGAATAAAGATTCCAGTATGTTCCTCTTCGGTTCGCATTATGCCTCCCGCATTCTGACTACTTTTTGACTGGGTTGTGACGTTGCGTATGCAGCCCAGGAATCCATCAATCTTCGGCGCTTATCGAACAAGTCCGTTCTAAGATACGCCGCTTCCACCTTGTTTTCGACCGTGTGCGCCAGAGATGCTTCAACAACACTTCGCTGATAGGTAGTCTTTTCTTCTGCCCAATCCCGAAATGTCGATCGGAAACCATGCGGCGTGATATCGCTGCGCCCCATGCGCCGAAGTGCCATCAAAAAAGCCATGTTGCTGAATGGCTTATTTCCCGATCTCCCTGGGAAGATGTATTCCCCACCTCCAGAAATCTCTTTCGCAGCATTCAGGATGTCTATGCAGCGATTAGAAAGCGGAACTCGATGCTCTTTCTTCATCTTCATCCGCTCAGCGGGAACGGTCCAGGTTCTGGAGTCAAAATCAACTTCGTCCCATTTGGCGAATAGGACTTCCGTTGTCCTCATCACAGTCAGAATCAGAAATTCAAAAGCCAGTTTTATCGAATGCGCCGTGTCTGCGCCCTTCAGTGTTCCGATGAAATCTGGCACGTCACTATATTTCAGCGCCGAATGGTGCTTCACGTTTCCATTGAGTCTTGGAAGTACCTCCGTGATGCCCTCCACGGGATTGTCAGCGGATCGCCAGCCTTTTGCCTTGGCGTATAGGAAAATGGCCCGCATTCTCTGTTTTACGCGCCGCGCTGTTTCTGGCTTCGCTGTCCAGATCGGAGACAGCGCCTTCAGCACGTCGGCCGAATCAATGGTGTCTATGGATCGGTTCCCGAAGACCGGGAACACATAATCCTCTAGAGTCGATAGCCACATTTTCGAGTGACGCTCTTTGAATGTTCCCGCCCTGGCACCATGCGCTTCCCGCGCCGCCTGCTCGAATGTCGGAACTACACGCTGCTCCTGACGCCGCTCTGCTAGTGGATCTCCACCTCTACGTGCCATCTTGCGGAGTCTCGCGGCTTCCTCCCGCGCCTCTGCCAATGACGTTAGTGAAAGTCCACCCAATCCCAACTCGCAGCGCTTCCCTTTTATTACAGTTCGAAGGCTCCAGCGCTTTGCGCCCGAGTCATCGACCACGAGATACAGCCCATTTCCATCCGCATATTTTCCCGGCTTCGCATTGCGAATTGCCGCCGGACTCAATGCCTTCTCGGGGTGTTTTTTCATTGGTGTCCCCCTCAGGGATTAGAACTCGTTACCTACCATCTCGCCCACCATTAAATGGTGGGTGTCAGCATATTTCATTAGACGACGCTAGACAAGCAAATTCGTATATCGCCTGTATTGATGAGGGTTTGATAGATTTTGCCAGACGCGGTTAGACGCTAAGTATAGTCCTACCTGAGGAGCCAGACTTAAACACCATCGATCCTGCTTTCGATCACTTTTAAGAAAAACCATTCGGGCATACCACAGACAATAATTTTTACGTGAATGCTGGTGAACGCACAGGAAAGATGCTTGGGACATCCTTCATTTATCGGAGCCGTCAGGGTCCCGTTACTACCGAGCGTCTGGAGTCTTTATTCCGGTACGCCTATCGTGCATATTACCGCAGGCCTTCATATTTGCTTGAATCGCTTGCCCGCATTCGTTCCTGGGACGGCCTGCGGCAAAAGGGGAGGGTGGGACTCAACATCCTGTTCAGCCGCATCGCCCGCCAACCCGCATTTTTCAGAATGTTTCGTCGCCAGGCGGCGGTTTACCCAAATTTGAATTGAAAACGATCCGATCATCCAGTCGGCGCAAGCCGATTGAAGATTGGAAATAGGAATAAGCCGACGGCTTGCGAATGGCAGGGCCCCTCTCTGTATCCGCTGAAACTTCAGCAGGATCAGCGATCGATAGGGATGAACAGGCTGGCGTCGATGGTTGGCGTCGGGCAAAAAATGCCGCCGATTTCATTCGCCTCGAGGCTCCGAAATCCGCATCGGAAATTCGCGGAGATCAGGCAGATCCCAGTTTGCCCTTCGCCTCAAGCACATCGGCCACGTGTTTCAGGCCGAGCGCCTCGAGAGTCCTCCGCGTCGGATACCCTGTTTTCGGATCCCAGCCCTCGAAACTGTAAAAAGCGGTTTTCCATTGCTCCACGCCCTGTTCGTCGAGGTATAGGTCGGTGCATTTTTTCCACTCCCATCTGGATCCGTCATAGACGGGAAGAGTGCCTCCCAGGGCGGCCGAGGAGGCGCCTGGGCGGCACATGAACCCGCCGAATTTTTCCATATTCCGGTGCCGGCCCTGAAGCGCGAAGATGGCACGCTTGATGTTCCAGATCCTGCGTCCGATTTCGATGCCGTCGGTGAACCGGAAATCCCTGCCGGTGACGGCCCTCAGGAATCGTGGTTCGGCCACCGGCGTCGCCCCCTTTCCATCGGGAGTCGCCTGGCTATTGAGGTTCGCGAACGCCCAATCGCACAGCAGGACGGATTCCTTGAAAAACATGGCGTAGTTCTGGCGCCAGGCCACGAACTTGGCTTTATGGTCCGAATAGACTCCTGTCCGGTAGGCCTGGTCGGTGTTCCAGCTGTAATCGAACATGAACGGGTCGTCCGCGTAAGGCAGCGCTCCGCTGGCGGTCACCTTCACGAATTCCTCACAGGTCATCTTTTTGCTCGGGCCGAGCGACATGTCGTGGTTGTTGATGTCCCTCGAGTCCATCAGGTTCCCGTACGCCCATTCGACGGGAGGCATGGTCCAGTGATCCACGAATCCCCACGCGGGCAGCCGCAGGATCGTGTCGAGATCCTCCAGCCGGCCGGCCTTCTCGCAGAAACGGGCTACTCCCTCGGCTAGAAGATCGCCGATCCCGGCGCGTTTGCAGATGGCGATCACGTACGCTTCGGCGAATTCGACCTGGTCGTACATTTCCATCGGCAGAGGCGCGGTATCGATGGGCTTTCCCGGGCCGATAATGCCCTTGTCGTACAGTTGCTTCATGTACCAGCCGGCTCCGGTCGAGGCGGGAACGGCGGGCTGAATCGGGTGGTCCTTAGGGCTGGCGAACGCCATGGGTCCGCCGAAGCAGATGTCGAAGGCGTTGATGCCGTACCGCTGAGCGATGTCGGCGGCCTTCAGAGCGTCGCTGCGCGCGGTCCGCTTGAATGGGGGGGAGGGAAGGTTGTACCAGACGGATTCCATGCATCCGTCGGAATCCATGCCGAAGAGAGCGTTTCGCGTATGGCAGCTCCGGTTGCATCCCACACAGGCGGAGGCCCCCGTGGCGTTGGGGCGGCCTCCATAAGTGTTCGTATACCATTCCCGGGCGTCCCTGACGCCGGCCGGATCGGCAAGCCTGATCCGCCCGGTTCCAAGCACGGCGACCGCCTTGAGATTTTTCGACCCGAAAACGCCGCCGAATCCGCCCTGGCCCGCTCCGGATCCGCCGGCATGAATGAGCGAACCGATTCGTGTTTTGTTTTCACCTGCCGGTCCTATCGTGACGATGGACGGGCGCAGCGTCGAGTAGCCCCTGTCCAGCTTCTGCCATTCGGAGCCGTATCGGACGCGGGACCGCTGACTGTGCAGGCGCCAGATTTCCTCCTGCGTATCCCAGGTTGAAAGCCCCCACAGGGATTTGGCATCCTCCAGTTCGACCTTGTCGTCGATGATGTTGATGTAAACGGGGACGTCGGCCTTTCCCTCGATCACGATTCCGTCCCAGCCCGCAAGTTTGAGCATGGTGGAGAAGCTTCCGCCGAAATTGCTGCGGGAAAACCAGCAGACCGGCCAAGGCTGCGGGGCGAGGCCGGAAACGTTCGTTCTGGCGGCAAAAGGCAGGCCGGTGGCCGCCAGGGGGCCCGTCATAAGGCAAACAATGTTTCTGGGATCGAACGGGTCCTGGAGATCCCATTCCCCGGGCGCCACGCAGAGATCCCAGAAGATGGCCGTCCCCATGCCGTAGCCGCCCCAGTAATCCTCGTATTTAGCGGTGTCGATGGAGCCGACCTGTCGGGTCGTAAGATTGACTCTGAGAATTTTGCCTGCATATCCCGGTGTAGCCATTGCTTTTTGTCTCCCTTCGTCAGATCGGTTTGGCCTGAGGCGCATCCTGGGACTTCGGCGCGGGGCCTCCTTCTGGAGGTGCACCCGGACTACTCTTGGGCTTGGGCGGCGGGGCCAGATTGACGTCGTACCCGCCGATGTCCGTTTGGGAGGGAAGTTCGGCGACCAGCTTCAGGGCGCCCATCGGGCAGGCGGTGACGCAGGCCTGGCTGCCCGACGGCCCGCCCTTTTTACTGAAATAGGGGGCATCCGCGCACAGGTCGCATTTGGCCGCCTTTTTAGCTTCGGGATCCCAGACAGTCCGGCGCGGGCTGTATGGACAGGACCGGAGGCAGGTCTGGCAGCCGATGCACTTCTTTGCGTCTATCATGCGCACGTTGCCGTTCGCGGCGCTGATATGGCAGGCGTCCACGGGGCAGTTCTTGACGCACAGGGGTTCCGGACATTGCCGGCACACGGAGATTTGAATATCGTAGGGGTAGCGATTCAGAACCGCCCGGCTGACCTGGATTCTCGCAAGGGACGTACTGGCTGCGCCCTCGTGAACCAGCGAGCAGGAAAGCATGCAGCTCTGACATCCGGAACATTGCCGGCTGTCGTAAACAAGGTAGCCGGTCGACAGCGGATAGGCGCTTTTCTCCGCCGCGGCGGCGGATTCCGACAGGGCTGCGCCGCTCGAGGCGGCCAACGAGCTTCCTGCGAGGACGGTTCCGCCGCTGACCACGAAATCCCGCCTGCTCAGTTTCCCCCGGACGCCGATTTTCCTGCTGCTCTTTCTGGTTTGCGCTTGCTGGCCTTTGAACATGGGCGATCCTCCCTTGCGGTAAGCTTCGCGTTGAATACCACGCTTATATCAGTTTGACTTCCGATTTACAATCATCTGCGAACGGCAACGACCCGGATCAGGCCGCGGACCTTGTCGGGAGATCCGGGAGGGCCGATGCAAGGCGCCGCGACGCAGGCGATGGGGGACATCGCCGAGGAGCGGCGAAGTCGCGGATGCCCGCCCGATGCCGAGCCCCGTAGGGCCGCCGGCTTTCAGATTTGCGACTCTCCATGCAACTTTTTCGCACCGCGTCCAACCGGATAGCCGGCAGCAGAATGTGAAGTTATTTTTGCGCAGGTCCTTAGTTCATGGAATGGGTGCTTCCCGTTCCATAAGTTTGTTCGCTGATGAGAAAGCTCAAGTTTGCTTTTTCTTTTCCGTCTTCAGGCCAAATCTCGGCATAAAACACCTGGCCGGAAAAGCAACCGAGAACCGACCATTCGTTTTTGGTGGAGACGAGTCCGCGATATCC
>CAYYTC010000139.1:0-7984 GCA_964474425.1 uncultured Acidobacteriota bacterium
ACCGTTGGACAGCCTCTGACGGCCGGGCCTATTCACTGCCGGCCCTTCGGGCCTCAGGAGGCTTTCGCCGCCAGCGACTTTCAGTCGCAAAGGATTCTACCGGCTTTAGCCGGTAGTGGTTGAGCTCCGCCGAGGGAATCGGGGCGGGGCGTGGCTGCAGGATCAAATAACGCCGACGGACGCTGAAAAATGCGCTGATGAACGCTGAGCGAGGCTCATTGATATTCCATAGGGAATATCCGGCCTCATGCAAATACATCGAAGCCTGCCAGGCGGAAGTGGTGATCGAAAGTCATGACCTGCAGGCATTGTGCGGATTCCATTGCGGCAAAGCTGACGGCATCGGTATAGGAAATGGCGTGATCCGCCAGCTTTTCCATCCAGTTTTTTGCCGCGCTGTGATGAGAAAGGCCGGCGAACTCGATTTTGACCAGCGGACTGGCCTCGATCGACTCCAGGGCCGCCGCTGCAGCCCGGCTTCCGGCCCTGAACAGCAGTAAACGGTGTATTTCAGCCAGCACAAGGTTCGTACTGAGCAGCCGGCATTTTGAAGCGACGGCTGCTCGGAACATGCGGTCCGCTTCGGCATGGTGCTGGTCTCGCCGGCTGAAAAGCGCGATCCAGGCGCTGCTGTCGACGAACACAAGGCTACTTTCTGCGTTTCTTGCGATATCCGGACCTCTTTTCGGCAATATAGGTTTTCTGCAAGTATCGATCGAACTGCTCGCTGAGGTCCTCCGGAAGAGCATCGATCATCCCGCTGGCGGAGAGAAGAGGATCTTCTCCCTCAGTTCGAGTCAACGCGCGGAGCGCAGCGCGAACGGCGCGGGATTTGGTCCATCCCCTCGCATCTGCCCACTTTTCCAGCCGCTCGAACTCCGAATCATCCAGATATATTTGCAGAGGACGTGCCATGAAGAGAAATTGTATCGCTTCATGATATTTCAGTCAACAGGATCATGAAGCAGGAGTGCCGGGGCTGGCGGAGCGGTATTTCTTTTCCAGTTCCCGCACTTTTTCCAGCCGGCGCAAATGCCGTTCCTCTGCGGAAAACTGCGCGCCCAGGAACATCCAGACCAGGTCGTACGCAAGGGCATTCGCAATGACCCTGGCTCCAAGCACAAGGATGTTTATGTCGTCGTGCTCCACCCCCTGATGCGCCGAATAGCAGTCGTGGCAGGTCGCCGCCCGTATACCGGGTATTTTGTTTGCCGCCACCGCGGCGCCCACGCCGCTTCCGCAGACCAGGATCCCCCGGTCGGCCTCATGATTCAAAATGGCCATGGCCACGGCCTCGGCATAGTCCGGATAATCCACGGGCGCATCACTGGTCGTGCCGACATCCAGCACCTGATGTCCCATCTCCCGGACGTGGGCGGCAATCTTTTCTTTCATCTCAAAACCGGCATGATCGGAACCGAGCACGACGCGCATATGCAGTCTCCTTGAGAAGAGCCATTATAGATAACTTCCGTTCTAAGCGAACATGATTTCTGGAGGCGTCAATCAATGTTTGACATCCGGCGCGCGGCAATCTAAATTTTGCCTTTAATTCGGGGTGCCTTGATCCAAAATCGCATTCCCGCTCGCGTCTTCGGTCCTTTAACAGCGGCAGATTCATCGATTAGCGGGGTGTTCGCATGACTGAAAGCTCGAGGATTTCTTCGGCCTTCTCCACAGAGGCCGTTTCTCTGGACGAATTGTGCATAAATTCCATCCGTTTCCTGTCCGTGGACGCCATTCAGAAGGCAAACAGCGGGCACCCGGGATTGCCTCTGGGGGCGGCGCCCATGGCCTATGCTCTCTGGGCGAGATTCCTCAGGCACAACCCGGCAAATCCCCAGTGGTGGGACCGCGACCGTTTCGTCCTTTCCGCCGGCCACGGATCCATGCTGCTGTACAGCCTGCTCTACTTGACGGGGTACGACCTCCCGCTCGAACAGATCAAAAATTTCCGTCAATGGGGAAGCCTGACTCCCGGCCATCCGGAACGCGGCCTGACACCCGGCGTTGAAACCACGACAGGCCCTCTTGGACAGGGATTGGCAAACGCCGTGGGGATGGCGCTTGCGGAGGCCTGTCTGGCAAAGCGCTATAACCGGCCGGGCCATGAAGTCGTCAATCACCATACCTATGTCATCGCGGGAGATGGCGACCTCATGGAGGGGGTAGCCTATGAAGCGGCTTCCCTGGCGGGGCACCTGAGGCTCGGCAAACTGATCTGCCTGTACGACGACAACCGCATTTCGCTGGCAGCTTCAACCGATATCACGTTTAGCGAGGATAGAGCTCGTCGGTTCGAAGCTTGCGGATGGCATACGGTTACGGTCGAAGACGGAAACGATTTGAGCGCAATCGAGCGTTCCATTCATGCTGCCCGGGCCGAAACCGCCCGGCCTTCGCTGATTCTGGCACGAACCCGCATTGGCTACGGCTCTCCGCACAAACAGGATTCCTTTGAATCCCATGGATCCCCGCTGGGCGTCGAGGAGGTGAAGCTGACCAAGCAAAATCTGGGATGGCCTGTCGAGCCCTTGTTTTATATCCCCGATGAGGCGCTTGCCTTCTTCCGCAAGGCCGTGGAACGCGGCCGCAAATTCGAATTCGAATGGAGCCGGCGTCTTGCGGAGTATTCCCGCGAATTCCCTGAATCTGCCCTGGAATTTCAACGGACGATGCGGGGCGAGCTTCCCGAAAAATGGGATGCGGCCATTCCGTCATTCCCGGCAGACGCGAAAGGTATGGCAACGCGTGCAGCTTCGGGAAAGGTGATCAATGCTCTGGCTGCCGGACTTCCTTCACTGATCGGGGGATCCGCGGACCTGAACCCTTCGACGCACACGGTGATCAAGGGCGGGGGCGATTTCCAGCATCCGCAATATGCGCCCGCGGACAGGCAGGGATCGATCGGCGGCGCGTGGGGCTACGAGGGGCGCAACGTTCACTTCGGGGTCCGCGAGCACGCGATGGGCTCCATTGCGAATGGAATGGCGGCGCACGGCGGGATACTTCCCTATGCTGCAACGTTTTTTGTTTTTTCGGATTACATGCGCCCTTCCATCCGGCTCGCCGCACTCATGGGTCTGGGCGTCATTTATGTTTTTACCCACGACAGCGTCGGGGTGGGCGAAGACGGTCCGACGCATCAGCCGGTCGAGCAACTGGCTGCGCTGCGTACCATCCCAGGTCTGACGGTCCTTCGACCCTGCGATGCGAACGAAACGGCCGTAGCCTGGCGCGTTGCTGTCGAAAGCCGATGCCGCCCGGTGGCCTTGGTTTTGACCCGGCAGGAAGTCCCCACCCTCGACCGGGGGCTTTTGGAGCCGGCCGAAGGCTTGCGCAGGGGTGCGTACATTCTCTCGGAGGCGCCGGGGGCGAAGCCCGATTTAATTTTGATTGCCTCCGGATCGGAAGTGAGCCTGGCGCTTGCCGCGCAGCAGAGACTGGCCGAACAGGGTATCGCTGCGCGCACAGTTTCGATGCCCAGTTGGGAGCTTTTTGAAGCCCAGTCCCGGGAATACCGGGATGAAGTGCTGCCTCCTTCAGTGCGGGCGCGGCTGGCAGTCGAGGCTGGAGTTTCCCAAGGGTGGCGCAAGTACACAGGGGATGCCGGAGACATAATCGGCCTGGACCATTTCGGCGCATCGGCGCCCTCCAGGATCGTCTTCGAAAAATTCGGCTACACCGTAGACAATGTCGTCGCGCGCGCCACCCGACTGCTCGGCCGGGATTCTTCGGACTAGTGAGGATGGCTTTCCCTTTTTTATTCGTGAGAACCGCTCTCCAGAGCGGTTCGATGGGCGAATATCCGGATATAGCCTAATCGGACGGGTCTGGAGAGACCGTCTCAAAAATACTGGCGAGGATCTCGAGACTGTTTGTGTGATTCACGGCCAATTCTGAAATGCAACCACATCTACTGCCCTGAAAGGGCAGCGTCTCAAAGCCCAGGGTTGGCCGCGCATTTTGCGGCCTACCCTGGGAAGGCGATAGATAGAGAGAGCTACCCCGAAGGGGTTGTGTTTTGGTTCTTTACATAACTCATCCACGCCAATCGCATAACACAACCCCTTCGGGGTAGATTATGGCATGGTTGGATACCCAGGGTAGGCGGCATAAAGCGCCGCCAACCCTGGGCTGTGTGAATCTGCCCCTATCGGGGCAGTAGTTTTGAGACAATCTTTGGAGAGCCGTCCTCACTAAAAACTTGCGTGGCGTTCCTACTTACCGGGTTTGGGCATGGTTTCGCCGGTGAAGCGTGGGACCCTTTCATCGCGCATGGCGAGATGGTAAGCCAGTGAAGCGGCGGCGATCACGCATTGTTTGAGATCGCCTTCCAGCACCCTTTCGTAGGTGTCCAAATCCGTATGCCAGGAGTGGCTGAAATATTCCAGGGGATCCTGGGACAGATTGATTCCTGCCAGCCCCGCCCAGCTAAAAGAAGTGCTGTCCGTGCCGCGGTGGTTGCGGTCATTTCCGGAATTTGCTCCCACGACTCCCATGTCTGCGAACGGAGCCAGCGTCTCTCGCACAATTGCGGCGGCGGAAGGAGGCCCGAACACGGAAGCGCCTCGTACGCGGCCCGTGCCGGAATCAAGGTTTATATACGCGGACAAATTGTCAAATTCCGGCTTGGGCGCTTCAAAAGTCCCGAAATGATCTTTGACATAGGCCTGAGATCCGAGCAATCCCTGCTCCTCTCCTCCCCACAATGCAATGCGAATGGTGCGCCTGGGCTTGACGCCGAGTTTCTGAAGAACGCGCATCGATTCCATCATGACAGCTACGCCCGAGGCGTTGTCCGTCGCGCCCGTACCCGTATGCCATGAGTCGATGTGCGCCCCCAGCATCACCACTTCCTGCTGTTTGTCGGTCCCGGGAATTTCCGCGACGACATTCAGAGAAGGCTGGATGTCATAAATGGAATTAACGATCTCGATCTCCATTTGCACAGGCATCCCATCCGAAAGCGTACGCGTGATCCGGCCGTAGTCCTCGTTCCGGATCGCGATGCCGGGAATGGCCCTGGAACAGTTATAGGTCCGGTTGACGGAAATACCTATCTGGCCGTGCTCGCGCGCGGCATCGACCACTTTGACCAAAGCGCCCGCTTCAACCAGGAAAGCGTCGATTTTTTCGTCAATCTCCCGCTGCTGAAGTATTTTGGGTCCATCGGCCGGCAGTTCGGGCGTTTGTTGGGGGCCGGCCGGAGCGGGATTTTCCGGGTCGTATTGCGTCCTCAGCTCGGATTCATCGCGCCGTTTGGAGGGAGGATTGAATGCAATTGGGATAACCTTGTGGGCGCCTGCAAGAACGATCTTTCCCCGCACATTTTCCCGATGGCGATCCAGGTAAGCAGCAAGTATTTCCTGAGTCGGTTTTTCGGGGAACGTAAGCTGCAGAACGGGCGCCCGGACGGTTCCGTTGGTGCCCGGAGTCCATGCGATCGCCCGCGCGTTCACGGTGGACCGGAAAGGAGACAACACACGGATAGAATGCGTGTCGCTTCCCCAACCGGGATGGCCGAAGTCCCACTCCTCGAGGTGTTCGTTCTGCATGCCCCACTGCTTCAGTTGATCCATCGCCCATGTGCAGGCTGCTGTGAAACCGGGCGATCCGGTCACGCGCAATCCATGGATATCCGTGAGATGATGCAACAGGGACAGGATATGGGAATTATCCGTAGCCTCCCGGCGGATCTTCCAGTTCATGTCCGAGTCGATTTTCTCGGCTGCATTCAGAGCAGGCCCCAACAAAATCCCGATCAGCAGCAGATGAGCCATCCGCCTATTCATAGAGTGTCCTTTATTAAAGGCCCGAGAATATCAAAATTCGTCCATTTCATTTCATCAATAATTACAAATAGAACGGTTCTCTTGGAATGTTTCATCCCAGCCAATCACCGGACACAATCCCTTCGGGATAGATATTGCGCCGGTTACACACCCAGGGTAGGCGCCACAAAGCGCCGACGGCGCTTTGTGGCGCCCAACCCTGGGCTGTGTGAACCTGCCCTTTCAGGGCAGCCATTTCCCGATTTTTGTAATGCCCTATTAATGGGCACAGTCATTTCCATTGGATTGCGCTGCAAGCCGAAAACAGGACTTTCTGGATAATGCAGCAGGATGCTGGAATTACTGCCGCGAAGCGGCTGTGTTCCACAGCCCAGGGTTGGCCGCGATTTTTGCGGCCTACCCTGGGTAGACAATAGGCAGGCAGAACTACCCCGAAGGGGTTGTGTTTAAATTCCCGGCATAGCCAATCATCCAACTCAATTCCTTCGGGATAGGTTTTTGCCATGGTTGGATGCCGCGCGGGATCTTTCTTGGTTCAGTTGTATTTGTATCCCAACTTGTTCAGATACTGCCTGGCCTGGTCGTGGGAGTTTTCGACATCCGCCAGGGAGAGGACGGTCCGGTATTGCTGAACAGCTTCGCTGCTCTTTCCGCGCCATTCCAGGATCCGCCCCACCCTCAAGTGCGACAGGGCTTTTTCCCGCGAAGGCGTTTGAGGATCGCCGATAGCCTTGAGGAACCGCTCTTGAGCCGGGTCCAGTTTCCCCATATCCATCAGTTCGCGGGCCAGATCATACCGGAAGGACCGGATGGATATTCTGTCAAAATTGGGTTCCCTGGCCTCGACCCGTTTTTCAACTTGCAGAAGCATCGCCACAGCCTGGTCCTTCTGTCCAGCCAGACGGGAAATCTGGGCGGCGCTCAGGGCGAAGTGAAAGTTTCGCGGAAATCTGCGGCTAAGATCGTTTGCCATTTGCAAAGCCTGCTCATTGCGATGCTCGCGGACATTCAATACCATCTGGACCAGCAGCGCCTCATTTTTTACGTACTGGCCTTTTTCGGAAGCCAGCCTCAGATGCTCCAGCCCCTTTTCTTTGTCGCCGCGCGCCCCTACCATGAAGGCCATCCACTTCAGGTACCAGGGAATGCTTCCGACGACGTATTCGTAAATACCCACCGTCAGGTAAGCGTCGTAATAATCCGGATCTTCCTGGGTCAGCTGCCGGGTGAGTTCGTACGCCTTTGTGCCGTTGCTGTATGCGGATCGGAGACTGTGGTCGATGGTGATGGCAAAGGAGGAGCGCAACCCATAGGATGTGCCAAGGAAATAGCGGCTGTCTTTATCATGGCTGTTCTTTTTCAGGATTGTGTTGGCCAGGGCTTCGCATTTTTGAATATGCCTGAAAAAAGCGTCCCGCTCCTGAGGAGGCATTTCCTGTTTGGTTTTCACGGAGAAATAGGATGGATACACGAAGCGGTTCAGGGAGAGGTCCTGGCGGCGAAACATTTCCTCCAGCCAGAGGATGCAGGCCTGGTACAGAGGGGGAGCGGGGTGCTGCGGGTAATCCTTCTCCAGGGAAGCGAAAACCTGCCGGGCCTGGGCATAGTCGAAATTATATATATCCGTAAATCCGGCCTGAGCCCGCTCCATGAAGCGGGGATCCCTCAGGTCCTGAGCCTGCAGCCGCGAAGCCGTCGGCAAAATCCATGGAACGCTTAAAAGCAGTATAAAGCAATTTCTCATCACTCTTGTCTAAATCAGCTTTCGGTTTCCAGGGGCCGGAGGCCCGGCAGAAAATAGCCAGGGGTGAGCGGAGCGAACCCCTGGTAGGAATTAGCAAAGGCAAAAGCCCTGGAAGGGCGATAGAATATGTTCTTTCGCCCTTTCCAGGGCTTTTTTTTCCGCCATAGGAACCAGGGGTTCGCTCCGCTCACCCCTGGCTATTCTCTTTCCGCCCCTATCGGGGCTTGGTAACAAACTCATCCTTGCACGGCAGCTTCTCGGACCATAGGTCGAATGCTTTCAATGTGCCCTCAGCTTCCTATGGGACAATTTGAGCAGAACTGATTTCTCATCGAATCTATAATCGTACACTTCTTGCGCCGGTGGCGTCCATATCTGTCACGGCTGGCGCCACGGCCACGGCAAAGTCCGTGAGCAGCCCCGTGGGTCTCCCCACGGGGCTGCT
>CAYYTC010000140.1:0-7817 GCA_964474425.1 uncultured Acidobacteriota bacterium
ATGCGTCGACAATTCCGCCAAGCGGACCTTCAAGGTCCGGAACTGCTCGCTGATGAAAGACGATGCGTTGTGGTAGGTTTCCAGTTTTTCGCTCAGATTCGTGTTTTCAACCTCGGGCGTCAGGTGCTCGAATGGGAACCCTTCCCTTTTGATAATCGCCGTCGATTCGCTGACCGGGACTTCCACCTGCTTGATGAGTCTCAGCGAATTGAATACTCCCAGGATTTTTGTCAGGCGCGAGTATTCGATGCCGGTCGTCATGGCAAGATCCGGAAGCGTGCGCGGCGCCTTCAACTGACTCAGCACCGATAGTTCCTGGGGATACCAGGGAAGATGCGACAGGCTCTGACCGTTGTTGAGGCTGATCATGCGGGTCGGGTCCAGCCGCAGCGGCATGACGTTTTCACGCGCCAGTTCGAGCACCAGGCGGTCGAAGTTGAACCGGGCGGGCATGAACAGATCGACCGGGGCGTCCTTGAAAGCGCGGACCGCAAACTCATGCTTCATCGCGTGCGAAAGCGCCTTGACAACCTGATCGCGCACCCCATCCTTCAGCTCGGCCCCCTCGAGCAGCCGGCGCTCGACGGCGGCTTTCCCGATCGGCAAATGTTTCCGGCGCACGACCTCCAGCAGCTTTGGTATGGTTGACAGCTGCAATACGCCCCTCTTGGACAAGATTCTCCCAAGCTGCAACTGGGCTATGTTGCTCCCGGCACCGTCGATCAAACCGTCGCGGAAATAGACAGCGATCTTTTCTTTATCCTTCTCCAGCTCAAGCAAGCCCGTCAGCTGCTCTTCCTGAATGCGGCGGATTCTTACCAGCAGATGAGATTCATTGGCCATGGTTACTTCGCGGCCCTTTCGGCAATTCTCTCGATTATGGGATCCAGAAGGCGCATAACAGATGACTGTCTTTCATACATGTAATAGATGCCGCCCAGGTAGAAGACGGAAATCAGCAGAAACACGAGAACATGGGCCAATTTTCTTCGCAGAGCGCTCCGTGCTTCCGCGGGGGTGCTGATAGACGGGATTTCGACAAGAACCGGGGCTTCCAGTGCCCGTTCCAGTTCGCGGTGTGTCCAGACCTTCTGATTTACCATGTTGACCACGATGGCCACAGCAACACCGCCGGCAATACTCACAATAAAGCCTGCCATGAAAAGTATCAGCGGACTGGGGGAAGATGGCTCCATCGGATAGTTGGCAGCATCGATAATGGCAAACTGCTCGCCTTTCTGCCGGCTTTCCAGGCTTCCGGCCAGCCGTGCCTCCTCCAGCTTGGTTTTCAGGTCTTCGTACTGCCGATTTAGTTCCTCGTTGGTTCGTGCAATGGCTGCCATCTCCTGCTCCACACGGGGCGCGCTCTGGACCCGCTGGTCGTACTTCGCCATCTCATTCTCGATCCACTGCTTTTCCCGTTCCCGGATCTCTATATCCGTCTTCAACTGACGCAGTTGGGCTGTTAGACTCTGATACACAGGATTCGGCTGCGAAGCCGGGGCCGGCACAGGCTGTGTATTCCCGCCAACCGTCAGGTCTTCCGGGGGAATATCCTTTTTAAGCTGGTCCAGTTCCGCCTTGAGCCGGCGGACGTCCGGGTGGTCCGGCTTCGCTTTCGCGCTCAGCTCGATATACTCCTGCTCCTTCCTGCGATAAGTCTCAACCAGAGGATTGGGAGGCCTTGGCGGCTCAGTGACGGCAGGAGGGCTGATGGTTATTGTGGGAGACGTTTCCGAGATCTGCTTTTCGAGGTTCATCTGCTGCGTGACATATCGGTCGACGGCCTCGAGATTGCCGATTTTCTGAAGCTGCAATCGGTCCAGCGTGCGCAGGTTAGTCTCACGTTCCGATGGCATTTCATAGCGATTACGTTGTTTCAGTATCTTTAGAGTGTCTTCCGACTGGCGGAGCTGCGCAGCGACTTTTTGCAACTCGGTCTCCAGAAACTCCGCCGTTCCGAAAACCTTGCTCTCGCGGGCACGGCTGTCCTGCTCAATAAAAAGCGCCGCAAGCCGGCCGGTGATCCTTTGAGCCATCTCGGGGTTCCGGTCGCGGTAGGAGATCAAGATGTTGGTTGTTGGGATAAATCTCCCTTGCCGCCGTTCCGAAGGAAATTCAATCTGAATCCGACTCTGCAGTTTTTGCACCTTACGTTCATCGTTGAGGTCGCGAAACTCAAGCATCCGGTCGCCAAATTCACTCAGGATTCTCAGCAGGTTCGTCCTGCTGAGGATGGTTTGTTCAATCGAGCTCAGACGCTCATCCGTGCTGCCCCCGATCAGGTCCTTGACAAAATCCGACGGAACATCCCGCTGCTGAATCAGGATCATGGTCCGGGAAGTGAACGACTCCGGCATGAGAAGCGTGATCAGGAGCGTAAGGCCGCAAAGAGCTACTGTTGTGCCGATGACCCACCAGCGATGCCGGACGATCAGCGCTAAGTAATCAGTTAAATTCGTTAATCTGGATTTTTTCATGGTGTGCGAGAATGCTTTAAATGCATGCCACGGATTTTATGCCACGGATTTATCTTTGGCCTCGATAGAGCTCGGGGAGGCGGAAGCCGAAGGACACGTAGAATCGCTTGTAGGTGTCGTCATAGGTACTCGTTGTCCTACCCAGGTATGTCATGTAGCTGCCGCCGATGCTTACTGTCCAATGTTCCCATAATTGCCGCGATAATGCCAGCGAACCGCGCGCGCCCCAATAATCATATATATCGGTCAAACGCTGGCTTTGCCTGAACGCCGAAGCCTGGAAATTGATGGAGCCCGTGCGCCCGATCGAGCGGGAAAATCCAAGGTTTCCCTGGTGGCTGTCCGAGGAGGTACCCAGGCCCGTGCTATCCCCCGGACGATGGGAATATCCGGCGGTGAACAAATTTCTTTCCGTCCGTTTTGCCATTGATGCCGAAACGATATAGCCCGCGTAGGACTCCATCGCCTCATTGCTTTCTGTTAAAGACGGGCCGGCTTCAAGAATCAAGTTCAGACCGGGACTCAGTTCGCGCGACAGGCTGAGAGTCGCTGAATGGGAGCGCGTTGCATCGTAGCCTTCGTAATCGTTCCGCCAGATTCTGTATCTCGCGCTCCAGCTCTGGCGCGCGCTTGTGCGGTGCGAAAAAGCGAAACTTCCTTCAAGCCGCAGCTGATCGTTGAAATAGCCTGTGGCGACGCTGTCATCGTAGTTACGATAGGAACTGGACGTCGCAAAGGTGATAAACGATTGCGGACTCATGTCTATATCCAGCTCGAAGTTGGACCGGTTGCTAATGCTGGAACTCTCGTAAAGCTGCGGCTCGAATGCGTACTGGAATCCATCAGGAGTGTACGCGAAACCTTGCAGCACGTTAATTGTGGAAAAATCCGGTACCGTGCTGAGGGTGTCCGAAAGCCTCATGCGTACGGTCTTGCTTAGCTGCCCTTCAAAGCTCCCGGTGAAGGCGTGCGAGGTGGTCGTCAGGTCCGGGGACATCTGGAAATACTCGCCCACGAAGCTGTAGTCGAGAATGATCATGGAACGCTGTCCTTCGGACGAAAGGCTGAGCGACGGATAGACGCCGTAGGAGGGGACGGTTCCCTCTTCGAGGCGCGACAGGTTGAAGCTACTTTGGCCAGTCTGGTTGCCTAACCCGGCCATAAAGTCCACACTCGTCCCCATCACATATTTGCGCTTCGCATACCCCGGCTCAGCGAGAAAAAAAACGCCACTAATTACACTAATTATATAAATTTTAAAAATTCGTGAAATTCGTGGCATTTCATGGGACGACAACGACATCGCCGGACCTCAATGTAATGTTTTGAGCCGTATTTCTATTATTAATGACATCCCGGTAATTGAAATCGAAAACCTGGTTCTCCGTGCCGATGCTGCGAATGATTTTCATTTCCTGTTCCTTGGCGTAGTCCGCGAAACCGCCCGCCAGCGCCAGCGCCTGTAGCACAGTGACGGCCTTCGGCACGCTGATTCCTCCGGGCGTCTGCACTTTCCCAAGAACATAAATCTTATAGCTTTGGATGGCCTTTACAATGATGGTGACCTCGGGCGTTGTTAAAAATTGCGAGAGCCTGCTTTCCACGGCTTTTTTCAGCTCTGGCGGCGTGATCCCCGCAGCCTGCAGATCCTGGACCAGCGGGAAGGACACGCGCCCGTCCGGCCGGACCAGCACCTCGCGCGTAAGGTCGGGCTCCTTCCAGACAAAAATCTCGAGCAGGTCGTTCGGCTGGATCACATACAGCGGATCCAGCGGTGTCTCTGCTTTTTCCTGGGCAACAGCTGCAGGCAGAATCAGCGCGCAAAATATCAGTCCCGCGATCGCCTTCATTATTGCGGCTCCTCAATCTTTAAATCAGCATTTGAATTCGCGAAATTCGTGGCGTTTTTTCCCCTCAACTCCTCCGCCAGCATCCGTATTCTCCGGTCCAGCATTTCCATCTTTTCATTCAAGCTGCGGAGCGAATCCTCGAGTTTATCGGCGGAATCGCCATTATTGCCTTCATTCATGTGGCAGGCCACGGATCGTGTAAATTCGGAAACGCTCCGGGCGCCGCAGGAGGCGCTGACATTTTTCAACGATTTGTATTCTTCATCCGATAAACGGAAGCTTACTATCCGTGATCGTCGTTTTAACATAAATATAACCAGTAAGGGTTCGGGATCTGCGCTACCGCCAATTCAGTCACAGATCCCTTGGTTTGGGAGGAATGCTGTCTGCCGATTGGTTACTTGAGGTTCTAACTAAATTTAAGCAACTTACAGGCATTACTTATGTATTACACTTGCTTTTTTCGCAATGGCTCGACAGTATTGGGACGCATAGCCCTAAAGTGCTATATCGCGCGAAAAGCTGATGGAATTTATGACATTATAGGATTATAATGGCGCCAAAAATCGCCAAACGGGATTAGCCGCTCATGCTTCGGACTATCTTGGCCAGAGGAATGTTTTACTGGCTGCGCGCCCCAAGGAATTACGCGGATGTGCGGCGTGACGAGTGGGCCCTTGCAAGAGCCAGGCTATTGATCAGCGCGGCCTGCCTGCTTGCCATTTTCTGGCTCATGGCACACCGGAATCCCACGCTTAACTGGAAGCTTCCGCTGGCATACTTCATTTACAGCCTGCTGATTCTTCTGACGCTCCGCATCTTTCCCCGCTGGAACCCGAAATACCACATGGCGGTTCACTTCGCGGATATCCTCTGGGCTGCCCAGCTGACGGTCCTCACCGGGTGGCCCGCCATATTTTTTGCCCTGGTTATCTTCATAATGGCCAGCAGCGGCGCCCGCTGGGGATTCTGGGAGGCCTTGCTGACGGCTTTCTCCTTACTGCTGGCGGTGTTTTTAACGCATTTCGTATACCATCCCAGTATTTCCCATGCCTTGAATTTTGTGGTCGAACTTGAGTTTTTCCCTGCTGGTTTGCTTTGCCTGGCCCTGGTTTTTGCGTACGGACTTTTGGGGGAAAGCCGGGCTACACGCGCGGAAAATAGCGCCATAGCGCGCATCCTTCAAGGGACCGACCTCGAAACCGGATTTGAAAAGGCACTCCATCACATGGCCAAGGAGGGCATGCCGCTTCTCGGCGCCCTGCAGACTCTTGTGGTAATTGATGACCGCGGTACCAGCCAATGCTCGATTTATCGCATAACCGGACCGCAAGCCACTCTCGAGTCCGGCGAAATTCTCCCCCAGCAGCGCGGGCAATACTTTTTCCAGCCACCCGCCTCCAGCTGGAGCGTGGGACTCTCCCGCATAGCCCGCCAGCCAACTTACAGGTGCCTGCTGCTCGATTCCGAAAGGCTGAGCAGGGATAGGTCCGGGTTCAAGATGCCTGATGCCTTTGTCGCTACGCACCCGTTTCGCACGTTGCTGGCTGTTGCCTTGCCTTTGCGGGACACGCGTTCGATCCGCGTTTTCCTCATAGATCCCTTCCAGTTTTACGGCGGCGCGGCCGGATTGCGCTTCGTGGACAGCGCGGTGCGCCAGGCGGCGCCAATTCTGGATGACCTTTTTCTTATCAGCCGGGTGCGGACAGAGGCCGAGGCCGAGGCTATCGGCAAGATTGCCCGCGATATTCATGACGGGGCCATCCAGTCTCTTGCCGCCATCAATCTTCAATTGGAACAGGTGCACCGGCTTATGGCATCCATAACTTCGGAAGGCGCCGATTCCCTCGCAGCGATCCAGACAAATATCCAAGCTGAAATTGCCGCGCTGCGGGAACTGACGCAGCAGATGCGAGCCCTGGAGGTGGATTCCGAGCATCTGCTCGGCTTTTTGGCCAGTCTCGCCGTAAGGTTTCAAAGCGAGCACGGGATTGTCACGCGATTCGTCCCGGAAGTGGACGAGATACGGCTTCGGGCTGAAGTTTGCTGCGAACTGGCACGTATCGCGCAGGAAGCCCTGGTCAACATTCGCAAGCATGGCAAAGCGAGTGAGGTCTTCATCCGCCTGGCCCGCGACAACGGGAATTATGTGCTCGGCGTGGTCGACAACGGGCGAGGATTCGACTTCACCGGAAGATATTCGCACAAAGAGCTGCTGGCTTCGGGCAAAGGGCCGTCCGTTATAATGGAGCGCGCCCGGAAGATCCGCGCCGAGGTCACCATCGAATCCATCCCGGGCACCGGCTCGTATCTCGAAGTTGCTCTTCCAGATGGTTCTTCCAAGACATAGCCACAGCATTCCAGCCTCCGATCCATGGCCGCAATAGTTTTGCAAAACCGGGTGAAATTTCGTATATTCTAGGGCGTAATTATTTAGAGAGTCATTTATTATATTAGGGCTTGGTTTCATCCTTCCAGACTGTATATGACGCGAAATGCAGCTGTTACGCGGATTTTGATTGCGGATGACCATACCATCTTTCGCGATGGCCTGAGAACTCTATTCGCAGGGGAAAAGCAATTCAAGGTTGTCGGCGAGGCCGGCGACGGGGAAGAAATCCTACGGATGGTCGAGCTGCTGAATCCGGATATTCTATTGCTGGATCTTGTCATGCCGAAGCTTTCAGGGCTAGAAGTACTGAAATCGCTCGCGGATACACGCACGACAGTGAGGTCTATCATTTTGTCCGGAGCAGCAGACGGACGGGATATTTCGCGGGCTTTCGAACTGGGGGCTCGAGGCCTGGTATTAAAGGAGTCGGCGGCCACCCTGCTCTTCAAGAGTATCCAGGCTGTTATGGCGGGGAAATACTGGGTCGGCCAAAGCAGCGTGGCAACTTTATCCCAGTCTCTGGAGCATTACAGGGATTCGGCCAAAGAGGGCAAAAAAAAGGACTTTGGGCTCACCGGGCGGGAAAAGGAAATCGTGCGGGCAGTGATATCCGGCCATCTCAACAAGGAAATCGCGGACCAGTACGGCATCAGCGAACAGACTGTTAAACACCACATCACGAATATCTTCGACAAGCTCGGCGTCTACAACCGCCTGGAGCTTACCCTATTTGTGTTCCATCACAATTTGATTGAAAAATAGAGCCACGAATTTGAAGCCACGAATTTAACCAATTTGCACGGATTCAATTTGTCTTGCTGGGATTTCTCTTCGGCGTTTTCCTTCTAAATCAAGAATAACAGACGGATGGCCTGGGTCCTGGTCGCAATGATCGGGGTCGTATCCCGCTTGGCAGTTGAATTGACGCAGGCTTAACTTTCCGAGAGAAGCCCTTGGCTAACGGACTTTGCTAACAATACGTTGAGAACGCTTCTTGACATTCTGACAATTTACCTGGCGGACAGCTATAAACAAAGCCCAATCTATCCCCAATCCCGTTGCGCGACCTGATAATCGGCACTATAATTCTTCTAG
>CAYYTC010000141.1:0-7687 GCA_964474425.1 uncultured Acidobacteriota bacterium
ATGTTTTTTTCAGCGTGTGTCAAGATGAAGTCAGCGTAGGTCAGCGTTCAATGTATATAAAGAAGCAACTGGAGCGGCATCCGGTCGCGCACCTCATAGCCATGTACATTTCCCTGGTCGGCGTCTACCTTGCGACCGTCCCCATGCCGCGCTTGGACGGCCAGCTGACGGGCTCGGACGGATCCTTCTATTACGCATACCTGCCTACGCTTCTGCTGGACCACGACCTGGATTTCAGGGACGAATACGCCGGCCTGCTTCCGGAAGACACATTAAGACGTCAACCCGTCTCTCCCTCGGGCCATTATTCCAACAAATATGCCGTCGGCTGCGCCGTCCTCTGGGCGCCCTTTTTTCTTGCCGGCCACGTGCTGGCCCTGTCGCTCCAAGCGCTGGGATACGCGGTGGCGCTCGACGGCATAGGCTACATCTACCAGGTCCCCACGATGCTCGGCAGCCTCACCTACGGATTTGCCGGCGTACTGCTCGTCTACGGCTCCTGCCGGCGGTTTTTCGGGAAGCCGGCGAGCGCCGCCGCAGCCATACTGGCCTGGCTGGGCACGAACGTGGTCTACTATATGGTCGTCGAGCCTTCCATGTCGCACGCCTGCTCGTTTTTCGCCGTCGCCCTTCTTTTGTATCTCTGGCTCAGGCATCGGCCCGAGCCCTCGCTCGGCGCGTGGATCTGCCTCGGAGCCGCCGCCGGGCTGATTGCCCTCGTGCGCCTTCCGGACGCGATGTGGGCGGCCCTGCCGGTGCTGGACGCTTTGCTCGCTCTGCGCCCCCGCGCAGCCGCGGCTATCGTCCGCTATGCTAAAGGGCTTGCGGCTTTCGGCCTGGCCGCCGCAATAGTTTTTTCGCCGCAGATCGCCGTGTGGCGGGCCCTGCGGGGAATCCATGCCAGAGGAATCTATCCCAACGCCGGGGGAAGCTTCGACTGGTTCTCGCCGGATTTCTACAATATCCTTTTTTCGCCGAAGCACGGACTTTTTCTGTGGCACCCGCTGCTCCTGTTTGCCGCCGGCGGGATTTTCCTGCTGTATCGCAATAACAGGACCGTCGCCGGCCTTTCGGGCATGATTTTCGTTCTCCAGCTTTATGTCATCGGATCCTGGTGGGGATGGACGGGCGGCGACGCGTTCGGCGGCAGGCTCCTCATCAGCTCGATCCCTGCGCTGGCCTTGGGATTAACCGCCCTCATTCACCAGGCCGACAAAATCGGTGCCGCGCGCCTTGTCTGCCTGGCAGCCGCCTGCATCCTCGCCTGGAACACGCTCTTCGCCGCGCAGTATGCGCTGGGATACATTCCTAAAAACAGGGCGGTCACGTGGGAACAGATGACCGTAGGGAAGTTCAGCATGCTGAAAAATCTTTTAACGCGGACGAACGCCGACAAAGACGCCGACGAACGCTGAAAGTCAGGCACCTCCGGCAGAGCCGGGGCTTTACCAATGTAATTATGAACGAACGTCCGGAACCATCGATGAGTGTCGTGGTGCCGGCCCACCAGGCGGGCGAGCCTCTGCGCCGATGCCTGGCGAGCCTTGCGCGCACTTTTCCTTCGCCGGATGAAGTCATCGTGGTCGTGGACGGGGCAGCGGAGGGCATCGGCCGGCTGGCGGATGAATTTGGGTTCCGGCTGGTCAACAACCCCGTCGCCGGCGGACCCGCCCGGGCAAGGAACATCGGGGCCCGCGAAGCCCGGGGCGATCTTTTATTCTTCGTCGATTCCGATGTCACGCTTCCGCCGGACACGATCGCCCTTGTCCGGGACGAGTTCGTCCGGGACCCGGGCCTGTCCGCCGTCTTCGGGTCCTACGACGACCGGCCCGCCGCCGCGAATTTTCTCTCCCAGTACAGAAACCTCTTTCATCATTACGTCCACCAGACCTCGAGCGAGGACGCGTCGACATTCTGGGGCGCCTGCGGGGCCGTGCGACGCGAGGTTTTCGCCGGCCTGGGCGGCTTCAACGAAGTATACCGGCGCCCCTGCATCGAAGACATCGAGTTCGGCTACAGGATGAAACGGTCGGGGCACAGAATACGTCTGGCAAAATCGCTCCAATGCAAACACCTGAAAAGCTGGAGCGCCCTGTCGCTGTTGAAATCCGACATTTTCGACCGGGCGCTTCCCTGGACGGAGCTGATCCTGCGCGACCGCAGCCTGATCAACGATCTGAACCTCAAACACTCGAACCGGCTGAGCACCGTCCTGGTTTTCGCCTTCGTCATTCTCCTCTTCACCGGCTTCTTCGATCCGGGCATTCTTCGGGCTGCTGCGGCCCTTTTCGCCGCCTTTCTTGCGCTGAATTTCCGCCTTTACCGGTTCCTGTTTTCCAAACGCGGATTTTGGTTTATGATGATGGCCGTTCCATGGCATTGTATCTACTACCTGTGTTGTGGAACGGCGTTTGCAGTAGGGCTTGCCCGCACCGTGCTTGTCAAATCCCCTGCGATGCCTGTGAATTAACCCAAAGGACCGGAATCTGGCGCAGGAAGAATCGTCGATGGCAGCGGAATCCCAATCACCGGTTGTGATCATCGGCGCCGGTCCGGCGGGCCTGACGGCCGCCTATGAGTCCGTGAAACGCAACCTGAGCCCGGTCCTGATCGAAAAGTCGGACAAGGTTGGCGGGATCGCGCGCACGGAGCTCTACCGCGGCTATCGCTTCGACATGGGAGGCCACCGGTTTTTCACGCACTTCGAGGACATCCAGCGAACATGGGAAGAGGTGCTGGCGCGCGATTTCATCGAGGTGCCGCGTGTTTCGCGCATCTACCACAAAAAGCGCTTCTACCACTATCCGCTTAATTTCTTCAACGCGATCTCGAATCTCGGCGTGTGGGAAGGCCTGATGATTCTTGCCAGCTATGTCCGGGCGAAGCTGCGGCCCCACGAGCAGGAGGAGAACTTCGAGCAGTGGGTCACCAACCGTTTCGGGTGGCGGCTCTATGACACCTTTTTCAAGACCTACACGGAAAAAGTCTGGGGGATCTCCTGCCGTGAGATCCAGGCCGACTGGGCCGCCCAGCGCATCAAGGGACTGAACCTCAAGAGTGTGTTGCGCGACGCCATCCTGGGAGAAAGCAAGCAGAAGGTAAAAACCCTGGTCCGCCAGTTCCACTACCCGGTCGAAGGCCCCGGCATGATGTGGGAAAGCATGCGGAAGCAGGTCGAACAGCGAGGCGGCCGCATCCTGCTGAACTCGGAAGCGGTGCGCATACGGCACGCCGCCAACGCGGTCCGCGCGCTCAGCGTGCGCAATTGCGATAGGGACTTCAGTCTGGCGGGCTCGAGCTTCATCTCGAGCATCCCGCTGGACGAGCTTGTCTTCCTGCTGGATCCCCCTCCTCCTGAGCATGTCCTGGACGCGGCGCGCAGTCTCACCTACCGCGCGTTCCTGCTGGTCGGGCTGATCGTGAACAAGCCCAATCTGTTCCCCGACAACTGGATTTACGTGCACAGCCCCGATGTGAAGGTGGGGCGCATCCAGAACTTCAAGAACTGGAGCGCCGCCATGGTGCCCGACCCGCGCCGCACCAGCCTGGGCATGGAATATTTCTGTTCGGAAGGCGACGAGATCTGGAAATTGCCCGACGCGGAGCTGATCGGCATCGCGAAGAAGGAACTCGAGGTGTTGGGGCTGGGCGGGGCGTCGGCCGTGGAGGACGGGGTCGTGTACCGGCAGCCCAAAGCATACCCGATGTATAACAACGGGTACCGCCGGCGCGTCCAGACGATCCGCGAATACCTCGAGGTCTTCGTCAACCTTCAGACGATCGGCCGCAACGGCCTGCACCGTTACAACAACCAGGACCACTCGATGCTCACCGCCGCGATGGCCGTCGGCAACCTCGCCGGCGAGAAAAACGACCTCTGGTCGGTCAACACCGATCCCACGTACTACGAATAATAACGCCTCCCCGCATTTATTTCGTGAGGACCGGTCTCCAGACCGGTCCGATTGGGCGACTATCAAGTTATACCCTAATCGGACCAGTCTGGAGACCGGTCCTCACGAAATTTATGGGTCCTGGAGGCCGATCCTCAAAGTATTACTTAATCAGGTATGCGTCGTATATGACCGAATTGCGCAGGCGCATGGCGGCGCCGACAGCCATGGCGCGGTTCAGCCACGCGTACCTGGCATCCCCGGTCTCGAACTGTATATAAACCCTGAAATAATACTTCTCCGGATCCACCGTGGATCCCCTGGCCATGTCCGCCATGACGTCGTCCGGCCCGTAACGGAACCCGCGCGTCTGTATGTATATCAGCGCGCCGTCATCCGTCTTGAGCGCATAGCGCGTATCGAGCCGCGCCACGCCGTCATCCTGGACCACCTGCCAGTCAGCGCCGTTGTTGAGGATCTGCCCCTTCAGGCGCGGCCCTTCGAATTTTCCTCCCGTAATCGGGATTATGCGCCGGTTACCGACGCCCGCGACCTTGCCCACCTCGAGCACCGGTGCGTCGAGTGTCACTTCAAACCGCGCCATGAACTCCAGGTCCGGCTTGGGAGGATTCATGCGCCCGGAGGGCGAGGCAGGAGCGCTGGGCGCAGCGGCCTGCCTGGGCTGCTGCTGCGGCGGACGCCAGTGCAGGTCGCCCATCGGAGGCGCCACGTAAAGAATTCCCTGGAAAACCTTGATCCGGGGATCGCGGCCCGGCACGCCTTCCACGAGTCCCGTGTCTATCCGGACAGGACCGTTGATTCCCGGCATCGCCGGCGATGCAATTGCCATCAAAACAACCGCCAAAGCAAGACATCGCAGGATTGCATTTGTCATGATTTCCTCCCTTTTTCGCCGAATAAACAATAGTTTAGAATCCAGTAGTTCTGAAACAAGAACTTTCTTGATAGGGGCGAATGATTGGTTTGTGGAAGGTGGAAGGTGGAAGGCCGCCCCTTACATGCAGCAGACGCCCCCAATCGGACCGGTCTGGAGATCGGTCCTCACTATTTAGGATTACAGGGACCCTTCTGGAGACCGGTCCTCACTGTTTTTTTCCGTATCCGTCAGATTATGTGAAATAATTTGCCCGCTTGCGAAACATTAGCTGTATGAGCAAGCCATCAGCCTCCGGACACTACTATCGACGCAAACTGCCCCACTTCAGAAGCCCCGGATGCATCTACCATGCCCGTTTGAGCCTTCACCCAAAATCCGAATATCTGCACACAGCTCGCGAATTCCAGATAGTCCAGGACGCTATCATTTATCTTCATAAAAGGAACTGCATTGTGCTTGCATGGGTCATTATGCCAAACCATGTCCACATCATTTTCCAGCCTATTCCAAAGACCGATGAATTAAGCGCCTGGTGCGACTATCTGGAATTCAACAGGGTTGAGGATATTTTGGGAAGCCTGAAAAAATATACCGCGAGAAGAATCAATGCAATCCGCAAGCGGACAAGCAGGCCGTTTTGGCAAAGAGAATGTTTCGACCGCATAGCCAGGAATGAAAAAGACCTGGATGGGCTGGTGGATTATGTCCATGCCAATCCCATTCGGTGGGAATTGGTACCAAGGCCTGAAGATTATCCATGGTCCCCGGCCAGCACGATCTATTCCGGGAAAAGCGAGTACAGGGACTGGTTTAATTATTAGTATTCCTTCTTTTAGTGAGGACCGGTCTCCAGACCGGTCCGATTAGGGTATAACTTGGTAGTCCCCCAATCCAGCACAGGTGAAATTGCCGTCGGCCGCTTGTTTCGCATAAGCGGGATAGGGGCACAACGGGCGGGTGATGCCGGGGAAGGCTGCGCCGGTGGCGGGCAGCTGGCCGGGCGCTTCTCCTTTTTCCACCCAATTCACGATTGCCGTCAGCGCGTCGAAATTATCGAGCCCGCCTCCGGCGCAATGCGTCATGCCGGGGACGAGGAACAGCCTCGCCCACTCCGGTCCGGGCCGTGCATCGGCGTTATCCTTCACCAGCGCCTTGTAATAGCGTATGGTGTCGTTGGCCGAGAAAAACGGGTCGGCCATCCCGTGGTACAGGATCAGCTTCCCTCCTCTTTCGATGAAGGTCGACAGCTGCGTTCCGGTCGGGTCCTGCAGCGCGGCGGTTTCCTCGACGCGGGGCGGATCGCGGTCAAAATTGAACTTCATCGGGTCGAAATCGGGATCAAACGGAGTCATGAAGTAGCCCTTCAATCCGCTGAGCATCAGCGTGACTCCGGCGGAGTTGGGCTCGGCGGTCTGCGACGTCCCGAGCTTGAGCATCCTCCAGCCCGGCGAGGCGATGCCGGGGTCCCACGGCCAGTCGGAGTAAAGCTCTTCCCCTTTTGAATTCCTCGGCCCGTCGAACACCATTTTGAGGATGGCGACCTGTGCCGGCGTAAGGCACGCCGGGGTCTTATCGGTGCTGCACGAGAGCACGACCGGATCGAAACTGCATGCCGCGGTGTTCATCACCAGGCCGTCGCCGGCGCCGTCCAGGCCGTCGCACTGTTTGAGGATGGCGTCGGCCGCCAGCTTCAGGTCGGCGTCGGAATATGCCCGGCTCAGTATGGGATTGCCCTGGGCGTCCTGCGGGGCGATGCGCGAAAACAGGATGGTCTCCCACGCGTTGCCGATTGCGGCGCGGGTGACGCGGAAGGCGGGCGCGCCCGAGACGACGCCGTCGAACTCTCTCGGGAAGCGCTGCGCCGCCATCAGTCCCTGGCGGCCTCCGTTGGAGCATCCGGCGATGTAGGAATGCTTCCACGCTTCGCCGTAGAACTGCCGGACCAGTTCTTTGGAGACTTCGGTGACGCGCTCGATTGAGCGGTAGGCGTTGTCGATGCGCGCCTGCTGGTCGCGTCCGAAGCTTGCGTCGGCCATCGGGTTAGGGCCGGAACCCTGGTGTCCGGCATCGGTGGCAGCGACGGCGAAGCCGCGGGCCAGCCCGGGAGTTTTGTCGGCGCCGGAGGAGGAGCCCAGCGCCGGGCGTATCGTGCCGTCCATACCCCCGCCCCCCTGGAAGAGGAATCGCCGCTCCCACTTCTCGGGCATGCGCAGCTCGAAGCCGATGCCGTAGGGCCGGCCGTCGCGCCCGGTCCGTTTTTCGATGGTCCCGCGCACCATGCAGTGTGCCGGCAGCCCGTCGGCCGACGCCGGATTCATCTTCGATTCTGCGATGGAAACTTCCGGGATGCCGACCTTCGCGAGGCCGGCGCACTTCGTCTCCACCGACTGCGCCCAGAGCATCCCCGGAACACCCAGCGCAAAAAACACCACGAAACTTTTCATATTCCTCTCCTCACCTAACTCAACTCATCATACAATAGCGCCTTTTTAACGCTGACGTACGCTGACAATCGCTGACGAACGCTGAAAAAATAAATATATATTTTTTTATCGGCGTTCGTCAGCGTAGGTCAGCGTAGGTCAGCGTTAAGAGGAGTGTATGAAAATCAGGACCCTGGCTGCTATTTACATATGTTTCTCTGCGCTGCCCGGCTGGGCACAGGAAGCAACGCTCACGCCCAAAGCCTACGAGATACGCAAGCTGGCCGCCGGCGACTCGGTCAAGCTGGACGGGCAGCTGTCGGAGCCGGCCTGGGCTGCGGCGGAAGTCGCCACCGACTTCCTTCAGCAGGTGCCCGACGAAGGCAAGCTGGCCACGCAGAAGACCGAGGTGCGGCTGCTTTACGACGACAAAAACCTTTACATAGGCTTCCACTGCTGGCAAACGGATAAAA
>CAYYTC010000142.1:0-7657 GCA_964474425.1 uncultured Acidobacteriota bacterium
TCTCCGACTTTCTCATGCTTCCGGAGCTTCTCGCGTCTTTCGGCCGCCTTGGCTACGACGTCGTTGAAATGGTTCTGGCTGACCAGGACGGCTGGGACAGATACGAGGCGGCCAAATGGCTCACCATGCGCCGGTGGCTTGAAGCCAATCCCGGCGACGAGTTCGCGAAAGATGTTCGAGCCGAACTGACCTCGGAACCCGAACGCTACGCGACTTACACGCGTGAATACCTGGGCTGGGGTGTGTTCGCGCTGATGCCGCGCTGATGCGTTGGCGCATCCGGCGGATCGTCCACGGCTGTGCCGGAGGACTCAAAGAGTTTGACAGCTTCGTATTATAAAACGCTGAGAAACGCTGATAAAAGCGCTGACAACCAATTTGTTCGGCGAGGGTCGGCGTAAGTCAGCGTTCAAGACCGGCGCAACTCCTCCAACCGCTTTGAGCGGTTCAAATCTTTCAAACCTCCGGCTTTGCAGGAGGTACATGACTCAAGCGTTCGGCATGAGGAGAGAGATGCAGGATACCTACCGGCTCTATACGGACTTGGCGTGGCTGTGGCCTATGTGGGGCGATGCCGCCACTGAATACGCGCACTACTGCCAATACGTCACGGGTCTGATCCGTCAGCACGCCAGGCGCCCGGCAACCACATTGCTGGACATAGGGTGCGGGGGCGGGAAGAACGTCCTGAACCTGAAGCGGCACTTCAACGTCTCCGGTGTCGATCTGAGTGCCGCCATGCTTGCGCAGGCGAAGGAACTGAATCCCGAGTGCACCTTCGTCCAGGACGATATGCGGACATGCAGACTCGGCAGGGAGTTTGATGCCGTGCTCATGGACGACGCGATCTCACACATGAGGTGCCGGACAGACTTTGTGGCAGCGTTCCGCACCGCACACGCCCATCTGAACCCCGGCGGCATCCTGGTCGTTACTCCGGACGTAACGACCGAGACGTTCCGGCAAAACAAGACCAGCACCACGCCGGCCACGCGGGAGGGAGTGGACGTTGTCTTCATCGAGAACATGTATGATCCCGACCCCACGGATGAGCAGTACGAAACGACGATCCTGTATCTCATTCGCGAACACGGACGCCTTCGGATTGAGACCGATCACTGGACCATGGGGGTATTCTCTCTGGATATTTGGGGGCGTGTTCTGCGCGAAACGGGTTTCGAGGTGCATGAGGGACGGTACAACGCGGGCGATGATGAGTACACGGCCTTCGCCTGCGTCAAGACAGGATGAAAGCCGAACCGGCACGTGCAGGCGACGCTTTGCAGCGCGCCTGACCTATGTCGTTCGGTTGCCACGGATCGCCGTGCGGGTGCGCAATAAGGATCTTCGATGAAAATGGCAACACATTACAGGATTGGGAGTGACTCGGCCATAATGTTGGATCCACCGCAGACCGGGACGAGACATGGGGAACGGCGGCAAGGGGAGGATTATTGGGTCGAGCAAGAGCGTCTCACCGATGAAGAGAAGGCAGAGCGGGCCAGGAAGATGCTTGAGCGGATGCAACAAAAAGAGATTTAGCAGCAACGAATGACACCCGAAAATGGCGGAAAACGGTGCTCTGCAAAGGCAAAATCATCAGGGGGTTTTTGGCCACCCTCAAAAACACGCTCAAACGAATCTTCGCGTGGGCCTCTATGCACGTGTTTCAACGCACGACCAGCAGATGAGCATGACGCAAAGGAGTCAACCTGCTTGCCGGGTTTGTTAGTGAAATTGCCCGCCTGATGATTGCGAATAATCATCGTGCAAAATCCATAAACACTGTGTTTTCGGAATTTTTGACCTAATATTTCCTTTTTTTCGCTGTCCATATTAAGCATCCGTCGCATGGCCCCAAATAAGCCAAATAATTTCAATGATTTATTAAAATATTGGCTGATTGACAATTCAATTGCCAATCAGCCGTTTGTTGAAGTATCGTTTTTCTATGATTCCGCGATCAGTCGAAAAAGTGCTCCCTTCATTGATTCCTGGATACCCGGTGATCACCATTACCGGACCGCGACAATCCGGCAAAACGACTCTGACCAGGACATTTTTCGCTTCAAAACCCTATGTTTCTTTTGAGAATCCCGATACGCGGGAGGAAGCACAAAGCGACCCAAGATCTTTTCTGGAAAGATACAAGGATGGAGCCATTTTCGACGAGGTGCAACGGCTGCCGGAGATTCTGTCATATCTCCAGCAAATCGTTGATGAGGGTCCGAAATCCTGCAGATTTGTTCTAACCGGTTCACAGCAGTTCGGATTGAAATCAAGGATTACCCAAAGTCTGGCCGGCCGATCGGCCCTGATTCACCTTTTGCCATTCTCGTATGATGAGCTATATGCATTCCGACATGAAAATCCCGCTTTGGAATCTGCGCTTTGGGCCGGATTATATCCGCCGATCCACGACAGGGGCTTGGATCCGCAAAAATGGTATGCCGATTATGTTGAGACCTATGTCGAAAGAGACGTCCGCTCGCTGCTAAATATCCAGGATTTATCGGTATTCCAGTTGTTCCTGAAAATGTGCGCGGCTCGCTGCGGACATTTGATTAATCTTTCGGGGTTGGGATCCGATTGTGGCATTTCGCACAACACGGCGAAAGAGTGGATTTCCATTCTTGAAGCCAGTTACATCCTTTTCAGAGTAGCGCCGTATTTCAATAATCTCGGCAAACGCTTGGTAAAAACCCCCAAGCTCTATTTCTATGACTCAGGACTCGTGACCTACCTGCTTGGGATAAAATCTCCAGAACAATTGTCGGTCCATCCACACCGCGGCGCCGTTTTCGAAACATTCGTTGCATCGGAAATCATGAAAAGCGCTTATAACAGCGCGGAGACGCCATCGCTCTACTTCTGGAGAGATCGTTCCGGAAACGAGATCGATTTTCTAATCGATCGAGGATCCGACCTGTTACCCATAGAAGCAAAATCAGGGAAAACCATAGCATCTGATTGGTTAGACAGCCTGAAGAATTGGCGGGCGTTTGCAGGAAATCGCGCGAAACAAGGCACGCTACTTTACGGCGGAGACGACTCCTATTCCCGTGAGGGGATAACCGTCACAAGCTGGCGCAAAGCTGGAAGGCTGCAACGAGAATAGGGGACGGCACTATTGATCATCAACTATTGGAACTATTGGCTGCGTTTTTGTTGTGCCAAAACCTGGCTTTGCCCAGAGGCCGCATCCAGGAAATCATGCTCATGCACTACAAGGAGTTTGATTCCCTTTTGCGCAAGTCAACCGCCTGTTCCACCTTCCGGCCATAGCATGCACGGTTCCAGCTTGTTTGCTAAATTCGGCGACTATGTGATCAAGGGTTCTCCTGATGCACGGGAAAAATTGTGAATGTGGATCCCGATGATTTGATTACATTGGTAAACCCCAGGCTCTGCCGGGGGACTCAAAGAGTTTGACGGCTCCGTATTTTGAAACGCTGATAAAAGCGCTGACAAACGATTTGTTCGGCGTGGGTCGGCGAGCAAAAGCCGATGAGGCGCTTCATCGGCTTTTGCCCGCGTAAGTCAGCGTTCAAGACCGGCGTAACTAGTCCAACCGCTTTGAGCGGTTCAAATCTTTCAAGCCTCCGGCTTTGCCGGAGGTGCCTGACTGGCTGCCGGGAGATCCGGAATCAGCAGAATTGATTGATTGCAGGGGGCATTCGTCGAGGCGGGAGGAGGCGAAGGTCCGTTGCCCAGCGAGTCATTTTCAGACATCATTTCACCAATCTCTGCATCAGTAACATTTTGCATATAAGCTCCGTTCACTCTTATATGCGAGTTTAGCCGGCTTTTGTGACATCCGAGGTCATTCCATTTTCGCCATTTTATGGAGGAAATGAACTTGCTGTAAACCATTGATAACTGGCAGCGACGGGTGGAATCGAACCACCGACCTTGGGGTTATGATCCAGAATCGCCCTCAACCGTAACTTAGAAAAATCCGCAAATCGGCCAAAATTGGGGAAAATCCTGGAAATGTCGCAAGTTGTTTGCATTGTCAGCATAGTATGTCGACAATTTGTCGACATACTATGCTGATTTATGGTATTTATATTTAACTCCTAACAGGTCGGTCCCTGGGGGAGAGATCATGATTGAGGATCTAAGAGCACGAATTGATGGGGAAGAGTTTGACTACCAAATACTTCTTGACAGCCTGAAGCAATACGAACGTCCTCGGGATAAAATCACAAAGCTCCTGCGGCAAAACGCGATCGTCCGCGTCAAAAAGGGTATCTACGTCTTCGGCCCGAAGTATGCCCAGCGTCCGTTCTCCCGGGAAATACTGGCAAACATGATTTACGGGCCTTCCTGCATCTCTCTTGATTTTGCCCTGCACTATCACGGCTTGATCCCGGAACGCGTCGAAGCGGTAACATCGGTGACAATCGGCAGGGGGCGGCGTTTCGATACGCCTGTTGGATTGTTTATTTACCGCCAGGTTCCTCCGGCATCGTTCCCAGTGGGTATTGATCAGGTTCAGCTCGAGGGCGGAAGCCCTTTCCTGATTGCGGTACCAGAGAAGGCCCTTGCCGACAAAATTCATGACGACCGGGGAACCGGCATCCGCAACCAGGAAGAAATGCGGCGGTATCTGATTGAAAATTTGCGAATCGATGCCGAAAGCCTCAGTAAGCTGCGGACCGATATCCTCTCGAGCCTTGCGGAACGGTACCGGTCCCGTAAGCTCCGGCTACTCAATAGGATTGTAGCTCGTATTCAAGAGGAGGGCGCACATCATGAATGATGCGGTAATGCGTATGCTGGAGAAGTATGAACGCAGAAGAGTTGAAGATGATGTAAGAGCGCTCCGGGAAATCCTTCAGGAGATCGCCCTCCTGGGACTTTGGCGGAGTCGCTTTTTTGAGAAGGCCGCTTTCTACGGCGGGACGGCTCTTCGAATCTTGCACGGAATGGATCGCTTTTCAGAAGACCTTGATTTTTCGCTTTTGAAGCCAACGGCAGAATTCGATCTCTCGCGCTACTGCAATGCTCTTGAGAAAGAGATCCGCGCATTCGGATTTGAGGCTGCTGTGACTGGGAAAGCCAAGAGTGTTCAAGGCACGATCCAGTCAGCTTTTCTTAAAGCGGACACACTGAAGCATCTCCTCGTTATCAACTCCACTGGGAAATTAACTGCAAGCATTCCGCGCGGCCAGGTACTGAAGATCAAAATTGAGGTGGATACGGATCCGCCGCCCGAGTTCGATACCGAAACGCGTTTTCTCTTGCAGCCAATCCCATTTTCAGTCCGGGCGTTTTCTCTTCCCGACATGTTTGCCGGCAAGATGCATGCCGTGCTTTGCCGGGGATGGAAGGGTCGAGTAAAGGGACGGGACTGGTATGACTTGGTCTGGTATGCTGCCAATCATCCCCAACTTCACCTCAAGCATCTTGAGCAGCGCATGATACAGAGCGGTCACTTGAAAAAGACGGAACGCTTAACGCGGGAAAGGCTGTCCACCGTTGCGAAGACAGTTGTTGGGAAACTGGATGTGGACCAGGCGAGAAGAGAGGTGGAGCCCTTCGTGAAAGATACCGAGGCTCTGAAAGTGTGGTCCCGGGATTTCTTCCGCGATGTCATTCGCCGGATTGTTTTTATTTAAAATTAGCTCAGCGGATGTGCATCCTTTATAGAAAAACCCGGGTGGCAGGCAAAGAATGGGTGCAAAATCATGGCAAAATTCCAATTTGGGATAGAACGTTTGGGCCTGCTCCATGAAGGAGCAGAATCATCCGATTCTAAATTAGCTTGATGACGATGGAAATCCTCCACAGACCAGACATCCTGCTCCCGATAATCGATTAATGACGCACCTGCCGGGCGACCCTGCAGGAAGGAGAGCAGGCTGATGGAATACAAGATACCAAAAGCAGACGTCTCGACCTCTTCTTCCTCAATTTGGATTTTTATCTCCTGCGAAGGAATATCGGAAAGTTGATTCAGGCATGAATCAAGGAGTCTGTACTCTGTCGTGATTGCCCGGCTGATGTACTCCTGAATCAATGGTTTGTCCTGATGCATAGACTCTTCCTCCTTACCGCACCCTACTCGGGTTCACTTTCCGTATGATGCGAAGTTGTCCGAACGATCGGTCTTCTTCACCTGACGAGGGCAGCGGCCATTGTCTCAGCCTGCTGCCGGATGCCCTCCGCAATGGTATCCGGAGTGGTACAAAACGGGACCACAAGATGCTCCACAGCGGTTGCTTTGCAGAACATGGCCATGCAATCGAACTGCCGGACAAGCAGATCCGCGTTCCCTTCGAGGGGCCCCTGTGCAGTCATAAGCTGAGCCATGCGCTTGCCGTCGATAAGCGAAGCCGGATTCAACGTGTCGAGGACGTTCCTGAAGAGGCATATCTGGGCTTTCGGCTGCGTGTTGTTCGAGATGTTGGCGGGGCGCGTTGCCTTCCGAGAGGAGGATGTCAGCGAAATTCTCGCATCGGTGATCAAGGGAGACCTGCAGCTGGATCTGCTGCCGGAAGATCTGCATCCCAGAGTCCGCGAAGCAATCACGCGCTGTCTCCAAAAGGATGTGAGGAGACGATATTCGAGCATTACAGAAGCCCGCTACGAAATTGAGCAGGCTTTGGCGGATCCCGGGGGCGTATTCGCAGCACCGGCTGCAGCGCTCGAAAACCGCAGCCCCATGCGATCTGCTCTCAACTGGTTTGAAGAACTGAAGCAGCGGGTTCCGGTGAAATAAAGCAAGGCTATAGAACCTTCAATGCCTTTTTCTTGGCAATGTGGATTTCCCAAAGCATTTGAGCAACATCCTAACTGGAGGATTTTTGACATGCCCAAGGAAACCGCCCCATTGCTTTGGATTACGTTTGGAGGAAAAAAATCAGCCCCCGACGACGCGATCAAGAAGCACGACTCGGCGGCCTCGCTGTGCTTCTTCCAGTGGCTACCGAAAATGTGTATTGCCTGAGGCTTCCCCGCCTCCCGGCGCTTTCCCTGTAAATTCGAAATCCTTCAAATAAGAGAGGCATCCTTATTGTTTGCTTTTCCTGAATTCTCGAACATTCTGAGCTTTCCATTGTAATGCCGGATGCGCCGAAATAATCGCCTGCATGGCTGCATCATCGGTCAGCAATTCAGGCACGATCTCGCCGGCGCCATTCAGCCGGTCAAGGAACTCCATTTCTTTTGACTGAAGCGGCAGCAACTTCGCCGTCAGTCTCCGGCAATCCTGAACCAGTTTCTTTGTCCAGGCACCTACTTGCCTCTTTTCGGGCGCCCGATGGTTCTGAAGCATAGGTACCAGTTGATTGGAGACATCGTTGAGATCGACTTTAATATCCTTAAGCGAGACAGTTCGCCAATCCCTGCGGCTTGCACCGCCATAGACGACAAATCCCAATCTCAATCGCTTCCGGTCCAGACCGTCATGCTGCAATAGATTGCAGGTATCAAACAGGTCGCGTCCGGCATTGCGGCTGAATAGAGCTGCCAACTTGCCCGCTGCCAATTCGTGAAGATCCAGTACCGGCACCCGTTCAGCTCTGAGAGAACCTATCGCTTGAGAATCCATCAGGGCGTATGGCCACAACGGCGTTCGCATCAGGAAATTCATATCAAGCGCCAGAGATATCGGGCGGCCTGAACCGGAGCGACAGGATAACTGCCATTT
>CAYYTC010000143.1:0-7546 GCA_964474425.1 uncultured Acidobacteriota bacterium
ATCCGCTACACCGCAATCTTCCGCATAGCCCTGAGTGCCGCGTAGCGGCGGTTAGCGGTTAGTGGTTAGTGGTTAGAAGTTGCTTATTCATAGGAAGAAGCAACCATCAGCTGATCATAGATCACCCTAATCTAACCGCTAACTACTGCTTTATCAGAGCCCGGGCGCCCGAACGCATGCCGGCAAGCGTGAGCTCGAACATCGGGAAGATTTTGCGGATCATGCGTGTGGTTGGTACCGAATCCCACCATTCCCGCGATTCCGGATTGAGCCAGATCACCTTCCGGAACCTTTTCCGGATATCGATCAGCCACTCGATTCCGGGACGGTCGTTGCGGTACCAGTAATCGATCGCCCCATTGGGGCTCAGCAGTTCACTCGGAGCCATGTAGGCATCCCCGACAAGAATGACCTTATAGTTCCGGCTACTTTGGTCCAAAATTTTCCGGGTCGGAACCGCCTTCCCCTGCCATATATCCGTGTACAGCTCCTGGTATACGCAATTGTGGAAGTAGTAAAACCGCAGGTCCTTCACGATGTCTTTGGCGGCGGAAAACAGCCGGCTGACCAGCTCCGTGTAAGGAGCCATGGTTCCGCCGGCATCCATCAGCAGCATGAGCTTGATCCTTTTCTTTCTGGCCCGGTCCCAGATGAACTCCAGCTCGCCGGCGTTCCGGCAGGTAGCGTCGATGGTGCCATCCACGTCCAGCGTATCCTTGGGCCCTTCGCGCACAACCTGGCGGATATAGCTGAGAGCCGTCTTGATCGACCGCGTATCCATCGTGACATCGTCGCGGTAATTCCTGAAGCTGCGCTTCTCGGCAATTTGCACGGCGCTGCGCATCCTGCCCTCGTGCTGGCCTATGCGCACCCCGGCAGGATTGTATCCCCAGGCACCATAGGGAGAGCGTCCGCGGACGCCTATGGCCCGGTTTCCGCCGACATGGGGCTCATCATCCTGAGTCCGAAGCCTATCCATGAAGCCGGCACGGATTTCCTCCAGCGAGAGCTTTTCCACCATCAGCCTTTCCTCTTCGGTCAGGTCGAGCGGCGGCATCCGGAGCAGTCGTTCCTCGATCCTCTGCAGCAGGTCGTCGCTGGATTCTATGTGGCCGAAACATTCCAGGAAAGCCTGATCGTATTTGTCGAAATGCGCCTCGGTCTTGACCAGGATCGCGCGGGCGAGATGGTAGAAACGCGTCAGCGAGCTGTCCATCAGGTTTTCGGAGAGAGCGTGTTGCAGCAGAAGCCATTCGTTGAAAGTGACCGGCACTCCGTGCCGCCTCAACGATTTGAACAGGTTGATAAACATGCTGCCACTCCGAACGATCAGTGCACTGCCACCTTGGCGACATCATCCTCGGCTTTGAGCAAAACGCCCAGGAAAGGGAGTTTTTTGTTCAGCTCGTCTTCTGTAATTCCGGCTGCGAGAATTACCTGGATCCAGTCCAGCAACTCGCTGGTGGAAGGGCGTTTTTTCAGCTCGTGTCTCTGGCGGATGAAGTAGAACCGCGCGACGATCTGCGACAGCAAATGATGCTTCAGGTTCGGAAAGTGGACCCGCCCGATTTTTTCCATCATGGCCGGATCGGGGAATTCGATGTAATGGAAGAGGCACCGCCGCAGGAAGGCGTCCGGCAGTTCTTTTTCGCTGTTGCTGGTAATAACGACAATCGGCCGGTGCCTGGCCTTGACAGGCTCCCCGGTTTCCACGATATCGAAGCTCATCTGGTCCAGTTCGAACAGAAGGTCGTTCGGGAATTCCAGGTCCGCCTTGTCGATTTCGTCGATGAGAAGCACCACCTGCTCCTCCGAACAAAGCGCTTCTCCCAGCTTCCCTAGTTTGATGTATTGTTTGATATCCGAGACGTCCTTGTCATGAAACCGTGAATCGTTCAGGCGCTGCACGGTATCGTAGACGTACAGGCCGTCGCTCGCCTTCGAGGTGGATTTGATGTTCCACCGTATCAGGCGCAGGCCCAGGTCCTCGGCAATCACCCGCGCCAGTTCCGTTTTCCCTGTGCCGGGCTCTCCCTTGAGCAATAACGGCCGCTGGAGGACAATCGCGGCGTTGACGATTTCCCGCAATGAATCACTGAGAATATAGCTGTGGATGCCTTTGAATCTGTTCATTGGAATTTGTGAATACCTCCTGACGATGCCCATGCGCAGGCCGGCGGCGGCCTGTGGCCAAGATGCCCTGCAACCCGATCCTGCAAAATTTTTAGTTTACCATGGCAAGGTCCCGTATCAACTGCCGGAATCACGGATGCCTTCGGCTGAGGATACGCTCGGCCGCGGCTCTGTGGGGATTTTCGATCAGTTTGCCTTCCAGGGTGGCGAGGGCTTTGCCGAGGTTTTCGGCCGCGTCAAGGCCTGCCAGCGTTTTTTCAGCCCACTCGATCTCTTCCGGCGTCACGTCGAACACCTGGTTGATGATTGGGCACTGGTCCGGATGGATGGCGCTCTTGCCGTCAAAACCGAAGCGGCGGGCCTGGGCAGCCTCGGAGCGGACCAGGTCGTAGTTGCGGACGTCAAAGCACGGTGCGTCGATCGCATCGATTCCCGCCGACCGGGCCGAGGTGACGATCAACTGGAGGGCCAACAGCAATTCAAGCCGCTCTTCTCCGGGCCGGCACCGGACATCCTTGACATAATCCGCGGAACCGAAAATCAGGGAACGCATCCTGGGAGACACGGCGGCAATCTCCTGTGCATGCAATACACCGGCAGCGGATTCGATCATCGCATGCAGCATGACGGTCCCCGAGGGGATCCCGTGCCCGGCTTCAAGCTCCCGGACGGCATTGTCGGCCGCTGTGATTTCGGCGGCGCTTTCGATTTTGGGCAGGCATATCCCATCGGGGCGCAGAGGCACCACAGCGGCCAGGTCGGCCTTCCCTGTTGCCGTGTCAAGGCTGTTGACCCGGACCACAACTTCACGCTTGTCAAAATTCAGCTCTTTGAGCGCCTGCACCACATTTTCGCGTGCGGAGTCCTTCCTGGATACGGCGACTCCGTCTTCCAGGTTCAACAGCAGGATATCGGAGGAAGTTTCCAGAGACCGCTGAAGCATCTTATTGCTGTCTCCGGGAACATAGAGTGCGCTGCGCCGAAGATTGTTTTTCATCGGATCAACTCCTTTGCACAATCCGGGATTCTACATGGATTTTGCCGGCTTTTCTATCGGACATCTTAGATCGGGCCGCTCGAAAGATACCGTCTCGAAACCCGCCATCGGGCCACTCCATGCCAGGAAACGGAAACAGGAACTATGGCGAAAGCCTATGGCCGGTCCAGGGCTGCGCCGAGAACCAGGGAAAGCGGGTTAGATGCCGGCGGAGAAATGGGTGCCTTGTCGGCCGAGCGCAAAAATCAGGTACAGGTGATACAGGGAAACCAGGATGTAGGAAAAGAGGCACAAACGGGCGGCGTACCGGCCTAGGGTCCATTCCTTATGCAGCATGATGAGGCCCATCGGCAGGATGGTCATGGCTCCCTTTAATCCAAAAAACGCCGGCAGCCCGCCCTGATTCAGGACGGCTTTCATAACCGGGTTCAGTTCATATGCGGATCCTCCCAGAACATGAAAACCCGTCAGAATGGCATCCGCGAGCGAAAGAATTACGACAGCCGCCGCGATGCTCCAGGTCCGCAGATCATAGATATCGACATATCCGCCGGAATCTGTCTTCCTCCGCCCGCCGCTTCTCCTCCTGCGAGGGCCGCCGCGGACTATGGCAATCCACATCGACCGTTTTCTGCGGTCGACTCCGGACCGCTTCTCCGCGAAAACCGTCCCATTCAACAAATCCGAATGCAATTTCTCTTTCATTCTCAATGGGTTATTATCGGCCGCGTGCCGGGGAGCTTTACTCTCAAGTCATGAACCGGTCTGGGCCGCCTGGTTTTTACGGCCATCTGCCAGGGCAAGATCAATTTCTTCAATGACCAACGGCTCTGATTCTCTTTTGCGAGCCGACTCGAGACACAACAGCGCCCGTTCGGAAGCCACGTTTCCCAGCGCCCAGGCGCAGTGCATTCTCACCGTCAGGCTTGCCTCTTCCCGCAGGGCTTCATCCAGAGCCGGGACGGCTTCCTCGCTTCCGGAATTACCGAGAGCAACCGCGACGTTTCTGACAAACCCGTCCCGGGTTGCCCTGACGATCGGGCTGTTCCTGAACCGCTCCCTGAACTCACCCTGGGTCATGCGGAGCAACGGGATGAGACCCGGCATGTGATTTTCTGTCCGGGGATCGAATACGGTCTCCGATGTTCGGACCGCAAAGCGGTTCCAGGGGCAGGCTTCCTGGCAATCGTCGCAGCCATAAATGCGATTCCCCATGAGCGAACGCAGCCGACGGGGTATAGGCCCCCGGTGCTCGACGGTCAGGTAGGAAATGCACAGCCGGGCGTCCACGACATATGGGGCAACAATGGCACCTGTGGGGCAGGCATCCATGCAGCGGCTGCATTTCCCGCAGAAGTCCTTAGCCCGGGAATCGCCCGCCAGGTCGGCGTCCAGTAGGATCACGCCGAGGAAAAGCCACGACCCGCGGTCCCGTGTTATCAGATTTGTGTTCTTCCCCATCCAGCCCAGGCATGTCGCGGCGCCCCAGGCCTTTTCCATGACGGGGCCGGTATCGACATAGCACCGCCCCCGTATGGACGATTCCCGGCATTGGATGAAATGCAGCAATTCCTCTAGACGGGCGCATAGGGCGTCGTGGTAATCGTCACCCCAGGCATACCGGCTGATCCTTCCCTTCATGGGATCCTTCCCGTTCGACAGCCCGGTGTAGTAATTCAGCGCCAGCACCACGACGGATTGCGCATTGGGGAGGACAAGGGCGGGATTGAGGCGCCTGGAGGCCTGGCGCTCCAGATAGTGCATGTCTCCATGCATTCCATTCTTCAGCCATTCCCTGAAAGGATCCCCGTGGGGATGAGAGCGAACAGACGCAATACCTGCCCGCAGAAATCCCAGCCGCCGGGCCTCCTGACGTATCCTTTTAGTCAGATCTGCGCAATTGACGGAAGCCATATAAATCAGACATTCAATCTCAAATCCCGGATTCTATTGAAACGTCTGGCAGAGAAACGGCAGGGTTTCATCCAGATGAGCTGCTATCAATGCCCATCCGTGAGCCTCCCCTGTGCGGATTTTAAAAGTATGGGGGACGCGGGCGTCTGTCAGGATCTGATCCAGGGCTTTGATGCCCTCGTCGTGATGAATCATCGGGATGTACCGATCATTGGTCCCGTAGTCAAAGTAGATCTTTAGCCCGTCGAGCTTGCCGCTTTTGGCCAGCACGAGAGGATTGTTGGCATCCCAGAGGTCCTGACGTACCGGTTCCCCGAACAAAGGCCTTAGCATGCCCACAAAGAATGAGTAGAACCGCGACGATTTTGCGTCGTCGGAAAGCTCCAGCGGATTGGCTCCGGGGAAAATAATGGGCGACTGGCCTGCCGCGGCCGCATACCTGTCCGGATATTTCATGGCGATCTTCAATGCACCGTACCCGCCCATCGACGTCCCGGCGATGGTCCGGTTCTCGCGGCCCTTTTTAGCCCGGTACCGGGCTTCCATATGACCGATGAGTTCCTGAGCCACGAAATCCTCGTAGCGCTTGCTCCCGTCCATGTAGTTGCAGTAGAAGCTGTCGTCGCCGCGCGGGTGTACCATGATGAATTCCGGGATTTTCCCGGAATTCATCATCTGCTCGAGCGTGTTCTGAATGCTGCCGTAGCGCTCGACAGTCCAGCTGGTCTCATCGTTATTCAGCCCATGCAGGAAATAGACAACGGGATATTTTTGCGAAGGCCTTTTTGAGAAGGAAGGAGGCAGGAAGACGCTGTAGCGCGCAGGCATCCCCAGGCACTGTGAATCGTAGGACTTGAATTCTATGACCGCCCCGCCCGGAAGCGATATTGGGCTCAGGTCCCCCCGCCGGCGTTCGTCATTGAACTGGGAACGCAGGGGCTGAATCAGCCATAAAGAAACCGCTGCGCAAACGACGGCGAGGGAAATTGCGCAACGGGTCCATGTCGCATACATCGAACGAGGCATTCTTTTGCTCCTCTTTATCTGGATTGCATGTCTGCATCCGTTTCCTTCACTTGAGATTCTGTATGATCGCGCGGCACATTTCCTCCGTGGTGGCATGGCCGCCCAAGTCTCTTGTTACGGTCCGCCCCTCGCGCACTACTCTTCGCATGGCCTGATCGATATTTCGGGCCATTTCATTGAGTTTCAGATATTCGAGCATAAGGATGGCCGATCGCAGCAGCGCGATTGGGTTGGCTATCCCCTTTCCCGCGATATCGGGCGCAGTCCCATGAACGGCTTCGAAAATTGCGCAATCCTCGCCATAGTTGACGCCGGGCACCAGGCCCAATCCCCCTACGAGCCCGGCTGTCAAATCGGAAATGATATCGCCGTAAAGGTTTTCAAGTAGAAGAACGTCGAATTTTTCCGGATTCAACACCAGTTGCATGCAGGTGTTGTCGACGATGGAATCGTCCGTCTGGATTTCGGGATAAAGCCGGGCAATCTCCCTCGAAGTATTCAGAAACAATCCATCACTCATCTTCATAATATTCGCCTTGTGAACGATGGTGATTTTTTTTCGCCCGGCGCGGCGCGCATACTCGTAGGCAAAACGGGCAATCCGCTCCGTGGCGCTGCGCGTGATGATCTTCAGGCTTTCCACAACTCCGGGTATGACTTCATGCTCGATGCCCGAGTAAAGTCCTTCGGTGTTCTCCCGGACTATTGCGAGATCCAGATTCTTCCACTTCGAGGAGATTCCTTCCAGGCTTTGGGCGGGGCGAAAGGCGGCGAAAAGGGAGAAGTGTTGACGCAAAGCCACGTTCACGCTCTTGTACCCTCCGCCGACGGGTGTTTTCAACGGGCCTTTCAGCGCGATACGGTTTCTCGAAATCGATTCGATGACCTTGCCCGGCAATGGATCCCCCGAATCCCTTATCGCTGATTCGCCGGCCAGCACGACGTCCCATTGGGGGCGGAATCCGGCCGCGTCCAGAATGGCGACCACCGCCTTTGAAATTTCCGGCCCGATCCCGTCGCCCGGAATCAAGGTTATGGCTTGTCCTGATTCGTAGTTCACGATTTCACCTCCGTGTCTATTTCTATCCGGATATTGCCGTTCGGGTCATCCATCTTCAGGTGGCGGATCATGCCCCGAAGAGTATCCAGCATGATAATGCGGGAAAAACCCCGGCTCATGTCCAGGGGCACGGGGGTATCGTTGACCAGTATCCGGACGGATTCGCCCTCGATCTCATATTTCAGAGTCCGGATGGGCAGAGGTATTTTGAGTGAAGACGCGGCAGCCAGACAAACATTGCCCAAAAACTTGCCGATAAAGGGAGTAAGAGGCGCCTCGATATCGTTACTGTAAATATGAATTCGCATAGCTCGGGATTTTATCACAGCCTCACGAAAATCCCGCGCCTGCCGCAAACCTTAGGCGCTGCGCAAAAATAACTTCACATTTTGGAGACTAACCATTCCATAGTGGAT
>CAYYTC010000144.1:0-7080 GCA_964474425.1 uncultured Acidobacteriota bacterium
CCAAAGTCTTGCCGATCTTGTCACACCGTTTAACCAAAATATTCAATCTCGAATTATTTCACCGGCACTTTTCGCTTCAGCTCTTCAAACCAGTTAATGACGACGTTGATTTTGCGCGCGCCTCCGGACGTGGACGCTGTTGATCCCGCTTCCTTCATCATCAGGAACCGCTTGCCATCCGGGCTGATGTCCCACATAGGTGATTTGGATGAGCCCGCGTCTGATGAAAAATACGCCCCCCTGAAAATCTCCTTGGGTTGCCCTAGCTTGAAATCCGGCTCAGTATCCACTGCGACCGCGATGACTGCTTCCCCGTTGCGGTAAAAGAGTTCTCGTCCACTCGGCGACCATAAGGGGCCGTATCCGCCGTTCGTGGACACCGGCCATTTACCATTACCCTAAGGCGGTGGGCGCAGACCTACGGCCTGCCTCGAAAGCGCGGCCCCCTGCCAGGGAAAAAGGAGAAGGATTAGCCTTTGCGGAAACCGCACAGAAAGCTGGGATTGGCAGAACAGAAGCGTGGTGGCTTTGGAATCGGCAACTAAGAAGCAGGGGCCGCCCCGGAAGAGCGGCCCTTTGTAGCTCGTTTTTATGCATCACCAATCCCGCTCATCAGATTGATTCCTACTTCAAGACAAACGGTGGCACATAATGCTGATTGAGATCTATCAGCTGATATGCCGGAGCGAGCGTAATCTCGTATGGTTCCTGAGGTAAGCACTCCGCGATGTCGGGCTCAACCCAAACCACTGATCTGAGCGTTATCGTCCGAGCTGGCTCGCCTGGTTGCAGCACATAAGCACGGTTATTCCATACAAGGTTCCCGGGAATCAAAGGGTCAGTCACTGGCCCAGTCTCCATGAAGGGCGTGCCCGAGCAATCGGAAGTCTCGAATGCAAGAGCAGCCTGCCGGCCTATGAAGTGAGTTTTAAGGACTGTGAGGACCAAAAGCACTCTGTCCACCTCGAGAGCAATGACGGGTTCACCGCCGATCAGTAGGCTGCTCGTTGTGTCGTAGACGGGGGCAACACGCTGGCCATTTGCGTCGAATACCGCAAGATTTGCCTTAGGTTGAATTTGCGATTGGCCATAGGCTGTCGAAAAAGAAAAAACCAAGAGAAGCACTAGTGCTATCTGAAACGCTGTACGTCTGCTCATTATTGTTCTCCTTTTGCAGGAAATTCCCAAGCGATCGGCCTTCCAAAAACCGAATCATAGGATCGTTGAGCTTCCAGCCCTAACCGGTCCCCAATTCGTTGCTCTTTCTCGGGTGCTGCTTTTCGGATTTTTTGTCCCTAAAGCTATCCGAGGTTTTGGGCAGGATCCGGAGTATGTTAAAAAGGCCAAATGGATCTAGGCGCATCTAGTCAACGACCTGCAATCCAGAAATGCTATCTCCTTAGGCCGTTTACACTTCTTCTTGCCAATATTTTCCATCCTTTATGGATGGAAAGTAAATGGCACTTTTGTACAGTCCGAATTGACACTTCGGCGGGAGGCAGGCATCGCCTTCACTAAAAAGCCCGATCTGCTTGAATCCCCGTAACAAGAGTCCTACCATGGTCGCCAAATACACCACTCACAACAAGCCGCACCTAAAAAGGCGCAGGAGGGCGTGGTAGCGCGGGGGGCTGTTCAGTAATGGAAGGGAAATGCATTATTTTGGTTTTATCGCCCAATGGGGCTTGATGCGACGTGCCACCTCGGCCCTGCGTATTAATCGCTGATTTGGGAATCCTTTGCTGCGGAGCCTTCCTCAATTTTCACTATGTCCATGATTCTGCCAGAGGACATATCCTTTGCTTTTAGCATGATGTCGGTTGTCGTTACTATGAAGGAGACTTGAATATTCGGGATGCCACGAGAGGCTGCTGGTATGCCCCGAACCAGAAACTGGCCGATTTTCTTGTTGTCCTTCACCATTTTAGCATTGCCGCGATACAGGGTGATTTCGATTTGATCTTGATTATCGGCTGCGGTGCTGAAGACCTCTGATTTTTCACAGGGCACAGCTACACCAACCTGAATCAGTTCGGTGAAGACTCCTCCGAGTGTTTCGATACCGATCGGTTCGCTGACGGTGAAGTCTTTCCCAATTGCAGGAGACTGAGATTCAGCAACGATTTCGCCAAGTGGAAACTCTTTTTGAGCACATCCCGCGAGAGATGCAATCAATGTTATTGTGAATAATAGCTTCGTCATCATTGCCCCAAAAGGAAATCAACAGGTTTGCCACTAATTGCACGGGCTCGTCCTAGTTTCCTGCCCTTCGCACGAAATACTTTTCCCCGCTCGCCCTTGCCAAGGCGGCTAATGATTTCGCGATGTGCGAGTGTTTTGCCGATCATAGACATGCACCTCCCGCTAGGGGTTGCCTACAATGCTGTAAGGTGCTTCAGAAAAGAATGGCAATTGATGCCACCGTAGCACTGTGTGCCACGATAGCGCCTGCAGCTACGGCAGCATTCTGCGCCATGGCGCCACATTCTATCGAGACAGCCTTCTATTTCACTTTTATCATTGTCCGGAGCCGAACCATGAAAGCGGATGAGATTCTTTTGCCAGATCCGATGGAAATCCCAGCCGAAAGCATTGCATCGGTTATTACTCGCCTTTCCAGTCTTCAAACGGCATTGGCGGCACGACTAATGATGATATAAAAATAAAATCATCATCAAAGGGCGAAAAATTGAGGGGTGATAGCGACCTTGTGGAAAACCACAGCTGCGCGGCTGCGCCGCGAGAGAGAAAAGAAAATGCCGGCGAGGATTTCTTGCTTGTTCGAGCAGCCTACGAAAAAGCAACGGGAAACCGTTGGAGCAAGGTGGATTCCGAGGCTTATCACCAAAACGGTATCGGGAAGGTACCCGCAGCCAAAATCGTCTCATTTATGTCGCACGCCCCTATTCGCTTGACAATGCACAATGCATATTAGAAAGTGCTTATTATGCACGCTCGCGTTTTCGTCACGCAGATCTTTGGTTGCCTCATGTGGCATCAATCGTAAGGTACAACGTCAGAACAGATGATTATATAGAAATTGAGGAGGCCAGACATGAAAAGGGGAAGAAGTGTTTTTCTGATGATTTCAACTATCTTTCTATTTTTCTCAGGCCTGGCGAGCTTTGCTCCTGGCCTCGTACCTGCAAAAAGTGGAAATAGAGTAAAAGCCGGACAATTTGCAGTTGGAGATCCAACGCTTATTTGCCTTGGATTTGAGTGGAACATTGAGGGCGACGATAACCATAACGCCGCTGTGGCGGTCCAGTACCGCAAAAAAGGGGCGACCGCCTGGAAAGAGGGGCTGCCGCTTCTGCGCCTTCAAAATGAGGAAGCCGGCGGGAGTATAACTCCCGCATATGTGGTTCCCAATATGTTTGCGGGAAGCATATTGGATTTGGAACCCGATACGGAATATGAGTGCAAATTTCAGATGTCCGATCCGGACGGCGTGGATGGAATTAAACAGAAAATGGTAACTGTGCGCACACGTCCTGAACCAAAACCTTTCGCGGGCGGACGGATCTTGCACGCGTACCCCGGCGATTACAAAGGTTCCAAAGAAGAACCGGCCGTTGTGGGACTGATAATGGCTTTCAGGGGGGATCTTGAACCTGGCGATACTATCCTGGTGCACGCGGGCGTTTACCAGAGTGATGGTACCAGATACAATAACTATCTTAGAACCGGGGTCGGATCGGATGGGCTTGGAACGACTAGGCTTACTAAGAGCGGCACGCCCGAGAAGCCTATTGTGATAAAGGGCGCAGGGGATGGCGAGGCCATTTTCGACGGCGGCGGCGGTGCTATTCTCTTCGATGTCATGGGGGCAAATTATCTGTATTTCGAGGGCCTAACCTTCCGCAACACCGAGGCGGCTATTTATACGGGTGCAAAGGACGTGCTTGGCGCCAGCGGATTGACAGTCAAAGGATGCCGCTTTGAGAACGTAGGCATGGCCATCTGGGGCACATATCAAGCATCAAAAAACTTTTACATCGCTGATAACGTGTTCATCGGCCGATTCAATCCAAAGGTACTGAGGGGGAATATTGGCAGTGACGTTGTTCCGTTCAAAAATCTGCCCGGCCCGCCCTTGAGAATAGGCGGCCCCACTGGCTCCTTCTATGCGGTCACGGTGGCAGGGCAGGGCCACGCTGTGTGTTACAACCGTCTTGAGAATTTCTGGGATGGAATTTGCGTCGATCAAGCAGCCGGCTCGCCGAAACCGGGAAAGCACGGGGGGCCGCATGCCAATATCGACTTCTACAATAACTACATTTGTAATACGTACGACAATTTTTTCGAAACCGACACTGGCACGCACAACATCCGTATCATGCGCAACCTTTGCCTCAACAACGGACATGCTTCCTTGAGCTGCCAGCCTATTTATGGGGGACCGGCGTATTTTATACGGAATATCGTGTACCATGTCCCGGATGCGGGAGCTATAAAGATGTTTGACAGAGCGGCAGGCGTGATTATGTATCAGAATACATTCTGCAGCGAAGTGTACGTTGGGCAACGCGGAAGAAGTCTAAATGGCAGCCTAGGCGCTTCCAACTTGCATTTCCGCAACAACCTCATGCTGGGAGAAAACCCTGATTCGATGAAAAATCCCCTTAACAAGGATTTTGGAGGTATTTACTATGTGGATACCTACACTTCCTATACAAGCTCTGACTATAATGGGTTCCGTCCCAATGAAGGGAAGTCTGATCAATTCATGTGGCTCTCCCCTGCTGGTGGCGCGATGCGCGACTATAAGAATCCCAGGGAGGTGCATTCCTTCAAAACCCTCCAGGATTTCTGCAAAGCACTGGGACAGGAGTGCCATGGGATAATGGTAGACTACGATATATTTGAAAACGTGAAAAAGGCGGATTTAAAGGAATTTTCAAGGGTATATACACGCGATGAACTGGATTTCCGGCTTAAGCCGAATGCCGTCGCTGTTGATGCGGGGTGCGTCCTTCCCAATGTTAACGATGGCTTTATCGGGAAGGCTCCGGATCTTGGGGCATTGGAGGTTGGGCAGCCGCTGCCGATATGGGGACCGCGGCCATAGGGATTTCGCGATCCGTTGGAGGACAGTCTACTGAATCTTTCATGTGCGTTCCGGCTTGATTGTAAAGAATGCGCGCGGCTATGACAAGCCGGATTTACCCTATCATTTGCGCCATTTCGTCGAATCGGGATGGGGGACAAAAGCCATGGTTGATTTCACCCGACTTGAGGAAAAAACCGTCACCCTTGCCCGGCTTGACCCGCTTGGCACAAAAGTATATCTCGCTAAAGGCGATGTTGTCGCTTGCTCCGGCTTCAACAAAGGCACACTCATCGGCTGCTCACTGGCAGCTCATATCAAGGTTCCCGATGCCAGAGAGTGTATGCGAAAACTGAACGATTTTGGAGGCCACCTTTGCATGGTTTACGGAGATTATACGCGCGAGATGCAGGAATTAGCCGACATGATGGATATCGAAGTTGTATATGCGACATAGTCCCCGCGTGGAGGGCCGTTGACGGTCAAATAACATGCCCGTCTTTCAAGCCATAGGAGCTAACATGGTGCCATCCGCATTCGGAAATCATTCTCCAGGAGGCCCGACGATGAAAACTCTTATCGCGACGCTGATCGTTTTCGCCGCAGGTTGCGCGAGCAACACGGAATCAAATCCTGTCATCGCCGTGACCGGAGGACAGGTGCGAGGTGTCATTCTGGAAAAAGGCGGCGCCGTGTTCAAAGGCATCCCTTACGCACAGCTGCCCGTGGGAGACCTGCGCTGGCGTGAACCGCAGCCGGTGAAGCCATGGACCGGCGTGCGCGACGCGACAAAATTCGGTCCGATGTGCGCACAGGTGCCAAGTTCCCTTCTTCCTGATGCGGCAAAATCCACGAGTGAAGACTGCCTGTCGTTGAATATCTGGACTCCGGGATGGCCCGCCAAATCGCGCCTGCCGGCGATGGTCTGGATTCCTGGTGGCGGCAATCTCGTCGTCGTCGGCTCCCAGGAGCATTACGACGGCGAACTGATGGCTCGGCGCGGAGTTGTGGTAGTCAGTATTAATTACCGTCTCGGACCGTTCGGTTTTTTCTCGCACCCGGCGTTGACGCGTATTTTGCTGTCGGTCCAATGGTACATCGGACCCCATCCCAGCCAATCTCCATCTTTAAGGCCACGGAAAACTTTTTCAACCTGTTGCTGACCACCGTAAGCTTCCACCACCTGCTCTTCATTCCATTCCATGCGGTTTGTCATCAGAACCGTTCTGCCGAGGCGCTGCGCTATCAGCCGATTGAACGCTGCGGAATCAACATCGAACTGAAGTCTCCACTGACCCGTTTCGCGCCTGAGGTCATAGCGAATCAGTTCATCAAGAAATTGAGCCGATGATAACCAACGTCCTATCTTGTTTCGGATGTGAACTTCCTTCAACGTGCAATCGGGCTGAGCGAGTTCCATTGAAAGCCTGCGCAGCGACTGAGTGGTTTTGGCCAGACTGGTACTCAGACTATGAATCTGTTCGCTCAGAAACGGTGCGGAATATTTCAGTACACAAAGACGCTCTTTGCCATGAACCAGAAGTTTCGCAGAGGCGGCCTGCACTCCTGGCTGATCGCTGGTGAGAGGTTGATGGCGTTTCGACCTCTGGTTTGAAAAGCCGAAGCAACGGGTGCCAACAGAATGAATGGGGTGCTTCTGCTGTCGACTGTTGGCAGCGCGACCGTAACTCCCACACATGATATAGTTTGAGACTCAATTCCATGCAATCAGTTCCATCATTGACACGGTTCAAAACCAATGAAGAGTCTCAGCTGCCCAAACAGGGAATGTCCACTGGCGGGAAAAGCCGCTTTCGGAAACATCATCGGCCACGGATTCTACAAAACGAAGTGGGGGCGTCGTCGTCGATATCGTTGCGGCACTTGCGGCAAAACCTTCTGCTCCAATTCCGGCACGCCCTACCATCGACTTCAGCATCGTCGAGCGACCTTTGACGAAGTTGCTGTCCTGAGTGTTGAGGGCCTGAACAAATCTGCAATTGCACGGGCAAAGCGAATCGCCTGGAATA
>CAYYTC010000145.1:0-6828 GCA_964474425.1 uncultured Acidobacteriota bacterium
GGGATTTCTAATTTCCTAATCCTTACCCCGGGCTCACGCCCGGGGCTATTTTCTGTCGGCCCTCCGGGCCTGGATATCGCGTTTCGCGACAGAAACTAATTGATCGCTCCTTCGTCCTTAAAGCGGATTATGTCGTCCCACGTGTATCCCGCCTCCAGCAGAATTTCCTCCGAATGCTGGCCGGCTTCAGGCGCCGGCCCTTTGACACTCGCTTCCGTCTCGCTGAATTTTACCGGGCTCGCAACCAGGCTGATTTCGCCTGCGCCGGGATGGTCGAGTTTTACGAAGAAGTTGTTCGCAGCCGCCTGAGGATCCTCAATGATTTCCGAGATTGTCTGCGCCATGGAGCTGACCAGACCATGCCTATCCAGGATGTCGACCCACTCACGCAAGCTTTTGCCAACGAAGACTTCGGTGATGATGGCTATCAGGAGCTCGTTGTTCTTTTGTCTCTGGTCATCGGTTTCGAATCGGCCGTCATTCTGCAATTCCGGGCGCCCTATGGCCTTACAGAATTCGGGCCAGTAGCGTTCGGACTGCATCATGGCCAGTTGTATCCAGCGGCCGTCGCTCGTCTGGTAGCTGTTCCAGATCGGATTTTTCACTTTAAGCCGGTCGATGTTGGGAATTTCTTCTTTCTTGTATAAGGCGACCTGAATGTCCTGATTCAGGGCCCATACGGCAGTCTGATAGAGAGAGAACGCCACCTTCTGTCCTCTGCCGGTTCTTTCCCTGGCCAAAAGCGCCGCCAGGATGCCCGAGGTGATACACATCGAAGTAATGCTGTCGCCGATGCCCGGGCGGTGGCTGGGAGGCACGGCATCCGGGGCGCCGAGTTTCGCCATAAGGCCTCCCCGCGACCAGAAGGCGGTGTAATCGTAGCCCGGCTTGTCGCTGTCAGCCCCTGCTTCGCCATAGCCTGTAAGTGTGGCATAGACCAGCTTCGGATTCCGTTTGTTGAGGGTCTCGTAATCCATACCCAATCTGTCCAATACCCGGGACTGGAAATTGGATACGAAAACATCGCAGTTCTCCACCATGCGGTAAACAATCTGCCTCCCCCGGTCTACCCGCAGGTTGACACACAGCCCCCGCTTCCCTCGGTTCAGCACCTCGAAAACGGGCACAATCGGGCCCTGCATGGGAATCCCCTCGATGGATTTGATTCCACGCAGGGAATCGCCAACCCCGGGATCTTCTATCTTGGTTACCTCGGCGCCCCAATCCGACAGAATCGCGCAAGCGCAGGGAACAGCCACCCAATGGCCCAATTCCACAACCTTGATGCCTTGAAGAGCACCGGACATTATTGCCTCCTGTATTTCCTATGAAGCTGAATTTGCCGTTGATTGTCTGCCCATCGGGGAAGCAAAGTCAAAGGCTTTAGAGTTTCCAGTTTCGAGTTCCGAGTTTCCAGTTGTGCTGTCTCCGGATATTGCTTATTGGAACCTATAACCGGGAACTCTGAACTGGAAACCGGGAACTCCAAACTGGGGCCGCAAAAGGAAACGCATTTCGTGCTATATTCGGGCAGAGGCTCACCTATGACTCCAATCCACACGAATGACAGGAAAACTGAAGCAAAGGCGGCGCCGACTGCCGCGGCCGCATGGTACGCCGTCATCGTCTTGATGCTCTGCTACGCGCTCTCCTATGTCGACAGGCAGATACTGGGCCTGCTGGTGCCGCAGATCAAAGCCGACCTTGGAATCAGCGACACGCTGATGGGCTTGCTGCAGGGATTTTCTTTTGCCCTTTTCTATGCCTTTATGGGCCTGCCGCTGGGAAGGATTGCGGACTTTGCCAGCCGGCGCAATCTCATCTCCATTTGCATCGCATTCTGGAGTCTGTTCACCGCCGCATGCGCCGGCGCCAGAAGCTATGCGACGCTGTTTCTGGCGCGCATGGGAGTGGGAATCGGCGAAGCGGCTCTGAATCCCTCCTCATACTCCATCCTCTCCGACTATTTTTCCAAAGAGCGTCTCGGATTGGCCTTGAGCGTGTATTATTTTGGCCAATTGCTCGGATCCTCTCTGGCTCTGGTCGTGGGCGGGACCGTCGTTCAGGTTGTCGCCGGGAAACCCGACGTCGCCCTGCCGGTGCTCGGAAGCATCGCCTCCTGGCGGCTCACCTTCCTGATTCTGGGTTTGCCGGGGCTGCTTTTCCCATTGCTGCTTATGACAATCAAGGAGCCTGTGCGTAAAGATGTGCTCCGTACTGCCTCGGGGAAAGAAAAGCTGAGTTTGCGCGAAACGCTGGCTGAAGTGACGAAACGCTGGCAGTCGGTCGCGGGGATCTCGATAGGCTTCATTTTTCACGGGGCCTGCAACTATGCATTCAGCGCCTGGGTCCCGACCTACTTTCTCCGTGCGCACGGCTGGAGCATAGGAGAAACCGGACGGGCCCTGGGGTTCCTTGTCATTTCATTCGGCTGTGCGGGGCTGTACCTGGGGGGATATTTGAGCGAGCGCTGGCAGAAGCGGGGATATGTGGACGCTCCCCTTCGAGTGGCGATCCCGTGCGCGATAGGCATCATCCTGTTCTTCGTTCCTGCGATGTTGATGCCGACGGCCGCCGGGTCGCTGGCGCTCATCGGCCCGGCAATCTTCTGCCTCGTTCTGCCGATGGGGACCGTGGGCGCAGCCCTGACGGTCATCTTTCCCAACCAGGTGCGCGCCCAGGTGAGCGCGCTTTACCTGTTCATTCTGAACCTGGGCGGCCTGACGTTGGGGCCGCTTCTCCCGGGAGTGTTCACCGATTACGTGTTCAGAGATCCGAATATGCTGGGCCCATCGATTGCGATTACCATGGCGCTCAGCGGCGCGAGCATGCTGGCCATCTATCTGGCAACCCTGCGGCCTTACCGGTCTCATTACCGCATGATGCATTAGTTCGGATCCGCCCGATTTGTTTCGGCCTATATCCGGCTACGGCGTTTGAGCCGCGCGTAGGGTTGAAGGTGAAATGTGGAAACGTTTCAACGTTCAAACGTTCAAACGTTCAACGTTCGCGTTGCACCGGGAAAAATCTTCGGTCATTTTTTTGACTTGATCGGCGTTACGGAGCGTTCCTTCGCGGGCTTTTCCTTGCCGGGCATCTCCAGGAGAGGGAACAGGTCGAAAACCTGGTCGTTGTCGATGAGGTGGGCGCCCTCGGTGTGCAGACGGATAAAGTGCGTGCAGTATTTCCGGCTTTCCTCGCCCATGCAGTTGTCGACGCAGAAGAGGTCCGTATCGGTGCAGTTGACGCACTCTCCCAACGACACGCATACCTTGGGCACGGCTGTCTTGCAGGTGTTGCAGATTGTGAAAAGATCCCGGCTGGCTACGTAGTGCCGGCATTCTTCGAGGGTTTGACGATTCTCGACAAACCCGAAAATCCGGCATCCCATGAAAATGTGCGGATGCGATCCATCATCGGCCTCGATCTGTTCGAGGCTCTCATCCAGCCAATGGATGCAGTTCTTGCAGTGGATCATAGGATGCTTCCGGGCCGAAGCGGCGTGTGGGTCGATTACAGCGTTTCTGCAGTATTCGCCATGCTGATCCCGACCAGTTCCGCAAATTCCCTACGGCTTTGCAGGGCGGCGAAATCGGAATCGTTCTTGGCGTAGATCCTGCTGTCTTCATTTAAATCAATGGCTTTTCGCAGGTTCTCGATCGACTCCGCCCAATCCCCTTTCATGGCCAGGGAGGCTGCCATCGAGTAATAAATGTAATCGGCCTCCGGGTGGTTTTCCAGCGATTGCCGGAAATAGGCGACGGCCTGGTCGTAATTGGCCTTGTTATGTTCCAGCACGCCCAGGGCGTAGAGCTGATCCTTGGTGATCTGCTGCTTCTTCTGAGCGGCTTCTTCGCGGTCGCAGATCTGCAGGTAGCTGCGGGCACGCGCCAGAATTTCAGTTTCCGAGGCATAGGTTTCAAACAGCGAATTCAGGTCGTTGCGCGCTTTTTTGAAATCCTTCCGGAAAATATGCTCGATCCCTTTTTCCATCAGCGCCAGAGCGGCGGCTGTTGTTTTGGTTTGCCGAAGCAGGCGCGGAGGAGGTTCGGGAACCGCAGCGACACTGGTCTTCAATGCAGCTTTTCCGGTTTCGCCTTCGGGGCCCCGTTTTCCTTTATGAGCCCGTTGCCGGGCAGGCGGCAGCCCCTTTTTCTCGCTTTTGGCAACAGCCTTGGGACTGGCTTTGCCTAAAGACACTTTGCCTTTCAAAACCGGCTTCTTGCTGGAGGATTTGGGATCCGATTTGGATGAAGCTTTCTTTGCCGGATGGCCGGCCCCGTGTGATTTTTCTTCCCTGCTTTTGCCGCGTGCCAATGCCCTCGCCATTAATTACCCATAAGTCAATAAACGTGAACAACTTGTACCGCATTCAACCTTAAGCATAAAAATTTGACGTTATTATTAGGAGAATCCAGACGATAAGTCAAGTGCAAGATCTGGTTGGGACTCATAATCGGTATGTCATGCTCCATAAAAAGGTTCCCATGGGCCCTCGGCACTCCGGAAAATGGAAAACGCGAATGATCCGGGGAACAGGTCCCTGCAAATTTCAATCTTTTAACCGTTTGAACCATTGTTGATACGTGAGCTCAAATAACTTCAATTTACGCGAACAGGATTACCAGAGGATCGGGGCGATTCTGGGCAGGATGCACAGAGAGCTTCGGGCGGAACTGGTGCTGCTGATCAGCCGCAGCGGCCAGACCGTTGCCATGTCCGGATCCGCGGGAAGCATCGACTGCACGTCGCTCGCATCTCTGGCGGCGGCGAACCTCGCGGCAACCGACGGCCTGGCCAACATCGTCGGCGAGAGGGAATTTTCGGTCCTGCTTCACCAGGGGCGCCAGCGCAGCCTGTTCATATCCGATCTGCTTAAAAAGTTTTCACTGGTGCTGGTGTTTGATGCGACTGCATCGCTCGGTCTGGTGCGTTATAAGTGCAAACGCACCGCAACACTGCTCGAAGATGTGATCCGGAGTTTTCAGCAGAGAATGGAAAAAGCCGGGTCGATGCCGGATTATCCCGATTTCAGCGATGATGAGCTGGAGGAGCTGTTAGGGAGAATCGACCCATAATCTCTTATTAAATCAAGGAATTAGCAGTGACGTTCATAAACTACGTAGCCCGGGAAATCAACTGCAAAATTGTCTATTACGGACCAGGACTGGGGGGCAAGACCACCAACCTCCAATACGTCTACCAGATCACCAGTCCCGAAAACAAAGGCAAGCTAATCTCTCTGGCCACCGAAACGGAGCGAACCCTGTTCTTTGATTTTCTGCCCATAGACCTAGGCCAGATCCGTGGATTCCGCACGCGTTTCCATCTTTACACGGTCCCCGGGCAGGTTTTTTACGACTCCAGCCGCAAACTCATCCTGAAAGGGGTGGACGGCGTGGTTTTCGTCGCCGACTCCCAGGAGGAGCGCCTCGACGCCAATCTGGAATCCCTTGCGAACCTCACCCAGAACCTCAAGGAGCAGGGCTTCGACATCAGCAGCATCCCCTATGTGCTGCAGCTGAATAAACGGGACCTGCCCAGCGCGATGCCGGTCGAACAACTCCAGCAGCAACTGCTGGTGAAGGGGGAGCCGGTTTTTGAATCGGTAGCCCCGCGCGGAGTCGGCGTCCTGGATACGCTCAAAGCCGTTGCCCGCCAGGTGCTGGTGGAATTGCGGAAAAGCGCGTAAAGGAAACGCCGTCGGACGCTGATAAAAGCGCCGACAAACGCCGAATACACCCTCTTAATCCGAAAAGAAAAATGTGCGCGCATGCTCTAGGAAGAACTCCGGCTGGTCGTGGTGCAGCCAGTGTCCCGCATCGGGCGCCTCGATCAATCGGTAGCCGGGGATCGACTGTATGTGTCCTTCCTTGCCGGGATCCTGAGTCCAGCTGTCGAGCCCGCGGAAGAGAAGCACCGGGCAGCGTATCTGGCTCCAGGTCTGCCGGACGTCGTCCATGTTGAGTCCGTAAACGGCAAGCGCCCGGACATAGTTGTCGAATTTCCACGTCAGGCTGCCGTCGGCGCTCCAGTTTGAGCCGTAGAGCGTCAGGTGGCGGGCGGTCTCGGGCGACAGGTGCGGGTTCGCCTTGTACATGCGCTCGCAGGCGGCATCAAGATCCGGATACTTGTGCGGAGCTTTCTTTTCGTATTGCCGCATCACCTCGATCCATTCCCGAAGCCGCTCATAAGCCGGCCGGGTGCTCGGCACGCCCTGCGGCGGCGAAACACCCTCGATGGCCACCAGCTTTTGCACGCGGTCCGGGTAGATCCCGGCATATTGCAGCACGATGGCTGCGCCCAGGGAATGCCCGATTAAGTAAACGGGGAACCTGCCGGCGATGTCGGCGAGCGCCGAGAGGTCCAGCACATATTCCGCAAGCCCGTACAGGGAGCCGTAGGCCCAGCTGCTGTCGCCGTGCCCGCGCAGGTCGGGCGCCAGGATCCGGAAATCGTTTCGGAAAACCTCCGCGATGCGGTCCCAACTGCGCGCGTGATCCATGCCGCCGTGGACCAGAATCAGGTTCGGTTTGCCGTTGTCTCCCCAGTCCCAGAAGTGCAGCTTCAGCCGGTGCGAGTAATAGAATTGCGAAATCGGTTCATGGGCCATATGCGCGCCGCTTCCTCCTCCTCTGTTATTTCGTGAGGACGGCTCTCCAGAGATTGTCTCAAAATTGGTGGCGAGGGTCTCGAGACAGTGTAAATGAATTACGGCTATGCCAATTCTGAGATGCGCACACATTTACTGCCCTGTAAGGGCAGCGTCTCAGAGCCCAGGGTTGGACGCGCTTTTTGCGGCCTACCCTGGGTATGCGATCGATAGAG
>CAYYTC010000146.1:0-6702 GCA_964474425.1 uncultured Acidobacteriota bacterium
AAAGATATCAGACCGCTCTAAATCGAGTCATGCAGCTCTGCCGAAAGGACACTATCCATTAAACATTTATCAGGTTTCATTGAGCAACCCATTGACTGGTCTCATTACCGCTCATAAATTTCCAAACCTGTATTTTTCCGGACAGCGATGTGCTGACTGCAAAATTCTCATCACCGTTCGTAAGATAAATAATGCTTGCCCCCTCCCTTGGAATGCCGCGGGAGTCGAATGTTATCGTGGCGGACGAAGCGGTTGGAAACCCGGTTGGTCCAGTCCCGGAATTGCCTTTGAACGAAATGCAGTTTTCGGATCCTCCGCCCGACAGTCCATGCACATCCTGTTGAAGCTCAAAATCACCCGTGGCCCGGTTAAGCTTATCCAGCCTCCATTCCTTCCCGGACAAGCTGAATGTGAGCCGGTACTGGGTCAGCTGGGAGGTGGCGCTGAGCTTCGCATAACTCATTGTGGACCCAATGCTTCTGGCGTCCGAAGCCAGCTGCATGGAGTGCATTGTCGACGAAAGCATGGGAATCGAAACGGCCGCCAGTATCGCCGTGATGGCCAACAGCATACTGAGCTCGACCATGGAGAAACCTTTGTTATTTCCCATGAGATGGCTCCTATGGCGAAAATCGCCTGCAATGAGACTCCGGGCCCTCAATCTATTCCTCGATTTTTCCCTTATCGCCAGCATGACGAACCAAAATAAGAAAAAAATGAGATTTATTTTGATGGTTTTTGCCTTTACCCACCAACAGTCATAGATGGCACTATAGGTCAATTATTTTTTATTTTGGTGATCTGGATCACCGGAGGCGCAAATTTTCCTGTGTCTCATGGTGACAATGCGTCGACGAACGCCGAACAAAATATTTTTATCAGCGTGTGTCGGCGTTTTGTCGGCGTGCGTCAGCGTTAGATTGGATGATTGGAGGCTGATCGCTGCGGCCGTGGCGGGTTTCAGTTTTCCCGCAGTGTCTGCAGAGGCCTGTGCTTCAGGACACCGTGGTTCGCCAGCCATCCCGTTATTATGGATAGTGCCGCTGTGCCTGCAATGCCCGCGATCACCGCGGCCCACTGGAGATTGAACTCCGCGTTTAAAAGACGTCCCAGGAGAAAATAGGCCGCAATGGCGGCCTGGCAACCGCCAATCAATCCGGCGGCGGATCCGAGGATGATGAATTCGGCCGCCTGTATGCGGGCTATGCGGCTCCGGGTGGCGCCCAGCGTCTTCAGCAACACGATTTCCCGTATTCTCTGGTAGCGCGTGGAGACCACGCCCGCCGCAAGCAGGATGATCCCGGAGGCTATGGCGAAAAAGGCGATAAAATGGATGACGCCGGAAATCCTGTCCAGCAACTCCTGAATCCGGATGAGCACTTGTCCCACATCGATGGAGGTGATGTTGGGGAATTGGCGGAAGAGAGAGCTTTGGAGCGCGGCGACCCGGGATGGCGCCATGCGGACGGCCCCGATATAGGAAGCGGGAAGATCCTCGAGGGAGCCTGGTGAGAAAACAAACTGGTTGCTGGTTCCGGGGCGCGCAAATTCGGCATCCCTGAAATTGACAACCTTTCCGCGTATCTTTCGGCCGCCGACATCGAATTCCAATATGCTTCCAAGGCGGATCTTCAGCCGCTGGGCGGCATTCTCGCCAACCGATATCATCGGTGAAGCATAGGGCGGTTGCCACCACCGGCCTGCGACGATCCGCGTGTCCGCCGGGATGGTTTCGCTCCAGGTCAGCGTAAACTCGACCTGGAAATACCTTTGGTCCTGCGGCGTCAGGTCCAGCTGGTCTGCGGTTTTGCCATCGACGCGCAGCAGGCGGGAAGAAAATGACGGTATCAGAGACTGAGCCTCGATCCCTTCCTGTCCCTTCAGGAAATCCGCGAGATCCGCTTTATCTCCTTCGGTCACTCCAAGCAGAAAAACGTTCGGGAAATCTGCGGGGGCGCTTTTTACGATCTGGGATAGGAGCGAAGTTTGAATAAAGTAGACCGTAAGTATAAATGCAACGCCAAGCCCCAGAGTAACGAGCACGGACGTCGTTTGGTTGCCCGGCCGATAGAGGTTCTTTATGCCGTGCCTGATGGAAAGCGACGGCAGGCGTGGAAGCCGCCTGAGCGCAACCAGCAGCAGTTTGGCCGCCGCGGCCAGGACAAGTATGCAGCCGGCGAGGCAGGCAAGGAAAGTGAATCCCCAGCGAAGGGATTCCGCCAGCCAGCTGGCCGCCAGTCCGACACCCAATATCAATAGTATCGAGGCAATCAGTGGGACCGGATCGCGCTGCAGTCGCGAGAAGGCGGAATACCGGGTCTCGGGCATATCGCGCAGAAACACCCGAGCGGGCCGAACTTTGCGGATAGCCAGAAGCGGAATAATCAAAAAGAGCGCTGTGGTGAAAATCCCGATACATAATCCCTGCACCGCCGATCCGTGAGCCGGTTCCAGATGCGGAGGCAAATGGATCCATCCCTCGAGCAGCCGCGGAAAGGCCAGCTGGATGAGGTACCCAATCCCTATGCCGGCAACACTCCCCAGCAGCCCCAGAAGAAGCCCCTGAGCCAGGTAGATGCGCAGGATCTGGCTCGAGCGGCCGCCGATACATTTCAATACTGCTATGCTGTCGAGCTTCTGCTGAAGATACGTGTGCATCGTCGAGGAAACGCCGAGGCCTGCCACAAGCAGGGCGAGCAGGCCGATGAGGCTGAGAAAATTGGCGGTGCGCTCCAGACCGCGTGAGACCGATGGATTCGGATTGCGGTAATCCGTGATGCGGACGCGCCGTTGGATGCCCGAATTTATCATATCCCGGGCTTCCTCCAGCCCCAATCCGCTTAGGGGAAACCGGTAGAGGAAGGACTCCGTCAGGCGGCTGCCGAACTGGATCAGGCCGCTGTTGTTAAGCCCCGCGCGTGTAATCAGCATGCGCGGGCCCAGATCCATGCCGATCCCTATGCGGTCGGGTTCCGATTTAAGCACTGCTGCGATGCGAAAGTGGCTTGTGCCGATCTGTACGGCGTCGCCCAAGGAAATTCCAGATCGAATCAGGAAATCTTTGCTTACGATAACGCTGTCGTCAAAAAGCGTGTTTTTCAGAGCGGCTGCCGGCTCGAGTTCAACCTTGCCGTAAAAAGGATAAGCGGCGGGATCGACCGCCCGGATGTCGCACAGAATCGGGCTCGATTCCTTGGAGGAGGAGACCATTGAGATCGTTTCGGTCACCCGTGTCCATCGGGCTCCCTTCCGGACCAGGGACTCCAGGACGCTGAGCTCTTTCGGATCCGGCAGCGAGTTCAAGCGCACGGCCATGTCTGCGGCAATCAGCTCTCGTGCCGACACGGAGATGGCGCGGTCCAATGCCCGGCTGAAACCTTTGAGGCCCGTAAGCGCACCGACTCCCAGAGCGATAGCCGCAACCAGAAATAGAAACCTTTTGAAGGCGGGCCGGGCTTCACGCCAGGCCATGCGGATCTCAAAGGTCATTTAGAGGCCCTCAGGGATGGATTTTGCCATGTTCGTCGACGATCCGGCCGTCGCGCAGGCGGACGATGCGGTCGGCAAGGCGGCTGAGGGACGGATCGTGGGTCACGATCACCAGCGTGGCGCCCTCGCTGCGGTTGAGTTTCAGAAGCATTTCCAGGACGATTCCTCCCGTTGCAGTGTCAAGGTTTCCCGTGGGCTCATCCGCCAGCAGAATCGAGGGGCTGCAGGCGAATGCGCGCGCAAGCGCAACCCTCTGCTGCTCGCCTCCGGACAATTGAGCCGGATAGTGCGAACGGCGTGTCTCCAGTCCGACCCCCGAAAGCAGGCTGCGGGCTCTCTCCTGCGGATTCAGGGCGTCGCCGCGCAGTTCCAGGGGGAGCATCACGTTTTCCTCCGCCGTCAGGGTCGGGATCAGATTATAGGACTGGAATACAAAGCCGAGTTTCCTGCCTCTCAGAAGCGCAAGCTGGTCCTCATCCAGGCCGGTGATTTCCTCCCCGTCGATTTTGATCGATCCGGACGTGGGCGTGTCGAATCCGGCGATTAATCCGAGCAGCGTGCTTTTCCCGCTGCCGGACGGACCTTCCACCGCAAGCACTTCTCCTTTGCGCACCGCCAGATCGATGCCCTTCAGTATTTCAACCCGTTGGGCGCCCGAATTCAGCTCCTTCGTCAGATTCCGCACTTCGATCATGGATTGTCTCTCCGCATACAATGTAGCATGGGCGCGGTTGCGATATATAAATTGAAGACCGCAAATCGCAAGCCGCCCAATCCTATGAGGAATGCATTTTGGTCAGAATGGCTCTGGAGAGATTGTCTCATAACTGGGGGCGAGAATCTCGAGGCTATGTATGTGAATCACGCCCATACCAATTCTGGGATTCGCCCACATCTATTGCCCTTCTATGAAAGGGCGTAGCGTCTCAAAGCCCAGGGTTGGCCGCGCATTGTGCGGCCTACCCCTGGGAAGGGGATAGATAAAGAGATCTACCCCGAAGTTGTGTTTTAATTCCCGAGATAACTCACCCAAGCCACTCGCCGAACACAACCCCTTCGGGGTAGATTTTGCAGTGATTGGATACCCAGGGTAGGCGGCGAAAAGCGCCGCCAACCCTGGGCTGTGTGAATCTGCCCCTGCGGGGCAGTATTTTTAGACAGTCTCTGGAGAGCCGTACTCACGAAATTGATGGGAGGGCCGCCCGGACTAAAAGCCAAAACTATCAGGTTTCTGATATTCTAAGGAATGTGGGAGGGAAAATTGGGACGCTACATAATTATTCCGGCGATTGCATGGATCCTTTTATTCGGAGGCTGCTCCAGGTCCGGGGATGACGCGACCCCGAAAACGGAGCCTGAGCCGGCGGCGTCAACCGCAGCCGAGAAACAGGACGACCGGCCGGTCGTTGTAGCCTTTGGCGACAGTCTGACCGCCGGAGCGGGAGTCGAGGCCTCGCGGAACTATCCTGCCCAGCTTCAGGCCAAAATCGATGCGGCCGGATATCGCTATAAAGTTGTAAACGCAGGCGTTAGCGGGGAGACCTCCGCCCAGGGGCTCCAGCGAATTCAGGCTGTGCTTGAGCTCCGCCCTGCAATCGCGATTATCGAGTTTGGCGCCAACGATGGATTGCGTGGAGTGCCTGTCGATACCACCCGCCGCAATCTTTCCGCGATGGTCGCCCGGTTCCAGTCCGTCGGCGCGAAAGTGGTCCTGGCCGGCATGGAGATTCCCCCCAACTATGGTCCGCAATATACAAGTTCCTTTCGTGAAATCTTCAGGCAGGTGGCCCAAGACCACGGAATCGCTCTCATACCCTTTTTCCTGGAAGGGGTCGGCGGTCACGCCGGGCTGAATCAGGATGACGGGATTCACCCCACGGCCGAAGGCTATGCTATTGTTGTTGGGAATGTGTGGAAGGTTTTGCGGCCGCTGTTGTGAGGGGATGCAATACCTATAAAGAGAATCTGAATGACTGTCCTTCGCTTTGAGTAAGAGCAACGGAGTATACAGGGATGGACAAGGCGCAGATAAAAAGAAACTACAAACAGACACCGACTCCCATGGGCGTATACCGGATTCGAAACCTGGTCAGCGGGAAAGTGTTTATTGGATGCAGCCGGAATCTTCCGGGAAAGCTCAACGGCCACCGGTTTCAGCTGGAGATCGGGAGCCACCCCAATAAAATGCTCCAGAAAGACTTCCGCGAGCTGGGCAAAGATCAATTTGCTTTTGAGGCGCTTGATTACCTCGAACCCAAAAGCGATCCGTCCTGCGACTATACGGAGGATCTTAAGGAGCTTGAAGAAATGTGGAGAGCCAAGCTCCTGCGGTCCGGTCAGGAATTTTATTGACCTTACCGCAGGAGCTTCCCGTCAAAATCAGAAGCGGAACACAATTCCTGCAGAAAGCCTGAAGTTGTTCTGACGGTCGTCCAAACCGCTGAAGAGGATCGCCGGTCCTGTCTCAAACCGGGTCATCAGGTAATCCGCCTGGATGGCTCGGATTGCCAGATGCTCACTTATATTAATATCGATTCCACCGCCGACCGCCGCCGCCAGGGCCGTGTCGGACAGCGATACGCCATACGCGCTTGTGGCAGCCCGGGCTCCACCGATAAGAAAATGCGCGAAGGGCGCGACGGAACCGGCACGGTATGTCAGCTTGGGTCCCACCATGTAGGTATAAGAGCTGATGTCGGTATACGGAATGCTGAATCCGTAAAACGAGGGCGAGCCGTAATGCCCGCTGAAATCCCCTTCCACGCCCAGCCATTCGTTGATATTAACCGCAACGGAGGCGTCAAACCCATGGAGGTTGAATTCATCCGGGTTGGCCCTGAAATAGGAGTATCCTCCGAATACTTCCGCTCTCGGATAATCCGGCTGCGCCATTGCAGCCAATGGGACCAGCATCATCAAAAACGAGCCAAGCAAAATCTTGCGCATAGTGCCTCCTGTCGTAACGGATCTTCCACAACCGCTTTTTCGGAATCCTTTCATTAGATTGGATGCAGCCTCCTCATCAAAGTTTCATCGCGTGCGCGCCTTTTGCAGTTACCGGATATTCTGTAACCGCAATTTGCAGTATTGGATGAATATTTTGGGATTTTACGATAGAAAAGATTCGCCGGTGAAATCGTGCTTAGTTAGTTTCTGTGGCGAAACTCAGAATTTAGGCCCGGAGGGCCGGCAGGCAATAGGCCCGGCCGTCAG
>CAYYTC010000147.1:0-6640 GCA_964474425.1 uncultured Acidobacteriota bacterium
GCGAATGCGACCAGGCTGCCGACGGCCACGGCCATCAAAAGCGTCGCGATGATCGCATGGATCGTGTGGATGCGTATGGCGCAGGCCGCGAGAGTCAGCACGAACAGGATGTCGGCCCCGCGTATCCATTTCCAGACCAGCCGCCGCTGTTCGGCGAGTTCCGACGGGTAACCATACGAAGTGAACCAGAGGTGCAAACGCAGGTTCGCGGCCACCATCACGGCAGCGACTATGGGAAAGAAAAACATGGATCCTTCCAACCCACCCAGCCATTGCTTCACTCTCCACATCGGGTAGAGCATTCCGTAATAGCCGAAACCGGCGACAGCCTGGTGGAATTGCCACCACCAGAGCGCCTTCTTTTTCGGAGTTTCAACGGCAGGCGCCGGGCCGAGAGCATCCCGTTTCATGCTTTCCGAGAGCTGCTCCAGATCGAACACGAGGTCGCGTGTGCTGCTGTAACGCTCCTCGGGATTTTTCTTCAGGCAGCGCTGGATAATCCGGTCGAGTTCCCCGGGAATCGTCGGATTCACCCGTGTGATGTTCTCGGCCTCCGATTCCAGGATGCGCCCGATGATGGCCATGGAATCCGCGTTGCCGAAAGGATGCTTCCCCGCGGCAAGCTCGTACAACAGCACACCGTAGGAGAAGATGTCCGTGCGTCTGTCGACGGCTCCGCCGCGCAACTGTTCGGGGGAAGAATAGGCCGGGGTGCCGAGAAACATCCCCGAGCGCGTCAGCCTTGCGTTCGTGGTCGCGTCGACCGTCGGCTCGATCCTGGCCAGGCCGAAATCGAGGATTTTGATGACGCCCGAGTCGGTCCGGGCGACGTTCTCAGGCTTCAGGTCCCGGTGCACGACGCCGTTTTCGTGCGCGGCCGCGAGCGCCCGGGCGACCTGAATCGCAATGTCCATCACCGCGGGCATCCTGAGCGGGCCTTCAGCCATGACCTGCAGGAGCGTGTTGCCTTTGACATATTCAGATACGATGTAAAGCTTGTCTTCGAACTCCTCGAAGGAATATACGGTGGCGATACCCGGATGCGAAAGCCTGGCAGCGGCGCGCGCCTCCCGTTTCAGCCTCTCGCGCTGCTGAGGGTCGCCGGTGTACTTGGGCGCGAGCATTTTGATCGCCACGGGCCGGTCCAGCCGGGTGTCCTTGGCCAGATACACGATGCCCATTCCTCCGCGGCCGATTTTGCCCGTTATCGAATAGGGGCCCAGCCGGTTTCCGACCAGCGCCTCGTCCGGGCTGCTGTCGAACAATTCCGGGACTTCCTTGTAGGCGGGCTTTTCGAGGAAGCTGTCGCCGCCCTGGCTCTTAATCAGAGCCTCGACTTCCCTGCGCATGCTGGGGTCCGTCCGGCAGGCCTTTTCCAGAAAGGCGGCCCGGCGCGAAGCGTCCACATCGAGCGCGGCCTCGAAAATTTCCTTGAGCTGCTGCCAGCGTTCAGGATCCACCGGATTTCTCCATTTCACTTTTGAGCCAGGCTTTGGCCACTCTCCAGCCGCGCTTTATCGTTGCCGGGGATGTGCCGATGGTTTCGGCCGCCTCTTCCACGGTCAGACCTCCGAAAAAGCGAAGCTCGACGATGCGCCCGAGCGGCGGATCCATGAGCGCCAGGCGTTCCAGGGCTTCGTTAAGCCCAAGAAGGTCGAAAGAGGAGTCCGGATTGCCGGATTGCGCCTTTTCGAGGCTGACGCGCACGCGCGATCCGCCCCGCTTCGACGCCGCCCGGGCCCGCGCCTTCTCCACCAGGATCTCCCGCATCGCGCCGGCGGCAATGGCGCAGAAGTGCGCGCGGTTCTGCCACGAGTGAGCCTTCTCCTTCTTCAATCTCAGGTAGGCCTCATTGACGAGGGCCGTCGCCTGGAGGGTGTGCCCGGCCTTTTCCCTGGCCATGTAGAACCGGGCCAGCCTCCGCAGTTCGTCGTAGACGGCGGGCATGATCTTGGACAGGCTCAGCCGCGCAGCCGCCTCCTGCCCCCGAGGTGTTTCTGATTGTGAGTCAGCCATGGTCGTCCTGTTTAGAGATATGTTAATCCAAATGCCCCAGTGATGCATCTTGGTATTTTGGTGGAAAGTGGAAAGTGGAACGTTTGAACGTTTGCACGTTGAACGTTTTCCACGTTCCACGTTCCACGTTCCACATCCCAGAGCGCCAACACCTGACTTCCGCATTCCTTTGTGATACCCTGATTCGGCCAAAAAATTCTTCAAACAAGGGGGGAAAAATCGTGAAAAAGGACGAGTTTATCCAATATTCTCTGGACGCGTTTAAGCCTGCCGAAACGATGTTGAAGATGATTCCTGCCGATAAGCTGGATTGGAAGCCGGGTCCGACTTTCATGAGCATGGGTCAGCTCATCTGTCACCTGAGCGAGGGCATCGGCAGCGAATTGCGCATGGCGATCACCAACAGCTGGCCCAAAATGGATGCGGCCGGGGGGCCTCCGCCCACGCCCAGCTGTAATGTTGCGGAAGCTCTTGCCAAGCTGGAAAAGGACAAGAGCGCGCTTCGTGAACTCCTGGCAGGCATTTCGGAGGAGGATTTCGCCAATAAAATGGTTTCGGTTCCCTGGGGTTGGCAAAGCAAGATGGAACGGATGGCGCTCGATTTCCGCGATCACTTCGTCCACCACAAGATGCAGCTCTTCACGTATCTCAAGCTGCTCGGTCTCCCGGTAAACACCCAGACCCTTTACATGGGGTAGCGCACGATGACTGTCCGAATCCTGGTGACCGGCGGGACTTTCGACAAGGAATACGACGAGCTGGAAGGCAAGCTCTACTTCCGCGATTCCCACCTGCCCGAGATGCTGGAACTGGGCCGGTGCAAGGTGAAAGTGGACATACGCACGCTCATGATGATCGACAGTCTGGAGATGACGGACTCGGACCGGCAAATCATCCTGGAAAACTGCCGCAAATGCCCGGAGAGCCACATCGTCATCACCCACGGCACCGACACCATGGAGGAGACCGCCCGCATTTTGGGGGAGGCGTCCCTTGACAAAACCGTCGTCCTGACAGGCGCCATGGTGCCCTTCAAGTTCGGCAGTTCGGACGGTCTGTTTAACCTGGGCAGCGCTCTTGCCTTCGCGCAGAGCCTGCCGAAGGGAGTTTACATCGTAATGAACGGCCGGTATTTCCGCTGGGACAACGTCCACAAAAACAGGAAAGCCGGAGTATTCGAGGAAAAGCAGGATGTCTGACCGCCTGCCGCACCTTTTGCCGTGTCTTCGGACCGTTGAAGCTTCGCCGCGCCGGGCGCCGCGAAGCTTCAACGGCTGTGAGGCCCGCTCAATCGCGCTGTTTCTGCTGATCTTCCTCAGCCTTTCGCCCGCCTCCATTGCCCAGGATTTCAGCAAATCGTGGGCCGACCTGACACTCCGAAGCCTCACGCTGCGCGAGAAGATCGCCCAGCTCGTCCAGATACGCGTGCCGGGGAAGTTCGTCAACCGGCACAGCCCGGATTTCGAGGACATCAGGGATCTGGTGCGCAAAAACAACGTCGGCGGCGTCGTGCTGTTCGCCGGCAACGTTTACGAATCCGCCATCCTGCTCAACGAGCTGCAGACCCTATCCCGATTGCCGCTGCTGGTGTCTGCCGATTTCGAGCGGGGCGCCTCGTTTCGGATTTCGGATACGACTTCGTTTCCGTGGACGATGGCGCTGGGCGCCGCCGGATCGGAGCAGTTCGCCTTCGATCAGGGATACGTCACCGCCCAGGAATCCAGGGCGCTGGGAGTCCACTGGATATTTGCCCCGGTGGTGGACGTCAACAACAATCCGGCGAATCCCGTCATCAACATCCGCTCCTTCGGCGAGGATCCTCAGCTGGTGGCCCGACTGGGGTCCGCTTTCATACGCGGGGCGAAAAAAGGGGGAGTCCTGACCACGGCCAAACATTTTCCCGGGCACGGCGACACGGCCACCGATTCCCACATCGGACTGCCGGTGATACCGGCCGATTTGAGCCGCCTGGAGTCGCTGGAACTCGCCCCGTTCCGCAGCGCCATTGAAGCCGGGGTGGATGCGGTCATGACCGCGCACGTCGCCGTTCCTAAGCTGACCGGGGATCCGGAAGAGCCGGCGACGCTGTCCACGAAAATACTGACCGGCCTGCTGCGCGATTCGCTCAAATTCAGAGGGCTCGTCGTCACGGACGCTCTGGAGATGGGCGGCATTAAAAACCAGTACTGGTGCGGGCTGGCGGCCATACGCGCCATCCAGGCGGGCGCGGATGTCCTGCTGCTGCCGCCGGACGCGGTCGTGGCCATCCAGGAGGTCGAGCGGGCGGTCAAACGCGGCGATATATCGGAAAGCCGCATCAATCAGTCGGTGGCGAAAATTCTACACGTCAAAAGCCGGCTGGGGCTGCAGCAGCGCCGGACCGTGTCCACCAACCGGATCGGCGATATCGTGGCGTCGCCGCAAAGCGAGAAGCTGGCCCAGGACATCGCCGACCAGTCCATCACCGTCGTCAGGGACAAGCCGGGCCTTCTGCCTCTGAATCCGGCCGGCGACCTGAAGCTGTTCAGCCTCGTGCTCGCTTCCGACCTGGAATCTTCGCCCGGATCGGTCTTCCAGGCGGAATTGCGCAAGCGGTTCCCTTCCCTGCGAACCGCGTGGGCCAACGCGCGTGTTTCGCCCGATCTGCTGGAGGATATCGAAAAAGCCGCCGCGCGCTCGGACGTAGTCGTCTGCTCGACGCTGACCCGGCTGAGCTCCGGATCCAATAATGCGTCGATTCCCGGAACCCAGAGGCCGATTTTTCAAAAGCTCCTGGCGTCGGGCAAGCCGGTGATCTGGATCTCCTTCGGAAATCCTTACGTGCTCCGCTTTGCCCCGCAGATCGGGACCTACATCTGCGCCTTCAGCTACTCGGAGGTTTCCCAGACAGCGGCGGCAAAGGCGCTCGCCGGCGAGATCGCCGTTCAGGGCAGAATGCCCGTGTCAATACCGGAACACGCCCGGCTGGGCGATGGGATGCAAATTCCTAAGCTGCAGCTGATCCTGAGAGAGGAAGCGGGCGCCGCAGGGATTCCCGGCGCAGCCTTTGCCAAAACCAGGGAACTCCTCCAATCCGGCGTCGAAGCGGGACTGTTTGCGGGCGCCCAGCTGCTGGTCGGGTACAAGGGCGCCGTCGCTCTCAATTGGGCTGCCGGAAAAAGCGCGCCGGCAGCGGGCGCTCCGGCTATTTCCGCGGATGACGCGCTCGATGCGGGCCCGCTTTCGAATATCATCGTTTCGGCGGCGGCCCTGCTGGCGGCGGAGTCGGGAGACCTTATATCGGAGGCTCCGGTTCAGGATTATATTCCCGAGTACACGGGCGAGGATACCGCGCGCCTCAGGGCACGGGATCTGTTGTCCGGCCTGTCCAACAGCGGAAGGAGTTCGGCCGCCGACAGTGACGCGCTGCGGGGACTGCTGGAGGAAATCGTGTCGCGCGTGTCCGGCCTTCCTTTCCGGCAGTTTCTCGCCGGGCGGATTTTCGAGCCGCTCGGGATGAAGAGCTCCTCCTATGCGCCGCCGGGGCACAAGGCGCTGGTAACCAGCGCGAGGGATCTGGGCGTTTTTGCCCAGATGCTGCTGTACCGCGGCCTTTATGACCACCGCCGGTATTTCAAAGCCAGAACCGTCGCCGGCTTCGCGGCAGGCAATAGCGCATGGCAGAAACCTTCTGCTTCAGACTGGACCGGCCGGCTGCTTTCATCTTCGGCGTACGGGTACAGCTCGCCAGAAGGCTCTTCACTATGGATGGACCCGTCCCGCCAGCTTTTCGTTGTGTTTTTGACCGGCGGTTCACCGGACACAGTCTCTGCCGCCGCGATTTCCGGTGCCCGCGAAAAAATCCACGAATCCATCCTCGGGCAGATATCGCCGAAATAAATTTTCAGGCAATCCTGGATTATTATTGCAGGTTTGTGCGAGGAACCATTGGATATGCCCATGATGCGGCACGTAACTGAAACCGCCAATGACTGCCCTGAAAAGGCAAAGTCACACAGCCCAAACGCAACCCTTTCAGGGTAGATCTCTCTGCCTGTCGCATACCCAGGGTAGGCCGCAAAAAACGCGGCCAACCCTGGTCTTTGGAACGCAGCCGCTTCGCGGCAGGAATTCCGAGGCCTCGCGATGGAGCCTTCCCAAAGAGTCGTATCGCTGGTTTGCAGGGAGAACCATTGAATAGGCCCATTATTGAGCCATGACGAAAATCGAAAAATGACTGCCCTGAAGGGGCAGGGTCTCACAGCCCAGGGTTGGCGGCGTTTTTTGCCGCCTACCCTGGGTATCCAGGCAAGGCGGAATCTATCCCGAAGGGATTGGGTCCGGCGATTGATCCAAAAACCGTTTGGGTGTAGAAATGTTTGTAAAAATTTGATCGATGCAGGATGGAACCTGCATCTCAGCCGGGATGATGATACTCCCGGCGAGGAATATATCCTGAATTTTTCCGGACGCAAGGCCGGACATGCCGAATCGAATCGCCATTCACCGGAGGGCACTGAAATGAAACACACTTGGATCTTTATCGCTGCAATGCTCCTACTGCTTCCCGGCGCAGTTCTTGCGCAGGAAGTTGAAATCAGGACCACAACCGTTAACTCGTTCGGCTACTATTCCGGCACCGCGG
>CAYYTC010000148.1:0-6366 GCA_964474425.1 uncultured Acidobacteriota bacterium
GAACGAATGGTGTAATGGATCCATCGCGGCCGCTATTTTCGGAGCAGAAACCAGCTACATTACTGTTCCGGTCATTTTTGCGAAGCTGCATTCAAGCCGGCAATGCGGCCAAAATGAATCGCCATTCCATGGCTGAGCCCGGGACACATCGTGGGGTAATCCACGGCAAAACGGTTGCCCATGGTATTTCCTGCAAGATAGATTCCCGGAATGACTTTCCAGTCCTTATCCAGAGGCTGCAATTTCCAATTGATATTCAGACCGCCCAAAACAGCCAGCAAATCGTAACCACTTCTGCCGGCATAGTATGGCGGCGTGTCAATGGGAAACAATCGATCCGGGCGTTTGCCAAAGTCCAGGTCTCTTCCCATACGTGCCAGTTTGTTGTATCTGCTTACCGTAGCCTTAAAGGTTTCAACAGGCATTTTCATCTTCGCTGCCAGTTCTTCGATAGAGTCGGCCATTATTGCTGCTTGGGCCACTTTTTGCCGGATTGTTTGGGTGGCAACAATGATTTTCCCGAGGCCTATCCCCTGATACGGAAGTTCCTCCGGATACCTGGAGTCAAATACCTGCCAGGCTACCTTGCCGGGTTGTCGCTCGACGGCATTTACATTGCTTTGAATGGGCACATCTTCATTTTGAAAGCGTTCTCCCATGAGATTTACCTGCAGGAAGGCCGAACTAAGAAGCGGACCGGCAGGGCCGTGTATCATGGGTATATGCGGCCCGGGCTCCATTACAGCGCCAATCCAGATTGCCATCCTATGCCCGTCTCCGGTGGAAGTAGGTATCATGGACTCGAGATAGGAGGACTGAGGGCAGTATTTGGCCATCATTTCAGCGTTGTTGCTGTAATCTCCCGTGCAGAGTACAACGGCTTTAGCGGCATTGAATTGCAGGAATTCTCCATCCGCATTTTGAGCAATAACGCCGGTAACCCGGTCGTTCTTCGTTCTCAGAAGCTGTTTTGCGGGGGTTTTAAAATAGGAGACAACCCCTTTCTTCAAGGCATTATCCAGCAAGCATTTTGCCACGGGTCGTTCATTGCGGTAATGGTGAGTTACCGGATATTGAGGATAGTATTCTTTGGCATTATTGAAAGCGGGCGGCGGGGGATAGTGGTTTATAAATACCTCAAGACCGGCTGCATCGGTCATATCCATGAGCCAGTCCGCAGTTGTGCCGCTTCCTTCTGCCCACATTCTGATTAATCTCTGGTTAGGCTTATTGGCTCCATATTTCATTAGATTGAGTATAATTTCGTCTTTATCAATCTTAATTCCCAGCTTTTCATGAAGCCGGCTGCCGATAAAGGCGTTATCGTGGCCGCGGGCCTGAAAAGTCGCCGTCTTTTCCAATAAGAGGGTCTTGGCTCCTGCCTCTGCTGCAGAAATAGCAGCACTCAACCCGGCTATTCCGGCACCCACCACCACCACTTCGGCGTTCACATTTTTTTTAATATCACCGGATGAAATTGGATCAGGGGGTATCTCAAAATTGAATGTCCTATCCGGAACTCTATCTTTTCTTGTCCGCATCGGCGGCGGGCTTAAAGGCGGCAGATATCCGATCTTAGTTAAAATTGCCTCGTTGCCTCGGGAAGGCAAGGTTTTCTGCCCGGATTTGGATTCATTTCGAATTGCGGATTCAGCGCCGCGGGGGCGAGGTGTGGTTATCGATTTTCCATTTGAATTTCTGCTCAAGGCATGCCTCCCACCCAATTCATTTCAGACAAGAACAACTCTCAATCGCACACCGGAATGCGTGATCGGCGGCGCCCCCGGGCCCTCAGTGCCCCAGGCTGCTATTTGATATATAACTTATTTAACAAAAGATTCCCCTTCCGGAGTCCGTCGCCAAGCGAAATACTGATCCATTACCTTGAGCGCATCTTCGCTGGGAACGGGCCCGATGTGAGGCGTTTGGGCGAAGTACATCAGCAGGGGGTTGGCGTCGCTGAATGCCGGCCACTTGGGGAGTCCCGGGCCGTTGGGGTTCCCGAATTTGGCGAAGTTCGTCCAGTAGGTGGCCATGGCCTCCGAAATCGCCTCGTCCGACTTTGTGGGCTGCTGATCCGGATTCAGGTGCTGGAACACGTAAGCCACTTCCTGACCGTGCGGCGATCCTCGCCCGGCCTGCGGCGAATCGGCTGGATGATCCGGGTGCTGATCAAAATAATAGTAAAACACCTTGGATTTGCCTGTCTTCGACTGCAATCGCGCCCAAATCCAGGTGTGCCATCCGAATGCTGCGTCGCGCATCAGGTCGCGCGCCGTCTTGGCCACAGTTTCTGTTCCCGGAGGATAGGCCTCGATGAGTTTGTCGGCGAACGGGCCGAAGCGCGACTTCACACTGGCAATGTAATCTTCCGCGGTCTTCGCAGGAGAAAAGCTCAAGCCCTCATCGGAATTGTAGCCAATCAGAACCGGAACGTCGTTGTACCGCTTCGATCCATAGAGCTTGTACTGATCGTCCGGAATCACCCAGCCGTCGATGATGGGCCAATAGCTCGTGCCGGGCGGGCCGCTACCGCTACGAGCAGCCTGACCGCGCCCGCCCGCATCGCGTCCGCCTTGACCGGGGCCGCCGCCGGAAAGCTTATCGGGAGGGAGTTTGCGCGCCTCCGCGATGGATGCCACGCCGGCCGTTTTGAGGGTCGCTTCGCCCGAGCGCTCCGCGTCGGCCAGCCGTCTCATGTTCTCCCCGGGCATGGTTGCAGGCCTCGGGGGGCCGAACGATCCACCGCTCTGCGAAATAGCGCCGTGGAACAATCCTCTGGCCAGCGGCGACGCGCACAACATGCTGACCGCGATTCCCCCGGCCGACTCTCCGAAGATGGTTACCTTATGGGGATCGCCGCCGAATGCGGCAATGTTTTTCCGGATCCACTGGAGACCGGCGATCATGTCCAGCAGGCCATAGTTTCCCGATACGCGGTTCTTTGTCTCGGCGCTCAATTCCGGGTGCACGAAGAATCCCATTTGCCCCACGCGATAGGCAATGCTCACCAGCACCACTCCCTTTTTGGCGAGCTTCTCTCCGCTGAAGGTGGGAATGGACGTCGCTCCGGCCGCAAATCCGCCGCCATAGATCCACACAAACACGGGGACGCGGTCCCGCGGCGATTTCGCCGGACTCCAGATGTTCAAATACAAACAGTCCTCGCTCGGCGCCGGGCCGCTGCCTGCGGGTCCCATCATCAGGCCCTGTATGCATGCAGGAGCGAACTGAACGGTTTCCTTCACGCCATCCCATTTCACCACCGGCTGAGGGGCGCGCCAGCGGAGGCCGCCGACCGGCGGAGCCGCGAACGGAATGCCTCGGTAAACCGTCAGCCCGTCCTCGACGGCCCCCTGCACCCATCCGCCTTGGACCTTGACAGGCGCGGGCGCCTCCGCCAGGCAGAACCCGGCTGCAATTATTGCGAATATTGCGATCAGAAAAGCTCTCTTCATTGAGATTGCCTCCCTTCACTGTCAGCCGGCTTTTTCCTGAACAGGTTGCCTGTGGATAACACTGGACCTGGACGCCATCAGGGAGCCCAGTCGTTCAGCCGTATACGTTCAGAGTATTCCTGGTATCTAGACTCTAACATGAAATTTGTCACAAACATGTGACAAATTTCATGCTATCCTGGTAGCATCTGAGTGGCGCCCGTAATCTCAATCAGCGGAATCAAATCCCGGACGGTAAAAAAGAGCGTGGGAAAATTCGATGAAGGAGCGAACGCGATGACAGCTCGATCCTCGATGATCCCGTATGCCACAGGTTTTAAATAGCGCGAATTATTGGGGAAGCGACACATCCTGGAGTTCTCTGTTCGTGCCTGGTCCCGTAATGGGAGTTCAGGGATCACGTCATATTCCTTCGACACGCAATGAGTGTGGTGAGAATAGCAACAGGCCCAGGCGCCCTCGCATTATCCGCAAAAAAGGAGCAGCACAATGAAACGAAATGCTTTGTTTGCGATCCTGGTTTTCTGTGCTTTTGCACTCTCATGCGGGAGCAATGACTCATCCAAGGCCAATCGCATCTCCAGGCCGGGCGAATATGCCGGCTATGGCGACGCGATTTACGACGATAAATACGAGATTACGTCTCAGTATGTCCAGGTGAGCGATGGTACCAGGCTCGCCATGGATCTATATCGTCCCAAGGATAAAGCCACCGGAAATGTAATCACCACTCCGCTTCCCGTCCTGTGGATGCATACTCCCTATAATCGCAGATATAGTAATAATAATAAGGAGCTGACAGTCGAAGGCTATCCGGGGACAGCAGGAAAGCTGGTGAAATTCGGGTACGTGGTCGCCACAGTAGACTTCCGCGGCCTCTATGCTTCCTACGGACATAACGCAGCGTTCAACCGCGGCGAGTGGATCACTGCCGCTCGCCGGGACGCGTACGACATCACCGAATGGCTTGCCAGACAGCCATGGAGCAATGGCAATATCGGCATGTGGGGCTGTTCGGCCACTGGCGGAAGCCAGCTGCAGGCGGCGACCACCGCTCCCCCGCATTTAAAGGCGATATTCCCGATGAGTTGCGAATTCGACGCCTATCCATTTCGCGTTCCCGGCGGCATAGAATCGACGCAGGGTGCTCCTGCCAAGGGCCGGACCGGAGCGCAATCGGCCCAGGAAGCTCGCGATGCGGCGGCGGCGCCGGTGGACGCCGATACCGATAGGTCCCAGTTGAAAGAAGCCATTGCGGAGCACGCGGGCACGGTTGAAAATGTGGGCCGCGCGCCATACCGCGACAGCATTGCCGACGCGATCACGGATCCAGGTTCCCAGCCGTGGTGGATCAAAAGCAGCCCCCATACTTATTTGGAAGAGATCAACGCCTCCAAAATCGCTATGTATCTGGCCGCCAACTGGGACGAAGGGACCACCAAGCACGGCGCCTTCTTTACCTTCAACAACATAGCCAGCCCTGCAAAACTGATCGTGGGCCCCGCCGGGCACTGCGGCTGGCTCGCCGTCCAGAGCCAGACCGGATTCGACATCACCGTTGAAGAACGCCGTTTCTTCGACTATTGGCTCAAGGGTATCGACAACGGCATCATGAATGAAGATCGCATATATTACTATACCTATAATGCGCCGGCCGGCTCTGAATGGCGATCGGCCAGGCAGTGGCCTTTGCCCAATGGAAAAAGGATCCAATACTACCTGGGCAAGGGTTCGCTGAGCACTGCGGAGCCGGCGGGAGTTGATCAAAAAGACGAAACTACGATCTCGTACGATGTTACGCCCGATACCATGACGGCCAAAGGCCTCGTATACGAGACTGCTCCGCTCAGCGCGGACGTTCAGATCACCGGCCATCCAGCCATCAACCTGTGGGTATCCTCGACCGCAGCTGATGGAGATTTCATTGCGACCATTCAGGATGTCGGGCCGGACGGTAAGGCTGCATCGTATAACATTCATGGTCGGCTTCGAGCCTCGTTGAGAAAGCTGCAGGATGCGCCCTACAACAATCTCGGGCTGCCCTGGCATGGCTTCTATCAGAAAGACGTGACTCCGCTGGTGCCCGGTCAACCGGCCGAGCTTCAATTCGATATATTGCCTATATCGATGATTTTCAAGGCCGGCCATCGCATACGGCTGGTGGTGAATTTCGCAGACCGGGCAACGCCTAAGCTCGATCCCGCGCCGAAGGTTGCGATATATCGCGACTCAAGCCATAGGTCCTATGTTACGTTGCCGATTATAGAAGCGCGGTGATCAGCGAAGTGTTTGTCATCGCCGCGCAACAGGATTTAAATGATATTACTGGAATCTGCAGATTTCAGGGTTTGGATTTCAGGCTTCGGCCGAAGTCCAGAGCGGTGGATGCTGCAAGGATTCTTGCGAATGTAAACGATATTTACATTGGTAAAACCCGGGCTCTGCCGGGGGACTCAAAGATTTTGACGGCTCCGTATTTTGAAACGCTGATAAAAGCGCTGACAAACGCGGATTTGTTCGGCGGGGATCGGAAGCGCCTCATCGGCTTCTGCCCGCGTAAGTCAGCGTTCAAGACCGGCGTAACTGGTTTCAGCCGCGAACAGGTTTTTTGACCAAGCCCCGCAAGGGGCGATCAGAGAACAGCCAGGGGTGAGCGAAGCGAACCCCTGGTGAGAATCGGCAAGAGGAGAGCCCTGAAGGGGTGATAGAAAGTATTGCTGTATAAGGTTTTTTGCCCATTGCGGGACCCTTTCATTATCGAACATCCTACCCCAGCTGAGCGAAGCGGGCCGGAGCTATTCTCTGTCCGCCTCTCCAGGGCTTGACATGAAAACATTGGTTTCGCGACAGAAACTAACTAGTTTCTGTCGCGAAACTCAGAATTTAGGCCCGGAGGGCCGGCAGGCAA
>CAYYTC010000149.1:0-6293 GCA_964474425.1 uncultured Acidobacteriota bacterium
GGAATTCGTGGCGTTTTTTTTGACCGGGTTTATAATAAACTTCGATTTTGCGAATCGGGCGGGGAAGGGGAAATGCCATTGGTAAAAATAGGCCCTTACAGAATCGGGAGCAGCGCCCGGCCTTTTTTCATTGCCGGCCCGTGCGTCATCGAAAGCGAAAAACACTGCCTCAAGATGGCTGAGCAGCTGGCCGGCGTTGCGTCGCGGATGAAGGTCGATTTGATATTCAAAGCTTCCTATGACAAGGCGAACCGGACTTCCGCCGGATCCTTCCGGGGGCCCGGGCTGGAGGAAGGCTTGCGCATTCTCGAAAAGGCCCGCGCGGCAAGCGGGCTTCCGGTCCTGAGCGACGTTCACGAGAAAGCCCAGGTTCCCGCGGCGGCGGACGTTCTGGACGCGATTCAGATCCCCGCTTTTCTCTGCCGCCAGACCGATCTGGTGCAGGCGGCCGCGGCGACGGGCCTCTGTGTGAATCTGAAGAAAGGGCAGTTCCTTTCTCCTCAGGAGATGGGCAAGGTGCTGGAAAAGGCCCGAGCGACGGGCAACCGCAACCTCCTGCTCACGGAGAGGGGGACTTCATTCGGATACAACAATCTTGTGGTCGACTTCCGGTCTTTCGTAATTATGCGATCGTTCGGACAGCCGGTGGTTTTCGATGTTACGCACAGCGTGCAGGCTCCGGGAGGGCAGGGCGACCGGTCCGGAGGCGATGCCCGGTTCATTCCATATCTGGCGCGCGCCGGCGCAGCGGCCGGGGTGGACGGGTTTTTTTTCGAGGTCCATGACGATCCGTCGAAAGCCCTTTCGGACGGGCCGAATGCGCTCCATCTGAAAATGTTTCCGCAACTGGTCGAAGACATCCTCAAGATCCGTAGTTCTCTCCGGAGGATCTCATGAACACTCCATCCGCCGTTGAAACCGCGATACGGGTCCTTGAAACCGAAGCGGAGGCGATTCGAAACCTGGCGGGGCGCATTGGCGAGTCATTCCTCCGGGCCCTGGATATTGCTGCGGCATGCACCGGCAAAATCGCCGTCACCGGACTGGGCAAATCGGGAATCATATGCAAGAAAATTGCAGCGACTCTCAGCAGCACGGGCTCGCCGGCGATCTTCCTTCATGCGGCGGATGCCCTCCACGGCGACGTGGGGCTGCTCGGCCGCGACGACATCATTCTGGCCATTTCCAAGAGCGGCGAAACTTTTGAACTCCTCCAGGTCCTGAATGTGGCGAAGCGCCTCGAGCTGCCGGTGATCGCGATGACGGGGGAGCGGGAATCCACGCTCGCGCGGGACGCGGATGTGTTCCTGGACGTAAGCGTCGCCGAAGAGGCGTGCCCTTTCGGCCTGGCCCCGACCACGAGCACCGCCGCGGCGCTGGCGATGGGCGATGCGCTGGCGATCGCCCTGATGGAGCGGAAGGGATTCGGCATGGACGACTTCGCGTCCGTTCACCCGGCGGGGAGCATCGGCAAAAAGCTCCTTCGGGTAGGCGAGCTCATGCACCGCGGCGAGGCGATTCCGCGTGTCCTGGAAGCCACTCCCATGCCCGATGTCATTTACGAGATGTCCCGCAAGAGCCTGGGAATGACGGCTGTCACCGACGAACGCGGCGTTTTATCAGGGGTGATCTCGGACGGGGACCTGAGGAGGCTGCTTCAGAAATCCCCGGATCCGTTGAAGCTGCAGGCCGGACAGGTGATGACGAAGGAACCGAAGACGATCGGTGAAGACGAACTGGCGACCGTCGCCCTGGCGAAAATGGAAAAGATGAAAATCACCAGTCTGGTCGTGGTCGATGCGCAAAGCATCGTGATCGGTGTCGTGCACGTCCACGACTTGTGGCGCACCGAACTGTTTTAACTGGGCCCGCCGGCTCCGGAGAACCGTCCTGGCCAGGAAGAGGGTAATTACACTGGTAAACCCTCGGCTCTTCCGGGAGACTCAAAGAGTTTGACAGCTCCGTATTTTAAAACGATGAGAAACGCTGATAAAAGCGCTGACAAACGATTTGTTCGACGTGGATCGGCTTTTGCCCGCGTAAGTCAGCGTTCAAGACTGGAGTAACTCCTCCAACCGCTTTGAGCGGTTCAAATCTTTCAAGCCTCCGGCTTGGCCGGAAGTACCTGACTGACTCCTTGGGCCCCGCGTCTCCGCGTGAGAATCGTGGGAATCGCTTTTATTCCCAACCGCAGCGTTTTGTCAGTTCGCCCAGGTTATCAATCCCGGCACGAAAGGATTCCTCAGATCGGCATGCCGCGGCAGCACGCGGGCGGTGTAGCCATGTCGTCCGCTCCCGCAGCAGGGGATCGCCTCGGCTTCGTACAGGCAGCCATCCTTCTCGCGGCTTGCGGCCTTCATCTCGGTGACTACGGGGTCTACGATTTCCCCGTCTGCGTCCAGCCGGCCTGCAAAGAGTTCCACCCTGAGATCCTCGGGCGCCAGCGATCCGGGCTGAACCATCGCTCGGAAGCGCACGCCTTCTCCCATCTGGATTTCCGCAGGCAGTTCCGAGTCCAGCATGGTGATGCGGACCTGGCTCCAGGCTGCGCCTATCCTCGCCATCGATACGGCGAGGGCTTTGGCCAGCGCCGCGCCGTCGGCTGCGAGCCGCTGATGGTTGGCGTGCGCTGCTAGGTAGAACCGTTCCGTATATTCCCGGAGCATCCGGTTGGTGTTGAAGGTGGGGCACAAATGCGCGATGGAGGCCTTCATGAGCGAAATCCAGCGGCGGGGAAGGCCGTCTGCGCGCCGGTCGTAAAAAGCCGGGATCACGTCGCGCTCGAGGATTTCGTACAGGGCCTCCATTTCAACCTGGTCCTGATAATTGCGGTCGGCGTAGGATTCGCCTTTGCCGATTGCCCATCCGATCAGGGAGCCGTCCTTGCTGCCTGCAAGGTACGCTTCATCCCACCAGCCATCGAGGGTGCTCAGGTTGAGGACTCCGTTAGCGAGGGCCTTCATCCCGCTCGTGCCGCTGGCTTCATTGGGCCGCAGAGGGGTATTCAGCCAGACATCAGCGCCCTGCACGAGGTACCGGGCGACGCTAAGGTCGTAGTCCTCCAAAAACACCATCCGGCGGCGGAACCTGGGCTCGCGCGCCAGCGACGCAATCTGCTGGATCAGTTCCTTGCCGGCGTCGTCGCGGGGATGGGCCTTCCCGGCGTAGATGATCTGCACCGGTCTTTTGGGATCGTTGAGAAGGTTTGCCAGCCTGTTTTTATCGCGCAGAAGCAGGGTGCCTCGCTTGTAAGTTGCAAAGCGGCGCGCGAACCCTATGGTCAGAGTCTCGGGATCGAGGGCGTCTTCCGCATCTTCGATGTCCGATTGGGACGCGCTGCGCCGCTGCAGCTGGTCGCGCAGGCGTTTGCGGGCAAACGAGACGAGCCTTTCGCGCCTTCGCTCATGGGTATGCCACAGCTCCTCGGCCGCCATGGACTCGACCCGCCGCCACACGCTCTGTTCGGCCGGCTGCTCCCGCCAGCTGGGGCCCAGGTAGCGCTCATAGAGCTGGTTCATCTCCTGCGAGATCCAGGACTGGAAATGGACGGCATTGGTGACGTGCGTGATGGGGATTTCGTTGTCGGGCACATTGGGCCAGATATCGCGCCACAAGTGGCGGCTGACCTGTCCGTGCAGGCGGCTGACTCCGTTGCTGAAGGCGGCCATGCGCAGAGCCAGTATTGTCATGCAGAAATCTTCGGCTTCGTTGGAAGGGTTCAATCGGCCCAGCGCCAGGAATTCGCTGCGGCTGATGCGAAGCTTTGCGATGTAATCGGAAAAATGCCGGTCCATAAGCTGCGGGGTAAAATAATCATGTCCGGCCGCTACGGGCGTATGGGTTGTAAAGACCAGCGCCGCGGATGCCAGCTGCCTGGCTTCGGCAAAAGAGATGGAGTGTTTTTCCATCAGATGCCGCGTTAGCTCGATCGAAAGAAAGGCCGAATGCCCTTCGTTCATGTGATAGACGGTGGGGTGAATATTCAGGGCTTCCAGCGCCCGGTACCCGCCGATACCCAGCAGGATCTCCTGGCGTATGCGGTTATTGAGATTTCCGCCGTAGAGCTGATCCGTGATATCACGGTCCTCGCTGCGGGCGTTTAGCGGGATATTCGTATCCAGGAGATAGAGCGAAACACGGCCTGCCAGGATGCGCCAGATCTGAGCGACAACCGTTCCATCGGGATAGGCGATGTCTACGGTCAGGGGAGTGCCATCCGGTTTGCGGACCAGGCCCGTCGGTATGGTGTGGAAGTCGTTGTCCTCGTAATCTTCCTGCTGCCATCCGGCTGCGTTCAGGTATTGGCGGAAGTAGCCTTGCTGATAGAGGAGGCCGACGCCTACCAGCGGGATACCCAGGTCACTGGCGGATTTCAGGTGATCGCCGGCCAGGATTCCCAGGCCGCCGGCAAAAATGGACAGGCATTCCGTCAGGCCGAACTCGGCGGAGAAGTATGCCACCGTCGCGTTTCCGGCCTCGCCGTGAGTCTTGCGGTACCAATTGGATTCGTTTCTCCGGTAGGCGTCGAAGTCTTCCAGGACGCGCTCAAAATGAGCCATAAAGGACTCATCGGCCACGGCTTCCTCCAGGCGCTTCTGGTCGATGGTCCCCAGCATGCGCACGGGATTGTGTCCGCTTGTTTCCCAGAGATCGCTGTCGAGGCGCCGAAACAGGGCAATCGTGTCGTGGTTCCATGCCCAGCGTATGTTGTAGGCGAGTTCTCGCAGGCGTTCCAGGGAAACGGGGAGCCTGGGGATAACGGTAAATGTGTAAGCTGGTTTCATGGCAGATTTTCCTCCGGATCGATGTGATACCCATTATAGGATAGTTCGCCCAAAACAGGAGTCAATCGGCCATTTTATGAAGCTGCCGGTTTTTCCGGATTTGGTCAAGAGGACATGACCGCTTGCGCCTGGCTGTGGCAGAGAACGAAGGGCGTTCGGCGAGGCCGCCGGCAGGAACTGATTCGGATGACCTTCAGGGGAGCGTGATTCCCGCATCGGCCAATGCGCGAGACGGCAGGTGGACCAAATTCAGTTCCTCGGCCCAGCGGCTGAGGTATTCCCGATCGAGAGCGGATGGCTGAACTTTAAGAGCGCCGAGTACATCGTTCCATTGGCGCTCGGAGACGCAGCCTCCCTGGCGATACCATTCAAGCTTGTTGAGGATCACATCTTCCGGTGAAGAAAGAAAATGCCGACGGCTCGATTCACCTTCCTCCAGTCTTTCAAGACGCGCTCGGGCAAATGCTGCTTGATCGTAGAGATGCGGCTTTAAAATAAACACATCCACCTTGATCATCGATTCCAGATGGATGAGGTTGAATGAGGACCGTCGTGCGACTGTATCGCGCACCTTATCCTCATCCACGTAAAAGCCTTCGCGGATAAGGTCGATGAAAGGATGGATCTGGTTCCCGCCAAGATCCGCCACCAGATCAACATCGAGAGTCGCGCGCGCAATTCCATAAGCCGAACTTGCGACAGAGCCTCTGGTATGATATCGAATGCCAAGGTTTTCAAAAGCCTGGACTACGGCATCCAGCGCCTCAAAAATATTGCCGGCGCTCATTTCGATCTCCGGGCCAGATCTCTCCAAAGCCCCTCGGCAAGTTCTGATCCATGGTGGATTTCCACGAAGCGCAGCAGCACCTGATGGTCGTCCAGATCGGGATTTCGACGTCGAATAGCTCTGGTCGCCACTCTCCGCTCCAGTGTCGCCCGTCGCAGCAAATCAAGCTGTATTTTTTCCGCCTGCAAATCCGTATCTGCAGATTGAGTCCTCATTCCGGCTCCTGATTTCACACTATACGCAGCCTGAACGGATATTGTAAAGCACCGGCACAGGCTTGATTCATTCTGGTTTCTGAAGAAGGAGCACTGCTCGTCGCCGGAAGTCCGGACGGCTTGCCGTGAGCTCGGGATGAAGGCAGTGCGGACCAAGAAGGAGGAAGAGAATTGCCGACCGCCGGCTGGAGGCGACGCGTCAAACCGCGCGCCTGAGCCGTGAGGTTAGGCTATGAGTGCGGCGCTTGATACGATCTGCGGGGATCAGCTGGCCGCAATATTACTTGCGAAAAGCTGCGGCAAAAAGTAAAGTACTTGCGATATAAAGCTATGCTGACGTGCAATCGAGAGCTGTACGGCAAACCGCGATGGGAATTTATGGATTTTGTTGCACAGTTGTTGCTCTCAATAACGCATAATGCGCTAATGCATAGAAAATAAAGTAGTTACCAAGAGCGGGAGTAATTCAGCGGTAGAATGCCAGCTTCCCAAGCTGGACGTCGCCGG
>CAYYTC010000150.1:0-6081 GCA_964474425.1 uncultured Acidobacteriota bacterium
GAAAACCGTTAGGGGGGCAACCCCCTCGTGGGTTCGAATCCTACTTCCTCCGCTCCTTCTCCGCTCATTGTAATTATAAATACCTAATAACAGAGGATTTATCTAAAGATTGCCGTTTCTGCCTACCCTCCCGTCCTCCATTTTTTCGGGCGTTCCAGGGCAATAAAAAAGGCCCGTTTCCAGGCCTCTGTGGGTGACGGGGACCCGTCCGGCTACTGCGGATCATCGCCGTTCCCTTCTCGGGGTAGAGTGGCAGTTTATTGGGCCAGGATGGAAATTCCCTGAAATAGAATCGCTCCTGGCGAAACAATAGTAGTGCACGGACCATCGCGGGCATATTAGCAAATCAACCGGCCTACGCCCGTTGCATGATCGGAATGTTTCCTAATAATTGACGGGCGATCTAAGCCCTGCCTCCATCACCCGTGCACATACACGCACTCAAAGCGCGACGGATCATTTTTCTCTACTGCTGCTTCTTCAGGTAGTCGTTGTTAAAGTGCTTGGCAAACGCCTCGGCGGCCGACTGGAAGTTGCCCTTTTTTACGTTGTACGCGTAAAGCACTGCCGAGGTCGCGTTATCGATCACCTGGATCGTCCCCTCGAACTGGGTGAAGTCGCTACGCCCGAACCATAGCTTCGCGACCTTGGTGACGGTGCCGTCCTCCTTCTGGGACGAGATACTCTTGATCGTCCATTCTGCCATCGCGGGGTCGGTGACTACCAAAACCGGCACCTTCTTCTTCACTAGGGCGGCCGCAATCGCCGCTCCGAAGTCGACCTGCTTTGCCTTTTCCTTCGAGTTGCTAGCGTCGACGGTTTCCGCCGCATCGATGAACACTCGGGGTTGTTCACCAGCGTATGCTGCGGCTAACAAGAGCAGGAGCGATACCATAACAAATGCGTTCTTCATGACCGCTACCTCCTCAGCATTTTTTTTAAAACTGCCTTGGATTTGCTGCTAAGCTCAGCCCGATGTTAAATTATATACCTGGGCCATGTTGAGGAATACCGATTTTCGCACACTTGTGTGCTCCTGGAGCCTCGGGGCGGGCTCGACCCTCGACGGGGCTTGCCTTGCTTGAAATTGACTATCCTAAAAAGCCAAGTAACCAGTTGATATCCTCCTCACCTACCCTATAATCAACCTCATAATTATCACCATCCAATAAGGAAGGTTCTCAAGGAGTTTAGGGCTTCTAGGCCATCCCCTGGCCTCCTTTCCGCGCTACCAAGCCCTGCTTCGGAAAAGGAACTTCGTGTCGGGAACGCTTGGGAAGAGTATCGGAAACTCACTCAGCCTGGACGCAGGCAAGGAGATATTGCCGGGGTTCTTTCTTCCAGCTCACAACCTTTCCAAGTCAGCCGCTATTTGCTATATTTCCGACTATGAGGCTTGACAAGCTAAAAGGCATTGTTCATTCCGATCCTAAAATCATGGGGGGCACTCCAGTTTTTTCGGGGACGCGCGTCCCGCTCCAGAACCTGATTGATTATCTGGAAGGCGGCGAATCGGTCGAGGATTTTCTCGATGCCTTTCCTACAGTTAAGCGAGAGCAAGTCATCGCCGTGATCGAAGCCGGCAAGCTCATGATGCTTGAAACAGTCTAAGCGATGAGAATCCTGATTGATGAATGCCTCAACTGGCGGCTTTCACGAGCTCTTACCGGCCATTACAGTGCCTCCGTGCAGAAAATGGGCTGGGGCGGCCTTAAAAATGGTGAGCTGCTGGCGCTGGCGCAGAAAGAATTTGATATATTCCTCACCGGCGATCGCAACCTGAGTCTTCAGCAGGATACAAGCCAATACTCGATAGCAATCGTTGTGCTTCACGCTTCAAGCACACAACTGCACCATACACTGCCATTGATAGAGAAGGTGCTCGCAGCATTGCCATCGCTCAAGCCTGGCAAGGTGATGGATGTATATCCTTAGGTTCCGTCAATATATCCTTTAAGGAAATGATCCTCGAATTCGGCCCTAAGCCGGTCGCAATCGGGATACAGGATGCTATCGCCATCCGGCCACCCGCCACAGCTTGTCGAATTTCCTAACCTACAACGAGTCGGCTTATTATAATGAAGGCACACAACTGGACAGCCCGCGCCGGAGGTCGCCATGCCCGAAATCGGCCAGATAATATCGCACTACAGGATCGTCGAAAAAATCGGCGGCGGGGGGATGGGTGTCGTCTACAAGGCCAAGGACACAAGGCTTCATCGCTATGTTGCGCTGAAGTTCCTGCCCGAGGAAGTTTCGAAGAATCTGGAGCCATGAGAGATTTGACGTTGGTTTGTCAATTTTCGTGAAGTCTAAGTAGCCTGACACCGGGAGTAACTACTATGTCTATCGAAGAGAACAAGGCGATTGTCCGCAGGATGTTTGAGCGTCCCGATAGCACTGTCAGCGAAGAATCGAAATTTCGCGCAAAGGAAGACGCTCCCATGACGGCAGAAACGCCATGGAAACTTCGGTTTTCACAATTATATGCCCCCTATTATGTAGAGCATGGCCCTCGATCCGATATAACTGTCGATCAGCTCCTAAAACTGATGCCTGCAATGACCACTGCTTTTCCGGATTTGGTTTACGTGGTCGAGGACATCATTGCCGAGGGGGATAAGGTGGTGGCGCGCTACACGGCACGCGGCACTCATCTGGGCAGATTGCATGATATTCCTCCGTCGGGCAAAAAAATTGAGATAAACGGTATTTACATGGGGCGAATCGCGGATAGCAGGATAGCCGAAGGCTGGTTTGTATCCAGCTTCTTCAGCTTTAATGAGATTGTCGAACAGTTCAGACTTTCTCTATTGATGGGCTAGATAAACGAATACCGAACCGAAATAATGGGGATAATCTAGAGGTGTGACGATGGAAGGCTTGCATATGCGAAGGGCACTGCTGCTGGCCATTCTGGTCTGGAGCAGCACTCTGTGGGCGGCGGACCCGAATATCGGAACATGGAAGCTCAATACCGCCAAATCGAGGTTCTCGCCGGCAATACTCCGCAATCAGGCTCCCTTGAAGGAAGCCATTATGACCATCAGAGAGGTGGAGGGACAAATCGAGATCATTTACAGAGGGACGCGGACCGACGGCTCTTTTGTTTTACAGCAATCCACAGTCCCTCGGGAGGGAGGAGTATTAAAGTACCAAAGGGGAGGCCCAGGAGACGGAGTTGTAGTCATCTTCACACGGTTTGATGCTTATAACGGTTGTTTTACTCGTTTACAAAATGGCAAGCAGGTCTACGTGAACGTCACTTTTATCAGCAGGGATGGGAAAACAGCGCAGGACAATTACAAGGGGACAGATGCTCGGGGCAAGCATTTTGAGCAAACAGTGGTCTACGAGCGGCAATAAGGCCGGGAAGCAATGGCTCCGATTGTGGAGGTTTGCCGGGGATGCCGGCCACCGGTAAGAATTTACGGTTCGAGGCATTACCGCTCGTGAAATGAAAGCGAGCAACGGCTTTCGGGCTCCTTCCCTCTCCATGGAAAGTGTTTCGATGTCGAATTTAGTCAAAAGCCTTGGCGGCGTTCCCGTGTCGAATTCCAGCAGATACCTGGATGCTTTGACCACAAGCAGCGTTTTCCTATCTCCGGACCAGGAATACGGGATCAGATTTTTATCCCGCTCGGACTGGAGCTTTTCGATGTTTCCCGTGCCATCGGCCGCCTTCAGGAAAGCGTCAATGCCGGCCTTGATCTAGTTCACTCAACTCTCCCTTTTGCGAAGACGTTCCAGCGCTCACACCGCCCGAGTTCCTCGATGCGGTGAATGTCGTAGATGCTGTCATCGTAAAGGATGCGCATCGTGGGTTTCTGTCGAGAGATCCAACTGATTTGGAGCCGCGTGTCGACCTCGGCCGTGACCTGGCCGGCTGTTTCGAACTCGCCTCTCTCCCCGCTGTAGACGTTGGCCCATGCCATCGCCCAATCTGCCCATGATTCCGGTTGTGATCCGGCCATAGCCTGCCATTTTGATCCCGGGCACGCTGTGGTTGATGAAGAGCTGACCGTTTAGCTCTCTCGGATTGCCCATGAAGGAGGATTTATTGGAAACAGACATGAGCAGCCTCATCGCAAGCAGCGCATTGAGATCCGCTTTACAGGCCGAAGCAATCCCTTCAGCTGGTAAATTCAAGAATTTGGCTGCTTGATTTATCTTGCAGAACAACAAAGAACTTATGGATAGGGGGTCTATACACTGTGGTATAAGCTATCTTTGGGTCTCACAAAATGTTCGTGTACAGCCGCCCCTTCGGCGTGGCGGGGCCAAGAAGGCGTACAAATACTTTGAGGCGCTCTGAATGGAATCCAAGATCGATTGGGAATCTTCCGATGCGGTTCTTGCTGAATGGCGCCAGAAGGCAGCCAACGCCGTCATATCCGCGAGCCTGATTCTACACCTGCCCCTGGTGACCCTTATTCTGCTGGACTATCCGGTAATGACCACGAGTCTTTTCAAGGCTGTCGTGGTGGCCATCTACCTAAACCTGGCAGTCGTTGCGCTCATGCGCCATTTTGCGCACCGCCTCCGGGTCTGGATTCTCCTGGCGAGCATCCAGGTGCTGGCAATCATCGCCATCGCCGGTTTCCCGCAGGGCCCCATTGGCCGGTCGTTTCCCCTTATCGTACCGATAATGGCCATAGGCCTGATTGGAATCGAGGCCGGGAGAATTGCGGCGACCATAAGCGTGTTTATTCAATTATTCGCCCCGTTTCTTCATTTTTGGCCAGTTGTTTCGCAGGCATTTATGGCAGACGCATCTTCGGACGCTGCCAGCCCAGGGGCCCTCTGGCTTCAGAGTGCGGGATTGACCATTGAGATGCTGGTGCTGGTTGTTCTCACCGAAAAATTTTATAGGTTTCTCATGAATGCACTGGATCGTCAGCGTCAGACTTCTGAAATGCTGCACGAAGAATACAGGGAGCGGTGGCACCTGGAACGGGAGATCGCGCGGATTGGCGATGAAGAACGCCGGCATCTGGGCAACGAAGTGCATGACGGCGTCTGCCAGCAGCTTACCGGAGCGCTCCTGCGCTGCCAGGCTTTGGAGAGCCGTCTCCAGCGAGGCGCGCCGCTATCTCCCGCGGATCTGGCATCCCTTTCGACATTGCTGGGGGATACGATCGAAGAGGCGCACGGTGTGGCACAGGGGCTCTGTCCCCTGGATCCGACTCCGGAATCCCTGGGTCCCGCTCTGCGAGCCATGGTCAGGCGGACTCAGAACCTGTCGGAAGTGCATTGCGAATTCCGCGCTGTCGGAGATGTCCAGGTCCGGGATCCGAATATTGCGCAACACCTCTACCGAATAGCCCAGGAAGCATTGGGTACTTCCGCAATCTACTGTTGGGGACCCAATCACAACTCATGCACGTAGTATGATTTGAGACTCAATTCCAGGCGATCCGTTCATCGTCGAGGAGCAATAATGGGTCTCAGGTGTCCAAACGTGCAATGCGCAGGATCCGGGTTGAATAGAACCGGAAAAATCATCCGCCACGGATTCTAAAAAACCAAGTCGATCGAATCTGGAACGTGTTCCTCTAATTGCCACGGACGGATTTGCTTTTTATGCGAAAGCTATCCGCCGTGTCTTTGGACCAGAGTGTCTGTACGGCCAAGTCCTTAAGACCCGTGGAAATGATCGTGTTATCAAGGTGGAGCGAAGAGCCGTGATCGGCGCCGCCTGGCGATTGGAACAGGCATTGTGTGACTCCGAGGATTCCTCGAAACTGAATACATCCTTTATCGAACGGCTGAATCTGACAATCCGACAGGGCTCGGCGTATCTATTTCGGCGGACGATATGCCATGCGAGATGGGAGGAGCGACTCGAAGATCATCTCGAGTTGCTTCGCTGCTATTACAACTTCGTCAGGCCCCACCGGGCGCTGAAATTCGGGCCCGAGATCAGGACACCGGCGATGCAGGCGGGATTGCTTTCTAAACGACTCAGCTTCAGGGAGTTATTCGTGGCGGTGCCAGAGAGAATTCTTTTTGTGATCGTTTCCATCGACGTAACGGTAGAGTCCCATGGAGTCAGAGAGCAGAGAATAGCAGCGTAACAAC
>CAYYTC010000151.1:0-6076 GCA_964474425.1 uncultured Acidobacteriota bacterium
CTAGGTGAAGTCCGGCTATTCGTGACATTTTTTCCGATGGCCCAAACGTGCTATCCTAAGCACTCTATGACAGCAAAGCATCCGGTCATGAGGGCTTTCCCGCGGACTGCGATCGGGTTCAAGCCGGAGTATCTCGATTTTCAGAGAGGCATACATGTCGGCAACCTTGAGGAAAACCAGCGGATCACGCGCATCCTCAAGCTCGCGCTCGAAGCACGGTATCAGCAGCTTTTCGTAACCGAACGCTATGGCCGCGGCGTCTACTGGCAGTGGATCGGCTTTTTGCCGCGCGCCAACCGCGATGCCAAGCCGGTTTCGTCAAAGGTCAGCTTCGGGTGCTCGAAGTTCTTTCTCACGGTCGATACGGAAGATCGGCTTTTTAGATGCGGTTTCTCCGTCGAGCGCGGATTTCTTCAGCCCCCGCCCGATTTTCCAAAAGCCGAACTGAAACCGGACTATGACTGGCACCGGCTGCTTGCGTCTTTGAAACCGGCAGGCGCCATGGCCCGGGAGCTCAAGCGGCTGGTTTTTAAGGAAGGCTTTGTTGTGGAAGCTGCCACGGGCTGGGACAGCATGGGGGAATTCACAAAAAATAATTTCCCCAGCATGGCAAAGCTGAAGAAGGTTCTTGAGGACGCGCCGGCAGCGTCCTGGGCGGGTTTTCAGGTCTATTATCCGATGCCGGAAAAGGAGGTCCAATCCTCCTCGGGAGTTGACCTGGTTGAGTCGATGATGGCGATCTTCGGGGAGGTAACGCCGGCCATGAATCTCTGCATGCAGATTCAGCTCGACGCATAACGATTACGGGAAAAATCCGATGTCGAAAAATGGAAGGAAATTGCAGACGAATCGAAAGGGCTTACGGGCGCCGCAAAAGGCGGGGAGCCGGGTTTCCAAGGGTAAGCCGGCTGGAAGCCAAAGCTCCAGCGAATCAATAAGGATCCTTCTGTTGGAAGGGATTCACGCGGCGGCGGAGGAGTCTTTCCGGGCGGCCAACCTTTGCGATATTCACAGGGAACCGGGATCTCCCGGGGAAGAGCAGTTGATTGGGATGCTGCAGGGCGTCCATATGCTCGGCATCCGCTCCAAAACCCATATTACCGAGCGTGTTCTCGATGCGGCCCCGCGGCTGTTCGCCGTAGGCTGCTTCTGCATCGGAACCGATCAGGTCGACATGGACGCCGCGAGCCGCCGGGGCGTCGCGGTTTTTAACGCTCCCTTCAGCAACACCCGAAGCGTGGCCGAACTGACGATTGCCGAGGTGGTGATGCTGGCGCGGCGCGCTGCGCAGCGCTCGATGGAGCTGCACAGCGGACGCTGGGAGAAATCGGCCAAAGGATGCATGGAGGTCCGGCGCAAAACCATCGGCATCGTCGGATACGGACACATAGGTCCTCAGGTCGGCCTCCTGGCCGAATCGCTGGGGATGAGAGTTGTTTTCCACGACATCCTGAAAAAGCTTGCGCTCGGCAATGCGCGTCAGGTGTCCAATCTCGATGAGTTGCTGAAAATATCCGACTTTGTAACGCTTCACGTTCCGGACACGCCCTTAACGCGCAACATGATCAGCCGTAAGCAGCTGAACACGATGCCTGAAAAGAGCTATCTCCTCAATCTCAGCAGGGGATCGGTTGTGGATATTGCCGCCCTGCGGCAAGCCCTGATGAGCGGCCACCTGGCCGGCGCCGCCCTGGACGTTTTTCCCAAAGAGCCCAGTTCCGGCAAGGATCCCTTCGTGTCGGAACTGCGCGGGCTGGAGAACGTGATCCTGACCCCGCACATCGGCGGCAGCACCGAAGAGGCGCAGCGGAATATCGGGCTCGAGGTTTCCGACGCCCTCATTGCCTACGCGCAAACCGGCGGGACGACCAACTGCGCAAACCTGCCCGAAGTGCAGATGCCCGTTCTCGAGGACAGTTACCGGGTGCTCAACATTCACAAAGATGTTCCCGGAGTGCTCAGCCGCATCAACGGTTTGATCGCCGGCATGAGCGTGAACATCAAAGCGCAGTCATATAACACGCGCAACGGCGTCGGCTACCTGATCATGGACGTGGAGCGCAGCCTGTCGCGCAACATCGGCGAACAGATCGAGTTGCTCGATACCAGCATCCGCACCCGCCTGCTCTTCTAAACGTTTCAACGTTCCAACGTTCCAACGTTCAAACGTTTTCACCCGACCAGACGTATACGGGCGGTTAAGGAGAGCTTCTGGCCTCCGGAAAACCTCATGAAATCGGGCGAATCCACATTATTGATGACTCCGTCGGGATTCGCATGACGGGTCACATTCAGAATTGTCAGCCGTACCGCCCATTCCCGCCGGAATAAGTGGATGCGCTTTTCTATCCCGAAATTCAGATTTGCATAACTCGGGAATCGTTCTCCGTTGGCCGGGCCTGCAGGTTGCTGCCGTTCATCGACCACGCTGAAAGGGAATCCCGTCCGGTATTCAAAGAAATAGCTCAAAAGCAGACCCCACCATGGCGCCGGAGCCCAGCCCCACGAAACAAGGCGATTGGGGGCTTCCCAATCCAGGGGCCCGGGTTCCTGCGGGACGAACACCGGCGTGGAGAGCGAATACTCGTAGACCTGATTGGTGCGGGCTTCGGATCGCGTATAGCTTAACGAAATGGAGCTTTTGTCGTTGAATGCATGGCGGAATGAAAATTTGAATGAGCGGTAGTAATCGCGTCGATTGTTCCGGAGCATGTAAAGACTATCAGCGAGATCTATAGCCGTCATCTCGTAGGCCAAACCGAAACGGCCGCGCCTGCGCGTGAAATTGACCTCCGCATAGGAGTTGCTTCCGATCTTCTGTTCGCCCCCAAGGCTGAGAGTGTAAAAACGCGGCTGTTCCAGATATTGCTGCGGCAATGCGAAGCGGCTGATCACTGGGCCAAAAACCGGCTGAAGTCCATCGGGGCCATAAAAAGTGTCCGAACGCAGCTGGTCGTAGGACGGCCCGAATTTCGACAGCGTCGCAGGCTGCAGGAATACTCCCCAGGATGCCGTGAGTTTTGTGCGGCCGTTTTCGAAGGGCAGGTAATTAAGTGAGATGCGCGGCGATGGAGTGGCTTTATGCAAAATGCCATCCCAATCGATGCGCATGCCCGCCTGAAGGACCAGCGGCTTAAGGACGCGCCAGATGTCGTTGCCGTAAATGCCCAGGCGGGTATCCGTCAGCTTGAATTTGCTGGGGCCGTAGAAGCGGGTGCTCTGGGAAAGAGTCTCGTCGGCCCTTAGGACCTCTATGGCGCCGCGCTCCGCAGACTGTTCCCATGCGGTTTCCGATGCATGGAATCCGAATTGAAGGTCGTGTGTCCCGTGCCAGCGGCGGGCCGGCATGCTGACGCTGCCGGTGCCCTGCCAGCGGGAGGCTTTCTGGCGCAGGGTCTCGAAATAGTTGCCGGCTGCGCCATTCGGTTTGAGCATATAGGGTTCAAATCCATGGGGCAGGCTTTCGCTGTGACTGAAATCGGCCGCCATGCCCAGTTCATAAAAGGTCCTTCCACTCCAGATCTGGTCTTTTACGGAGTAGAAGGATCGATACGCCCGCAATCCCCGAGTCGTAGAAGCCGGGGCATATGGACCCAATCCAAGGTTCGATGCTTTGCGCTGGTTGTAAAGGAAATTACCCTGGAGCATGTTTTTCGGATTCAGCTTCACCTGTGTGCGCAGCATGTTGTCGCCTGCCCACTGGCTGACCGAGTCTTCGTCCGGAGGCAGTTCGTGCACCAGGCTCAGCGTGTGCTGGACGCTGAGCGTTTCATAAAACCAGGCACGCTCTTTGCGCAGCGGGCCCGAGAGCGTAAGCCTGGGATACCAGCTGGTCAGATGCAGGCCGCGATCGGCGCTGATTCCCGGGAAAAAATTGGCAGCGCCGGCCCGCCAGTGATCGTCTCCGGTTGCGGTGTTCAGTCCCAGCACTCCGGCGCCGGCATTCCCGTACTGGGCGCCGTAGCGGCTGGACGCAGCCTCGACGTCGCGTACGCTGTCGACGTTGATGCCGAGGGAAAGGTTGCCGGTGGACGGGTCTCCGATATCGAATCCGTCCAGCAGGTACTGGGTTTCCTCCGTGCGCCCTCCGGAGACATGCAGCTGACCGGAACGATCGCGCACGACTTCAGGCAGAATTTGCAGGCTGCTTTTGAGATCGTGGGTCGACGAGACCGGGATATCGCGGATTTCACGGGCGACGAGCGAATCGGAATGTGTGGTGACCAGGGGCTGAATGTCTTCGGAGGATGAGTAGACCTCGACTTCCTGGTGTATTTCGGTCTCGTGAAAAACCGTGAAGGATGCTTCGTTGATTCCTGCATCCAGCAGGATCCTTTGACCGGTGATGCGAAAGAATCCGATTTTGTTGAAGCATAGCTGATATTCGCCTGCAGTGGGAGCTTGAAACTCGAAGGCGCCCGCGATATCGGTGTGGACGATCTGTGTATCTCCCCCCGGCGACTGGATGATGACCTCCAATGCTTCCACCGGCTTGCCGGCTTCGTCCACCGCGATGCCGCGCAGAATCACTGTCTGCGGCGCACCTGCCGTGTGTATGGCGGCCAGGATCAGCCATAGGATAAGCGCCAATACGGAGCGAACAGGATGTGAGGGAAGCGTCTCACTATCCGGCAGTCTCCATCGAGTCCAACGCATGTCCGGCATGGCTTCTCCAATCGATGCCGTACCCAGGTGCAGACACACAAAATTTTCAGAATTCCGGTAACCGCAGTATACCAAACAGCGCCGGTTTGCGGCGAAGCGCTGTTGATCTGTGAGAGCGACAGGGCTATGTTAAAGCCGGAGGACCTACCCAATGACCAGGCACATCGGCGTATTGACGGCAGGAGGCGACAGCCCGGGCTTGAATGCCGTTCTTCGGGGCATCGGCAAGGCTGCGCAGGAATTTTTTCCGATGGAAGTGATCGGCTTCCGGGATGGATTTCGAGGCCTTATGGAAAACCGGTTCATGGATCTGGATGAATCCGCGTTGTCGGGCATCCTGACGCTGGGCGGAACCATCCTGGGGACCAGCCGCGAAAAACCCCACCGCATGCTGGTGGGAGGGAAGTACATGGATATGACCGATGCGATCGTGGAGAACTATCGCCGGAATCATCTGGATGCTCTGGTCTGCATCGGGGGCGGAGGAACTCAGAAAAACGCCTATCGTCTGATGCAAAAGGGGCTGAACATCATTACTCTGCCCAAGACGATCGACAACGATGTGGTGATGACGGATGTTTCGTTCGGCTTCGATACGGCGCTGGGAATAGCCACGGAAGCGGTGGACCGGCTGCACAGCACAGCTCATAGCCACCACCGCATCATTTTGGTCGAAGCCATGGGCCACCGCGCGGGCTGGCTGGCTCTGGGCGCCGGCGTGGCGGGAGGCGCCGATGTGATCCTCATCCCGGAGATTCCGTACAGCGTGGAAAAGGTCGGGCAGGCGATTCTGAGCCGGCACCGCGGCGGCAAGCATTTCAGCATTGTGGCGGTGGCCGAAGGCGCGATGTCGATGGAGCAGGCCGCCGCAGCGGAAAAGGAAAGCAAAAAGAAAAAACCTACAAAAGGGAAAGAGAGCAAGGCAAGAACCTTGCGCGAGCGGGATTTGCCCGGCGACGTGCACGGAGGCAACACACTGAAGCTGGCGGAGCAGCTGGAGGAGATCACGCGGCTCGAGTCTCGCGTCACGATCCTGGGATACCTGCAGCGCGGCGGCACCCCTTCGGCCGCGGACCGCATCCTGGCGACCCGGTTGGGGACGGCGTGCGCGGCCATGATTCACAAAGGCGTATTCGGGGTGATGCTCGCCGCGCGCGGGGACAAGGCAGAGCCTGTTCCGCTGGAACAGGTGGTGGGGAAGATCCGGACCGTCCCGCTCGACCACTCCTGGATCGAGAGCGCCCGCCGCGTCGGCACCAGCCTCGGCGATTAATAAAGTGAGAACGGGCCCTATTTGAGGTGAAGCATTCGCATGGTCAAATCTTTTGCAGATCTGCTATACTTCAGCATCGTCGATGTGCGCCCATAGCTCAGGTGGATAGAGCATCTGCCTTCTAAGCAGAGGGTCGCA
>CAYYTC010000152.1:0-6071 GCA_964474425.1 uncultured Acidobacteriota bacterium
GAGTTTCGCGACAGAAACTAGTTAGGGTAATGGTTAAATGCTACAGGTGGAAAGTGGAAGGTGAAACGTTTGAACGTTGGAAAAAAGCTGAAATAAAAATGGGGGATGCGAAACATTGCTCTTTGGGGGAGCGGATGTGGGTCAAAGGCCAACCGAGGAGGAGAAGCTTATGATACAATTTGATTTATCTGGAAATATCAAAAGCATGAAATACAAAGTGGTTTTACAACAAACAGCTGAGGGATATAGCGCTTCCTGTCCAGGCCTGCCAGGTTGCTGGTCGCAAGGAAAAACCGAAGCGGAAGCCATTGATAATATCTGCTCCGCCATCATGGAATATCTTGCCGCCGTCAACGAAACCCTCAAGGGCGCAGATGTGCGCGAAGTCGAAGTAACCGCATAAGCCATGACAGGTATCCCCGGGATTTCGCATCCGCGCGCCGTGCGCGCATTAGAAAAGGTCGGTTTCCGTATCGTTCGAGAGGGCAAGCACATTGTGATATTGAAGGTTGAACGCTGACGACTGAATGACGCTGACTTACGCTGAACATTTTTAACGTTTAACGTTCAACGTTCAAACGTTTGAACGTTCAAACGTTTCCTACTGCACCAACCCCCAGGTCGCCATCGTGGGGGCATAGTTCAGGAAGCCATAGGCAAGGGTTTTTCCCGGGCTGCCGGGGACGAAAAGCAGGTCCTCCGGACGTAAATCAAGGTCGGGGTCCTTGCCTTTGAGTATCCGGCCGATGTCCAACGCTATGCGCTCGACCGAACCGTCCGCGCTCTGGCGCACCAGAATGGATTTGCTCATTTTCGAGGTCTTCGTCGGGCCGCCGGCAAGCGCTACCGCGCGCGACAGGCTGATGCCGTTGCCCGGGGGATAATCGAAAGACCCTGGCCTGGTGACGTCGCCAATGACATACACCGCCCTCGTCTCGCGCTGCGGGATGCCGATCACATCGCCCGGCATGATGGGGATGTCCAGCGACATGTCGCCCGCCATCAGCAGCTTCTTCAGGTCCACCTCAATCTGGTACGTCGCCGCAGGCTTCGCCCCGTCCTCTTCCGCAACCTGCGCCGTTGCCGACTTCACCGGCTTTACGCCGTAGCTGCGCTGGATCGTGGCTTTGTCGCCCGCTTTGGCGAAATCCAGGCCTCCGGCGCCCGCAATCGCCGACACCAGCGTCACCGGCTCCAGGATCTGGTACTGGCCCGGCTTCATCACCGCGCCCATCAGCGAAAACATGCGGCTGCGCGGCTCCTTGATGTTGACCGACACCTGCGGGTCCTTCACATACTCCGGGTCCAGGAGGTTCGCCAGCTTGTCCTCCAGCCGGCGGCACGTCATTCCTTCAACCTGCAGGTCTCCCAGAAACGGCATGCGGATCGTGCCGTCACGGCTCACGCGCAGCTCGCGCGTGAAGTCCGCCACGCCCAGGACGTTGATCTCCAATAAATCGGCGACGCCGATCGTGAAGTCTGCCGTCAGAGGCAAGGGTTCCACGTTCAGCGCCGGCTGCTGCGCCACCGCCAGACCGGCGCCCAGCAGAAGCCAGAAGACCAGGAAGATGGAACGCATTACCCCTCCTTCCTGTACATGGCGGCCAGGGAAGCCGCTACCGGGCCTATCCTCTTGACGGTATCCGTCTTGCCGTTGCTGTCCTCATATTCGGCTACCTGCTGGACCAGGTCGCGGAACTTGCGGTCCAGCTCCTCGACGCGGTTCTTCAAGGTCTGTATCAGGGGGTCCCTCGCGCCCATGGCGCGCTCGCATGCGGCTACACGTGCAAAATCCGACAGGCTGCGCGATCCTTCGTTGATGCAGCCCGCCATCATGGCCTCGTATTCCTGCTCCGAAAGCCGGAAACTGACCATTCTTGATCTACGCTTTAGTACTGGCATGGTTGATACCTTTTCGATTGACGATTGATGAATTTTTGTAATACGCGGGTTTGCGATAGGGGTTTAGTCGGTTGATCTGGCGTATGACACGAGGATAGGAGTGGGGAGTTTAAGGAATTAAGCTCAAATAGTTACGGCACTCGGGGGATGTCATACGTTGGCGTGCTACCGCCAATTCACTCACACTGCTTTTAATGCCCGTGTATGTATCGGCAGGTATGACAAAGACCATACAAATTATTTCAGGGGAAATTTGCTTCAGGGGATGGGGTACTTGGGCTTGACCGGGACGACCCAGGCCTCGTCGATTTCCACCGCCACCGAACGCTGCAGCAGGGTGACCGAAACCACCAGGCGGCTGGAGCCCTTCATCGATATCAGGATCCCTTCCAGCCCCGCAAGCGGGCCGATCTCGATGCGCACCTTCTCGCCCACGTTCAGATACGACCGGGGATTGGCCTGCAGGTTCGACAGCACGATCGCCTGCAGCGCCGCGACCTCCGCTTCGTCCACGGGATGCGGCACCTTGCCGATGCCCACGATCTGCATGACTCCCGGAGTGATCAGGACGGGGAGGCGGTGATTCAGGTCGAGACGGCAGAAGAGGTAGCCCGAAAACAGCGGCAGATGCACCTCCTTGACGCGGTCCGACCATTTGCTCCTGTGGCGGTAAAGCGGCAGGAAGCCTTCGTAGCCTTTGGTGAGAAGAGTGGCGGCTACGACCTTTTCAAATCGCGGGCGGACCCGGAGTGCGTACCAGGGGAGAATTTCCATATGTTTCCTTCATATTCGCGCCGTATATGCTACCGCCAATTCGTTCACAAAGATAGCCCGTAAACTGCCTGAATAACCTTGTTACGAAACATCCAGCCTTGCGATAGTTAGGATATAAACGGGCTGCACTTTGAGGTTATGTCAGACAAATGTCAAGCAACCAATTGTCAAAAATTGAAAAAAAATTGCGCAACAAACGCCCAAAAAATTACAAGAATAACTAAATAGGGCTTGTGTTAAGGGAGTCGAGGGCGCCTAATCGGGCCGGTCTGGAGACCGGCCCACACGAAATTAGGATTACGGATATACATTTTTCGTGAGAACCGCTCTCCAGAGCGGTTCGATTGGGAGACTATCACTGAAGCGCTGCTATCACACAATGTGATACCTTCTCGGCGGGGGCAGGAATATCAGCCAGTCGACTGATCGGACGGGTCAGGAGAGACCGTCTCAAAACCACTGCCCCGATAGGGCATGTGTTTCAAACTAATCGCAGATGGTCCAAGTCGCGGGATCTGAATAGCGCGTCCCTACCGGGACGGCTGTTGCACATTCGCTTCAGATTGACGCGCATGCCCGAAGCGGCTGAGTCACAAGGCAGCGCCCAATTGGCATAGGGGTGATTCATTTACAATGCGCCTAGATCCTCGCCCGCAGTTTGGAGACAGCCTCGGGAGACCCGCCCTGACTGAACATATGGGTGTTGGGGAACCGTCTTAGCCAAAACCAAGGTGAAATAGGGGCCAGTCGCGCGAAACAATAGATTAGCGGGGATAGATGCTATGCTCAAAACACCAGCCACAAAAACAAACATATTTGGCCGTGTTTTGGTGCCGGTAGAGCTAATCGAGCGCCGAATATTCCTAATTCGCGGCCAGAAGGTGATGATCGATACCGACTTGGCAAACCTTTATCAAGTGACCACTGGAAATCTGAATTTGGCCGTCAAACGGAATCTGGATCGTTTTCCTGAAGACTTCATGTTTCAGCTTTCCACGAAAGAATTCGACAATTTGAGATTGCAAACTGCAATCTCAAATTGGGGAGGGCGCCGTTATCTTCCCTATGCTTTTACGGAGCACGGCGTTGCCATGCTGTCGTCCGTTTTGAGCAGCCGGCGCGCCGTGCAAATGAACATTCTGATCATTCGCGCATTTATAAACCTAAGGGAAATTCTTGCTACCCACAAAGACCTGGCGCCCAAGATTGAGGACCTCGAACGCGGGCAGAAAGATCAAGGCAGTCAACTCGCGGCTGTGTACTCAATCGTCAAAAGTCTGGTCGAAATCACCCCTCGGCCGGCAAGACAGATTGGTTTCAAAATTGATGATTAACCACCCGGTGGTGGTTTTGGGCCAGGCGGGGTTGTGTTTCTGTAAAAATGAGGATGGTACCCCGTGGAATATCAATTAACGCTGACGAACGCCGACAAAAATATATGGATTTTTTCAGCGTGCGTCGGCGGCCGGTCGGCGTGGGTCAGCGTTTCAAATGCGCGGATGAATGAACGGGCCTGAACCCTAAAAATCGAACATTCTCGTGAATTTTACGCTGAAGACGCGGTTGACGAGATTGCCGCTGCGGTAGTCGTGGTTGTCGTTGTAAACCACGAATAAATCGCTGAGCGGGCGGTGGATCAGGTTGAACCGTATGTTTGAACTCACCAGCCCCGTCACGCTGTTGTACTGCACGAGCGCATCCAAAAACATCCGCGTCGTAAAACTGTAGTTTATCCGAAACAGCATCAGGTTCATCCCGTACGTCCCGGACTCGATGTCCACGTCGTTGCGCTCGATGCTGGCCTTAAAGCTCAGCTTCGCATTGGGATGGAAAAGCAGCCCGCCGCCCCACATCGTCCGGTCCCCGTCGTAATAGCCGCCCTGTTCAAACGACGCGAACGGCGAAATAACCGCACTCGTGTTGTGCGTGTATTCCAAATGATAGGTCCCGTAGCTGTAATCCCCCGCCGGAATGGGCCGGCCGGGGAAGGGCACGAATCCTTCCTTCAAAATCTCGCGCGTGTGATTCCCAAACACTTCGAGCATTGCGCCTGAGTCGAACTCCATACTGAACCCCGGCATGTATTTGCGCGTGTCCAGATCGTTGTCCGTGGTCAGGAAAGTGTCCATCCTCATCATCATCCGGATTTCCCGGATGCTCCAGAAGTCCTCCGGGTAAAAATTAAGCGCGCCGCCGCCGCTGAACAGGCGGACATCTGTGCGCCGGACAAAGCCGACCTCGGCGTTGAAGTTCGGCTGAACCTCCCGATACTTTCCGATGAGCATGTAGTGCTTCTTCGTCAGGCCGAGGTAGGCGCCGCCCGCCCAGTCCTTGCCGGAAGTGCCCGGCGTCTGGCTTTTGGCAATGTAGCTGTTGAAGACCAGGTCCTGGGTGAAACGCAGGTTCGCGTCCGCGCCCACGACCCGGTTGTAACTGTTGTCTTCGCTCGTCGCTTCGCGGTCGACGAATATCGCCCCGATATCCGAATTTTTCCCGATGCTGCGGCGTAAGCGCGCGACCGTGAAGTTGTTCGCGGGCGTGTCGCCGAATTCCTTGGCTTGCATGTTCAGCAAGCCCAGTTCGTATCTGCCCGCGTGCCCGCTCAATCTCACCCCGCCCAGCAGCGGGATCTGATTGCCCTTGTCGTCCAGGCCGATGCGGCGGCTGTAAAAAAGCATCACGTCGCTGCTGCCGTACTCCAGCACCTCTCCCAAATGGAAGAGATTGCTGTTCTCCAGGAAAAACTCGCGCTTTTCGGGATAAAACAGGTTGAAGCGGGTGATGTTGATCTGCTGCACGTCCGCCTCCACCTGGCTGAAGTCCGTGTTGGCGGTGAAGTCGAGCGTCAGGCCCGTGGTCACACCATATTTGACATCCAGGCCGATCTTTCCTGTGTAGTAATCCGGGTCGCCGGGCCGGGCCGGTTCGCGCGTCGCGCTGCCCAGGATGAAGGGCTTGACCTTCAGGTTGCGTCCCGGCTTTACGTTGCTGAGCCCCGTCATGGTCCCGGCCAGCGACACCATGCCCAGCTTGAAGCGGCGCGGCACGAAGGACCAGCAGCTGCCTTCGTTGATGTAGCGCGCACGCCGCATAATGTTCAGCCCCCACTGCTGAATCTCCGCCCGGGTAAAGCGCAGGGACTTGAACGGGATCACCAGCTCGGCAGTCCAGTAGCCGGAGCCGATTTGCGTCCGGACGTCCCAGACGGCGTTCCAGTTCTGGTTGCCCTCGAGGCCGTCGCTGCTGAACTGAACGTCCGTCAGCGCGCCCATCGGATTGGTTATGAAGGAAAATCCGTTCCTGCGGTCCTGGAAGGCGTCGAAAATGATTTCGACGATGTCGTTGTCGAGCATCGAAAAGTCGCGGTGCAGGTCGGTCACGACGATTTTATCCGT
>CAYYTC010000153.1:0-5993 GCA_964474425.1 uncultured Acidobacteriota bacterium
CTATTATCTGCCGGGCCTCCGGCCCTTAGAAATCGAAAGCTAATTTGGACAAGAGTGAAAGAATATGGGGTTGTGAGGGGGTGAACCGTTAGGATAAGGACGAGTCGATTTCAACCGAATTCAGGAAGTATGGCCCTTCAATAATAGTTTCACGCTCTGCCGGCAGAGGTTTAAGCCAAATCTCCTTCAGGCTTACACCGCAATCACACTCGACAACATTACGCCCTCCATCTTTTCGAGCGCCTCTCAACAAGACCGGGGCGTTGCTGCATTCGGCTGATTGGTTTAGAATGCCCCGCATGGCCAAAACCAAGCCGGGAGCACAGAGACAGCGGCAACACAATACAAGCGATAAACTGCAAAGCACAAAAGCCCCTCCGAAGATACCGCTGTCGAGCTATCTATCACTCGCCATCCTCATTTTAGGCTGCATTGTCCTCTTTTTGCCCCTGATGGTAGGCTACGATTTTTATTACCCCTATGTTTTTTTTAAAGGCATCCTGTTCCGCGTCGCTGTCCAGGCAATGGCTTTTTTATATACAATCCTGGCGCTTGTTTCCCCGCAGCATCGGCCGCGATTCCACAAGATCGTTTATGCATTGCTGACCTATTTCGGCGTTATGCTGCTCAGCTCGATCCCGGGCGTCAGCAGCAGCGCCTGGGACAGTTGGTGGGGCGATTTTGCCAGGATGGGCGGCATGTTTGCGCAGCTGCACCTCCTGGCCTATTTTTTTGTGCTGAGCCAATCGATCAGGCAGGAGCGCGAGTGGAGGATTCTTTTTATCGCCTCGCTTCTGTCCGGCGTCCTCATGGGCCTGACCGGATTGATCCAGTATGCAGGCCTGGATTTCCTCTATCGCTTCTCTCCGGAGAAAATCCGGGTGGAGGGTGCGACCGGAAATCCGAACTTTTTTGCGGCGCAAATGCTGCTCAACTTTTTCCTGGCCATCCATTTTCTGATGCTGAAAGACAGGAAGGAGCTCTATGCTTTCGCGGCAAAGGTCTGGCTGCTCCTGCTCATCGCGTTGGATGTCATTCTTGCATTCTGGGAAATCGCATCCGGAGACCGAATTTTCTCGGCAGGGCTGGAATATTTCCCCATAGCCATTTTCGCCCTTATCCTTCATGGCCTGACTTTGCTCTGGTTTGCCTTGCGAAGCAGCGCATGGATGGGTGCGGCTTTTTTCGGCATCCTGGCTTTTTACTATCTGTTCTGGATGAACCTGAGCCAGACGCGCGCTGCAGCGGCCGGCCTCGCAGGCTCTTTTGTGTTAATGGCTTTGCTGTATCTCTGGAAAGGCGCAGGGATGCGCTGGAGATGGGCTGCGGCCATTTTGCTTTTGGTGTGCATGGTTTCGCCCTTCGCGCTCTTGCGCTTCAGAGAGGCCGGATGGGTTCAAGCCAATCCGCTCCTCAGACGTCTGACGGCGACCTCTCTTGGAGAGAACCGTTTCATGGCCTGGAAGGCCGGCCTGGAGGGCATGCTGGACCGACCCGTCTTCGGGTGGGGCCCGGAACACTATCGAAATGCTTTCGACCTGCACGCTCCCGCCCGCCTGTTCAGAGGCCCAAACGCAGAAAACTGGTTTGACCGCGCGCACAACATCATCGTGGACGTTGGAACAACCACCGGTTTTCTGGGTCTGGCGGCCTTTCTGGGTTTCTATGCCATCGTTTTTGTTTATCTGTTGGACCGTTGGCGCAGGACAAAGAATGCCTCCGATTCTCTGGCTATGGCGGGTATGCTGGCGGCTTATTTGCTTCAGAATCTTTTTTCCTTCGACACAGTGAATACAGACGGGATTGTTTTTCTGGCGCTTGCCTATGTTGCGTATATTTATGGCAGGCCTGAATCGGCGCCGACGGAACCTGTAATCCTCCATCCGGAACGGGTCGCGATTTCGTGGAAAGGCTGGCTCGTGCTCGCCGCATCCGTCGCAATCATTGCCTGCGGCTACTTCTATACGGTTAAGGAACCTCTGAATTCAAATCTTCTTTTAAACCGGGCGGAAGCGATGATAAAGGCCGGGGAGCCCGGATCGCCGAGCCGCTACATCTATAGTGAAGCGGCCGTCGAATATTTCCAGAGGGCCGGCGATTATGCAACGACGGGCCGCTATGAGGTGAGAGAAGAGTTTGCCAATTATGCAACCGAGCTCGCAAGGGTGACCCAGGTTCCCGTCGGAGAAAGAGCTCAAGTGGCGAAGAGGGCGATGGCATTGCTTGAAGAATCAATTTCTGAAGATCCTTCGGATGCGCGTCACCGCATGTATGCCGCAAGTCTGGTAAACGGCACGTTCACGGTTATTCAACAATCGGACCCGGGCTTGGCGCGGTTATTGGCCGAGAAGAGCCTTTCCTTTCTGCGGGAGGCGGAAACCCTGAGCCCGAACCGGCCCCGGCTTTTTCTGGAGCGCGCCTACCTACTAATGGCCCTGGGGCGTTTTGAGGAGGCTGTTCCGGTTCTACAGCAAGCCATCGCGCTTGATCCCAAAGACCGCGCATCGCGCATCAGCCTGATCGAGGCGTATGTCGCTGCCGGGCGTTTGAAGGATGCGGAAGAGGAGTGGAAGACAATCAAGGCTCTCCATCGCCATCCTCCGGAACGGGCGCAATACGATAAATTGATCGAGATTTATGTCTCCAGGAAGCAAATTGCACCGGTGGTTGCCCTCTATCAGGAGCAGCTCCAGGCTTCCCCGAACAATGTTCTTCTGATGTCCCGTCTTGCGGCCGCATACCGCGAATTGGGGAACATAGATCTGGCCCGGGAAACCGCACTGAAGACTGCGGCCCTGGAGCCGCAAATTGAGCCGCAGGTCCAAGAGTTTTTAAAGAGCCTGGAAGTCAAACGTTGAAAGTTTGCACGTTGAAAAAAACCGCGGCAGGGGGATTCCCTCCGTTACTTCTTCTCAGGTTCGGGAACTTCCGTTTTCTTCATGCGCTTCTGCTCTTCCTTATATCTGTCGTCGCGGGCGTCCTCCATATCCTTGACGTGTTCCTTTTCCTTTTCGTCCGCGTACTTGCGCACGTTTCTCAGCGAATCTCTCAGCTCCTGGGTCATCTCCTGGAATTTCTCGGGGGTCCGGATCACGTGCGGGGTGATCAATATGATCAGCTCGCTCCGGTCGGCTGTTTTGGTGGTAGTGCCGAAGAGGTATCCCAAAATTGGGATATCGGATAAAAACGGGATGCCGCCTCTTCCAAATGTATCCGCATCTCTTATCAAACCGGCGATGGCCACAGTCTCACCGTCCTTGACAGAAAGGACCGTTTCCACGCTGCTTTTCCTGAAGGAAGGTCCCGCCGAAGTATCTGCGCCGGGACTGCTGACTTCCTGGGCAATGCTCAAGGTCACGGATCCCGATGCGGAGATGCGGGGTTGGACGATGAGGGATATCCCGGTATCCCGGTACTGAACGCTCTGTGTCGTGCTGCCCTCGCTGGAGGTGAAGCTTGATCCGGGATAGGCGATTTCGGAACCGACCACGATTTTTGCCACCGTGCCGTCGAGAGCCAGGACGGAGGGAGCTTCGAGAACTTTGACTTTGGTCTTTTCACGCAGCGCATTTATTTTTAGAAGTATTTCCCGGGAATCTCCGACGAAGGCAAAAGTGCCGACAGCCAGGGCTCCCGCCGCGTCCAGCTTGGCAGTGGTGAGATGATTGGCGGGATCGGTCGTTCTGCCCTGGAGTACGCCGCTGACACCGAAGCTCAATGCATCGGTAAGGTCGACAGCAAAAATCCGCGCGTCGATGATAACTTGGCGGGGCAGGACATCCATTTTTTTAATGGTTTCCAGTATGAAGGCATAATCCGCCTGCGTGGCCTGGACAATCAGCGAGTTGTTTACATCATCCACTACCAGCCGCACCGTGTCCTGCAGGCCTGTGAACACGCCGCCGCGCAGAATTTGCGACGTGATGGACGGGGCCGAGGTGAGCCGGGGACCGAGTTGCTGCCCGCCGCCGAACCAGCCGCCCCCCTGGTATCCGCCGGAATATCCGCCCTGGCTGCCGGCTTGGTAGCCGCCCATCGAGGACCCGCCGCTTTGAAGGGTGGAGGAGCCGCCGAAGGGGCTTGAAGCCGCTCTCCCCAGATTGGAGGAGCCGCTCGCCGTGGTTCCGCTTCCCAGGGCGCCGGTTTGAGTCTCTCCGGCCTGGGACCGGCCGAACGCGCCCCCCCCACCATAGGTAGTGCCCGTTTGTCCGGAAGATGCGCCCGTGGATTCATCTCCGCCATAGAGAGCAGCCAGCATCATCGCGATGTTGGACGCCGTCGAATTTTCGACCACGTATACATAGGTCTGTATATTTCTGCCTGTCTCGGAATCAAGTTCCTTGATCCAGCGTTTGACCTCTTCCAGGCCGCGCTTGGAGCCGGCTATGACGAAAATCGCGTTTTGGCGGTCCAGCGATACGAAGGAAATTCCGGTCGCGGAGTCCTTGGTCCCTGAGCCGAAGATCTTTTTCAGGTCCTCACAGAGATCCGCCGAGCCGTAGTTTTTGATCTTTATCATTTCAACCAGATCGGGATCGAGGTAGCTGTCGTCGAGCATGCGGACAATCTGCAGGACTCTGTCGGCGCTGTCGGTGTAATCGGTGATTATGAGCATGTTCAGACGCTCGTAGGGCATGATGACGCCGCCTTCGGTCATGAACAGCTTGATGGGCTCGATCAGGTCTTTAACGGGAACGAACTCGACCCGTATCACGTGAGTCGCCAGACGCGGAGCCTTGGAAAAATCCGTTCCCACTGCGGCGCCGCCCTGCGCCCGTATTCCCTGCTGGGCTTTGGCGGGGGCCACGGAAGCCTTCGGAGCAGACGCGGCAGGCTTTTTCCCGGAAGGTTTTTCCTGAACGGATCCGCCCTCGGCCGGCGGGGGCAGCACTTCGATGAATTCGACGCCCTTCTTCAATGCCGAAGAGATCGGCACGATTTGATAAATGTTGCCGTCCTTGACGAGCGCCGCATTGTTGTTCTTCAGGATCATGTTGAAAAGCGGCAGCACATCATCTTTGGACATGGGCGCCGAACTCTGTATGGTGACGCTCCCCTTCACATCCGGATCGATCACGATCGGAGTCAGCCCTAAAATGCTGGCGATCTGATTGATGAAATCGTAGAGATCCGCGTTCTCATAGCTCAGCTGGACTCTGCCTCCGTCACGCGGAACGGGACTCGGGATTGGAGTGGGGGGAGGTGCAGGGCTGGGTGCAGCGGGCGGAGCGGGGCTTGGAGTCCCAGGAGCGACAGGGGTGGGCGCCGGCGCCTGGGGTTTGGCCTGAGCGGCATTCGTTGTCGCCTGAGGATTGGGCCCAACGGTGCCCGCGGTCGCATTTACGGCGCGAACCTTCGGCGTCACCGTTCCCGATTGCCTGGACTCTGCCTGGGTCTTTTGCAGTTGCTTTGTCAGGCGCTCCAGCGCTTCCTTTCTCTCTTGGTCCGTAAGCGGTCGGGATTTCGAGTCCTGCACAGCCGCCGGGGAGAAACTGCCCATTATCAGCAGGGAGGCGAAAATCACGAGTATCGCGCTCCGGGATCTATTGACAATCATGGCCATAATGCTTCCTCTCTTGGAGAGTCCCTGCAAACACCCAATTATCCTGACACTGCCTTCCCGTCGGATCTGAACGAATGCGGCTCCGGCATGATGCCGGCATTCCTGTCCTGCAACCCATGCCGTCCCGGGTTTGTCATCGGGAACGGAATTCCGGCCGGTTTTACCACCGGCTGCGTCCTGCAATGCCTGACCGAAACTCCCTTATGCTCCCGATCTAAAATATCCATAGCTAGTTTCTGTCGCGAAACTCATGCTTTCATGCCAAGCCCTGGAGAGGCGGACAGAGAATAGCTCCGGGCTCGCTTCGCTCAGCCGGGGTAGGATGTTCGATAATGATGGCGTCCCGCAATGGGCAAAAAACCTTATACAGCAATACCTTCTGTCGCCCTTTCAGGGCTCTCCTCTTGCCGATTCTCACCAGGGGTTCGCT
>CAYYTC010000154.1:0-5816 GCA_964474425.1 uncultured Acidobacteriota bacterium
CCGGGCTCACGCCCGGGGCTATTTTCTGTCGGCCCTCCGGGCCTGGATATCGCGTATCGCGACAGAAATGAATTAGGAAAGGGCATACTGCAACGATGTGTAAAACAGGGAAGCGAGCCAACATGATTTGCCGGGTCGAGAAGCTCGATCACGAGGATTCGGCTATCAGAAAAAAGATTTTCGAATTCCTCACCGAATATGAACCTCATGCGCTGTTCATCCTGGGAAATCTGACAATGAACTTCCCTCATTCGCATCTTTACGCTGCCGTGCGGAACGGTCGCTGGGTGGGAATAGCCGGCTACTATGATTTCGGGAAGTCGCTTATTCCGTTCTCGACAGACGCTGAAATAACACGCGCACTTGCGCGGTATGTGGCGGCCGCACATTTGAGGGTGGAATATGTAAACGGCATCGACTATGCGGCGGAGCCTGCATATGGGGAGCTTTTGCAGATAGGCTACCGTCCCGACAACAATCCGAATCAGGTCTTCATGGAAATGACCGGTCTTCCTCATTTCCAGCAACAGGAGGCGCTCGCCCGGCAGATGCAGGAGGGAGACCGCACTGAAGTCGCCCACTTGCACAGATGCTTGAGGGGAACATGGGATGAAGCCCGGCCGCTAACGCCCGAAGAGCTGGGGCGCGCAGGCATAAATCCTCTTTGCACCGTAATCGAGGCGAATGGCCATATTGTTGCGACTGCTTCGACGAATGGCCTTGGCATTCGAAGCTATCAGATACTGGGTGTGGCTACCAACCCGGCCTACCGCCGCTGCGGCTATGCCCGCGCAGCCGTTGCCGCTCTGATGCGCATCATGGCCGGTCGCGGCGGCTGCCATGCTGTCCTTTTTACCGATCAGGACAACACGGCGGCGCAGCAGTGCTATCTGGGATTGGGATTCAGGATTACGGGAAAGTATTACGTCGCGAAGTTGAAGGCAAAGTGACCTCCAGCCCTTCGGACCTCAGTATCTTGAACCTGGCTCGTGCGCCAGCTATCAATCCCACCTTATTTTTGCATCATCCGGCAGATAAGCACTTGATGAAGAGCAAATAAAGCCTGAAACCGGGTACGTTCGGAGCCGTATAGGGGTCCATAAAGCCAAAACGGCGGCCAATGCGGCGTTAAGGTGCTGAACCCGGATCATGATTCAGGATGCGCAGCATGACTGCGTGATTTCAGGCAGTGGAAGGATGGAGCGATAATACCTTCCAGATTCCGCTGGGAATGTCGTCCGGATTGTGGGCGGTCAGGATGACGCTTTGCTCCGCATCGAATTTGAGCATGCGGGCCAGCATTTTCAAAACAAACCTGCGCGAGGAGATATCCAGGTTGAGGCAGGGCTCATCCAGCAGCAGGAGTTCCGGACCCGGCAGCATCGCTCTGGCGATAAGGACCATGCGCCTCTGTCCGGGCGACAGTTCGAGGAGCGGTTTGTGGATCTCCGCGCCCAGACCCATACGGCTGAGAAGCTCTACGGCAGCCTGCCTGTCTGAACGGCGGGTTGGCAGTCTTTCGCCGTACCGGTTCGTCCTGCCGGAAAGAGCGGCATCCAGCGCAGACATGCCGGCGTCGAAATGGCACTGAATTTCCGGGGATACGTGGCCGATGCGACGGCGGATTTCGAAGATGGATTCGCCGGGGCGTCTTGGACGGCCGAATATGCGGATGTCACAGGCGTAAGCCCCGGGATTGTCTCCCGTTATCAGGCTGAAGAGCGTCGTCTTGCCGGAGCCGTTCGGGCCCCGGAGCAGCCACTTTTCTCCCCGGCCTACGCTCCAGTTCAGCCGGTCCAGTACGGTGCGCCCGCCGTAGCGTATGGTGACGTTTCTCATTTCAACAACCGGCTCCAGGGTCCCGGACGTATCCCGCTCGATGCGCGCATGAAGGGCTCCGGCCCCTGAATCCGCAGCTCCTATTTTCGGCGCGTACCGCCGCTTGCCCACGACCCTCATCCCGCTCACGGACAGAACGTGGGTGGTGGATGGGGGAATCTCGGACACCCGGCGCACGGTGACGATCATAGGGAGCCCTTCGGCGGCGAGCTCCGCAATCACCTCGTGGAGGCGTCGCCGGGCATTGGGATCCAGCCCGGCAAACGGATCGTCCAGGATCAGGAGAGAAGGGGATTTGAGGAGGGCGCGCGCCAGGAGCAGCTTCCGGATTTCCCCGTTTGAAAGCGCCTGGACCGGATGCTTGAACAGCGGCTTCAAGTCCATCCCATCTACGGTTTTCGATCGAAGGACTAAAAACGCGCGCCGTGCCGCCGAATCGTCATCACGGACTGCAAACGGATGGATGTCGTTTACGGTTTCATAGGAAAGAAACTCCCTGACCGTCTCCGAAGGAGTGCCGATGCCGGAGTGCCAGCGCGCCTGCAGCCAGCTCTTCGATGCCAGGAGTTCCTGCTGGGCAAAGGTGACAATCCCGACATTTTCCTCGATATCTTCCGCCAGAGCCAGATCGATGCCGACCGGAGGTATTCCTCCCGAAATCAGCAGGGCGAGGTAGGTCTTGCCTCCGCCGTTGGGCCCCTGTACGGCCCACTGCTGACCTCGACGAATAATCCATGAACCTTGAAAGGCGCCGGTTGTGCCGCGCAGTCTGACCAACGCATCCATAATGCCGGGAATCTTACTTGCCTTCGCCGGGCTTCGCAATATCCGGCCCCGACCAGAGTATGGATGAACGCCGGTGATTGAAGGAGCGGCTTGCCGGTTCGGCGATATCCGGCGGGATTTCACGAAAATTTATTGCATTTTTTCGCAGTCTACCCATATTTGCAGCAAACGCCGTACCGTGTCGTGAAACGTGGAATCCGATAGAAGGAGTCCTGCCGAATGCACTTTCTAAAAAAATAACTATTGCCGTATTGATCAGACTTTGCGGAGAAACATTATTTTTTCCGGCGAGAGCAGGTTCACCCTGCTCGAGCCCCATTGCCTCACAGACAGTCGCAATTGCAGTGGTTTTTGCAGCACCCTGATTCCCATCAAAGAGCAGTTTGGTTTCATCCATGAAATTTTTGATCAATGGGTCAGGATCTGTCATTTATCATCACGACAATATCCTGTTTGGCGGCCAACGCGTTTACGATGTCAATCATGGAAAAGTATTTTGTCCAATGCTTCAATGGACGGATCGACAATGGGAATTGGCTGATTCGATGCTGACCATCCGGCCCTATCAATACCGTGTGATTAAGGCCGACGGCAAAATCAAATCCAAGTGTTCAAGACCTTCCGTCATGGAGATGAATCGGGTGGATCCTTCCGAAGCGGTTCGTTCGGCGGACATCCTGCGGCTATTGCCCGATTATTTCCAAATCCTCGAACGAAAACCTGTCGGAGGCACGATTCTTCAATTATTACTGGAAAATATCGTCGGCAATTTCAATCCTGACCATGCCCCCGACATGAGATTGTTGCACCTGATCTTTGATTTAAAGGACTTTTCCCTCGAAACCGGCGACATCAACAGCGATTTCGCCGCTGTGATAGCCCTGAAAAAAGTTGCCTAGGAAGTGGATCGCCGCGACCTGGCCGCACGAAGTTCGATCAGACGGTCGGGGATCCCGGCGCAACGATGGACCTCCTTAATATTTTTGGTGCTAGGAGCAACCTCCATTCCTTGTGGCCGCCGTCGATGACCGTGCGGTCACCGGATCACGGGATGGTGATGCGGGGATCTGGGAAGTCGGCAATCGCGGGGAACTTTGCTCCTTTGCCGCCAGGCACCGCCGGGTCTGTTCGGTGGCTTTCACGCCGGACGGCCGTTAGGGCGGCTTATATAACTCTTCCATTGGGCTGGAGGTTTTTGATAGCGATTTTAAATACACCTTCGGCGCCAATCGGTGTGCAATGTGAGGTGTAAAAGCCCAGATCGCGCCGGAGATATCTACCGCTTCGCCAGCTTGCCCACTATTTCTTCCAGAACTGCGAGGCGGGCGTCCAGCCTGGAGATCTCGGCGTCTTTGTGGGCGATGGTTTTTGCCTGTTGAACCGTGTAGAGCGTCAACTCCTCGATTTTCTCCAGAAGCTTCATCTGGAACTCCGTCACGTTCAATCCCCGGTCCTTGACCTGTGAGGCGGCGGGGATGTTCGGCAGGTGCTTCTCTTCGGCGATAAACGTTTCCAGTTGGTCGATAGGCATCAGCCTGTAGCCCGGGTTGAAGACGTAGTCGGGCATGGACGCGCCGGCATCCGACCAGAGGAGATCGCCGTCGATCTGGACATTTCCGACGACGTGGAGGCGCTGCAGAGGCGCAGTGGTGCCGATGCCGACGTTGCCGGTGTTCAGGATGGACACTCTTTCGGTCGTGATATCGCGGTCCAGAAACGCGAACCGGCCGTTCTGCCTGGTGTCGCTGGCGATGAAGGCGATGGCTCCGTACTCGGCCTGGCTGCCGGACACTCTGCCGCGGAACTGCACTTTGCCGAGATAGTCTCCGGCTATGATGTCGTTGGGCGCCGCCTGGGTGGGCCGGGCCCGTTCAAATAGAAATGCCGGCGCGTAAGTGCGCGTGAAGGTATCGACGGTCCCGTAATACCGGCGGAACCGCGCGATAGCCTGAGTGCCCTCAACTGTCAGCTGCCGGTCAGGGGCGGTGGTCCCGATCCCGACATTGGTCTCCTCGGTTACATCATTCTGGCCGCTGACGCCCCCGAGCACCAGGCTGTTGCTCCGGGTAACCATCGATCGATAGCCGATTGCCGTGGCATTTGAGACCCGGGCTGCGCCTGTGGAGAGAACCCCTACAAAGGTGTTATAATTTTCCACTGTATTGGAGGTGCCGGCGTCAACGCCCAGAAACAGATTCGCGTGACCTGATATATTATTGTGTCCAGCACCATATCCGAAGAACGAATTGGCTTCACCGCTGGTGTTGGAATAGCCTGCACTCCTTCCAAAGAAAGAGTTGGAAACGCCAGTACTGTTGTCGTGTCCCGCCTCATATCCGAAGAACGAATTGTATTGGCCGCTGGTATTGGAATAGCCGGCCGAGGATCCGAAAAATGAGTTCATAGAGCCAGTGCTGTTATATCCGGCGGTATGCCCAAAGAAGGCATTGCCGCTACCCGTTGTGTTGGAATTGCCGCTACCCACGCCGAAGAAGGAATTGTTTTCCCCCGTAGTGTTATTCGTTCCTGCAGCGGAACCGAAGAACGAGTTGTAATCTGCCGTGTTTGAGCGGCCAGCCTGAAAGCCGAAAAACGAATTAGCGCCGCCGGTCTGATTGGAATAGCCGGCTTCATGCCCGAAAAACGAGTTCCAGTCGCCAGTCGTGTTCTGCCTGCCGGAGTTATGTCCGAAAAAAGCGCTAAATTGGCCGTCTGCCAGGTTGGCGTATCCGGAACGATAGCCAAAATAGGTGGCATTATCGCCCCCGGTTCCGGAATAGTAGCCGAACGAATTGATGTTTGTGGTCCTGACTTCAATCTCTTGCGCCAGAACTGCGCTGCAAAGCAATGCGAGCATGGCAAGGGCAATGATCCAAGTGCGTTTCATTTCCGTGTCCTCCGATGAATGGCAATTCAGTTTGGTATGCCCGGGTCGTGTGTCTGGGCAGGTTCAGGATTCAATGTGCGCCGGAGGTATCATCAATCCGGCTGAAAATCCGGTCCAACCTTGCTGCAAACGGGGCTTTTGGAGAGCGCCCGGTATTTCACTTCCACTCTTGTCCAAATTAGCTTTCGATTTCCAAGGGCCGGAGGCCCGGCAGATAATAGCCAGGGGTGAGCGCAGCGAACCCCTGGTCGAACCCCTGGTAGGAATTGGCAATAGAAAGAGCCCTGGAAGGGCGATAGCATAT
>CAYYTC010000155.1:0-5604 GCA_964474425.1 uncultured Acidobacteriota bacterium
CGCGACCAATAGCTTGGAAGGCTATGACTCTGCCAACTGAGTTACTCCCGCTCTCAAATCTCAATGGCCCGTCTGCGCTCCGCTTCGGCGGGCAGCCTTCGCCAAAATTCCGGCTTGCCGGCCGGAGCTTTGGCGAAGGCTGGTGGAGAGGGGAGGATTCGAACCTCCGTAGTCCCGAAGGACGCTGGGTTTACAGCCCAGTGCCATTAACCGCTCGACCACCTCTCCAAAAATCCGCAAGGCATGGGAACTGTCTGCAATGCTTTGGTCTTCCGCCAAATTGGAGTCCAGGGAGCTTACAGGTGAGCCGGAACCGACTCGCGCAACCGTTTATCCAAACGAACCGCCGACAACCGCGTTCCGCAAATCCCAAGTTTTACAGCACTTATGTCTCTCGTTCCTGGAGCTGGCGAGAGGATTTGAACCCCCGACCCGCTGATTACAAATCAGCTGCTCTACCAGCTGAGCTACGCCAGCATTGACAAAGTTTTTAGTCTAGCACGTGAAAACTGTCTCTGCAAATCAAAAATTAATAAATAACACAATCGGTTACCGCTTTTGAGGGGCAGGGCAAAAATCCCGGATCCCCTTGCCTCCGGTGGAAGTTTCGCGCGCCTCGCCGCCTTTTTCAGTGTATGTCATCGAGACCGGATTCCGAAGCCGTCAAGCTCCGTGCGTCCCCGCAAGAGCCGGGGGATATCCAATGAAGTTTTATGCCGCCCGTTCCGCAACCGCGTCCTGATTGGGACTACGCTTCCCTGGTAGCCCGTACCCGGAAGCCGAGAGAGTAGTTCCTTGCTTTATCCAGCCTGTCCAGGAAATACAGGACGGCCGGGAACACCAAACCGAAAAACGGCGCCAGCAAAAGGAACAGGAACCAGCGCCAGCCTTTTTGAAAGAAACTCAAAAAATAGACGGAACGCCGTGCGCACACCCAGAAAAATCCTCCGATCGGGCTCAGCAGGTCGAGCCTGAAGGGAGACGATTCAAAGAGCAGCCGCACTCCATAGCGTGTGAACCGGAAATAATCGTGCGGAGCCTGATGCTCTTCCCAGAGGAAAGGGACCACCATGACAAGCATTCCGCCCGGCTTCAACACCCTGGCAAATTCCAGAAGCACCTCGCGCGGATTGCGCGTGTGTTCCAGGACGACCATGCATAAAACGCAATCAACCGACGCGCGGCGGAGGGGAATTTGTTCCAGATCGCCCCGGATGTCAAGCCTCGAATAGTTCCAGGAACTGTCGCCATAGCCTGCATCCAAAGCGATATAGCGCGTCTGTTTAAAGTTTATTTTATGCCGCGCCTCTCCGGCGCCGGCGTCGAGAACTATCTGGCCCTCCTTCAATCGATCCGAAGCGTATCGCACCTCCGATTCTATCAGGTCCTGAAACGGATCCAGCCAGGCGACCACGGGCCGTGGCAGCAGATGTTCTGCAAGCGATTTGATCCGGGGATTAAGTGCCATGAGAGATCCCGCGTGCGTTACCGGTGGAATATGGTGCCGTGATGGTGCCTGCTTACAACGTCGGTCAGCTTTCTTTCGAAAAACCTGGAATGGGCCAGTCCCAGGCGCTGCAGGAGAAAGCGCGCCAGGACGCCTACCGTCTTCAGCCCGTATATCGTGCTGACTTTGAAGTTGACGCTCGAGGCTTCCGGGAAATACCGCGCCTGCACGGGGATTTCGCCGATTTTGAAGCCGAAGTAGACGGCCTGAGCGATCATCTGCGAATCGAAGACAAAATCGTCGGAATTCAAAAGGAATGGGACGGTGGTCAGCAGATTCCGGCTGTACGCGCGAAATCCGCTGTGGCAATCGGTCAGGTGTGTTCCAAAAATGATGTTTTCCGCTATCGTGAGCACGCGGTTGGCCACGTACTTATAGAAAGGCATGCCTCCCTCGAGGGCGCCCCCGTTCAGGATGCGGGAGCCCATGACCATATCGGCCCGACCGGAAAGTATCGGCGCCACAAGCTCGGGGACGAGCTTCGAATCATACTGGTGGTCGGGATGGAGCATCACGACCACTTCCGCGCCTTCTTTGAGGGCTTCGATATAGCACGTCTTCTGGTTCCCTCCGTATCCGCGGTTTTGAATGTGTATGATGACCGACAATCCGAGCGCGCGGGCGATCTCCACCGTTTGATCCTGGCTGACATCATCCACGAGAATGATTTTGAAAACCTTCTCTTTGGGAATGTCCTCATAGGTCTTCTCAAGCGTCTGGGCGGCATTGTAAGCCGGCAGCACTATCACGATTCGGGCATCGGTACTCATGGCGCCAACCCGGAATATGGGGATTCCTCTTCATTCCTCATCGGCCGCTCGCTGCTCCAAGAGCGTTTCCCGGGGCAGCCGGCCTGCGTCGAAGGCAAAGGAAAATCCGTCGTGTTTCAAAACTAGTATTGATCCACCCGGCTGTTGTTGATCAGGTACTTGGCAGCGACGGCTTCAATAGGATAGGCCGGGGCCAGACCCTGTTTCAACTGCCGCAACACTTCGAGATCGGACTGCCAGGCCATGTCGTCGCGAGCAAGCAGACAAATGGTATCGCGAGTCCGCTCCATACTGAGTTTGTTTTCTCTGAAATAGTAATAGTTGTCGCTTGGCTCGACGGGATAGGTCTGCATCAGGGGCGGCATATCGTCGGGTTTGAACCAGAGTTTGATTTCCCGCTCCGCCTCCTCGACCGTCGCGGAAGCATGGATGAGGTTGTCCATGCGTTCGCCGATCACTTTGCCTTCGCCATTCGTTAAAGGGACCACAGTTCCCAGAGCACGGATACAGCCGGGCCTGTTTGCCCGGGCGACATGAGGGTTTGTCGGGCCCGCAATTTCTCTTATCTTCGCGACAGCGCCGGGGCCTTGATACACAATGGCGATGACTCTTCGTTTTATCGGTTCATCCGGGTAATGAATCTTGCCTGTGATGTACTCCAGGAGCGATTCATAAAACACCTTGCCCCGGTGCTCGGCATAATGCTCTCCGGCAAGCATATCGCTGACGTGCACGATTTTTGTGGCCGAAAAATGAAGCCCCGTGTGAAATTCCGACAGCTGGGAAAGCAGATAGCCGGTCAGGGAATTCTTGAGCGCATCCGGTTTTATCAGCACAAGCGTCTGTTCGAGTTTTTTATCCATAAGTCCTGTCCTTTTCGGAAGTGTATCAAAGAACCTCAATTGTATCTCCTATCCATCGAGAATAGGCTTAGAGTTCGCAACAGAAGTCCGTGGGGCGGTCATCCCCGGTTTTGCATGCCTTGTTTTGGGGATCGCCGGCATGGTTGCGGCACGAATTCCCCTGATACATGGGCGCTTCAGACTCCGGATACTAAGCGCGGCCCCGGCTTGGCCGGGCATATGCCCATAATGTGCCGCCGCGGCCCAGTATGCTTTCAATGAGAGCCGGCGGAAGCGCGAGCAAAAACGCTCCAAAATACACAAGCTCGGCAGCGCCGTTGAATATCGGGCTCGAATCCGGCTTCCGGCCCTCTCGCCCGATGGGATCCAGCCACGGCAGCAGGCTGGACGCGATGGAAGCAGGATTATCGCGGAGAGAAAACCGCGGAACAAGCCAAAAATCAAATCCGGATTCCCGCAGCAGAAGCCCAAGCGCGCCGGGGCTGAAATTGATGGTGTGCCTGGGCACGTCGAGGCCGTACCATCGTTTCCCGAACAGACGCGCCTGAATGGAATGAACATTGGGCACCTGGAGGATCAGGGTCCCGGCCGGCTTGAGCAGATCCGCAGCATACCGCAGGCCCTGTCCAGGATCCGGGAGGTGTTCCAGAACATGGAACATGGTGATGAAATCAAATCGGCACTCCTGCCAGATCCTGCTGCCAATTGCTCCCTGGCGCACAGTATATCCGTATTGGCGGCTCGCGACCTCGACCGCCCGTGCGGAAGTGTCCATCCCGTGGGGGACGAAGCCCTGCAGGCCGGCAAGATGCAGAAACGTTCCGCTTCCGCAACCGATGTCAAGCAGGAGTTTCTCACCTTCCCCATTCCTGCGGGCGCAGTACTTTAAAAAACGAACATGGTCCGACAGGACGAATTCGCGGTAAGCCTTCTCCAGGCGGCGCAAAGTGCGCTCGCCCCTGCGGCCGCTCCGCGGACTGCCCGACCACCAGTATTCCTGCGGATAAAATTCGCCCAAAGCCGAATTGTCCGGCATCGGGTGCTGGAAAATACAGCCGCATCCGGCGCACCGGTACAGGTCGAAAAAACCGCGGGCGCGTTCGAACAGCCGGTCAGATCGCTGTGCCCAGGCCGCGCATCCTCCCTTGTGGCAAATGGGACAGGCGGCGGCGCCGTTGGGACACTCCGCCGGGCTTTGAGATGCATCGCCGGGATTCACCCCCGTTTCTCCTTTGTATCGACAGGCATCAGCAGCGGTTTCGAGCGCGGCGCGATCCCGAACCGCTTGCGCAGAAGGAAGGAAAGGTTTTTAACTCCGTCCCGCCAGGGTTGAAGCTTTATCTCCCCCATCCTGGTGGAGTAGTCGATATAGATTTCCTTGAATCCGATCCGCTTGCGGGTGATAGCCTCGATTTTGATTTCCTCGCTGAAGGCCATGCCGTCACTGACAAGGTGCATCTCATCCAGGCTGGAACGCTCAAAGACCCACATCCCGGACTGCGAATCCCGGACCCAGCGGAAATAGAGAACCGACATGGCCAGGCTCAACAGCCTGTTCCCCATCCAGTGTTTCAGCGACATCGCTTTGCGGTTTTTAAGGGGGAACCTGGATGCGGAGAGGAACCGGACTTCCGAATGAAGGAATGCTTCCAGAAGGTAAGATATGGCGTCGGGAGGATACGAGTGGTCGCCGTCCAATGTGACAATGATGTCGCCGCGCGATTGCATCAGGCCCGTTTTATAGGCGCGGCCGTAGCCCCGGACTTCTTCGTGCAGAACACGGGCCCCGCGGCTGCTGGCCAGTTCCGCCGTCCGGTCGGTGGAGTTGTTGTCGACGACAATGACTTCATCGACGAAAGAAGGCATGCGCGCCAGGACCTCGACGATGCCTTTTTCCTCGTTCAGGCAGGGAATGACCACGGTGATACGGCGATCTCTATACACGGGACGCGATCATAGCGCAGGCGGGTGCCGGTGGCAAGTTGGCTGAATGCCGGTGCAGATGGCGACCGAATCAGGATTCCCATCAAAATCGACCATCAACCGGCCACGGGCTGCAATCTCAAATCAGCCTGTTTGACTGGCATGCTTAAGAACGTTATTATTATATTGTTGCTATACAAGATATGGGGGTGAACTGGATTCGACGGGGGTCAAGAGGCAGCAGAGGCATGTCGAGTTGTCCGCGACTCGTAAAAATCGTGGAATTAAACATAACTGCTGACACTCAGTTAGCACTGGCCGCTTAAGCGGTCACGTCTCGCCGCTCTTGCCTGCGGGGGCGGGCCGAGGCGTCACACAGCAGGATAGGTTGGGATTCGAGCCCTGGGATTCCGGCCGAAACCAAAGGGGCTAGCGGGTGCGCGCTCCTGCCGGTCCGAACGTAGCGCCTGCGAAACTTAACGGATCGGATACGCATGTAGGCTCTGCTCGCTGAAGTCCTTCGGACGCGGGTTCGATTCCC
>CAYYTC010000156.1:0-1110 GCA_964474425.1 uncultured Acidobacteriota bacterium
CCCTTCGGTTAACAGCCGAATGCTCTACCATTGAGCTACTGAGGAGCAATGGCGCGGCATTAAGCTAACAATATAGCGCGCCGTTGTCAATGCATTGCCTGAGGGAGGGGCAAATATATTTTGTCCGAAGGCCAAAAGGGCCGCCCGCAGGCCGTCCCCCGGAAAAATCCTATTAAACAGCAAAACCTATCAAGCCCAGTGGAGAACCACCTTGCCCGATTGGCCGGTTTTCATTACCTCAAAACCTTTTTCGAACTCCGTATAATGGAACCGGTGAGTGATTACGGGCTTAATGTCCAGGCCGCTTTCGAGCATCACCGTCATCTTGTACCACGTTTCATACATTTCGCGCCCATAGATCCCCTTGATGGTCAGCATGTTGAAGATGACCGTGTTCCAGTTGATCTCCAGGGCGCCCGAAGGGATCCCCAGCATGGCGATTTTGCCTCCATGGCACATGTTTTCGATCATCTCGCGGAAGGCGGCGGAGCTGCCCGACATTTCAAGGCCTACGTCGAAGCCCTCTTTCATGCCCAGTTTTTTCTGCACATCGGCAATCCTGCCGTCCTTGACATTGTGCGCGAGCGTAACCCCGATTTTGCGGGCCAGTCCCAGCCGGTAGTCGTTCAAATCCGTAATGACCACGTATCGCGCGCCGGCGTGCTTGACCACCGCAGCCGCCATGATCCCGATCGGGCCGGCCCCGGTGATCAACACGTCTTCGCCCAGCACGCTGAACGATAATGCCGTGTGGACCGCATTCCCGAACGGATCAAAGATGGACGCCACATCTCGGTCGATGTCCTCCTTGTGGTGCCAGACATTCGTTACCGGAACCGAAATGTATTCCGCAAAGGCTCCGGGACGGTTGACGCCGATGCCCCGGGTGTCCTTGCACAAATGGCGGCGGCCGGCAAGGCAGTTGCGGCAACGGCCGCAGACTACGTGACCCTCGGCGCTGACGATGTTGCCGGGGCGAAAATCGGCCACATTGGACCCCACTTCCAGGACCTCGCCGACAAACTCGTGACCTACGACCAGCGGGATTGGGATCGTCTGCTGCGCCCACGCATTCCATTCGTAGACGTGAAAATCGGTTCCGCAGATCCC
>CAYYTC010000156.1:1210-5580 GCA_964474425.1 uncultured Acidobacteriota bacterium
CCCGCATTTCTTGCCTGCTGCTGCGGCTGCGCGAGGCATCCTGGCCGGAAATGCCGGGTTTGGGCTTTTCAAAAACTGTCTGCTCTACTAAAATAATGTTTGCCGCCTGGATCCGCGCAGGACCGGGACGGCGTTGCCTGTTTGATAGTTTTTACCGGTCCAAGACAGGCATCTTACTCGAACGGAGAAGATAGCCATGCCGAATTCGCCCGTTTCAACCCCGTCCCGGGGCAAAGTCAGCATCCATTCCCTGCAATCCAAGAAAAAGCGTGGGGAACCCATCACCTTCCTGACTGCCTATGATTTCCCGACCGCGGTGGCCCTGGATCGATCCGGAATCGACGGCATCCTGGTCGGAGACTCACTGGGCATGGTGGTGCTTGGATATGAAAATACCATCCCGGTGACCATGCAGGATATGATCCACCACTGCCGCGCCGTGGCCCGCGGCGCCTCCCGTGCCCATCTGGTCAGCGATATGCCGTTCATGTCATACCAGGTCTCGATTTCCGAAGCAATGCGCAACGCGGGAAAGCTCATGCAGAAGGGGGGCGTGGACGCGGTAAAACTGGAAGGCGGCCGGGAAAGAGCCCCCGCCATCAAAAGCATCACCTCCGCAGGCATACCCGTGATGGGCCATCTGGGCCTCACGCCCCAAAGCGTGCACAAGCTGGGCGGATGGAAAATTCAGGCGACCTCCAAGGAAAGCGCTCGGGTGTTGATTGAGGATGCGCTGATTCTGGAAGACACAGGCTGCTATGCCGTCGTCCTGGAATCTGTTCCTTTTGAAGTGGCCGGACTGATCTCCAAAAGGCTTTCCATCCCGGTTATTGGCATAGGGGCCGGAATCGGGTGCGACGGCCAGGTCCTGGTGACGCACGACGTGCTCGGATTGTTCGACCGCTTTACGCCAAGTTTTGTTAAAAAATATGCCGATCTCTTCTCTGAAATGGAGCAGGCTTTCCGCAATTACATTGCCGATGTGAAGGAACGCCGTTTCCCGGCCCCGGAGCATGCCAGCTCCATGGACGCGCAAGTCTTTCGCGATCTCCTCCAGGAACTCGAAATACTGGAGCGCAGTATCGATCCCGGAGACAGCATCGAGACAAGGTACCACTAGCCGCGAGCGGGGACGAAATGAAAGTCGTGCTCTTCGGCGCCGGCGCCATGTCCTGCCTTTTTGCTTCCCGGTTAGCCGGGGTGGCGGAGGTTGCGCTCGTCGACGGGTGGGTTGAGGGGATCGAGGCAATCAGGGAAAATGGGATTCTATTCGAGGATGGACCCGAATCCCGGACTATCCGTGTCCGGGCGGATTTTCCCGGCGAGCGCATCGCGCCGGCAGAACTCGCGATCGTCCTCGTTAAAGCCTGGCAGACCCGCGAGATTGCCGATTGGCTTCCGGGCTATCTGAGCCCTCGCGGCTTGGCTATCTCGCTTCAGAATGGACTGGGGAACGTCGAAACGCTCGGAGCGAGAGCCTTCCCCGGAACTACGGCCGAGGGCGCTACGCTCCTCGGTCCGGGCTGCGTTCGCGCCGGCGGCTCGGGGCCAACCCATGTGGTCGCGCCCGGCTGGGTTGTAGAACTGCTCCGCGGCGCGGGCTTTGAAAGCTATGCGTGCCGTCCGGATGAGGCTCAAAGCCTTCTTTGGGGCAAACTGGCCGTAAGCTGCGGGATCAATGCGCTCACGGCCATTCTGCGCGTTCCCAACGGCGAACTGTTGAAGAGGCCGGCCGCCGCCGAGCTGATGGTTCTGGCGGCGGAAGAATGCGCCGCGGCCGCCAGGGCGAAAGGAATCGCGCTGCCGTTCCTGAACACGGCGGAGCGCGTCAGGGAGGTTGCCCGGCGCACCGCAGCCAATCGATCGTCCATGCTCCAGGATTTGTTGCGGGGAGCGCCGACGGAATGCGACGCGATCAACGGCGCGGTTGTGGAGGAGGCACGGCGGCAGGGAATTCCCGCTCCGGTCAACTCCGTGCTCTGGAGTCTTATAAAAGCTGCAGTTCATTCCGACAGGAGCGACGGACAGTCATGCGTATAACAGACAGCCTATCGGATCTCAGGCATATACGGAAATCCATGGAGGGAACGTTCGGCCTCGTTCCGACGATGGGCGCGTTGCACGCCGGTCATATGTCCCTCGTCAAGCGGGCGAGGGGCGAATGCGATCATGTGGGAGTAAGCATCTTCATCAATCCGACCCAATTCAGCCCCGGCGAGGATTTGGCCCGATACCCGCGCAACCTCCTCGGGGACCTGGAACTGCTGGAAAAATCGGGCGTGGATGTCGTGTGGACCCCCGCAGCGGAATCGATGTACCCGGCGGGATACCAGACCTGGGTTACGGTGGAGAATGTATCCGAGCCTCTGGAAGGCAAATGCCGTCCCGGCCATTTCCGCGGTGTGGCAACGGTCGTGGCGAAGCTCTTCAATTGCTTCAGGCCGGACAAGGCGTATTTCGGCCAGAAGGATGCGCAGCAGGTTGCCGTGCTCAAACGCATGGTACTGGATCTTGATTTTGCCGTGGACCTTGTTGTGTGCCCGACGGTGCGCGAGCCGGATGGGCTGGCGCTTAGCAGCCGGAATGCCTATTTGAGCCCTCCGGAAAGGAAGGCGGCCGTGGTTCTGTTTAAGGCCCTGTCGGCCGCGAAAGAGAAATTCGACCATGGGGAACGCGATGCGGAGGTCCTGCGTGCGACCATGCGTTCTGTCATCGGGTCGGAGCCGCTGGCCGGTCTGTCCTATGCTTCCGCCACGGATCCTTCAACCCTGCGGGAACTGGACGCGATCGAGGATGGGGTTCTGCTCTCGCTGGCCGTGAAGATCGGCAAAACGCGTCTTATTGACAATTTCCTGATTTGAGGGAGGCACTCCATGCTGCTGGCCGCCGATATAGGAAATACCAGCATCACGTTGGGGCTGTATAAAACGGAAAAACTGGGCCCGCGCTGGAGGCTCGCATCGGACAACGAACGCACATCGGATGAATATGGGATACTCCTGGTTCAGATACTCGAAGGCGCCGGAGTCCGTTCGGGAGAAGTCCGGGGCATCGCCGTGGTTTCCTCGGTCCCGCCTCTGACTGGGACCTTCGAGCAGGCCTGCAGAAACTACCTGAATGTCGCTCCCCTTGTCGTGGACGCGGGAACGCGTACGGGGATATCGCTGCGGTACGAGGATCCCAAACAGGTCGGCGCCGATCGCGTGGTCCAGGCTGCGGCAGCGCGCCGCATTTATAAAGGGCCGGCGTGCATCGTGGATTTCGGGACGGCCACCATATTCGACGCCATTTCCGCGGATGGCGAATATCTTGGAGGCGCCATCGCTCCGGGCATAGGCATCGGCTCGGATGCTCTGTTCAAGCGCGCGGCAAAGCTCCCTCGAGTCGAAATCACCCGCCCTCCTTCGGCCATCGGCCGGAACACCGTGCATTCGCTGCAGTCGGGCCTTCTCTACGGCTATGTCGGGCTCGTGGACGGAATGGTGGCGCGTTTCAGGACAGAACTCGGTCCGGAGATGAAGACCATCGGAACCGGCGCGCTCGTCGAGCTCATCGCAAAAGAGACCCGGAGCATTGACATCGTGGAGCCGTGGCTGGCGCTGCTGGGGCTAAAAATCATCTACGACCTGAACTGCGGGCCCAAATCCTGAGCTTCATTTCCCACGCAGGAAAGGTCAGTTGTTTTTACGGACAGGACTGATCCGATTCAGCTCGTCCAGAAGAATTTTGGCATCCTTTGGCACCGATTCCGTCGGACGGAGCAGGATATCCCGAGGTTGGACCTGTTTGCCGTACAGGACAAAGTTGGCGTCGCTGTCGGGCCTTACCGATCCTCCTTTGACCACCAACCCTCCAAACAGGCCGCGCGCTCTGGAATAGGCAAGAATTTTCGCGGAAATCCACGCGTCGGTTTCGGCCGCTGCGGTTCTGCCGACCGGCCCGGCTGCCACAGAAGCGTCCGCGCCCAGCGTGAATTTGCTGTTCAAAAGGCTTTCGATGCCGCCGAGGTTCATGATAACGAAAACCAGGTCAACGGATTGCGCCCCGATTTGAAGACCGAAACTTCCCCCGTGAAGCTGGAGCATGGAGGGTGAGCTCCACGGCCCTTCGCCCATGTTGGTCCGGCAGGACATGACGCCTTTGCCGTAATTGGCGCCGAATATAAAGCCGCCTTTTTTCATGCCCGGAACAATCGCCACGCAAGCGCATTTGTCCAGCAGTTCCTGAGGAATGCCCTTGTCCGGAGTTTCGGAGATTTCCTTCATAACTCTCGCCGCGCGGACCACGCGGTCATTGACCTCGCCGGCCGCCGCCAGCGCGGACATGCCGAAACACCCCAATATGGCAAGAATCAACCGTTTCTTCATCGC
>CAYYTC010000157.1:0-5564 GCA_964474425.1 uncultured Acidobacteriota bacterium
AGGAGCATTGTAAATGAATCACCCCTATGCCAATTGGGCGCTGCCCTGTGACTCAGCCGCTTCGGGCATGCACGTCAATCTGAAGCGAATGGGCAACAGCCGTCCCGGTAGGGACGGCGTGATCCCGCGACTTGGACCATCTGCGGTTAGCTTGAAACACATGCCCTATCGGGGCCGTAGTTTTGAGACAGTCTCTGGAGAGCCGTCCTCACGAAATAAACGGGGGAGCTGTCTTCCCTACTGCCTGCGAACAGTTTTGGACTGGCGTTTCACCGCAAAAAAGCCTATAGATGATTCGGCATGCAAAGGAGACGCTATGTGGAACAGACGCAATTTCCTGAAAAGCTGTGCAGCAGGGGCCGGCGTCCTGAGCGGCGCTTTCGGCAGCATCCATGAAAGGATCGTGGCCGCGGGCCGGGACACGGCCGGGCAGAGTCCCGAGCAGGTAGCGGGCAACGAGGACTTCTGGTTCCAGATCCAGCAGGCTTTCACCGAGGACCGCAACCTGATCAACCTGAACAACGGCACTATTCAAAACGGTCTTCGCATCGTCCAGGATGCCGTGCGGAGGCACAACGAATATACGGGCAACGCGGCCGCGCATTCCATGTTCGCTCTCGCGAATGAAATCGAGAGCTGCCGCCGAAGGCTGGCGTCGCATTTGGGCTGCGATTCCGAAGAGCTCGTCATCTGCCGCGGGGGCACGGAAGCGGGCCAGATCCCCATTATGGGATACGACCTGAAGCCCGGCGACGAGGTGATCACGACGAGCCAGGACTATCCCAAGCTGATCAATTCCTGGAAGCAGCGCGAGAAGCGCGAGGGCATCGTCTTGAAGATGGTTGTGCTTCCGCCGCCCCCGGTTGCGCTGGACAAGTTCTACCAAATGGTGGAGGAGCAGGTGACGCCGCGAACCAGGATGATCCACGTATGCCACATGACTCACTGGTCGGGCCAGATGGCGCCGATCCGCAGGATCTCCGATATGGCGCACGCGAAAGGGATTGAGGTGCTCGTCGACGGCGCCCACGGCTTCATGCACGTGCCATTCAAGCTCGCGGACCTCGGTTGCGACTACTACACCGCGAGCCTGCACAAGTGGCTGATGGCGCCGCCCGGAAACGGTTTCGTGCGCATCCCCAAAAACCGCATTTCCAAAATCTGGCCTCTGACGCCCCCGGGAGCCGACGATCCGAACGACATACGCCGCTTTGAGGATGTCGGGACGCGCACACCGGCCAACCGAGTGGCCATCGCGGAGGCAATCACGTTCAACGAGGGGATCGGAATCGAGCGCAAATCGGCCCGCATACGGTATCTCAAGGAGCGCTGGGCGAACCGCCTTCGCGCGTTCCCCCGGGTGCATTTCTACTCGAGCCTGGATCCGGCCGAATCCTGCGGCGTGGCCTCCTTCAAGGTTGAAGGGATAGACATGGCGAAACTCACCAGGCACCTGCTCGACAAGTGGGGCATCATCGTTACGCCCGTGAAACACCAGGACGGGTGGATCGACGGGATTCGTGCGGTCGTGAACGTATCCCTGTCGGCGCGGGAAATCGACTATTTCGCCGACGTGATGGAAGGCATCATACGGAAGGGATCGATCTGACGTTGAACGTTGAATGTTCCGAAAATGGTATTATTGCGACATAAGGGGGATTCAGGAGATGAGCGATAGCGACAATCCTTCATTGACATCCGTGGCCAACAGCCTGGTGGCAGCATGCCAGCAGCTTTCGTTTCACCCTCGAGGGCCCAAAAACTGCAAGGTCGAGCTCCCGTCACGCGCCAGTTGCGTCGAGATCATGCACCAGCTGCGCTCCATCCTGTTCCCGGGCTACTTCCAGCTCTCCGAATTCAGCGAAGAGGGCATGGCGTTTCATGTCGGCGCAATTCTCGACCGCGTATCCATCAATCTGCAGGAACAGATCCGCCGCGGCTTCTGTTTCGGGTGCACGGGCGACGGCAGCACGCAGCAGTGCACCGAAAGGGCGGAGACCATTACGCGCTCTTTTATCGGCAGGCTTCCTGAAGTTATGGTTTACCTCGGCGAGGACGTCCAGGCCGCGTACGAAGGCGATCCGGCGGCCAAGAGCCCCGGCGAGACGATCTTCTGCTACCCGGGGATTTTCGCAATCACCAACCACAGGATCGCTCATGAGCTGTACGCGCTCGGCGTTCCGCTGATCCCGAGAATACTGAGCGAGAACGCGCACAGCGTGACGGGCATCGACATACACCCCGGGGCGAGAATCGGCAAAAAGTTCTTCATCGATCACGGCACCGGGGTCGTGATCGGGGAAACGACGATTATCGGCGACCGGGTCCGGATCTATCAGGGTGTCACCCTGGGCGCCAAGAGCTTCCCGATGGACGAGCACGGCAACCTCATCAAGGGGATCGACCGGCACCCCATAATCGGGGACGACGTCGTGATTTATGCGGGAGCGACCATTCTCGGACGCATCACCGTGGGAGCGCGTTCGGTGATCGGCGGGAACGTCTGGCTCACCCGGAGTGTTCCCCCGGACAGTTCCATATCCCAGGCCAGGGAACCCGGGAACGGGCAGTAGTCCCTGACGGCGTTCAGGCATTCGGCAGTGACGTCCCATGAAATTCAGCACCCCCAAAAAAACGGCGCCCGCAAGGTTGCCAGCGTGACGTCCGGACGTTATATATATCAAGGTTTGGAGTGATAATTGATTTTTGTCTTTGCAGGACGAAAGGAGACCTCGATGGCCGCCAAAAAAAAACAGGACAGTGTATTGACCGAAGTGGAAGTGATGCAGCCCCTGCTTGCCGACGCACACCCTAATCACGAGCATCACCTGTGTCACATTGTATCACTCAGGAATATGGGCACGGCCGCGAAGCTCGCCAAGGATGCGCAGTACATATGTTTTCTCTGCGGCAGGTCGGCCAAAAACGCAAAGAACCTCTGCCAGCCGATCAAGATTTGACGTTGGTCCCAGGCGAGGGCATTTCTCCCTTGTTTGTCGTGAGGACCGGTCTCCAGACCGGTCCGATTATGCGCATACAAGTAATTCGCCCATCGGACGGCTCTGGAGAGGCCGTCCTCACAAAAAACCAAATTCCTATCCCGGACGGAGTTCGAGCGCCGCCCGGTTCAAGGTTCCAGTCCTATTTCCGAAAAAGGCTGATCAGCGTCCCCGTGCCCATAACCACGGCGGCGCCCACGACGTTGTAATAGAGCCACGAGATCGAGGAGTAATAAGCCACGGCCAGAACGGCAGCTTCCCCGGCTATAAGCCCCCAGAATGCGCCTGTCCCCCGGCAGCGGCGCACCATGAAAGCAAGCAGGAACACCCCGAGGATGGGCCCGTAGAAATACGATCCCACCTTGTTTACGGCCTCTATCAGAGATCCAAGCCTTCCCGCAAAGCAGGCGACGGTGGTGGCGAACACGCCCCAGAAAAGCGTTGCGGCGCGCGAAGCCCACAGGTAGTGCGTGTCGCTGGCCGTTCTTCGAAAGTAACGCCGGTAAAAATCAATGATCGTTGCGCTGGCCAGGGAGTTGATCTCCGACGAGAACGTCGACATGGCGGCCGCGAAAATGACGGCCAGCATGATTCCCAGGATGCCTGCGGGGGCGTGCCGGATCAGGAAAGACGGGAATATGTAGTTGACCTCGCTCGAGGGTTCGGATCCCAGGACGGATTTCAGCAGGTCGTGGTTTTCCTTCCGCACTTCCCTATAGGCGGCCTCGGTTGCGAAGGTGCGCCTTTCAGCGGCATCCAGCCGTACAGGGTCGTTGGCCCTTTGGGCGTCTCTCAGGGCCAGGGCCGCTTCCTTTCTCATCTGAAAAACGTCGTTGTACCTCTTCTCCAGCCCGGCATACGCCGCGCCGGCCTTGCGTACCAGCAGGTCCTGGTAGGCGGCGTTGAAATTCAACGGGGGCTTGATGAAATGGTAGGATACGAACATCAGCACGCCCATGGCCAGGATAAGAAATTGCATAGGGACTTTTAGGAAGGCGTTGAACACGAGGCTCAGCCGGCTCTCGGTAAGGGATTTCCCGGTCAGGTAGCGCTGCACCTGGCTCTGGTCGCAGCCGAAGTAGGACAGAGCCAGGAAAAAGCCGCCCAGCATCCCCGACAGCAGGGTGTACGAGTTTTTGAGATCGAGCGAGAGGTCGATGCTGTTCCACTTGCCGTGCAGGCCGGCCAACCGGACGGCATCCCCAAGAGAATAGCCGGACGGGAACTGGGCCACAAAGAGCGCGAGGCCCACAAAGATGCCGGCAAACATGAGCATCATCTGCCTCGCATCGATCAGGATCACCGCCTTGTTGCCGCCCACGGCGGTATACAGCACGGTTGAGGCGCCCATCACCAGGATGGTGGCCGCCTCGCTCCAGCCGAACATGACGGCCAGGATGATCGAGGGGGCATACAAAACCAGGCTTACGGCCAGGCCGCGGGACATGAGAAACAGAAAGCTGGTCAGGCTGCGCGTCCTCGAATCAAAGCGCCTTTCGAGGTATTCATAGGCCGTGAAAATGTTTGCGCGGTAAAAGAACGGGACAAAGGTCATGCACAGGACCACCATGACCAGGGGCTGGGGCAGGTAGACCTGGATGAAAGATGTCCCGGCGTCGTAGGACTGGCCGGTCGTGCCGATATACGTAATGGCACTGGCCTGCGTGGCCATAACTGAAAGGCCCACAGCCCACCAGCGCAAGGACCGCTTCCCACGGAAATAGTCGTCGAGGTTCCGGTTCTTTCTTCCATGGCGGAACCCTTCCGCGATGACATATCCAAAATAGACAGCGATGACGATCCAGTCGATGATGTGCATGAATGGTCAGCGGTTAAGGATGACGGTCATGAGGTACAAAGCCAGAACCAGGGCGCAGGTGTAAACCGCGATGGCTGTATACAACCTGTTCCATGTGCGCAGAAAGGGCGGAGGCTCGTCTTTGACCGAAGCGAATGGAGATTCCTGCTTGTCTCTATCAGGCTTCATGCGGACTCCGCAGCAAACATTCAACTCAGGCTCTCAACCTTGGATCAGCCGATAAATCAGGTCTCCTGGCATCATCCCAACTCCATCATAATCATGGAAATTGCGGGAAACAACATCTCTTCCTCTGCCCGTCCGGCCAGAGGGTAATTCGTCGAAAAGCTTTACAGGGCCCGGGCATTGGGTAATGGCAAGTAAAACAATTATTTACAGCGGACTGCCTGCATTCCTATGCGGCGTCCGGGTATTGGAGTGTCAGACAATTTTACATTTCCCGCAAGCCAGGCGTAAGCTCCGGATCCGCCGGCCAAACAACGCATCCGGTCTAATTCTATGATTTCATGACAATTGAGAGAGGGTTTCCCGATCTTTCGGACGGGGATTCATGGGTTGGCATTATTCTTGCATTATTATTCAGACATAAAGGGCTTCATCTACAACCTTTCATATCATACTCCGCGAACCGGGCCGCTCTTCGGAGCGGCCCTTTTTTATGATCGTTATGTTTTGGGCACTCTTGTCCAATTTAGCTTTCGATTTCCAAGGGCCGGAGGCCCGGCAGATAATAGCCAGGGGTGAGC
>CAYYTC010000158.1:0-5557 GCA_964474425.1 uncultured Acidobacteriota bacterium
ACAAGACAATCCAAGGAGGCCCGACCATGCAAAGGTTTTCTAGCATTTTCTCCCAGCTGTTACAACTATTTCCAAGAATGGAATTCGAAAAAGCTGTCCGCGATCACAGAGCCGAATATCAGGCACGAGGCTTCAGCTGCTGGGGCCAGTTTGTCGCCATGCTATTCTGCCAATTGGCGCGCGCCCATACTCTGCGCGAGATCTGCGGTGGGCTGGCGAGCTGCGAAGGTTAGCGGAGACATCTCGGCGTTCCGGACGCTCCCATGAAATCGACGCTTGCTGATGCCAACGAACACCGACGCTGGGGGCGGTACCCGGCGGTTTTCGGACAGCTTCTGGCAAAATGTCAAATGTTCCTGGCCGGCCAGGGACAGAAGAAAAAGTTCCGCTTCAAAAACAGGCTCATAAGCCTGGATTCCAGTGTTATCGATTTTTCGCTGTCGAGAGAAGATATTCAACTGTTCAAAGCAATGATGGCTGGAGAGCACCCTATCCAAGGGCTATCGAATGCTGACCTATGCATGTGTCTCCAAGGCTCAATCCATTTGCACGACTTGGCCGACAATCCTAAGAAACAAAGCGCCAGGGTCAGCCGAATCCTGAGCCGTTTTCATGCAAACAAGTTGATTGCCACGATACCTCGAACGCGGAGGTGGCGCTTAACTGACCGCGGAAAGCAAATCATGGCCGCGTTCTTGTGTCTCAGGGATGCTGCTTTTCCAGAATTCCTTTACAGCAATACTGCTGCTTGATTTATCTTGATATAGAATCCAACCCCTAACCCCTAACCGCTACTCACCGGGTTTACGTTGACGGATCAGAAATCCCGGAATAATATCGGAATGCAATGATTGTTCCGTTATTTCCTTTGCCCAATGTGGTGTTGTTTCCGAAGACCCCCATGCCTCTTTACATTTTCGAGGAGAGGTACCGGACCATGGTGCGTGAAGTTATCGCCGGAAACGGGGAGCTTGTCATCGCCCTGTTGCGCGCGGGTCCAGAGTCGAACTACAGCAGTGTGTCGGCGGTGCACGACGTCGCTTGCCTGGGGAAAATCGAGACGTATGAAGAGCTGGAAGACGGCAAATTCAACATCGTTGTAGTGGGGATTCACCGCGTGCGCTTTATCCGCGAGGTTCAGCACTCGCCCTACCGCCTGGCGGAAGTTGAGAAGATTGAAGAAGTCTCCTGTGATGAGCGTTCGCCCGATATAGTAAGGCGCCACAATCATTTAGGAAGCCTTTTTGCCCGGTTTACGGAGCTGGCGACAGGCGTCAAACAGCATGCGCTGGAGCTTATGCCTCAACTGGATTTTGAATCGCTTGTCAATATGGTGGCCATGACCCTGAACCTGCCCATAGAACAGAAACAGGAATTGCTGGAATTGGACGACCCGTCCCGGCGATGCGATGTGCTTATACCGGTCCTGCAGCAGCAGCTCGAAACTCTGGTGCTGGTTCGCAGATTCGAGCATATCAAGCCCGAGAATCCGCATTTTAATTGACAGTCAGGGGCCTGGGGGCATGCTGGCGCGCCGGCCCTGGGAATTGAGCTGGAGACAGAAACTATGGCCCGAGGAACAAACTGCACCTCTGCGGGCATGAAAGGGATGTATCCGGCCAATCCAGCGGAGCCCATCTCCGACATACGGGACCTGTTCCTGAAAAGCACCCGCAAATTCGGCGACAAGATTGCGCTGCAGCACAAGAAATCCGGGATCTGGGAGTCGATTACCTTTCGAGAGCTTTACGATGAAGTCCAAAACACGGCCTGCGGATTCGCCGCCCTGGGATTACGGCCGTCCCGGAGCCGCCTGGCAATTGTCGGCGACAACCGGCCGGAATGGGCTGTGGCCTACCTGGCGGCAGCATGCATGGGGATAGTTTGCGTTCCCATTGACAGGGACCTGAAAGCAACCGAGGTCTATAACATCCTCTACCTGTCAGGCGCCCAGGCCCTGGTCGGCGACGACAAGCATATGGAGATGCTCCTGGGATTGCGCGAGAAACTGCCCGGGCTCGTTCATATTGTGAACATGGATGAAATCCGCCCCTTGGAGAACGTCCGGAGCTTTTCCGAAGTAAAGCGGTTGGGCCTGGAGCGTATCCGCGCGGGGGAAAATGAATTCAACGAGCGCACGGTATCCGGGGATCAGCTCCTCTCGATTCTTTTCACGTCGGGGACGATGGGGAATCCCAAAGGGGTCATGCTGACCCATGCAAACGTTGCCTGCAATCTTGTAGACGCCGTGCAGTGGGTGGACCTCCGCACAGAGGACAGGTTTTTATCCATCCTGCCCATCCATCACAGCTATGAGTGCACGGACGGATTCCTCCTGGCGATCTATCTGGGCGCGACAACCTCCTATGCCGAAAACCTCCGCCGGTTCGCGGAGAACCTGGCCGAAACAAGCTCCACCGCAGTGCTGGGAGTGCCGGTCCTCTGGCATGCAATCTATAAAAAGATCGAATCCGCCATGGCGGAAAAAGGAATGTGGAAGGTGAATGCGGCCAAAGCGGCGGCTGCCTTCCTGGAAAAGACTTTTGGGCTGAATATCCGCCGGCTGGTCTTTGCCGAAGCGCACAAGAAGCTGGGCGGCCACCTGCGCATTTTGATATCGGGGGGTGCCGCCATTGACCCTGCGGTCGCGAGGGGCTTTCGGGAGTTGGGCATTATTTTCCTTCAGGGATACGGCTTGACGGAGTCTGCGCCGATCATTGCCGTAAACCGGACCGGAGCCTTCAGGGATGACGCGGCCGGACTGCCGCTGCCAAGCGTCGAGGTCACGATAGCCGCGGACGGCGAAATTCTGGCGCGCGGCCCCAATATCATGAAGGGCTATTACAATAATCCCAATGCAACGAGGGAAGCTCTCGAGGACGGCTGGCTCCATACGGGCGATCTGGGCTATCTGGACGAGGAAGGATTCCTTTATATCCATGGCCGCAAGAAGTCCGTCATTGTCACGCCGGCCGGCAAGAAAATATATCCTGAGGAGGTGGAAGCGGAAATCCTCAAATCTCCCTGTATTTCCGAATGCCTGGTTTGGGGGGAGGCAACGGACGAGCCGGGACATGAGCCTGCCATTGAAGCCATTGTGGTGCCCAATAAGGACTACTTCGGCGCACAGCAGCAGGGAACGGCAGAAGCCGAGGAGATCGGCCGGATTGAGGGCATTGTCCGGAGGGAAGTGAAGGAGCGGTGCCAGAATCTGGCGCCCTACAAGCGCGTTACGAAGCTCACCGTGCGTCATGAAGAGCTGGAGAAAACCACAACCAAGAAGGTCAAACGCTATCTCTACACCGGTAAGCAGACCGGGTTGGACAGGAACGGACACCGGGATTGAATCGTGGCAGAGATAAACGAGGGGAAACTTGGAGAAACCGGAGCGGAATCCCGCGTGGCGCTGGTGGCGGGGGGAGTCAGGGGCATTGGCCGGGCAATCGCGTTGGATCTTGCGCGCCAAGGATGGTCGATCGCTGCCTGCTATCGCAAGAGCGCGCCCGATGCCCGATCCCTCGAGCGGGAACTGGGCGCAACGGGCGCGCAGGCACTGATCGTTCAGGCGGACGTCTCTGATCCCGCGCTCGCGGAGAGCCTGGTTCGCCGGGTCGCCGACCGGTATGGCCGCATCGATGCTCTCGTCAATTGTGTCGGCGCGTATCACCGCGTCCCGCTGATGCAGGAAAGCATCGAAGGCTGGCATTCCATGTTCGACAATAACCTTCACCCCGTTTTCTATCTATGCCGTGCCGTATCTCCCGGCATGATCCGCCGCGGATGGGGACGGATCATCAATTTCAGCATGGTCAATGCCGGCCAGCAGGCGGGCCAGCCCACCATCACTGCCCACTACATCGCCAAAATCGGCGTGCTCGTGCTGACGCGTTCCCTGGCCAAGGCTCTCGCTCCTCACGGAATCACCGCTAATTCGATCTCCCCGGGTTTCATCGAAACCGGCAGCGTGTCTCGGGAGGAGATGGCCCAATCATTTCAAAATATCCCGGCCGGCTACGTGGGCAGCCCGGAAGATGCAGTCGGGGCGGTGAGCTTTCTGCTGTCGGACCGGGCACGCTATGTCAACGGCGCCAACATTCAGATCAGCGGCGGGTGGGGAGTGTGAGGCAGTGGTTAGCGGTTAGTGGTTAGCGGTTAGCAAAGCGCGGCTGAATGACAATGCTCTGTTTTGTTGTGCGTGTTTTCCATTTCCCAGCACTACTGTCCCATTAAGGTCGAAAAACGGGCTTTTTAGCGTGCAAGTCCTGCGATATCAACAACGCTATGTGCCGACATAATTGAAATCGATTACAGGCTCAATCTCGAATCATTATCGGAGCAGCGAGATCAGGTCGGAAAACAGCGCGAAGGCGGTCTGGTCTACCGACGGGTTATTCTCTATGAGTGCGAGTTCACGCATCGTGTCGGTGTTCAGGACCAGGATATTGCCCAGGCCGCGTATCGCGGCGAGCGGGTCGAAAATTTCGAGTTCCTGCAGTTCGACTTTTCCGACGACTTTCCCCCCCTGCCGATAGGCCCTGGCAACGAGCCTGAGCCGCCGGTCGCGGCGCACGGCAGCGCGGACAAGCCTGCCGGTTTCTTCGGAGATGCCGCTCCTCTCGATGTCTTTGGGTTTTGCGCTTCCGCCCATCATGGCCTGGATCAGGATTGAGAGCTTGGCTGCCGCATCCCATCCTTCCAGGTCCAGGCTGGAATTTGCCTCGGCCAGCCCGAGATTCCTCGTGTAATCGAGTGCCGCTTCGAACGAGGTCCCTTGCTCCATTGCGGTGATGATGTAGTTGGTTGTGCTGTTGATGATGCCGCGCAGGGACCGTATGCGGGTTCCCGGAAGCGTCTGACGGAGAAGATTGAATACCGGAGCGCCGTCCATTACCGTGCCTTCATACAGAAACCGGACACCCCGGAGCCGGGCCAGCCGGGTGAGGGGATGGAATTGGGTTGCTACGGGTCCTTTGTTAGTGGTGATCACATGAAGGCCTGCGCCGAGCGCTTCCCGGATATAAGTTGCCGCAGGCTCTCCGCTGAGGTCCAGCACGCTCATTTCGAACAGCACATCGGCGCCGCACTGGCGAATGAAATCGGTTTGCGAGGTGCAGGCGGGCCCGTTGTTGTACGGGTCCAGGCTCGAGTTCCGTTTCCAGGAGCCGAGAATTTTTTTGACCGGCAGTCCTTCGTGATCGATGGCGGTCCCATGGTTCCTGGTTGCGATGCCGGTGATTTTCCACTCGATGCCGAATTCCCTGAGAAGCCATTTTCGCCGGTCGAGCAAAAGCCGGGCAAAGGCCCGTCCGACGTGTCCAAATCCGATGAATGCGAAATTGATCTGTCTAGATTCCTGTTCCATGGGCTGTCCGTACTGCCTTTATGGTAAGCGGCTGGTTTCCTGTTGTCTCTGAAGGTTGAGCCGGAACGGTCGTGTTCCGCGCACATCTTAAGAAAAGAGATTCCGGTTTATCAAGCGTTTATTTAAGGGGTATTTAAGGGGGGGACACTGGTGACTGTCCCGAATGTCACTAAGTTAAGCATGATAGTGGCTCCG
>CAYYTC010000159.1:0-5533 GCA_964474425.1 uncultured Acidobacteriota bacterium
CCAGATCCCGCGACTTGGACCATCTGCGGTTAGCTTGAAACACATGCCCTATCGGCGCAGTGGTTTTGAGACAGCCTCTCCAGACCCGTCCGATTAGGCGACTACCTGATAGTCCCCCATCGGCCGCTTCTGGCGAGCGGTTCTCACGATAAATTGCGGAAGATTTCTGCCAGCGTGCGGCGCCTGAACTCGAAGATCTTGTCCACTTCCCGTCCAACCAAGAGTTTCTGCACCAGCCAGCCGCCGGGAACGGCGTAATCGACATGATCGCGAACCAGCGTCCGGCCATCGTTTTCCTCGAATCGATGATCGTGACGCCATTGTCGGTATGGCCCCCGGACCTGTTCGTCGACAAAGCGGAGAGGCGGATCCCAGACTGTGATCTCGCTCCGCCAGGAAAATGGAACCCCGTGCAGGCGCAGCCGGTAATCAATTTTCAGGCCCCAGCGCATTTCCAGGTTCCCTCGCGCTTTCAGCTCGAACCGCAGCCACGGGGGTGTGATGGCCTCCAGGTTGCGCGGATCGGCAAAGAACGGGAACACTTCGCGCAACGGCCGGTTGATCCATTGCTCCGAATCGAGATTGAAGATTCTCATCGCCGGTCTTTATCCTTGCCCATGTTCATGTACAGGGATTTCAAATCCCGGGGAAAGCGCTCGAGGGCATAGCGCAGCATGGTGCGCGGCATCACCGCGGCATTGTCATCGAGGAATCCGCACAGATCGGCCATGGAGCACCGCTTGCCCGCTTCGCGAAGCATCCAGCCGACAGCCTTGTGGATCAGGTCGTGGGTATCCTTGAGCAGCAATCCCGCCAGTCGCAGAGTCTCACGGCTGTCCCCCTGCCGGATGAAATAATGGGTTGCCAGGATCGCAATCCGCCGTTCCCACATATTTTCGGAGCGCGCGAGCCGCGTGAGCACGGACGTTTTCCTGCCGAAGAGGTGCTTCCCGACAATATGCGGCGCGGAAAGATCCACAAGGTCCCAGTTGTTGATCCGCGCAGTATTGGTCAGATAAAAATCGAAAATGCCTTTCCTGCACGATCCGTCGCCGAGCCGGTACTGGTCCACCAGGATGAGGAGCGCCGCGAGCCTTTCTTCATGGTACGGGGAGGACAGCAGTGTCCGGACCTCGGTCAGCGGGATGTCTGGGTGCGCTTGAACAACTTTGCGAACGCCGGGAACCGGCACTCCATGGAACCGATCGTTTTCGCCATATTCCCCCGGTCCCGTCTTGAAAAAACTCTTAAGGACGGCAGCTTTAGCCGCATCGGCGGCCGAACGCAGCTCGCCACGGATCACTTCCGACCCTGCCCTTTTCCCGCTCTTCTTCATAATCGATGAAAGACCTTTTTGCAGAGGAGGGCGGCCGGAAGGCCGTCCTCAATCATAAAAAGAAAAACAATTATGGAATGGCTTCGCCCCTAATCGAAAATCGCCGGCCGGCCGGCATCCAGCAGGACGGCAAAGGCATCGCGGACATGGCGCGCGGTAGTGCGCTCACCGGAAAAGATTGGGGGGATCTCATGCTCACCGAAAAAGGCCACTTCCGACGTCTCCTGGCTTGGCCGGGCTTCGCCGTCCAAAATGTCGCAAAAGAACACTATTTTGAACGCGTGAAAAACCTCGAGGGGATCCCTGCGGTTGGCGTCGTAGACACCCACGACTCTATGGGCCTGGACATGGAACCCGGCTTCTTCCCATACCTCGCGCTCCGCCGCTTTTGAGGGAGTGTCGCCTACATCCGCCCAGCCTCCGGGCATCGTCCACCCGCCGTCAAGCCTTTCGCGGACCAGGAGCAGTTTTTGATCCCTGAAGACGGCGGCGCGAACATCTATCTTTGGAGTTGCATAGCCGATCTGAGCGGTGAAGGCCTGTGCCAGGGAAAGGACGTCGATGCCAGAGTTTTCGCTGATCATTTCGGCCGCAATTTGCATCAGCCTTTCACATCGGTCGCGCTGGAAGTCGTCCTTGGCATAATGGCGCCCGGTTTGCGCCAGGGCCTGTATCTCTCTTGCCCACTCCAGCAATCGTGTTTTCTTGTCGGTACCGGACATGAGATCTCCCTGTCAACTATGCCACCCTAATCGGGCCCTTTTAACGGGAACGGCTCTCCCTTTGCGCCCTCACAGAAATAATGCGAAAACTGTTTTACCCGGCGAAGCCGGCCGCAATGTATCCGGACATTCCGCCGGCAACGCTTCTCACATCCTTGAAGCCGTTGCGCTGAAGGATGCTTGCGGCAAGACTCGACCGCATCCCGGTACTGCAGATAATCGTGATAGGCTTGTCCTGGGGCAGTTCCCCGTACTGGGTGCGAAGGTCAGGCGCCGGGATGTTGAGGGCGCCGGGGATGCTGATTTTCCGGAATTCCTCCTGTGAACGGGCATCCACAAGCACCCCATCGCTTTTCGACTGAATCCGCTGATGCAGCTCCTGGGGGCTCAACTGCGGGACATGCTCGGTCGGCAGACCGGCCAGATTCCAGCTGAGCATGCCTCCATCGAGATATCCCGTCACGTTGTCGATTCCGACGCGCCTGAGCCAAAGAGCGGCGTCCTTCACAATGGACTCGCTATCGGCGACCAGCAATATTTCGCCGTCGACAGGAAGCGTCCAGCCTGCAAACGTGGCGAAGTTGCCGTTGATGTCGTTGCTCCACGCGCCCGGAATGTGCTGCCCCCCGAACGCGTCAAAAGGCCGGACGTCAAGCACAACGGCACCGGGCTTCCGGGCGCGCTCAGCAAACTCTTCAGCCGCCATCGGCGCGGGTGCAGGGAGCGTGCGCACCAGGGCCGGTCCGGCGCCGTTTGTGGCGCTGCAGCGCGCGAAATGATCGGGCGCGGCCGGCATCTCCGTGGTCAGAGATGCGATAAAATCGCCTTTGTCAGGTATCCGGAGGGCCTGGTTTTTCCGGCGCTCGTAACCGATCGTGCTGGTGCGTTTGGCGCCCATGGCACGCCCGCACAGGGAACCTGCGCCGTGCGCCGGGTAGACTTCGCAAAAGTCGGGCAGCTTCATCAGCTTCCCGTGAAGGTTGTCGAACAGCTTCGACGCAAGCTCTGCCGCCCGCCCCGGAAAAAGATCCGGCCGCCCCACATCGCCCACAAAGAGCGTGTCTCCGCAGAAAACGCCCACCGGCTCTTCGCCCCGTTCCAGGTCGACGACCACGTAGGAAATGTGTTCGGGAGTATGGCCGGCGGTGTCGAGAACTGAAATGCGCATGTCGTCGACGGAAAAGGCATCCCCCTCCGCCAGCGCCACATGTTTGAAAGCACAGTTGCCTGCCTTCGGCGCATATATCGTGGCCCCGGTTTTCTCCACCAGGTCCATGTGCCCCGAGATGAAATCCGCGTGCAGATGGGTTTCCAGGATGTGCGTGATCCTGAGGTCCAGGGCCTTCGCCGCCACGATGTAGACATCGATATCGCGCTGCGGGTCGACGATGGCGCAGGAAACCGAGCCGCCCAGCAGGTAGGAGCTGTGTGCCAGGCCGTTCACAAAAAAATGTTGTACGAGCATTCGCGTCTCCTTTCAAATCATGGTCGGCCCTTGGCCGAGAGGCACGCCGTCCGGCAGCATGCCGCTGCGGACATGCCGCCGGATATTTTACAGGCGGGCGATTCCTCCTGTCATCCCTGTAAAGCAGCGTCCCGATTACTTCTTCAAAACGGCTTTCAGAACCTGCTCTTTGGGGATCTTTTTGGTGCTGATGAACCAGTCGTGCAGGGTCACATCCGCCGCGGGCTTCATGCGCGCCTGCGCGTCATCCATCGTACCGGGAGGCGGGACGATCACATCGTCCCCGGGGCGCCAGTCCGCCGGCGTGGCGACCGAGAAGGCATCGGCGGTCTGCAGGCCGATCAGGACCCGGTAAAGCTCGTCGAAATTGCGGCCTAGGCTGAGCGGGTAATAGATGATGGCGCGGATCACACCGCCGGGATCGATGTAGAACACCGCACGCACAGCCTTGGTGGTGCTCTCACCCGGCTGGATCATGCCGTATTTCCTGGCGACCGTCATCGTGATGTCGTCGATCAGGGGAAATTTCACCTCGACGTTTTTCATGCCCTTATAGTCGATCTTGTCCTTGATGGTGCGCAGCCACGCGATGTGGCTGTAAAGTCCGTCCACGGAGAGCCCGACCAGCTTGCAGTTGGCTTCGGCGAATTTGCCCTCCAGCGAAGCGAAGGTGATGAACTCCGTCGTGCAGACTGGCGTAAAGTCCGCAGGGTGGCTGAAAAGGATGACCCAGCTGCCGGCGTATTGTTCCGGGAAGCTGATTTCTCCCTGGGTGGTGCTTGCCTTGAAGGACGGAGCCTTGTCCCCAATGCGGGGCATGGGGACAACATCAACCGGATTCTGTGATTCCATATTTTTCTCCTTATGATTGAATCTTCGGGTTATCTGACTTGCAGCGGCGGCACAGGCCGCTCAGCTGCACGCGGAAATCCTTCACAACAAATCCAAATGCTGCGGTGTCCGGCAGGGAAGTCGCATCCAGCCCGGCGCCGGCGATATCGATAATGGCGTTGCAGCGCAAACAGACCAGGTGGTGGTGCATGGCAATACGGCCGTCGTAACGCACGGCGCTTCCGCCGTGCCCGACTTTAAGAATGGCGCGCATCCGAGCGAGGCTTTCGAGGGTGCGGTAAACCGTGGCACGCGAAACACAGGCGCTGCGAACGGCTGCAGATGAGCAGACCTCTTCGGCTGTGGGATGAGTGCCGAGTTCGAGCACCGCGCGAAGCACGGCGCGCCGCTGCGCAGTATAGGGCACACGCTGTTCGCGGCACATCCTGCGGAATTCCTCCTCGCGGCTCTTTTTAGCGGCTTCGGACATCGCCGGGACACGGTTTATGGTTAATGACATCGGATGAGACTTTGTCTCAACTATCCCGACAAGTCAAGAGATATTTGCATATGGAATGACCCCGCAGGATCGCCCATTTCGCATTACCCAGGCAGAGGAGGGAAAAAATGGGAAAACGAATTTGCCTGCGGGCCCCAATTGCCGGAATAGCCTTGTGCCTCATGATGATTTGCTCCTGGGCTCACGCCGGGTTGGCAGCCGATGAAGGCCAGGGCAAGGATTCGCAGAAACCGCTGCAAGGGTATGCCTTTTTTTCGCCCGGGGCGATTCTGGGCGACGACTCGGTCTCAACCATGAACTTCGGCGCAGGATTGGATGCGCTGATTTACCGGGGCGTGGGAGCCGGCGCCGAAGTCAGCTACCTGACGCCCTGGAGCGACATCGGTAACGGGATCGGCTTGTTATCACTGAACGGCGCCTATCATTTCAACCGCAAGCGCAAACTGTCGCCGTTCGTCACGGGCGGCTACACGCTGGCCATTCGGGATGGACACGCGAACCTGGTTAATTTTGGCGGCGGGGTGAATTACTGGTTCCGCGAAGGCCAGGGGCTGCGCCTGGAGTTTCGCGACCATCTCCAGCCGCAATATGCCAATACCCATTACGTGAGCTTTCGCATCGGCTATAGCTTCCGTTGAGGCGCTAAGGGGGACAGTCAC
>CAYYTC010000160.1:0-5480 GCA_964474425.1 uncultured Acidobacteriota bacterium
CACCTCGCTGCCTGTCGGCCAAAGGGCAAGAACCGGTCCGCGCATTTTCAGAAATTCACTCTCATCCAGCCGCTTGTTCCTTAAATTGGTTTCCATCTATTCTCCCCCGTTTCCCGTTTCCCGTTTCCCGTTTCTGGTTTCCCGCTTTCTGCTTTCAACGGGAAACCGGAAACGGGAAACCTGATTAAATCACTTCCTCATCCTTGAGCTGTTGGATCTTGTCCCAGTCGAATCCGCAGACATCCATCAGGACTTCTTCCGTATTCTGACCAAAACAGGGCGCAAAGCCGTCCACCGTCACCGGAGTTCCGCTGAAATTGACCGGGTTCCCAACCATCTTGATGGCGCCCAGGGATGGATGATTGATCTCCGCGATATAGCCGTTCTGCAGCGCCTGTTCGTCATTGGCCAAATCCGTCGGTCTCAGGACAGGGGAATAGGCGATTCCTTGGCCCTTCTCATCCAGAATCTTCATCCATTCCTGGCGCGTTTTGGTCTTGAAAACCCGTTCGATGATAACCAGCAGTTCCCTGAAATTTTCGCGCCGTCGGGCGGCATCGGAATATTTGTCATCCATCTCGAGGTTCTGTATGCCCAGGGCATCACAGAAAGCCGGCCAGAACCTGTCCGCCTGTGGCTCCGAAAGCAGCAGCCATTCCCCGTCGGCACACTCGAAATGGTTTGCCATCGGATTTTTCAGGGATCGCCTCGAGGGTCTGGGAATCTGGCGGCCTCTGAGGAGCGCCGTATTCAGGTTATAGGCCTGTAAATGTATCCCCGATCCAAGAAGCGAGACCTCAACCTGCTGGCCTGTTCCCTGCCTGTCCCTTGCAACCAGGGCGGCCAGTATCGCATAAACCAGAAGAGTGCCCGTCATCTGGTCGAATACCGGCCCGCCAATCTGCGCGGGGGGTGTGTCCGGTTCTCCACCGAGCGCATACATGATCCCCGATCGCGCCTGTGCCACGCTGTCAAAAGCGCGCCGGTTGCTTTCCGGCCCTGCAAGTCCATAGCCGGTCGCAAGCCCATAAACAAGCTTTGGATTGTATTTCTTCAGGGTCTCGAAGTCGATCTTAAGTTTTGCAATCGCTGGCTGCGTGAAGTTGGTGCAGAAAACATCGGCTTTGGATACCAGCTCATAAAGCAGCTGCTTTCCTTTTTCCTTCTTCAAGTCAAGCGTGATGCTCTTTTTATTGCGGTTTGCGGTCTCGAACAGTATGTTTTCGCCATTGGGCAGCGTCATGGAAGAACCGAAAACCGCGGACGTGCCTCTTGACGGGTCGCCTTTCTCACGGTCCTCTATCTTGATAATTTCAGCTCCCAGATCACCCAGCATGTAGCATGCCGTGGGCGCGCTGAGATAGCCCGCGCATTCCACGACGCGTATGCCCTGCAACGGTCCCCCACTCATATTCTCTCCCATCTCAAAATCGCGAATGACGAATTTAAGCAATCTATTTGGTTATCTATCAATAAAATGCAAACTGCAGATGTTGATTTAATTCGTCATTCGTCATTCGTAATTACGTTGTGAGCCAGCGGAGCCTCTGGAGCTCCTCCGAGCTCGGTCTTGGCACTTCTTCCACAACGGGCGCCGTCTTCAGATCCCACCCGCAGTTATTTTTAATCTCCTGGATCCGCTCTTCCAGCTTTCTGGCCTGCGGGTCCGGGAAACATGCGACCAGATACAGCTCGTCCTCGGGGCTCCGTTTCCTGAAAATGCCCATGGTCGATACCACCGTTGTAATCGCATGCCCGCGGCCGGTCACGTATGCCAGTTTGTCCACAAAACGGTCCCTGGACTGATCCAGGCATAGGATGGCCTCGCGGGCATTCAGCGCATCGTTGACGCCTCCCGAACCGACGAGAAATTTCCCCTTGGAGGTTTTTGTGGAGTTCATGTTTCCGAACCTGTCCATCTGGCCCGCGCCCAGGATACTCAGGCAGCGGTTGTTTTCGCCCCCGACGAAAACGCCCTGCATCATAACGGTATCTGTCAGAATTTTTGAGCTGCGGACTCCTGCTTCGCTCGCGAGGATGGATTCTCCGGGAACCGGCGCATATCCGATCTGACCGTTGCCTGTGCCCAATTCAAATCCGGCCGACTTCAACTGATAATAGGCCAGAAACGCAGCCGTGGCGGCCGCGCCCGCTCCGGCGAGCACCATTTGGTGCCCTTTGCTGTCGACGCTGCTGCGGATTTCCCGGGCCAGCGCAACAAGCATCATCTCCCTGGGCTCAAAGTCGGCCACAGCATCCTGATGAGGCGCCGGCACAAACTCGAATACCGTTTTTACGCGTCGGGACTTCTCTTTGAGCTCGTCGATTCGCTGTTTCCCAAGCTTGCTCAAATAGTGATCGTGATCCAGGCAATCAAGGACCCATTCCCTGATCCACTCATCCAGCGCCGGCCCGCTTGCGGAAGCTTCGTAGAGAGCATTGAGAAAATCCACATCCTTTTCATAGGGATCGATATCGCGGATTCCCGGATTGGCCAGGGAGAAAGGATGGAGTCCCAGAGGCGCAGGCGCCACAGCCTGAACCGCATGAGCAGGGATCTTGACCAGAGCGGCGTATTTTTGAATGAATTCCACAGGCACGATTTTCTCTACGGTTACGACCACTCCGCCTTTGCTGGCAAGGGCGCCCCAGACGTCTTCGCCGTAGGGAGCCGGCAGTATCGTGTTCCCTTTGAGATCCGCAGCACAGCCGTGAACAATGGAGATATCGGGCAAAAGAGCGCTCGCAAGGCCGACTTTGGTTCCGGATCCAAACGGATCGTCGATTGCCGTGAACGATGCCGCATTATCCTCGGCAATGCTGCTTCCGAGAACCGACCGGGTGGGCATGAACGGAACGCCGAAAGCACCCGCCATAAGACGCTGCTGGAGGGAATTCAGCGACCAGTTTTCCATCTCGATCCGGCGGCTTTCGTAAGCGGCCTGAATCACCTTGCTCGGGCGTCCGGTCCCGGAAATATTGGCACAAACGGAACAGATGAGCTTTTTCACCAGTCTGCAGTGAACCAGATTGAGCGCGTGCCCCGTCACGGTGCTTTGGATCAGCGTGAATCCGGGATCCTTCCCATGATATTGCCGGACTATCTCACAAATAGCGGCGCTGGCCCCCCCGATGCCTGAGGCGATATGCAGCTTCATCCCGGGCTTCACGAAACGCTTTACTGCTTCGCGCAGCTCCACGAGTTTCCCCTGTTCCTTAGGCGCAGTCATATCAAAACCTTCATTCAAAAAATTAAGCTTACTTTAGTTTGGGAAATTTAGCACCCATATGATTCGAGTTCCCAGTTCTCAGTTTCCAGTTTCCAGTTGGATATTAATTGCTTTTTAAGGGAGATTTTAGGCCGGATTTAAGCCTCGCAGGATTTGCCGTATGGGGAAGATGCCAGTCCCCAGTTCCCAATCCAAACTGGGAACTGGGAACTGGAAACTCAAAAGGTCTAGCCGAGCTTACCTTGCCATGGGGTGGCCGGCGTGCCGACCAGGTCGATCCAAACGTTCTTCATCATGCTGTATTCGTCGAGGACCATAATGGAGTTTTCCTTGCTTTGCCCCGACTCTTTGCATCCGCCCCACGGGCATTCAAAAACAATGGACAGGTGCTGGTTCAGCCACACGGTGCCCACTTTGAGCTGCTTGGTCATCACCAGACCCAGCCGTATATCCCGGGTCCAGATGGATGCGCACAAACCGAAACGGGAATCGTTGGCGATGGCCACGGCTTCTTCAGGAGTTTTGAATTTTGCCAGGGCAACCACCGGGCCAAAGACTTCCTCCTGCATAATCTCCGATTTCGGATCGCAGTCGCCAAAAATCGTGGGCGAAACGAAGTATCCATCTTTGGTTTCCGGCGTGTTGGGACGCTCTCCGCCCAGCAGGAGTTTTGCGCCGGATCTCTTGGCGCGCTCAACGAAGCGCTCGATGTTGTCCCTGTGGCCCTTGTAAGCGACAGGTCCGATCATAGTCTCAGGGTTTAGTGGATCCCCTACCCGCAACAGCTTCGCGGCGGCGACAAATTTTTCCGCGAATTCATCGTATACGGATTCGTGCACGAGGTACCGGCTCGAGGCGCCGCAGTTTTGGCCGGAATTAAAGAAACCGCCCCAGATGGCCCCTTCGACAGCGGCTTTAATATCCGCGTCGGGAAGCACGATGAACGGATTTTTGCCCCCCAGCTCGCAAGCGACCGGTTTCACTGCAGCGCTGGCCAAAGCCAGGATCCGTTTCCCGGTTTCGGAATCGCCGGTAAAATTGACTTTGGCAATATAGGGGTGTTTGACCAGAGCTTCACCGACCGTGGATCCGGGTCCGGACACGATGTTCAGCACGCCCGGCGGGAATCCGGCCTTGGCGGCAAGCTCGCCCAGCTTCAAAACCGTGAGAGGGGCGCAGGAAGCAGGCTTCACCACGGCGGTGTTCCCCATCATCAACGCCGGAGTAATTTTGGATATTGCCGTGACAAGAGGAAAATTCCATGGCGTGATCAATCCCACAACCCCCAAAGGCTGGCGGACCGTAAAAGACATCGCCTGCGGGCCGACGGGCAGCGTTTTGCCCGTCACTGCCCTTGCGACACCGGCCATGAATTCGAAATGCTGTGCGTCGAAGGTCATATCGAAATTGGCTGTTTTGAAAATGGGTCCGCCATATTGCATGGTCTCCAGCCTGGCCCACTCGTCCCGTTGAGCCCGGAGCAGCTCTGCCATCCTGAAAAAAATGGCCGCCTTATCGGTCGGAGATGTTTCCGCCCAGGCCGGCGCAGCCTTCCAGGCCGCTTCCGCCGCCCTATCGACCTCCACCGAGCTGCATTTGGGAGCAAGGCCCACGACCTTGCCATTTGCAGGATTGATCACTTCCATCGTTTCTTTCGTAGATGCCTCGCAAAGCTCCCCATTGATTAACACCCGGTATTCTGAATTCATGACCGCCCCCTTGTTTAAGGTTTCCCGTTTCCGGTTTCGCGTTTCCCGTTATAGGTCATTCTTGCGGTGACTTCTGTTTATAACTCAAAAGATATTTGATAAATCCTCGGATAGTCGCACGAGTTCGGCCTGCGTAATCGAACACATCCTGGAACTCAGCCTCGGATATGTATTTCTGATCCAAGGCTACATAAAGCTCGCTCTGGACTTCAGAGCATGACCGTTTCGCATATCTGAGGAACCGCAGGAACTCTGCATTTGTGTCCGAATCAAATCCTTCTGCTAGGTTGTGCATGGCCGAACCGGCAGCGTTTTGTATTTGCTTTTTCAGGCCGAAATCCTTGGAGAACCTGTCCTTTTGGGTCAATAGGTAAATCTTTTTGGTAAGCTCTCGAGCCAGCTGCCACGCCTCAATCTCGTCAAAGCGGTTAATTTTCATATGCGATATCGTTCCCCAGTCAGGATTCCTATTCCTGGTCTTCAACCGGAAACGGGAAACCGGAAACGGGAAACCGTTTTAATCCGCGACGATGCCTCCATC
>CAYYTC010000161.1:0-5396 GCA_964474425.1 uncultured Acidobacteriota bacterium
AAATGAATGCTCATCCGTGGATTTTCATCAGGCGCGAAGCGCCGGCAGGGAATAGGTGCGCCGAGCGTCAGCTCGGGGTAGGAATTGCGAACAGAAGAGGCCCAAAGGGCCGGCACAGCAGTGGAGTTCCGCGCCTTTGGCGCTCTTTTTAAATATAATCCCATCCCGGCCTCTCACGGCCGGGCCTACTGCCTACCGGGCCTCACCGGGGATACGCAATTATTTATGTCGTTCTGTATAACTCCAATTCCGTGTCCTCAGCCCGGTGGCCGAAGCTTCATTCAACCGCATTTTCTTCCCGATCCGTCGGCTTATAGGGTTTTATGAAATCGGGCAAGGCTTCACATCCCAGATGTCCGCTGCGTATTCCGCAATGGTGCGGTCGCTGGAGAATTTACCGGAACAGGCAACATTAAGGATTGCCTTGCTCGCCCATCCGTCAGGATCGGCATAGAGGCTGCAGAGCCGCCGGTCGGCCTCAAGATAGGACGTCAGATCGGCCAGGTGCATGTAATGGTCCCCTCCTGCCAATAGCGTGTCATGCAGCGGTTCGAAAACGCCCGGCTCGTAGCGGCTGAAGTGGTTGGACAGGATCAGGTTCAGCGCAGAGCGCGTTTCCGCCTCGTTCTCATAGTGCCAGCGCGGATCATACCAGCCCTGGCTGCCGGCCACCTGTTCCGCGGTAAGGCCGAACAGGAAAAAATTTTCCTCGCCTGCCTCTTCCGCCATCTCTATGGTTGCGCCGTCGCGCGTGCCCAGCGTCAGCGCTCCGTTCATCATGAACTTCATGTTGCTGGTGCCGCTCGCCTCGTATCCGGCCGTTGAAATCTGGTTGGAGACGTCGGCGGCCGGGATCAGCCGCTCGGCAAGCGACACGCAGTATTCGGGCAGGAATACGACTTTGAGCCTCCCGCGGGCTATCGGATCGCCGTCGATCGTCCCGGCCAGGTTGTTCAGGAACTTGATAATCAGTTTGGCCAGGCGGTAGGCCGGCGCCGCCTTGCCGGCAAAAAAGAACGTCCTCGGGATCATTTCGAGTTTTGGATTCTCCCGCAGGCGGTTGTACAGCACAACGATGCGCAGCGCATTGAGCAATTGCCTCTTGTATTCGTGGATGCGCTTGACCTGGCAATCGAAGATCGTATCCGGATCGACCGTTTGCCCGCATGCGGATTTGAGCCACAGGGCAAACTGCGACTTGGCCTCACGTTTTGCCCGGCGGAATGATTCGCGAAATCCGGCGTCGCGGGCCAACGGCTTGAGTCTGCTCAGTTGGCCAAGATCGGTGATCCAACCGTCGCCGATGGCTCCGGTGATTGTGCCGGACAGGGCGGGGTTCGCCAGGAGCAGCCAGCGGCGCGGGGTGACACCGTTGGTCTTGTTGTTGAACCGTTCGGGAAACATCTCGGCCAGGTCCTTCACCGTCATTGTGCGCAGGAGCCTGGAGTGAATCGCCGCCACACCGTTCGTACTGTGCGACCCGACAATGGCAAGGTTCGCCATGCGGACCTGGCGTTGCGGCTGCTCTTCCACGAGACTGGTGCGCGCCACCCGTCCCTCGTCCCCGGGGAAGCGCGTCCGGACCTCGTCGAGCAGGCGCTTGTTGATCTCGTAGATGATTTCCAGATGGCGCGGCAGCATGATCTCGAACCATTGGAGCGGCCATTTTTCCAGGGCCTCGGGCAGAAGCGTGTGATTGGTGTAGGCCAGACTCCGTCGTGTGAGGTCCCAGGCTTTGTCCCAATCCAGCTGCGCGTCGTCGAGCAGGATCCGCATCAACTCGGGGACAGCCATGGCCGGGTGGGTATCGTTCAACTGGATGGCGACTTTATCGGGAAGGCATTCCCAATCCTGATTGCCGCGCCGGAATCGCCGGATAAGATCGCCCAGCGAGCAGGCGACGAGGAAAAACTCCTGCAGAAAACGCAGGCCCTTTCCCATAGCCGTCGAATCGTCGGGATAGAGCACCCGGGTGAGCGATTCGGCGCCGAGCGTTTCCGCCAGCGCTCCCACAAAATCGCCTCGGCTGAACTGCTGAAAGTCGAAATAATCCCACGCGCTGGCAGCCCAAAGCCGGAGCGTGTTGATGGTTTTGCCCCCATATCCGATCACCGGCCGGTCAAAGGGTATGCCGATCAGTGTCGAGGATTGGCCAAGGACGGGGCGCAGGACGCCGGCGCGCATTTCAAAGGAGCAGTTCAGCTTCACTTCAACCGCTTCTTCAAGCCTGGTGATTTCCCACGGATCGGGCTGCCGTAGCCAATTATCCGGCCGCTCATATTGCCAGCCGTCCTGGATAGTCTGTCGGAATATGCCGAATTCATAGCGCAACCCGTATCCCATACCGGGAATCTCCATGGTCGCCATGGAATCGAGGAAACAGGCCGCCAGCCGGCCAAGCCCTCCGTTTCCCAGGCCGGCATCCGGTTCCTTTTCGAGCAGCGCCAGCGGATCCACCCCCTTTTCCATCATATTCTCGACTGCGAGGTTCACCAGCAGCGCATTCGTGATGTTGTTGGCCAGGGATCGGCCCAGCAGGTATTCCATCGAAAGGTAGTACACCCGTTTAGGATTCCCGGTTTCGTGTGTCTTCTCTGTCTTGAGCCAGCGCTGCGAGATGATGTCGCGGACCGACCGAGCGGCCGCTTCAAACTGGTCCCGCAACTCGGCCTGCCGCGGATCCACGATATGGTCGAAGATCAGGTGCCTTTCATATAACGCATCCTCTGTGCCGGAGAAATGGATGGGTCCGGTGCCATATTGTTCCAGCAGCTCCTTCAAACGCTCCTGTGTCATAAATCCCCCAGTAAGGAATTCAGTCACTTAGGTTTCGGTTGAAACCATTTTCGGTAGCTCTTGTTAACGCTGACGTACGCTGACAAAAGCGCTGACGAACGAAAATGGCCGGCAATGCTTTCAATGCAATCCTACAGACTGCTGCGATGCGGAGTCCGGCTCGACGTAGCGCGGGAAAATGCCTTCGGGTGCAGGCAGTGGAGTCCCGGGCTTCAGCCTGGCGGATTCAAGGGCCGCAAAAATCCTATCTTCAACCGGCACCGCCAGAAAGTCGAGCAGGCGACCGCAGGACTGAGGCATAAAAGGCTGGGTAAGTATCGCCAGGTGCCGGATGGCCTCCGCCAGCACGTAGAGGACGGTGCCCATACGCGCCGGATCGGTTTTCTTCAGGCTCCAGGGCTTCTGATCGTTGACATAACGGTCTGCAGCACCGACGACCTGCCACAACGCATCCAGCGCTTTGTGGAACGCCTGCTGCCCGATTTCCTCACGCAACCGGGTGTGGAGCCCCTGCGCTGCCTGAAGCAGGGCTTCATCGTCGGCTGTCAGAGCTCCTGGTTCGGGCACAACCGCACCGCAGCTGCCGTTGACCATCTTGAGCACACGTTGCGCAAGATTGCCGAGGCCGTTAGCAAGGTCGCCGTTGATCCTGTTGACCATGGACCGGTGAGAGAAGTCGCCGTCATTTCCGAACGGGACTTCCCGTAGCAGGAAATAGCGCACCGGGTCAAGCCCGTATTTGGCGATCAGTTCATGCGGATCGATGGCGTTGCCGAGGCGCTTGGATATCTTTTGTCCCTCATTGGTCCACCAGCCGTGGGCAAAAATGCGCTTCGGGGGTTCCAACCCTGCGGCCATCAGGAAAGCAGGCCAATATACGGCGTGAAAGCGCAGGATATCTTTTCCCACCATGTGTACATCGGCAGGCCAAAATGTCCGGAAAGCCGGGCTGCCGTCATCGGGATATCCGATGGCCGTGAGGTAGTTGGTCAGTGCATCGAGCCACACATACATGATATGAGCGGGGTCGTCCGGCACGGGGATGCCCCATGCAAAAGTGGTTCGGGAAATCGAGAGGTCCTTGAGACCGCCTTTCACGAAGCTTACGACCTCGTTGTGGCGTGCCTCGGGCGCCACGGGAGACGGTGTGCGGCTGTAGTACTCCATGAGCCGGTCCTGCCATTCCGACAGCTTGAAAAAATAGCTGGGTTCCTCCACCCACTCGCACTCGGCGCCCGACGGCGCGATTTTTTTACCGTCCGGGCCGATGGTGAGATCGCTTTCATCGATGAAGGCTTCATCCGCAACCGCATACCATCCGGAATAGCTGCCGAGGTAAATCTGGTTGTTGGCCTCTAACCGCCGCCAGAGTTCCTGGCAGGAACGAATGTGACGCGGCTCGGTCGTGCGTATGAAATCGTCGTTGCTGTAGTTCATCGCCCGTGCGAGGTCGCGGAAGTTCTGCGATACCTTATCGGTGAATGACTGCGGATCCATGCCGGCGGCGCTGGAGGACTTCTCGATCTTCTGGCCATGTTCGTCGGTGCCGGTCAGGAACCGGACCTCGGCCCCGTCCAGGCGCATGAAGCGCGCAGCCACATCGCAGGCCAGTGTTGTGTAAGCGTGGCCGATATGCGGGGAATCGTTTACATAATAAATGGGTGTCGTGATGTAGTAGCGGCGTTGTGGCAGCATCGGATCTCCTGTGATCGGCGCAGCAATGGCTCTCAGTCTCGAATCGGTTTAAATATACAGGCGCTTGGAACCTACGGCAATCCTGTAAGAATATACAAGCTAAAAAGAGACAGCCGCGGGGGCGCCGGAGAAAATTCTGCGTCCCCGTACATGGGCAGTTTTCCGACTGCCCATCAACGGATCGGCGGAGGCCTTGAGCCTCCCGCCCGATTATTCCCCGCCTGCCTCAGTTCCTATTCCCATCCGCTTTTCGATCCGTAGGGAAGGACAAGGCCGGTTGCCTCGATGTCGAGCATCTGGTCACGGGGAGTGCGGTCGGCCGGCGCAAGGTCCTCGACGAGCCCGGGACGCGGCTTTTGCAGATTCGGCATCGCGCCCGCCAGAAGATCTTCCCGAACCACATGGTGCTCGGCTTCCGCGATCTTGCCGCGCTGCAATGCCAGGCGGGCTCCCAACAACACGTCCTGGTTGCTGTTTTCCTTCATCACAACAAGGCAGGCAACCTGCTGCGCCACGGGATCTGCGGCATAGACCTGGAATTCCGTAGGTCCGCCGGATGCGGTAACCCATAGCCCGTCCCCGACCGGAATATTCGCCGTGTTCTCGGTAAACTTGACTTCCTTGGCGAAGGGCACCGCTGTGGGATCATGTTTGACCAGGGCCGCCAGATAGTTTTGCATGAGGGTGACCAGGCACTGCCGGTCACAGGTTGGAGCTGCCTGCAGCAGATCCGAAGCCCCCCATGCGACCATGGCTGCCATCATCACTGTGAGACACAGGCGTTTCATTTTCATTCCGGATGCTCCCCTATGATTTTAAATTATGAACGCTGCCACTTCGGATATGAGGCAATCCCGGCCCGGGGATTGTCAAGCAAAATAGCCGCGAGCGCAAATATTCAATCA
>CAYYTC010000162.1:0-4746 GCA_964474425.1 uncultured Acidobacteriota bacterium
TCTCCAGACCGGTCCGGTTAAGCCATAACCGGATATTCGCGAGTCGAACCGCTCTGGAGAGCGGTTCTCACTAATAACTGAATTCCTGTGCTTGCCTGGGAGCAAGCACTGCGGATTTGCGCCGGATGGGATATGATTAGGGCACGCGGGGAGGTGAAGAGCATGAACGACACAGGCATACGCACAGTTGCGACGCAGCCGTTCGGGGACCAGCGGCCGGGCACTTCGGGATTGCGCAAAAAAACGCGCATCTTCATGCAGCCGCATTATGTGGAGAATTTTGTCCAATCGGTTTTCGATACTGTGCGCGAGGGCGGCCAGGTCGATTTTGCGCGGGAAATCCTTGTGGCAGGCGGCGACGGGCGCTTCTTCAACCGTCCGGCCATTCAGATCATCCTCAAAATGGCGGCGGCGAACGGTTTCGGCCATGTGCTGGTCGGGCGCGGCGGCCTGCTGTCGACCCCGGCGATGTCTGCCGTAATACGGCGGCGGGGCGCCCTGGGCGGCCTGCTGCTCACGGCGAGCCACAATCCCGGCGGACCCGGCGAGGATTTCGGGATCAAGTACAACACTCGCAACGGCGGTCCCGCGCCGGAGGCCTTAACGGGGCGCATCCATGACGAGACGCTGAAGATCGGCCGCTACCTTACGCTCGATGCTCCCGATCTCGATATCGACCGCGAAGGCGCGTCGATGCTTGGAAAGACGCAGGTGACCGTAATCGATCCACTGCTCGATTACACGGGCCTGATGGGCGAGCTTTTCGATTTCGACCGGATGCGCAGACTTTTCGAAGACGGTTTCCGCCTGATTTTCGACGCCATGCACGGCGTCACCGGACCCTATGCGCATCAAATTTTCGAAAAGCTGCTGGGCGCGCCTGCAGGCACGGTGATCCGCGGCACGCCGCTGGAGGATTTTGCCGGACTGCATCCGGACCCGAACCAGGTGCATGCGGCGGAGCTGGTTCGGATCATGTCGGCGGACGATTCCCCCGATATGGGCGCAGCCTGTGACGGGGACGGCGACCGCAACATGGTCCTGGGGCGCAATTTTTTCGTCAGCCCCGGAGATTCGCTCGCCATGATAGCCGGGCACGCGCGCGACTGCATTCCCGGCTATCGTGCAGGTCTTGCCGGCATCGCCCGGTCCATGCCGACCAGCACGGCTGCCGACCGTGTGGCGCAAAGCCTCGGCATCCCGTGCCACGAAACGCCGACGGGCTGGAAATTTTTCGGCAACCTGATGGACGCCGGGATGTGTACCCTGTGCGGCGAAGAAAGTTTCGGAACGGGGTCGGACCACGTGCGTGAAAAGGACGGCCTTTGGGCCGTCCTGGCCTGGCTGCAGATTCTTTCGGCCAGGAGGGTCTCCGTGGCCGAAATCGCGCGCGGGCACTGGCGAGGCTACGGGCGGAGCTACTATCAGCGCCATGACTATGAAGGGCTGGATTCCGCTTCCGCCGGTGCGCTGATCGACGAATTGCGCGCCCGGATTGCTTCGCTCGCCGGCACGCGCATCGGCCGGGCGGCCGTAACCCTGGCGGACGATTTCAGCTATACGGATCCCGTGGACGGCAGCGTCAGCGCTCGGCAGGGAATTCGGATCGTGCTCGATGACGGGTCCCGCATCGTCGGCCGCCTCTCGGGCACCGGGACCGAGAACGCCACGCTGCGCCTGTATTTCGAAAGATACAGCCCCGAGGCGGATCGGCCGGTGGAATCGATGCTGGGGCCGCTGGTCGAATACGCCCGGGAGCTCTTTCGGCTCCGCGATCGCTTCCGCCGCGATCAGCCGACCGTGATAACCTGATATATCGGGAAAGCCTTCGTGTATTCGCGCGCTGAGGTTAGAAAATTCCGCACAATCTGCTATTCTTGAGCCCTAAATAGTTGACGGGGTGAATCTATGCATAATGTCATCATCATCGGATCGGGACCCGCGGGATACACCGCGGCCATCTACGCCGCGCGCGCCAACCTCTCGCCATTTCTTTTGACATCGGAGCCCCGGGGGCAGCAGATGCCCGGAGGGCAGCTCATGCTCACGAGCGAAGTGGAGAACTTCCCGGGCTTCCCCGAAGGCGTTCTCGGGCCGGATTTGATGGAGCTGATGCGCAAACAGGCGCTGCGCTTCGGGACGGAAATGCTGGAGGAGGATGCCGAAGAGGCCGACTTCAGGCCTGGAGGCCCGTTCCGGGTGCGTTCCCGCGCCGGTTGGCACGAAGCGCGGTCCGTGATTGTGGCTACCGGCGCCATGGCCCGGTGGCTGGATTTGCCCGGCGAGTCCAAATTCCGCAACCACGGCCTGTCGGCCTGCGCCGTGTGCGACGGGATGTTTTTCCGCAAGCAGGAAGTCATGGTCATAGGCGGCGGAGACACGGCCATCGAGGAAGCGCTGACGCTCGCCCACCACGCGTCGAAAGTCACGGTTGTGCACCGCCGGGACGCGCTGCGCGCCAGCAAAATCATGCAGGCGCGCGCGATGGAAAATCCCAAAATTCACTTTCTCTGGAACGCCGTTCTGACCGGCTATGAAGGCGAGGGCGCCCTTCGGGCCGCGAAGCTGAAGGACGTCGTCACCGGAAGGGAATGGGTGGAACCCATTTCCGGCATTTTCATGGCGATCGGCCACCACCCCAATACCGAGTTCCTTCAGGGCGTCATCGACCTGGATGAGCAGGGGTATATCATCGCCCGCAACGGAGTCGAAACCAGCATGGAAGGGGTTTTCGCGGCCGGCGACGTGCACGACAGGAATTTCCGCCAGGCCATCACGGCCGCAGGCTTCGGCTGCATGGCCGCGCTGAAGGCTGAACGCTGGCTGGAACTTCACGCGGCGAAGAAATAGTGACGACCTCAAATCATCGATCCATCGCCTACTATGTCAGCGCCCACGGCTACGGGCACGGGGTCCGCTCGTGCGACATCGTTCGAGCCCTCGGCCGGCTGGTTCCGCGGATTGGCGTGCGCATCGTGAGCGATCTGCCGCCGGCGTTTTTGTCCAACCAGCTGGGTCTTGTCCCCGTGCCCGTGCGGGCCGCGGCCTTCGATGTGGGGATGGTCCAGCTCGATTCGATACGCGTCGATTTGGATGCCACGCTGGAAAGGGTTGAGCGTCTCTGCGCGCGCCGCAGCGAGCTTGTGGCGGGTGAGGAAGCGTGGCTCAGGGAAATGGGCATCGATCTGGTAGTCGCCGATATCCCTGCGCTTCCTTTGGAGGCCGCGGCGCGACTGGGTATCCCGGCCCTGGCCGTAGGCAACTTTGCCTGGGACTGGATCTATTCCGGCTTCCTTGGCCGGGATCCCCGCTGGAACAGGATTGTGGATATCTTCCGGGATGGATATGCCCGGGCGGATCTGCTGCTGCGGCTCCCGTTCAGCGATGCCATGAAGTCTTTCCGCCGCATCGAGGATATCCCGCTGGTGGCTTCTCCCGGCATGCTGCGCCGCGCGGAAATTTCGGAGATTACGGGGTGCGATGCGGGCAGGAAATGGGTATTGCTCTCCTTCACCACGCTGGATATAAGCGGCGAAGCGCTGGACAGGATCGAGCAGCTTCGTGACTATGAGTTTTTCACGGTCCTTCCGCTGGAGTGGCGGAGGAAGAATATCCACCCGCTGGACCGCGGGCAGGTGATTTTTTCCGATGTGGTCGCTTCCGTGGATGCAGTGATCTCGAAGCCGGGCTTCGGGATATTGTCCAATTGCGTCGTCAACCGCAAGCCTCTGGTCTATGCCGACCGGGAGGATTTCCTGGAGTATGCCATCCTGGAGGCCGCGATAAAGAAGTACATCAGGCATGTGCCCATCGCGGCGGCCAGCCTGTACCGGGGCGATTTGGGTGAGAGCCTGGAGCGCCTTTGGGAAGCTCCGGAGCCGCCGTCCACGCTGCCCCACGGCGGCGACCGCATCGCCGCCCGCCGCATCGCCGAATATTAAAAAAATCGTTTTGTCGGCGTGTGTCAGCGTTCAAACGACTGGCATGCCGGGGAGGCCCCAGTAGGGCAGGTCGACGTCGTTGAGGCTGCGGAGAATCTGGTGGGCATTTTGGTAAACACCGTCGTCCATGTGCGGATCGGGCACGGCGACCGTATACATGCCGGCAGCGCGCGCAGCCTGCACGCCGGCGGGAGAATCCTCGAAAACCAGGCATTGCCCCGGAGGCGCCTGCTGTTTTTTTGCGGCCAGCAGGAAAATATCCGGAGCAGGTTTCCCGCGCGCGATTTCCGGGTCGTCCCCCATCACTCTACATTCGAAAATGCGGAACCATTCCCGGTGCTTCGTGATCTTCAGCTCGAAATTGTGTCCGTCGGAACTCGTTGCCACAGCCTGGGGGATGCCGGCCGCGTGCAGATGTTTTGTAAGCCGCACGGCCCCGGGCAAAGGTTCGGCCTGCGGAAACAACTCTTCCAGCAGGTACTTGCGCTGGTCGAGGTACTCCTCGATCGTCAAAGGCAGCCCGAGCGCCCCCAATAGGACTTTTGCCGAATCCTGGGCAGGCAGCCCGATCATCTTCGACTTGACCGTCCAGTCGAACACCTTGCCGTATTTTGCGGCCATGACCTCGTGGGCTTTAGTGTAAAAGGGTTCCGTATCGAGCAAAAGCCCGTCCACGTCATAGATCACGTGGGTGATCGCCGGTGCCATATCATTTTCCTAAAGGGGGACAGTCACCAGTGTCCCCGCTGTGAAGCAGGCTTTGTGCAAAATGCCATGTGCCAACGGGGACACTGGTGACTGTCCC
>CAYYTC010000163.1:0-4685 GCA_964474425.1 uncultured Acidobacteriota bacterium
CTCCAATACTTGTTATGGAGGCTGAACTCCGGGAATTCAGAACAAATTTACCCTGGAAAAACGATGCGGCGGAATTTGCGTCCTTGGGGTCTGCGGATATATACAAGATGCTTATCGATTTATGCATCCTGTTTCGATAGTATGGACACCCCGATGGACAATAACTGGGAATTAACGATCCTCAGCCTGGCTCCCCTGATACGGCGGAGAAAAGTTTCTCCGGTGGAAATCACTGCTTTTTGCCTGGACCGCATCTCAAAGCTCCAGCCTGCCATCAACGCCTTTGTCACCGTCCGCGAGGAGGCTGCGCTGGCACAGGCAAGGCGCGCCGAGAGGGATATTTGCAGAGGAAGGTACAAAGGCGTTCTCCACGGCATCCCCATCAGTGTAAAGGACCTTTTCTACACCCGCGGCATACGAACAACCGCGGGCTCAAAAATCCTGCGCCGCTTTGTTCCCGGGTACAACGCGGATGTCGTCGAGCGGCTGCTGGACTCCGGATGCATACTCCTGGGCAAAACCAACATGCATGAGTTTGCCTACGGCGCAACCAACATGAATCCGCATTACGGCCCGGTCCGCAATCCATGGGACACCAGCCGAATATCCGGAGGGTCCAGCGGAGGCAGTGCGGCATCGGTTGTCACAGCCCAGGCCCTGGCATCGATGGGGACCGACACCGGAGGATCCATCCGCATACCGTCGGCAGCCTGCGGATGCGTGGGTTTGAAGCCGACCTACGGCCGGGTGTCGCTCGAAGGCGTGGTCCCGCTTTCCGGCACGCTGGATCATGCAGGCCCCCTCTGCAGATGCGTGTCCGATGCAGCCCTGATGTTCGATGCCATTGCCCCCGGGAGCGTCCGGGTTCCGGGGACTCGAAGAACAACGGCCTCAGGGCTTCAAGGCGGAGTGAAATCGCTTCGCCTTGGCGTGCCCCGGCAGTATTTCTTCGATCACCTGCAGCCGGCAGTCCGGCAAAATGTCCTGGCTGCAATGAAAACCCTGGAAGATCTGGGCGCCAGCCTTCGCGAAGTGAATCTGAAAGGCATGGAAGAGACCGCACGGCTGGCAGCGGATATCACCGCCGGAGAAGCCCTGGCCTATCACGAACCGTGGTTGAACAAACGCCCGGATGAATACGGCAAGGACGTTCGCGGGCGTTTGGAACAAAGCAGAGGATTGACGGCCGCAGCCTATATTCAGGCGCTGCAGAAAAGGATGGCCTACACGGAGGAATTCGAACGGGTGCTGGATTCGGTAGACCTTATCCTGGCGCCGGCCCTTCCCGTTGTTGCGCCCGGACTTGATCAGGAACAGGTCCGGGCCGGGCGATCCCTGATCGACGTGCGCCTGGCGCTGCTGAGCCTGACAAGGCCCGCCAATCTCACCGGGCTTCCGGCTATCTCGGTGCCGTGCGGCTTTTCGCCTGACAATCTTCCCATAGGACTGCAGATGACAGGCCGCCGGTTCGGCGAGGCTACTCTCCTGCGCGCCGCCCGGGCGTACGAGCAGGCCACGCCCTGGCATCGCCGGTTTCCGGAAAACATCGCCGGCGGAGACCGGGCCTAGACTTAATCCGAAGAGTTCCTGGAGCGCGTCAAACGCTGCAATTTGAGGCTCTTTTCCGGTTGAGGACATCTGGAATTATCTGCGGGGTTTTCGATGGGATTCAGCCGATCCGAGGGTCCGCTGGTCAGCGTTATCGTGGTCAATTGGAACGGCGCACGGTTTCTCGAGGACTGCCTCTCTTCCCTTCAAAAACAGACCTGGCAAAACCGTGAGTTCATTATCGTGGATAACGGTTCCACGGATGGCAGCGCCGAATACATCCGCGCATGGACGGGGCGGATCCCTGAAGCGCAAGCCGTTTTTTTGGCCAGGAACAGCGGATTCTGTGAAGCCAACAATCTCGCGTTTGCTCGGGCGCGGGGCGAGTGGATTGCGCTGCTCAACAACGACGCCGTTGCGGAACCGGACTGGATTGAGCAAATGGTCCTGAGCAGCGACCCGGACCGTAAAATCGGCATGATGGGCTGCAAGATTCTGTTTGCCGCACCGGAGGGAATTCTGGACAAAGCGGGGCACCTGATCTACTGGGACGGCCAGAACCGCGGACGCGGCACCATGGAGCGGGATGAGGGCCAGTACGACAGGGAAGAAGAAATACTCTGGCCGGATGCCTGCGCCGCCCTATACCATCGCCGGCTGTTGGTGGAAACGAACGGCTTCGACGAGACCTTCTTCGCCTTCGGCGACGATGCGGACCTTGGAATGCGGGCAAGGCTTTTAGGCTGGAACGCCTGGTACGTGCCTTCAGCCAGGGTTTATCACCGCCACTCGGCGACGGCCGGCGCATATTCTCCCCTGAAAATCATGTTGGTGGAACGGAACAGGCTGCTGCTGGCCGTGAAAAATTTCCCTCTTCCGCTGCTGCTCGCCAATCCATATTGGTCGGCCCGCCGGTTTATGTGGCACGCCTTCGCCGCCCTCAGGCGGCAGGGGGCGGCCGGCCAATTTGTCTCGGCCCAGGGCTGGTTCCGCCTCCCGTTTATCCTCCTGTGGGCTTATGCCAGCGCCGTCCGTCTGCTGCCCGCGGCATTACGCAAACGATGGAGGATCCAGAAAACCAGGAAGCTTTCCCGTCGGGAGGTTATGGCTCTGCTTCGCAGGTATCAGATCGATCTCCGTCAATTGACGATGAGGGATTGATGGGAAGGATCAGAGGGTCTGAAGATCAGAGGAACAAAGGGGCAGAGGATCAGAGGGCCGGAAGACGGTGCGGGTAAAGATATTTTATTGCTGATTTCTCCGTTGATAGGTTTGGATCCCCTGAATCTTGATCCTTTGGCGCCTGGTGCTTTTGGCTGATGCGCTTTCTGCTCATGTCCCCGTTCATCCTTTGCCCTTTGCCCCTTTGCTCCTATAATTTGCGCCATAGGCCGTATGACAGGCCTTCATCGGATAGGAGAAAAATGAAGCTTGCGCTGGCACAGATCAACACGATTGTCGGAGATATAAGCCATAATCGTGACCGCGTACTGCGTACCATGGAAAAAACCAGAGAATCGGGCGCCGACCTCGTCGTTTTCCCTGAACTCTGCCTGACCGGATATCCCCCCCGCGACCTGTTGGGGCTTCACGGTTTCGTTGAATCCAACCTCCGGGCCCTGGACGAGATTGCTGCCCGCACAGACCGGACGGGCGCGATCATCGGCTTTGTGGATCGCAATACGGGCAATACGGGACGGGACTTTTTTAATGCGGCCGCTTTTCTATCGGAGGGAAAAATACAGGCCGTCATCCATAAGACGCTTTTGCCCACCTATGACGTTTTCGACGAGGACCGCTATTTCGAGAAGTCAGGCGACGCCCAACCGGTGCGGTTTGGCGGCCGCTCCCTGGGCATTTCAATCTGCGAGGATGCCTGGAATTCCGAAGATTTCTGGCCGAAGCCCCTTTATCGCACGGACCCCATTCGCAACTTGATCGACAAGGGGGCGGACCTCCTTATCAATATTTCGGCTTCGCCATACGAAATGGGAAAGCCGAGGCTCCGCTATCAGATGTTGCTGGATCATGTCCGAAAGTACCAGGTCCCTCTGGCGTATGTGAATCTGGTCGGCGGGAACGACGACCTTCTTTTCGACGGCGGCAGCCTGGTCCTGGGGGCGAGAGGGAACATTGTTGCCCAAGGGAATGCTTTTGCGGAAGACCTGCTGCTTGCGGATCCCGATTCGACAGACGACCGCGGGTATCAGGAAGCGGAAAAAGCGGAGAGCCTTTTCCGGGCCCTTGTGATGGGCACGCGAGACTATGCGCACAAGTGCGGCTTCAAATCAGCCGTTCTCGGCCTCAGCGGGGGGATTGACTCGGCAGTTGTGGCCTGCATCGCTGCCGAGGCGCTTGGCGCATCGAACGTGCTGGGCGTATCGATGCCCTCCGTGTATTCCGCGCCGGAGAGTTACGAGGATGCCCGATTGCTGTCGCAAAACCTGGGCATTCCGTTCGATGTTATCCCGATTCAGCCCGTTTTCCAGGCCTTCCGCGAATCCCTTTCCGGCGCTTTCAACGGGCTGCCGGAAGACATAACGGAGGAGAACCTTCAAGCCCGCATCAGGGGGGCTCTCCTGATGGCTTTGTCCAACAAATTCGGGCATCTGGTTCTCAGTACCGGCAACAAGTCGGAGTTGGGTGCGGGCTATTGCACGCTTTACGGAGATATGGTCGGCGGTCTGGCCGTGATATCGGATGTACCGAAAACACTGATATACGAACTGGCCGCCCACATCAACCGGCGGAGGGAAATTATCCCCCCCAACACCCTCGTTCGAGCTCCCTCGGCTGAATTGCGGCCCAACCAGACGGACCAGGACACACTGCCGGAATATGACATCCTGGACGGCATTCTACGGTTGCGCGTCGAGGAGCAGATGAGTGTCGGGGAAATCACGGATCAGGGATATGAAAGAGAGACGGTAGAAAGAGTTGTGCGAATGATTCACGCGAACGAATACAAGCGGCGGCAGGCAGCGCCTGGACTGAAAGTGACGACCCGGGCCTTCGGCACCGGCCGCCGCATGCCGATCGCAATGAAAATCAGCGGTTAGTGGTTAGTGGTTAGCGGTTAGCGGTTAGCGGTTAGTGGTTAGTGGTTAGTGGTTAGTGGTTAGTGGTTAGTGGTTAGT
>CAYYTC010000164.1:0-4622 GCA_964474425.1 uncultured Acidobacteriota bacterium
TGCCAGCTTCCCAAGCTGGACGTCGCCGGTTCGATCCCGGTCTCCCGCTCCAGCCAAATCATTAGAAACACTACCATTTGCAGGAAAGCTCACAACACTCCCCGAAACTGCAGGCTTTGCATTTGTGGCGTTGTTGCGCCCCTGTTGCGGATTTTCGGCCCCGAGACCGGGAAGGGAATTGATCCAGTCCTGTCCCCTCTTCGGCTGCAGGTGCCCATACTGTGAAACCGTGAGTTCAATAGTGGAATGTCCCATCCATTCCCCATCCATTCCGAGACATAGGCAATCGGTGTTCCATTGCTCAGGTGAAGGCTGGCAAATGTATGACGATTATGCCGCGCGCGGCATAAAAGGCATAGTTTTGCGACACAGCGGCTTGTTGAATGGTATTGGGCCGGACTCGACGTAGAACGAGAATTGCTGAAGCTATCCACCTATCTCGGTCATGTCGATATCGGGCTCACCTATTGGTATATCGAGGCGGTTCCCGAATTGCTGGCTCTGGCGCCAAGGATGTCATGAGCTTCCTTGGAAGGAAACTAACCGGACACTTCTTGGGTGAGATCATCTCGGACATGAAGGCCGGACGGTTGCAGCCACGAATTCCCGGAGCAAGGATTAAACATCGCGTTAAAGAGAACTGGCTGAAGATGTACGACAAAGACGGTTCGGTTCTTCGGGTAGAGAGGGTGATTAACAATCCCGAGGAGTTCAAAGTCAGAAAGAAAGTTTCCCGTAAAAACAAGCGAGTACTGGAATGGGTTTCAATGAGAAAGGGTGTTGCCTATCTCTTCCGTTATCGCGAAATCTCGCAGCAAGCAAATTATCGATATCTGGAAGCCCTGGCTGTTGTCGAGGATCCAACTCCCGCCCTGCAACAGCTTAACGAAATTACTACGCGAAAGAAAACCGCCTCCAGCCTCTGCGTACGGGCGTTTGATCCGCTTTCGAGAGAAGATATTCAACTGTTCAAGGCAATGATGTCTGGCGAGCATCATATCCGAGGGCTATCGAATGCTGACATACGCCTGTATCTCCAAGGCTATATGCATTTGCATGATCTGGCCGATAATCCAAAGAAACAAAGCGCCAGGGTCAGCCGAATACATAGCTGTTTTCATACGCACAAGCTGATTGCCAAGATACCCCGCACACGGAGATGGAGGGTTACAGATCGCGGGAAACAAACCATGGCGGCTTCCTTGTGTCTCAGAGATATTGCTTTTCCTGAACTCTTTCGCAAAAATGCTGCTGCTTGATTTATCTTGCAGAAAATCAAAGAACTCACGGACAAAGGGTCTATCCTTCCCTTGCGGGTCCATCCTTTGACCGAGGAACGTCTGGCCGATATCAAGGATATATTTCTCCATTGCGGATTAAATGCACAAATCGGCGGTTAGGAGGCAATTTTGAAAGCGAAAATCTCACTCAAGTGTCTTAATCCCCAGGGCTTATTTCAGATTCCAGCGCCTGAAGGCCTGACCAACCCGCGTTTGGCGGGTCTGAAGGGCAAGACCATCGGCCTGATCTGGGATGGGAAAAAGGGCGGCGACAATTTCTGCACCGCTGTGGAAAATATCTTCAAAGAAAAATATCCGCGGACGAATATCCGGAGAATTGCCTGGAGAGACGTCCTGGATGTGGAAAAAGCCAAAAAAGAATTGGACGCGTTTATCTACGGCGTCGGCGATTCCGGGATGGGAGGCTGGGGCCAGTGCCGGCAGGCCATCGAATTGGAAAAGATGGGCAAACCCGGCGTCTTTATAATCGGCGATAATGCTGTCCATACTACCAAAATGTCGCTTTCGGACGCCGGTTTCCCAGCCATGCGGGTAGTCAGCCTGCCTTCTTTGGAATATTTTCCCAACCGGCAGACAGTTGAGGGTTTGAAACCGGTGGTGGAGTCGGCTTTTGACCAGATTGTGCAAGCCCTGACTCAACCCCTGACTCCCGAAGAGAAAAATCCGAAGCGGATAAAGCAATCTGTGAAACACGAATATAATGAGGTCCAGGCTGAAGATTATGAACTGGCATTGGAAAAATTTAACCAGATGTATCTGGATAACCACTGGGGCGACGGGCTGCCCCTCATCCCACCCACTGCCAGGGCCTACCGCCGGATGCTGGCGGGGACCAACCGCTCACCTTATGAAATAATCGGCCCTGTCCCCTATCGTAATGGACTGGCTACCGTCAAAAAGATCGCCATCAATGCCGTGATGGCCGGGGCCAAACCGGAGTACCTTCCGGTGATTATTGCGGCTGTGGAATGCCTGGTGTCCGATTACGGGTTCACCCATATGATGAGTTCGGAAGGCTCTTTCAACCTGGCAATAATGGTCACTGGTCCCATTGGCAAAGAAATCAACATGAACAGTGGTATCGGTTTGCTGGGGCATGGCTGGCAAGCCAACAACACTATCGGACGTGCCGTCCGCTTATGCCTCATCAACCTGGGATATCTGTGGCCCGGCGAGATAGATATGGCATTGATAGGGCGCCCCTCTTCCCACACCTTCTTTACTTTCGCGGAAAATATGCAGCAAAGTCCCTGGGAATTATTCAATTCCGGGCTGGGTTATCGGGATGAGGATAGCTGCGTGACTGTATCCACAGTTGGGACCGCTGGTTTCGGCGCCAAAATTTACGGCGGCGGAGTGGTGGAACCCTGGAACATCCAGGGCGTCCTTGACCATTTCGTGGCGGATGTCGCGGCGGACCGGACGATATTCGGCGAATACAAACTCGGTACGGCCAATCCCATGGCCCATTTCCGCAAGCATATCCTGGTAATCCATCCGGAGCTGGCCATCCTGCTCAAAAGATACGGCTTTAAAACCAAGCAGAGCTTTAAGGACTATATCGTTGAGAATTCCAGCGTGCCTTACGAGAAACTCAGCGATAAAGAAAAACAGGGTATCAACGCCCGCCTGAAGGCCAAAGTAGACCCCATGTTCTTTGGGGCTGATAATGTCCCCGACCATTATGTGGCCGAATTCAAAGCCACACTCCAATCGGGAGGTAAGGTCCCGGTTGTCATTCCGGAGGATATTCACATTGTGGTCTCGGGAAGCGCGCCCGGTTATTCCTTCGGATGGTCCTATTTTAAATCGGCTCACCAGACCCGGTTGATAAAAGGGGCTACTTTGACAGCCTCCGGGAAATAACGTCGACTTTCATGAAAAGAATTGCTGCGGAGGTATTTTAATGAGTCCAAACAGTAAACGCGGCCAGGTTGCCTTAGAAGTCCTGAACCCTCGAGGCGTTCTGCATATGGCTCCACTAGCCGGGCTCTCCAATCCTCGTCCTAAAAGCCTGGCGGGCAAGAAGATTGCCCTGATGAGTGAAAAACTGGAGGCTGTCCACTTTTTTGATGCCCTGGGGGAACTGCTGAAGAAAAAGTATCCTACCTCAACCATCCTGCGATTCGATTCTCCGGCTAACCCGGTGCGTCCCGATAACACCGCGGAGGTTGCCCGGAAGTGCGATGTGTGGCTGCAGGGAGTCAAGACCTCCGGGTCCAGCGCAGTGGACTATGATATCAAAATGGAACAACTGGGCAAGCCGGGAGCGGCTTTCTGTATTGACTGCCTGATGACCCAGCGAAGACGTTTGGCGGAAGTCAACGGCATGCCCACCATCCGCATTGTCCCCATTTCGAGTATCGATTTTCTGAAAGCCGAAGGCTATCCGGGGAAAATGAAGTCGGTAGCGGAGTCCATACTGGAGGCTACCATCCAGGCCCTCACTGCTCCCTTGACCGAAGCCGAGAAAAATCCCTCACCCCGGAACTTTGATTACGGGCCGTTAAAGTTTGGCGGCCATTCCTATAATGAAGCCGTCGAAAATCTCCAGCAGTATTTTGTTGACAACTATCTGGGAGACGGTCTGCCGGTTATTCCTCCAACCCGCGAAGCCGTAGATTGGATGCTGACCGGGACTACCCGCTCGCCGGATGAAGAACTCGGCCTGATGATGCCCCGCAACGGCATGGCCACAATCGAAAAAATCGCCATTAACGCCGTTATGGCCGGCGCCAAACCGGAATATTTGCCGGTGATAATCACGGCGATTGAATGCGTCACCGAGCCAGGCTTCAACCTTTACCACTTGACGACCTCGACAGGAACGCCGACGCCGATAATATGGGTCAATGGCCCTATTGCCAGGGAAATCGGTATGAATTCCGGGATGGGCTACCTGGGCCGCGGCTGCCGCGCCAATAATGCCATCGGGCGCGCCATCAGCCTATGCATGATTAACGTCGGGTGGCGGTTAATGGATGCCGATTCGGGGTTTGTCGGAGACCCGGAAGGGTTTACCAGCTTTACCTTTGCCGAGAATGAAGAGGACAGCCCATGGGAATCCTTTGCCGCATCCAATGGATTCAAAGCCAAAGACAGCACCGTCACCATCAATGAGACCATGTTCTACAACCGGACGGGCCCGGGTGGGGGAATGAGTTCACAGACCATGGAGCAATCGCTGGAATCCCTGGCGGGGTTGATGATGGGCAAAGGAACGACCTCTCGATTCGGCTGGTCCAGAGGCAACCGGTATCAGATTGCCCTGAATCCCACGCTGGCCAGTCAACTGGCGGAAGCAGGTTTTACTAAAAAATC
>CAYYTC010000165.1:0-4556 GCA_964474425.1 uncultured Acidobacteriota bacterium
TAAAACCAATGACCGGAACAATTTGTGCCGCGCCTTTGGCGCTCATTTCCTATTCACCCATAGGCCCGGCCTGACGGCCGGGCCTATTGCCTGCCGGCCCTCCGGGCCTAAATTCTGAGTTTCGCGACAGAAACTAATTGGCACCACGTACCACAACGCAGCACGTGGACACACCTGAATTGGATGGGAGCGTGCCAATGATCGGCAATAGTCTGTGCCGGCGAAAAAGCCCTAACAGAAGCGCGGTGATGCCCGCCACGGGGTCAAAGCACTTTCCAAAAAGCAAGGGGATGGGAACATGGTGAAGCATAGTGCAAAGAAATGGATTCTTATATTTATAGCAGTTCTGGCCATTCGATGGATTCTTCCCGGATTGCTGGCAGCGGAGGGACCTGCTCAGATCGTACAGGCCCAGGCTATTCTGACTGTTGCCGAATCAAAGAGGCTCATCGCGAAGGCCGTGGCCCAGATGCCCATCGTCAAGAACGCTCTCGCAAATGGCATCGTGATTATCGTCAAGGGAACGACCAATGCTTATATTGCTGAAGAGATTACGGGAAAGAAGATCGATCATGCCGCATTTGTGCGGGGAAAAATGGAGCCTGAGAAAGGAGGCAAGAGACTACCGGACGTAAAAGCCCTTCCAGAGATAATCCTTGAAAAAGGAACGGTCGTTGATATGTCTCTTGCCGACGCGGTGAAGAAATTGAAGCCGAGAGATGTGGTCATTAAAGGAGCCAACGCTCTCGATTATAAGAGCAAGATAGCAGGAGTTGATATCCTTGATCCGTCAGGCGGAACGACGGGAATCATCATGCCTTATATTGTGGCCCGCAAAGCATATCTCGTCATCCCCGTTGGTCTTGACAAACTGGTAGCCGGAGACATAGTGGACCTCACATTGAAGATGCGCGAGCCGGTGGAATCGTTGAACACTGTTCCGTCCATGTGGCTCCTTACCGGCGAGATCGTCACGGAGCTTGAAGCCATAAGCGTGCTGACGGGAGCCAGTGCCATCCAGTGCAGTGCCGGCGGCATAGGCGGTGCGGAAGGGGGCGTGTGGCTCGTCTTCAGGGGAACCAGGCAACAGGTCACGAAGGCGCTTGATCTAGTTCATTCCATCCAGGGCGAGCAGCCTTACACAGAATAGCTCTCTTTCGGCCATGCACAAAGGTTTAGGCAATAAGGCATGAAAATCCAACGTTCTTTCCCGTCTGATCAGGCTGGAATCTGCGAGTTGCCCGCAGCCAACGATGCGTATAACCTCTCTCCTCCACCTCGGTTCCAGCCGTGGCATGATTGGCTTGGCTGCAAGGCGTGGGAGGAAATACTAATAGGTTCATTGGTAAGTGGACATTCATGGGATATAAACCATCGACAGGCATAAGCACAACTTGCCACGAATTCCACTAAGCGTTGGGCTGGCCTTCGGCCCCTGCACGAACAACGTTTTTTTGTGAAATTCGTGGCTGGCTTTGTTCAGGTGTAGCCGCTTGCTCTTTTCTTCACTAAAAACCTATGTACTCCCCGCTTCCCCGACCTGCGGCGCCCATGCAAGCCGCTGCGATGGAAGCGGCGGCTTGCGGCAGCGGAATTATTTCCAATTCGGATTTTTTGACGGTACTATTACACTTTGTTTTGACAGGGACACCACAAAAGCAAGGATCCATGGCTCCGGAAAAATCAAACCGCCGTCAATTTCTCGAACGCACGTCGCGGACCGGTCTGGCTGCTCTGGCGGCCTCAGGCGCCGGCATGTGGCTCTGGTCCAGGAACCGGCATCCCCAGAGAGAAATGTCCGGCGCGCAGGTGCGGAGTTACCGCGTCGACCTTCCCGAATCGGCGCCGTCTATGGTGACGGTGACGGGCGGCTCACCGGAACAGCTTGTGGATCAGGCGCTCCAGGCGCTGGGCGGCATAAACCGATTCGTTTCCCGGGGCGATGTCGTGGTGCTCAAGCCGAACATCGGCTGGGACAGGGTGCCCCAACAGGCCGCCAACACCAACCCGGACCTGGTCGGCAGGGTCGTGGAGCTCTGCTTCGAGGCCGGCGCAGCAAAAGTCGTAGTGACCGATGTGTCCTGCAACGATCCCCGGCGCTGCTTTCAGCGCAGCGGCATCGCCGCAAAGGCCGAAGCTGCGGGAGCGACGGTCCTTTTGCCGGAAGACAGGAAATTCCGCGACTACCGTTTCAACGGCGAACTCCTTTCAGTGTGGCCGGTTTTTACGCCGATCGTCGAGGCGGACAAGGTGATCAATCTTCCGATATTGAAACACCACAACCTTTGCCGCGCCACTATCGGGCTCAAGAACTGGTACGGCATGCTGGGAGGAAGAAGGAACCAGCTGCATCAGAGCATCGACATCAGCGTCGTCGACCTGGCGACATTCATCCGGCCGACGCTGACGATCCTCGATGCCTACAGGGTTCTCGTATCCAATGGACCTCAGGGCGGAAACCTGAACGATGTCCGGCTTACGAAGACTGTCGCCGCAGGCACAGACCCGGTCGCGATCGACGCCTTCGGAGCGGCGCTGCTCGGCCTCCGGACCGAACAGCTCCCCTACCTGGCCCTTGCGCAGAAGCGGGGCCTTGGCCGGATAAATTTCGAGAAACTGAACGTGAGAAACATCGAGCTGGCATAACAGACGGCTATTTGGATCCATTCAATTGATGGCGGGCGCGAGCATTCCATTTTTTCCCCCGGGGATTTCCGGAATGCCACGGGCCCGGCACTGGCGCAGCGCAACACTGGAACCGAATTTTTATGGACGCAGTCAACGGGAGTACGTTTCCTGCCGAAAAGCCGAAAACCACGCAAGCCTCGGTCCGCGGCAGGCGGATCCGATGGGCCCGCAGGATATCGCAGGTCCTGTTTCTCGCCGTATTCTTCTTTTTGCTTTTCCAGACGGAGTTCCGCGGCGATTTTGAAGACGCTTCGGAAATCATGGGGCTGAAATATCCCGTCAGCCTGTTTCTTGAAATGGACCCGCTGGTTGCCATTTCAACCGCGCTTTCCACCCATGCGATTTACAACCGCGTGATCCTCGCCCTGATCATCATCGTGGGAACTCTCTTTATCGGGCGTTTTTTCTGCGGATGGATTTGCCCTCTGGGAACGTTGAATCAGATTTTTTCCGGTTTCAAGCCGGAATGGAAAGGGATGAAGAAGATCGGCGCCAACCGCTATAAAAAGTGGATGGCCTCCAAGTATTACCTGCTTTTCGCCTTCATCGCCCTGTCGGTATTCACATCACTGCAGATAGGACTGCTCGACCCGATCGCCTTTCTGATACGCTCTCTGGCAACCTCGATCCTTCCGGGCATCAACGCTGCCCTGCGGCAGGGACTGGATTCCCTGTACGCTTCCAACGTCGGCATGCTGCAGGTTTTCGCCGATGCCGGATACTATGTGCTCGGGTCCAGCCTGCTGAGCTACAAGCCGCAGTACTATAATTTCGGCATCCTGATCGGCGCAATCTTCCTTGCGGTCCTCGTCCTGAACCGGTTCATCACGCGTTTCTGGTGCCGCGGCATCTGTCCTCTCGGCGCCCTGATGGGACTGCTCTCGCGCTGGGCGATCTTTGGCATGGAGAAGGATCATTCGAAGTGCGACGACTGCAACCGCTGCCTTCTGCACTGCCAGGGCGCCTGCGAACCTCAGGGGAACGTTCCGTGGAAACAGGCGGAATGCCATCTCTGCTTCAACTGCGAAAGTGTGTGTCCTCATGATGTCATAAAATTCAAGTTTTTCCCGAAGCAGGAACCTCAGTCCGTCCGGGTCCAGCCCGACCTGAAGAGGCGGCGCGTCCTGGAAAGCTTTGCCGCGGGGGCGGTGGCCCTGCCCCTGGCCCGGGCCGGCCTGGGTTTCTCGAAGGACCGCAACGAGCGGCTGATCCGCCCTCCCGGGTCGCTTGAAGAGGAGGAATTTCTCGCCCGGTGCATCCGCTGCGGCCAGTGCATGAAGGTGTGCCCCACCAACGCCATTCAGCCGGCGCTGCACGAGTCGGGGATCGAAGGAATATGGACCCCCATGCTTGTGATGCGGGCGGGGTACTGCGAATACACGTGTGTCTTGTGCGGGGAAGTATGCCCTACGGGCGCCATCTGGAAAATCACGGAAGCCGAGAAGCTCGGGAAATCTGAGGGCGGCGGGAATGGGGATTCCAAAGCGAAACCCATCAAAATCGGGACGGCGTTCTTCGACCGCGGACGGTGCCTGCCCTGGGCGATGGACATCCCGTGCATCGTCTGCGAGGAGTTTTGTCCGACATCCCCCAAGGCGATCTGGGTCCTGCCCGAAGAAGTGACCCGCTCAGACGGAACCGTAGTCACGGTGCAGCGCCCGCGCGTCGACGTGGACCTTTGCGTGGGCTGCGGCATCTGCGAGCATGCCTGCCCGGTCCAGGACCGGCCGGCCGTCTATGTCACCAATGTAGGGGAAACGCGCTCGCGGACCAATCAGATCCGTCTCGAGAGCGGCGCCTATAAGTAGTTTCCGTCGCGAAATGCGACATCCAGGCCCGGAGGGCCGGCAGAAAATAGCCCCGGGCGT
>CAYYTC010000166.1:0-4549 GCA_964474425.1 uncultured Acidobacteriota bacterium
CGACCGAAATAGTGCCTCATTGCCAACGCCAATCATCAAAGAAAAACACAGTTGCCGGACGTTCGAGTTTCTTGACCAAGCGGGCATTATCCTATGCGCGCTGCAATCGCATCGCCTTTTTCTATCAAACTCACATCTGCCGAGGTAAAATAGGGCGTCTTTTTGGCTGATTATGATTGCAGGCACTGGCCGCCGGGTCGGAGCATGTGGAAATAAATGATACCTGCTCAGCGCGCCATGGAATGAAAGGAAAGTATGGCCGAACAGTGGCAACCGTGGAAATGGGCAGTACCGGAGGTCGGAACCGAAGCGAAACGCAATCTGAGCCGTCAGGACGGACACGATAGAGCGAGCGGTCAGGCGGTTTATACACGGGACATCTACCTGCCCGGTATGCTTTACGCCAAAATTCTGGCTTCGCCCTTTGCGCACGCGAAAATTGTACGCATGGACACGAGCAAGGCGGAAAAGCTCGTGGGCGTGCGGGACATACTGAAGTATGACGATCCCGACATATCCCGGGACAATGTGACTGGAGTTTATATCAGCAACGCGTTCAACATCCTCACGCTTCCCGGCATCAGCGATTTTTACGAACACCCTATGGGCGTCGTGGTAGTGGCGGATAGCGAGGAGATCTGCGACCGCGCCCTGAGGCTGATCGAAATTGAGTGGGAGGAGCGGCCCTTCATCCTCAATATGGAGGAATCTCTGAAACCGGACGCTCCTAAAATAATGAGCGACGTCAAGCGCCTCGATGCTACGGCAGCAGAACCGAACACAATCCTAAACCACAAGGAGATGATCGGCGATGTCGACAAGGGATTTGCAGAGGCCGACAAGGTGATCGAATATACCTTCAGGCGGGCCATGAACTCGACGGCAGGCGTGGAACCCCTGGTGTGCGTGGCGCGGTGGCGGGGGGATTACCTGGACATGTGGATACACCACAACTTCAACATGCAGACCGTGCTGAGCACGGAAAATGATCCCGCGATTCAATACGACCGGATCGGCCGCGAAATGCCCCCCATGTCCGAAATTCCCCCGGCGGCTGCTGGAGCGCCTCCTAGCGCCGCAGAGATGTCGCCCAAGCCCGGAAAACCGCAGATCGGCAGGGACAAAATGCCGCCTTTTACGCATTGGTCCAAAATCACGCTTACCTATCCCTATCAGGGCGCGATGTTCGGAGGCGTTTCCTGGATCGCCTATTCCTATGCCTTTATCCGCATCGCCGTCATTCTGGCAAGAAGAGCCGATGGTAAACCGGTGAAATTGCTTTACGACGAAAGCAATTTTTCCTGCGGGGGGGATGAAGACGGCACCTATATATGCAAGGTGGGAGCCAAAAAGGACGGGACCATCACCGCTTACGACTGGCACGTGATCGGATCCACCAATGGCGCCATGGAGAAGACCCACGAATGCACGGCGATACCCAACATACGCTCCACCCAGCAGTGGGCTTTCACCAATCGGAATCATGTTGCCTGCTGGAGGCACGGAGCCCATTGCTGCGTCCCGCACAATGTGATGTTCGACCGCGTGGCCGCGGAATTCAATCTCGATCCGACCGAGGTGGCGCTGATTAACGACGGCTGCGAAGGTCACAACTGGGACTGGGTGACGCAATACCAGAAGGAAAACGGCTTCCCGCAGCGTCACAGCCTCAAGGAAGTGATCGAGCTGGGGAAAAAGGCGATCGATTGGGACCAGAAATGGCACGCGCCGGCCACACGGAAGCTTGTCAATGGAAGGATGCACGGGCTCGGTTTTACGTCCATCAACGAGTGGTCCTCCAATCTCATGGGGATTCCCGCCCTCCCTTCCCTTATCCTTCGCAATGGGACGGTCACCATTGTCGGGACTCGCTCCGACATGGGAATTGACGGAGAATCCGGATTCCGCCAGTGCGTCGCGGCGGAAATTGGGATGAGGTACGAAGATACTGCCATCCAGAACCAACGTTCCGATAACAACTCCTTTCTTTTTTCCGGCCTGGGCGGTTCTTTCGGCACAACAGCCACGTCGCCGCAACTTGTGCTTGGCGCGAGGGCATTGAGGCGGAAGATACTCCAATACGCAGTCACACCCCGATCAATGAGGGGCAAAGGCGTTTCATTTTTCCCAGGCAGAAAACCCGAGGATCTGGATATCCGGGAAAGCGTGGTTTTCGAGAAGGCGAATCCCCAAAATCGGAAGACGGTGGCGGAAATCGGGGCAGCCTTCTGGGGCGAGGATCCCGCGATTTCAAATCCGCCTGCCGGCACTTTGGGGGGACTGACCTCGGGGGGAAAACCCAGTCCGCGGACCCTCGCGATGAGCCGTCAGGCTCACTTCATCGAGGTTGAGGTAGACACCGAGACGGGCCAGGTCGATCTGACGAACATCGTCTGTGTGAACGACATCGGCCACGTATTCAACATCAAAGGGGCGGAAGGCCAGCAGTATGGCGGCGCCGTCATGGGACTCAGCAGAAGCGCCACCGAGGAGAAGATCTGGTGCCCGCGCACCGGCGTGATCCTCAACAATGACCTGATCGGGTATCATTTCGGAACCATGAATGATTATCCGCCCGCAACCTGCATTCTGAACGAGAGCCATCTGGGCTACTCCTCCTATGGGGCTTGCGGCATCGGCGAGGACATCGGCGCTTCCATGTCGGGAATCACCGCGGGAGCTATTTACAACGCCATAGGAAAATGGATCCTTGATTTTCCACTAACGCCGGATAAGGTCCTCAAGGTTTTGGGCAAAGTATAGGTGCTTGCGCCATGCAAAGCATTCTTGACCGGCTGTTGAACCGTAGGGTGAAAAAACTCAGCCGTGCCGTAAATGCCTGCAAATAGAACCGCTTGCCGAGCAAGCCCGTTGCGTCCACTACGAGGCGTGACAGGCAGTCGGTGTTGCCGGACGCTGCAGATTCTCACTGCAATTCCGGAGGAGAATGTGAAGGTACTATTGCACCCCTGGCAGTTATTGCTTTTGGTTCTCGCTGGCTGGGTCAATCGTCGGCAGCAGGATGTGATCGAATACCTTCTGGTTGAAAATCGTGTGTTGCGGCAGAAGCTGGGGAAAAGACGAATCCTGCTGAATGAAGAACAGCGGAGCCGACTTGCCGTCAAAGGCAAGATCCTCGGTCGTTATATCGAAGCGACGGAATAGTACCCTCTTTTTTACCCTCTTTTGAAGGTATTACCCTTTTTGCGCCATGCCGCCCCGGGACCGCGTCCCAGGCATTCGACAATCCCTTTTTCCCGGAGACTGCGAAGAAGCGGTTTGCCAAAAATAATTGTTCCCACCCGCCGCCGATCAATCTCTATTCCCTCGATTCGGTTTGATGAGACTGCACTTTCAATCAAAGCTTCATGCGGCGCAGACGGCCGCCATAACGATACATGACTCCATAACTCTTTTTCCCGACTGTCGGTCACTGGAGTATCCATTGCGGGATTCCGGATAGTTCGAGTGCCGAGAATGTGGGATAACCCTGATCGCCGCGACGCCGAGAAAGACCCCTCAACAGAACTCTCCAAGCTTGCTCAAAAATTCAAATACTCCTTGGACGAGTGGAGGTCCGGCATTGCTGCGCTTGTCAAATGGATCCGATATACGCCTCCCCCGGATGACGCCAATCAGATCGAGCAACCGTTTGTTGAAAAGGAGGACGAAGACGAAGAAGAGGGGCCGGAGACCATCCATTAATGAAGAGTCACTCTGCTAATTTTTTCATAGCGTTCCCAAACTCATGGTGGATCTCATCAATAAGCGCATTTGGCAGATGGTAATTGATTTTTCCATTCTCAATAGAGATATGCCCTTGCTTTTTCAACTCTTGTATCAGCAGCTTGAGTTCGTCTTCTTTAAGCGCCTTTTGAAAGATCCCATTGATTGTGTTTGCCAGAGTTTTCTCTTTTCGTGGTAACCCGGATTCCCGGACAGTAAAATTTCCAACTATGGCATCAACCTTCTCTTGCATACTCTGCGCGCCAGGTATTCGCAGCAGCGGGATGTCTGCGATACTCTTTAAACGAGAGACATGAATGTTTTTTTTCCGGGCATGTTCGATCAGGGGATCAAAACCTGTGTCCTTGGAGATGATGTAAAAGCACGCCTCAGGATCTTCTTTTGACAGTTCGCCAATCGAAAATGCGATATGAAAATCCAGAGCGTTGCGGCCACTGCCGGAAATCGTAATGTATTTGACGTCCTTACCTAAAGGTTGAAGCGCTGCCGCCAATTCCAGCGGCACCTTGGTTTGATTTGCCCCGGCAAAAACCAAAACCTTGAAAGGGTGGCCGCTTAAGAGCGAGAGATTCTTCGGATGGACATTTTCGTAATCCAGCAGCAAGTAATTTGTCTTCACAATAATCGCCTTCTCCTATCAACTCCGATTCAGTTGCAGCTCAATCTTCTTCAATTCGGCTCCTTCAACCAAAAACATACTGGATTTTAAATAATTGTTTTTCACGAATACTTCCATTGCTAATTGTGTTTCATGCTATATTTTAAATTTCAGAATTGATAGCTGTTTGTAACCGTAATTCAC
>CAYYTC010000167.1:0-4490 GCA_964474425.1 uncultured Acidobacteriota bacterium
AAATACAGGTTGCCGTGTTCGTCGAGAGAACCCAGGTCGCCGGTGTGAAACCATCCCTCCTCAACGGAAACGGGCCTGGTCTCCCCCGCCTGGTAATAGCCCTTTGCAATGCTCTCGCCCCGGACCAGGATCTCGCCGTCCGGCGCAAGGCGCACTTCACGGCCCGGCAATATTTTGCCTACCGAGCCATGCCCGGGCCTCAGCGGATGATTGATGCTGATCATGGAAGTCGTTTCGGTGAGGCCGTATCCCTGGATGACCGCGTATCCCAGGCGCCCCCAGAACTGTTCGGTCCCAGGATCGAGGCTTGCGCCGCCCGATATGAAGGCCCAGTATCTCCACCCGAACCGCCTGTGAATGGCGCGGAAGCGCCACCAGCGGCGGAGGAAACGCTCCCCTTCGGCTTTATCGAAATTTTTCCGGAACTCCTTCAGCCGGCCCTCCAATTCCAGGTCGCGCTCGATTTTGTCCCGCAGGGTTTGCATGATTCTCGGCACCGTCACGAGCACGGAGATCTTTTCCCGCTTAATCGTGCGTAAGATTTCGGACGGATTGAGGGTATCGTGAAATACCACGGTGCTTCCCATAATCTGCGGGATGAAGAGGCCAAGGAACTGCCCGAAAACATGGCTGAGCGGCAGCAGGTTCAAAAACCGCAGCGGGTGAACGATCCGTTCAAACTTCAGGTATTTGCCGATTTCCTTCTCCAGCGGCTCGAGGTTGGCGAGAATATTCCGGTGAGAGATCAGGACCCCTTTCGGCTCGGCTGTCGTTCCCGAGGTGAAAACCATTTCGGCGGCGTCCTGGTCCTCGATATCGGGCGGAGCAACAGGCTCGAGGGAGCGGCGGGCGAGTATTTTGGGGAAATCCTCAAAAGCCAGCGCAGGGATCGAAGGACCGGCCGACGGCTGCCTGCGCGAACAAAGGCACAGCCGGACCCCGGCCTGCCCGCGCACGCGCCGCGCAAAATCCGCGGACGCGCCTCGATCCATGGGGACAGCCACGGCGCCGCGCAGGATGGTTGCCCAGAAGCCCGCAACCCATTCCGGGCAATCGTCGCCCCACAGGAAAACCCTGTCCCCGCGCCCGATGCCGCGGTCCTCGAGATCGCGCGCCAGGCCGTAGGCGCACTCGGCTACCTGGCGATAGGACCAGCGCAGACTCCTGTAGCCGCGGCGGTACACGAAGGCCGTTTCCGCTCCCCGGCGGTAGTAGTTCTCGACAATATGGGCCAGCGTACGCTCTTTCATCACGAATCAGGTACCTCCGGCAAAGCCGGAGGCCGGTTGGGCTAGTTACGCCGGTCTTGAACGCCGACGCACGCTGAACGGACGCCGACCTACGCCGATAAAAATTTATATATTTTTTTCAGCGTACGTCAGCGTTTCAAAATACGGAGCTGTCAAACTCTTTGAGTCCCCCGGCAGAGCCGCGGGTTTATCAATGTAATTATTGCGCGGCTTCGCGCTAAAGGCTTCAGACAGGTCGGACGTCGGAAGCATCGATTTCCACGGAAACGGCCTGGCGGATCAGATCGACCCTGATGACAAATCGGAACTTGCCCCGTTTCTCGACGAGTATGCCCTGGATTCCCTTCAGCGGCCCGGCAATCACTTCGACGCGGCTTCCAACACGAACATAGGGATACGGGTCAACGGTGACACTGGCTTCGAGGAACCTGCGGATGCCGAGGATCTGTTCTTCCGGGATCGCCTCGGCGTGCCCCTCGCGTCCGATAAACCGCACTGCGCCGGGTATGTTCAGCACCCTGTAACGGTTTTCCGGCGTATCCACATGGTGGACGAAGATGTATCCGGGAAACATCGGGAGCCAGATTCTTTTTTTGCGGTCCTTCCAGCGGCTGAGGATCTCGCGCATGGGCAGGAAAACTTCGATGCTCCGGTCCGTCAATTCGCCCAGCATTTTTTTCTCGAAGCGGCTTCGGGTATAGAGGGCGTACCAGGCCGGAATAATCAATCGATCGGGTTCTTGCATAGCGGAAAACCGTGTCCGGCCCTGACTATATCGGCTGCAGGATACCCTGTCAAGCCGCCCAGAGTATCAGTGAGGACCGGTCTCCAGAGGCTGTCTTACGGTTATGAATTTGTCGAAAATCGCGCTCATAAGTTCTTTTTTTTCAATAGCCGATTTTGCGTAAAATCAACCGTTGGACAGCCTCTCCAGACCGGTCCGATTGGGGTATAACCTGATAGTCGCCCAATCGAACCGCTCTGGAGAGCGGTTCTCACTAAAATCCATGGGTGGGAATTCGGGGTTGCTTTTGCGGCTTCCGTGTTGGAATATTTTCCCTCCTGCTGCGAGAGGAAACGTGAAGACTGCGGAAATTGCGGATGCCAGCGATCCTGGAGCCATAAAGAGGGCGGCGGAGATACTGCGCGCCGGCGGACTGGTCGCTTTCCCGACCGAGACCGTTTACGGGCTCGGGTGCGACGCCGGCAACTCATGGGCGGTGGCCAGGATTTTTGAGGTGAAGGCCCGTCCCCGCATCGATCCGCTGATCGTGCATGTCGCCGATACGGCATCGGCCGAACGCTACGGCGATTTCCCGGAATCCTCCCGAGGGCTCATGGAGAAATTCTGGCCCGGCCCTCTGACGCTTGTGGTCCCGAAAAAGGATTCCGTCCCTTCCATCGTCACCGCGGGCCTGGAGACCGTGGCCATACGAATACCATCTCATCCTGCGGCCCTGGCGCTCATACGGGCGGCTGGGTGCGGCATAGCCGCGCCCAGCGCGAATCCGTTCGGGTACGTCAGCCCTACCGAGGCCGGGCACGTTGCGGAGCAGCTGGCGGATAAAATCGACCTGATTCTGGACGGGGGACCCTGCCCGATCGGTGTGGAGTCCACCATAGTGTCGCTCGTGGGCGCCGCGCCGTGCCTGCTGCGCGCCGGCGGCGTCGCCATCGAGGAACTCGAGCCGCTGGTCGGCAGGCTGGAAATTCCGGCGGCCGCGTCCGGGCGTCCTTCGGCGCCGGGGATGCTGAAGCGGCACTATGCGACCCGGACAAGGCTGGTAATTTCGGGCGAAAGGCCCGGCGAGCTCAGGGCTGGCGAAAGAGCCGGGTTGCTCAGCCTTCTGCGGCCGGAAAACCCGGACAGGTTTGCCGCGGTGGAGGTGCTCTCGCCTTCCGGGGACCTGCGCGAGGCGGCAGCCAATCTTTTCCGGGCGCTGCGCCGTCTGGACAGCCTTGGGCTCGACCGGATCGTCGCCCGGCCTCTCGAGGAAACCGGCCTGGGCACCGCCATCATGGACAGGCTGCGGCGCTGTTCAGAAAAAGGTTGAAGCATAAAACCGGGGCCTTGCGCTACACCCGTGATAAGGTAAGTTTCATGATTCTGGATCGAGGACAGCGGGATACATAATGACGCACACTATCGGCACCCCCCTCTTCTGGACCGGATTTCTCGCAGTGGTCCTTTTTCTTCTTTCCCTTGATTTGGGCGTGTTTCACCGGAAAGCGCATGCCGTGACCTTCAGGGAGGCTCTTTCCTGGAGCACGGTCTGGATTGTCCTTTCGCTGTCCTTCGGCGCGTGGATATACAGCACCTATGGCAAACAGTACGGGCTGGAGTTTTTCGCCGGCTACCTGATCGAGTATTCGCTGAGCATCGACAACGTTTTTGTTTTTATACTTATTTTTTCATATTTCAACGTCCCGCCCAGGCTGCACCACCGCGTCCTTTTCTGGGGCATTTTGGGAGCCCTGATCATGAGGGCGACCTTCATACTGGCGGGCGCAGCCCTGATCAGCGCGTTCCACTGGATCCTATATCTTTTCGGAGCGTTCCTCATTTACACAGGATTCAAGATCCTGCGGCAGGGCGAGACCGACGTGGAACCCGGGCATAATCCCGCCGTGCGGATGTTTCAGCGCATGGTTCCGATGACGTCGGACTTCACTTCGGGCAAGTTTTTTCTGCGGCAAAACGGCAAAATCATGGCGACGCCGCTTGCCCTGGTCGTTTTCACGGTCGAGGTGACGGACCTTATCTTCGCCACAGACTCTATTCCCGCAATTTTCGGAGTCACGCGCGATCCTTTTATCGTGTATACCTCGAACGTGTGCGCGATCCTCGGGCTCCGCTCCCTGTATTTTCTCCTGGCGTCGGTTGTCAGCCGTTTTGCCTATCTGGGCACCGGGCTCGGGATCGTGCTGATGTTCATCGGGGTGAAAATGCTGATCAGCGGCTATTACGAAATTCCTATTGCGGTTTCACTGGGAATAGTGGCGGCCATTCTCGCGATTTCCATGTTTCTTTCGCTCGTCTTCCCGCCAAAACCGCCGCAAAAGGCAAAGGAACATAGATCCGAACATGAATTGCACGGCACCCCCAAGGTTTCGTGAGGACGGGCCTCCAGATCCGTCCGATCAAGCTATTATTTGATATTCGCCCATCGGACGGCTCTGGAGAGACCGTCTCAAAACTACTGCCCCGATAGGGGCAGTTTCACACAGCCCAGGGTTGGC
>CAYYTC010000168.1:0-4444 GCA_964474425.1 uncultured Acidobacteriota bacterium
GCCACCGAGTAGTTTAAGCGTGGCGGATTCCAGGGTGTTCTCGACTTCAAGCAAAGCTTCGTGCTCGGGTTGGGCTGCAAGTCCGGCATCGAGGATTTGCCGGCGGCGGGTGCAGGCGTTCGTGTCCCGGTCCACGGTCAAGTAGGCTGCAATAACTTCGCTGAGCCCTTTGCCGCTCGCCCGCATCAGACGCGGCAGCAGCCCGATCCCGCCGTTGTTCACCACATAATTGATCACCGCGGTCGCAATAATCTCGCGCCGCAAAGGATGCTCCCTGAAATATACGCCAAAGTCTTTGTGCAGGCGCTTCGGAAAATAGCCCTGCAAATAGGGAAGCGCCACATCGCTGTCCGGCAGATCGCCGGCCGTGATGCCGTCAAAGCCCCACATCTTCGTGTATCCCAATAGATCCGCCAGCAGCGGCCGGGGCAGCCCGCGCTTCCCCGGATCGCTGTGCCGCAATTCCTCCCCTAACGGCAGATGCGCATAATGCCGGTCCACGATGCCGCGCGACAGCATCTCGTCCGTGAGATTCACATAAGACCCATAATCCGCCGCGCTGCGCAGCCCGTCCAGCGTAAGCGCCCGGGACTGGTTCCCGTTGTCGGCCAGCACCAGCGCCGCCACTTCCTCCGTCATCTCCGCCAGCAGCGTGTTGCGCTCTTCTCTGCTGCGCACAATCCCTTTTTTCAGCAGCAGGTCGAGCAGAATCTTGAGGTTCACCTCGTGGTCCGACGTATCCACGCCGCCCGAATTGTCCAGGGCGTCGGTGTTGATCCGCCCGCCGTGCATCCAGTACTCGATCCGCCCCTTCTGCGTGATGCCCAGATTGCCGCCTTCCCCCACGACGCGCACCCGGACTTCCGCCGCATTCACACGGACACGGTCGTTGGTCCGGTCGCCGACCTCCGCGTCGGATTCGCCGGTCGCCTTGATGTACGTCCCGATGCCCCCGTTATAAAGCAAATCAACCTTGGCCGTCAGGATGCGGCGGATCACCTCTTCGCCGCTCGCGCTCTCGGCCTGAATGTCCAGCAGCGCCTGCATTTGCGGGCTCAGCTTGATGGCCTTGGCCGAACGGTCAAAAATGCCGCCCCCTTCGCTGATCGCCGACGCGTCATAATCGCGCCACGTTGAACGCGGCATTTTGAACAGCCTCTCCCGCTCCCGATAGCTTTTCTCCGGATCAGGGTGGGGATCGATGAAAATGTGCATGTGATTGTACGCCGCGACCATCCGTGTGGTTCTGCTTTGCAGCATGCCGTTGCCGAAAACATCGCCCGCCATGTCGCCGATCGCGCAGACTGTGAACGGCTCCTTTTGGATATCCATGCCGAGATTGCGGAAATGGTGTTTGACGCACTCCCAGGCTCCACGGGCCGTGATGCCGATCTTTTTGTGGTCGTACCCCGTCTTTCCTCCGGACGCAAATGCGTCCCCCAGCCAGTATCCGTAGTGCTCCGAGATGCCGTTGGCCGTGTCGGAAAGATGGGCCGTGCCCTTGTCTGCAGCCACAACCAGGTAAGGATCGTCCTCGTCCTGGCGCACTACCTCGGGAGGATGCAGGATCTGCCCATCCGCGATGTTATCGGTAACGTCCAGCAATCCTGAAATGTATTCGCTGTAGCGCCGGACGAGATAGGCGTCAAGTGCGGGGCGGGCCGGCACATCGCCCTTGAGCACAAATCCTCCCTTGGAGCCGACCGGCACAATGATGGTGTTCTTCAGCATCTGAGTCTTCATGAGGCCCAGGATCTCCGTCCTGAAATCGTCGTGCCTGTCACTCCAGCGTATGCCGCCGCGGGCGACGCGCCCGCCGCGCAAGTGAATCCCCTCGATCTTGTTGGAGTGGACATATATTTCGAACATGGGCACCGGCGCCGGCATGTTTTCGACCTTGCCGCTTTCCACCTTGATCGAAAACACGGGGCGCTCGGGGAGTTGATAAAAGTTGGTGCGCAGGGAACTCCGTATCAGGGTGTGCATGGCCCGCAGTATTTCATCATCCGCGAGGCTCGTCACCGTATCCAGCGCAGCCTGGAAAGCCCTTTCGGCCGCCTGCATCGCCTCCTGCCGGTTGCCGGGCAAAGCCGGGTCGAAGCGGGCGGAAAAGCACCGGAACAAAGCGCCGGCTACGGAACTGTTGTTCAAAAGCACGCGGTTGACCGTATCGGCGTTGTAGTACTGGCGGATCTGCACCATGTGGTTGCGCACCGTACGCAGGGCTTCGACGTCGCGCCAGCCCAGGCCGACAGACAATACCAAGCCGTTCAGCGCGTCGTTCGTCGCCCGGTTCTCGTCCAGCACGCGCAGGGCCTCGACAAAGCGGCCTTCGCCTTCCTTCAGCGCCTGGATCTGAGCCGGCATCCCGCGGATCTCGAAGCGGTAGAGGTAGCATCTGCGGTCTTCGGGAAGCAGAAGCGGAATCCGTATTTCATCCGTAACCTCGAATCCCAGGTTGTCCAGAGTTTTTAGGGTTTCCGTCAAACCCAGGGCGTGCATGGAATAGAGGTGAAGCATTGCGGTGTCCGCCGCCCCCGGAACCACACGGACCTCCAGGCGGGATTCCAGCTGGTTGAGGTGGCGCAGGTCTTCCGGGACCATCTCCGGCGGAGTGATTTCGCGGTAAAGGCCGCTGCGGGTCTCGGGAGTGACGAAGCGCTGGAAAAGGCGCCGGCCTTCGCGTTCCCCATAAACCGCTTCGAGCTCGGCGAAAACCCTGTCTTCCCAATTCCGGATCAGCGTCGAGACAATATTCAGCACCTCCTCCTCGTCCATGGGGTGGGTCAGACGGTCCAGGTCGAAATAGAACAGGAGCAGGTTGGCGGAGCCGCAGTCCGCCAGGGTCTCGAAAGCCACCGGGCCGAATGCCTCGGTAAACGCCTTGCGTATGCCAGCTTCCAGCCCGTAGGAGTAGCGCAACCGCGAAAAGGCGACGGCCAGCGAAATATAGCCGGCGCCCCGGCGCATGCGCACCACGATTTCCTCATCGCCGAGCATGAAGGCGATCGGCTCCATCAACCCTTTCAGCGTGGCGGGAGGAGCGTAGAACAGTTCGCGCATGGGCATGCGGTTGAAGGTTGAAACCAGCTCGCGGTAAATAAATGAATTGCGGTCCGCCTGGCTGTCCTCCAGGATCCATTGGATTTTTTCCCTGAGTATCGGGATCCGCTCCGAGCGCTGGGAATATGCCCCGCGGGAAAACCTTCCGAGCAGAAGGGAAGCGCCGCTAAAGTTTCCCTTGCCGTCCCACTCGCGGAAGATGACGTAATCGATCGGCTCCAGGTGATGCAGGGCCCATGAGTTTTTGCTGAAATCGAGGCAGACGATCCTGGTATCGTCCGCGGACGGCAGGATGTGCGATTCCGCCTCTTCCACGAGATTCGGGAACACGACGGGCAGCAGCTCCGGGTCGCGGAAAACGCCGCTGACGGTGTCCTCGCTCCGGTGCAGGCGGCCGTCTTCCCCCTGGGAGTAGCGGGCCAGGCCGAGAAATATGTAGTTTTCCTCCGGCAGCCAGTCGGCGAACGCTTGCGCCGATGCCAACTCCTCGGCATTTTCGGATTTGCCCTGCAACCTGCGCGTGATTTCCTTCGTCTGCGCGGCCATGGGCTGGAAATCCTCGACCGCCAGGAAGACGCACTTCAGCACAGAAAATATTTCGTGCTGCATTCGACGCAGGCGTTCCTGCGAGTCCACCGGCTCGATCTGGAACTGGCAGTAGGATTCTACAATGCCCTCTTCGTGCGGGGGTCCGATCCAGACGATGCGCTCCCACTGGCGGCGCACGGAAAATGTGGGATGCACCGCGGAATAGACCCTCAGGCCGGCCTTGCTGAAATAGTTCTTCAGGCTGTCGAAAATGAAGGGCGCGTCCAGCATGTGAGTGCGCACAATCGTGGATTCGAGCGGCACGCCGGCGCCTCCGCCCATGGCAAGGGCTTCCTCCTCTCCGGGATTGTATACGGCGACATGGATTCCCGGCGGGCCTTTGATCAGCTGGATTGAGGGAGGCATTTCGTGGACGATGAAGTTGAAGTGATACATGAGGCGCTTCGCCAGTATCTCGGGATCGAGCATAAACATGATCCGGTCCGAAGCCTCCCCCAGAATTACGGGCGCGATGGACAGAACAAGATTTTTGTCCTCTGGAGCCGCGATGCGGTTGAGTATTTCGATCACCTGCGAAACCACCCGGGCTCTTTTGACGGGATCTTTGGTAATCATGGCAGTTGGGTCCTCGATAAATTTTCTCAATAAAAAAAGGCCAGTCATTCGTCCATTGAACGGTCTGGAGCGAATTCCCCATAGTCACTACCCCTAGAGGTTCGAGTACGGACTCAACCCTTTCAGGGTAGATCTCTCTATCCATCGCGTACCCAGGGTAGGCCTGCCCATGCCCCGTAAATAGCGCTGGACAAGGTTGCTATTGCCGCTCATACTG
>CAYYTC010000169.1:0-3993 GCA_964474425.1 uncultured Acidobacteriota bacterium
GCGCGCAATTCCTTCACATCCGTGATATTGCCGAATTTCTTTTTGCCGCCATTGCATTGATCCAGGGCAGACGAGAGATGAGTTTAAACGTTGTGTGAATTCTTGCCACAGGAAGTCAGCCTATATGGCCGACCACAGGCATGTCAAAACTAACTTTCGTTCTCTTTCTGCCTGCCTTTCATGTCAGGGCAACAATCTCAGGTATGTTTTAAGAGGTGTGTATGGTATTTTAAGCAAATACCCTGATAGGGCATTTGCTTAAAATAGTGTGCGTTCATGAAAAAGCAGCTTGGCGACCTTGAAACACAATTCTTTGCCTATGTTCAGATGCGCAAGTTAAGCATCGTGCGGAGCGGCGATCTGGCATCTTCGCTGCTGGGCTTGACCCCAGACCAGGAGCGCAAGCTGCTCAGCCGGCTTTCGCGCGGCGGTCTGATTGCCAGAGTAAGGCAGGGATTGTATCTTGTGCCACCGCAATTGCCTCTGGGCGGGGCATGGACTCCCGGTGAGGCGCTGGCTTTGAATGCACTGATGGAGGATCGAGGCGGGCGTTTTCAGATCTGCGGTCCCAATGCTTTCAACCGCTATGGATTTGATAATCAGATCCCTAACCGAATATATGCCTACAACAACCGGATTTCCGGAAAACGAACCATTGGCTCCGTTTTGCTGATGCTGATAAAAGTGGCCGATGATCGGCTCGGAGAAACGGAAGAGGCGATTTTGAACGGCGAAAGGGTTCTCTATTCGTCGCGAGTGCGCACGTTAGTAGATGCGGTGTATGACTGGTCGCGGTTTGCCAGCCTCCCACGCGGATGCGAATGGATCCGCTATGAGCTTAGGGCAAAGCGCGTAGATGAGAGAGAACTTATCAAGGCCACCCTGCGCTATGGAAATACAGGAACAATACGCCGAATAGGAGCGCTGCTCGAGGACGAAGGTGTTGATTCAGCCTTGCTTCAAAAATTAAACCGAGCGCTGAATCCCACCTCAAGCTTGATTCCTTGGGTCCCCGGCAGGCCAAAACGGGGGACTGTCAATCGTCGATGGGGCGTGATTATAAATGAATAACTCTATTTCGGAAGCTGCAAAAATTCTGGCAGATCCCGACTTTTTTCGAGCTGCGGTCAATTTTACGGCACAGAGAACCGGCTTCGCGGCCCGTCTCATCGAAAAAGATTACTCTGATTTTGATCTGGAGCGCGCCATCCGGACGGTCATTGGGATGGCCGGAAATTTTTAAGTCCTCCCAACATGCGGTTGCGAGAGGCATGAGCGCGTCCGGAAGTATCCAACCCTGGCAACAATACGGAAACGCACCTGCGAACATGATCGAGACCTCCATAGCACCTCGTGCCACCCCGGCATGTCGCGCCATGGCACCACATGCCATGGTGACAACAAATTGAATTGCAGCTATGATGCATAGACATAAGGGCTTGGAGCAACAGTCGAAATAATCCGGGCTTCGGCAATCGTGAAAACAGCAATATGGCGAAGCTCGAAAATTGACTTACCGTGAACTTACCGCGAACTATAGCGAATTAGCGCGAAAATAGCGGAAATTGAGGAGGGGAAAACCAAAGCTAAACTGTTGATAGGCCGCAATAAGCCGCAGTTGTCGCAAAATTCCGAGGTTTTGAAAAGGATTTAAAATCCTGGGCCTGGCAACGGGCGTGCGGGTTCCACCTTCGCCCTGCGTGCTTCGGCGGACAGGTCGATTCCCGCCCTCGGCACCATGTTTTCAATAACTTAGGGTTACCTGCCGTCAGAGTTCACCTCATAGGATATTGCACCACTTACCGTGTTCTCCCCTGTAGTAATGTACTTGGAACTCAGCCCGAGATGCTAGCATCTGCACGCGATTTATAAACTTAGGCACGATTTACGACGTTCCTGCGAACAATGCGGCACATTGGCAATTACTTTATTGATTGTTCAGCAAATCCCCTCAATCCCAAACGATGAGGTCCTATAAAGTCATTGGAGGTTTTATTCGGAGAGCGAAAACGTCAGCAGCGGAGGTCTTCCCCTTCCTGAATATTCCAAAGTGCGGAAGAGATAACGAAGGAAGGAGCCGCTGTAACGATACCTGCGAATACAACCTTCGACCTGCATTTGGAGTTCTTTTTCATATCCTTGCCAACAGGCTAAAAAATAATATTGCTCGATCCAATGATCAATTGTGAAGCGGAGTAGTTTCAAAAGCTCATGCTTTGCGGATTCATTCCCCAATTGCGCGAGACGGACAAGGCTAACAGCCAAGACATCCCGAATGCATCGATCAGCCCGATCCTGGGCTGAAACAAAGACGTAGAGTTTATCGTGATATTTTTCCAAGGTACGCTTCACTTCCCCATAATTTCGGTATTTGGCACGTGCGCACATCCTTCGGCCGGGAGTCCATCGGCGCTGGAACTTCCACTCCAGGGCACACGTTACTCGATCCCAATCGACAGTACCGAGATTTGTTCTTATGTTTTTGCGGATAAAGCGATAGCAATGGGGAGCTCGCCCTAATATCCAGGAACTGTTGAACACTTCCGGATTCTCCTCGGTTAGCAGCTTGTTGATTGTCTGAATGACGGATTTGAAACTGATTGATGATTTGGGCATAAGGCAGAAGCACATAGTTCGTGGTTTTCCGGAACACAGGAGCAAAGAAACCAGATTTCGTCCACCATGGCATGCCGTGCCACGGAGACATACAGCGCCATATTCCAACGAAACCCACATCGGTGGATGCCCTGTCGCTCCTCAAGGCGGTTTTTACAAAAATTATCCCTTTATCAATTGTGGATGTGGATAGCGCGAGATATCAACTTGGAAAGAATAGAAGTCTGAACACAGGGATGACCTAGGATTCCTGCATTCAATGGCATGACTGATTATTAAGCCTGAATTCAGGAGTTGACGCGTATTTTAGGCCGTCCGGCCCGGCAGAGATAACCTTTTTTGCTTTGTATTCGTGGCATGATTTCACCCTTCATGCATAAATGCCATCCTTATAAGTTGCAAAAAGAGACATTTAACGGTACTTTCTGCAAATGAAAAAGAAATATGCGGAATCTTCAAAAATCTCGGTCCGTTCACCCCAATCCGCAAGATCTCTTTCTGAGTTTGTTGACCGGTTACAGGAATCCGGACGGTACACCTTCGTTCGCGAAGAGGCGTTGCGCGAACTCCATTTGAATGCTGCAAGCCTCAAAAAAGCGGTGATGCGTCTCGCTGCAAAGGCTAGAATTGCGGTGCCCAGGCGAGGTTTCTACGTTATAGTCCCGGTGGAATATCGTGTTGCAGGAGCACCTCCCCCGACATGGTTTATTGACGGATTGATGCTGCATCTTGGCCGTCCTTATTATGCCGGCTTGCTTTCCGCGGCGGCATTATATGGGGCCGCGCATCAGCAACCGCAGGAATTTCAGATTATTACGGATCGGCCTCAACGTTTGATGCGCATCGGTCGGAGCCGTATTCGATTCCTGGTTAAGAAGAATATTGTGTGCGTGGCAATCGAAGAGCATAAGACAGAAACGGGAACTATTCGTGTTTCTACTCCGGAGGCGACGGCGATCGACCTCCTTCGGTACACCAGGGTAATCGGAGGGCTCGACGGCGCCGCAACGGTGCTCGTGGAGCTAGTCGAACGTATTGATGGGCATAAGCTTGCCGAGGCCGCACAAGCAGATGGTGAAATCGCTGCCATTCAGCGGCTGGGATTTATTCTTGAAAACGTCGGCGCAGACAAGCAAACATCAATTCTCGCCGATTGGATCAATGAAAGAAATCCCAGAAATATCCCATTGAATCCCGAAAAATCTATGAAGGGACATCCATCGAACCGTCGCTGGCGGATTGTTGTGAATGACACGATAGAGAGGGATATTTGATACAGCGCGCTTACATTACAGCCTGGCGATCCCGCGCAGCCTGGCTGCAGGATTCTCAAGTTGAACAGGATCTGGTGTTGTCCCGGGCTTTGGTCGAGCTTTT
>CAYYTC010000170.1:0-3931 GCA_964474425.1 uncultured Acidobacteriota bacterium
TTGCTTCAGAGGGCGCGAAGACCCTGTACGCATGGGCCAAGGACGCGGCAGGAAATGTGTCGGCTAGCAAGAGTGCCTCCGTATCCATTACCCTTTCCGACACAACACCGCCCGAAATCTCTTCTGTAGCCAGTACCGGAATCACGACTTCCGGCGCAACCATTACATGGAGAACCAATGAGGAAGCTGATTCGCAGGTTTCCTATAAGATAACTTCCCAGACGGTCGAATCCACCGCGAAAAGCACCACGATGGTTACGACTCATTCGCTGGTTCTGACTGGTCTGACGGCTGGCACCAGGTATTACTACAGCGTCATATCCAAGGACGCCTCCGGGAATGAAGCCATTGCATCAGGCTACTCATTTACCACAACCGCTTCAGCTGATATAGCTTCGGGTCTGGTCGCAGCTTACGGATTCAATGAAGGGTCCGGCAATACCAGTACGGATCTGTCGGGGAGTGGGAATACGGCAACGATCTATTCGGCCAGCTGGACAGCCGGCAAATATGGCAAGGCTTTGTATTTCAATGGGAAGAGAAGCTATGTGTCTGCCGGCACTAACGGGCTTCCCGGCGTGAATGAGCCCAAGACGATTGCCGCCTGGATTTACCAGAGCAACCTGACTTCGGCAAGTCAATCAGTCGTTTCGCTTGGCAACCCGGCCTCCCGGTCGGGTCTGGAGCACGGCTTTAAGGCCTATAAGACAGGAGTCCTCGATTATGACGACACCTGGCTTGTTACCGCGAATTCCCCAAGAGCGAAGCAATGGCACCATCTGACCTACGTCTTTGACGGCTCACAGAACCGTCTGTATGTTGACGGAAACCAGGCCGGCAGCTCGACAATCATGCCGGAGATTTCTTCCACAACAGTATTCCAAATCGGGCGCTGGTTCACCGGCTCGGAGTATTTCAAAGGCAGCATCGATGAGGTGAGAATATACAACCGTGCACTGAGCCAGGATGAGATAAAAGCGGCAATGGCTGCGCCTATTTCGCAAAGCACGACCGCGGCCCAGGCGACAGCCGGTTCCGATGCTTCTCAAGAGGTCGCTGCTTTGGAAGCCACTGAAGAAGCACCTGGAGAGGAAGCCGTTACGGAAGAAGCAGCTGTGATCCAGGATCCGGGCTTGCCCACGGTGTCTGATATATCCGTCAATGCTCATCTGGAGCGGCAGACCTACAGGCCGGGTCAAACCGTGAAAGCGGACTCTTTCTCGATCAGCAATCCATCCCAGCAAAAGCTGAAGGTCGAGCTTAAAACCTGGCTTGAGCTTCCGGGCATTGCTCCTATCGCTGCTGGAAACGTGGGTTTGGAAGAGGTTCTCGCCCTCTCGCCGGAATCCAGCCAGGACTACGGCGAGATCCAGCTCTTTAAGGTTGCAAAGACTTCTCCGTCGGGCACGTGCGAGTTTAATGCCCGGCTGATCGATCCTGTAACGGGGGATATCCTCGCTCAGGATATAAATGCCTTTGCAATTCGTAGCAATGTCAGCGCCAAAGCGGCTGTGGTACCGGACCCCAACGTCACACTGGATATGGTGCCGTCCGAATCCGGATACCAGTACGTTATAACGAATAGGGGTATGGAAGCCGTTGCGGTTGAGCTGAAGATGTGGCTCGAGGCAGCCGGAGGAGCTCGCCTGCATGTATATTCCGTGGGTGCAAACGGCTCGGTCGTTCTGCCGGCCGGATCGGATCTGAGCGTTGATCCGCTTGCCTCTTTCCAGGCGCCCACGGGCACCTATACATTAAAATCCAGAATCCTTGATTCGGTTACCGGCGCAATCCTGTTCGAAAGCGCCAACGACATAACATTCTAGCGCAAATATCAAAACGCCACGGATTTTGCGGATTTAATCCGTGAATTCGTGGCGTTTTTCTATGTAAACTAACCTTACATGCGCAAAATCTGCCAAATACACCATAAGACTATTTATTTCAACAAATAATCCATTTTCGAATCCTGCTTGCACTATAACCGTCCAGAATCCATACAGAATCGACTCTTAACCATAGAGCGGTTTTATGGGATTCATCTGCAAGCCATTGTTATCTAATAATTTAAGTCATAATATATATATCCTCACCCTTTGGACATAAAATTGCATGTATTGAGTTGTCAATGCCTTGACACTTCTCGAAAGCCTGAAGGTTTTATGCACATGTCACGAAATATCAGGAAAGGCAAATGATATGAAAAGGCTGCTAATCTCGTTCCTATGCCTTATGGCTCTTTCAGCTGCGGCCTTCGCGGATGAGATCGGGCTTTCGGGTCAGCTTCAAGTGGGATACAAAGTAGGAGACGATGTATCCAGTTATGGCATCTATCAGACTGGATTAGGGGGTGAATTTACCTTCAATCCCTTAACTGGCTGGCTGGATCTCAGCGGCTATGCCGAATCGACAAAAAGCATCGGCGTTACGGGAACCTTCCAGAGTTTCTGCATCGAGTATAACGAACATATCTATCCGTATCCTGCCATATCCAATGCCATCATCAGCACAAATGCGGTTTATGGCGGCGTTGGGGCTCAAGGCGATCCTGTGTCCGCAGGTACAGGCTGGCTCTACAGCCAGTTTGCCCAGGGAACCCTGACCGATTATGCATTCGAGGGCGATTTGACCGCCCGCAAGTCTTCAGCCGACCTCCTCCAGCAAGCTATCTGGTGGCTGGAGGATGAAGGGAGCATTTTATACAGCGCTGCCAATCCTTACATGCTGGCAGTCGTCACAGAGTTCGGAAGCCAAGGCGCTGCCAAAGCGGATGGCGGCTGGAATTTCGGTGTTTATGCTGTAAATCTCACGGTCCCCGGAACGACTACCAGGCGCCAGGACACTTTGTATTATAGCGCTGTTCCAGATGGTGGAGCATCCGTCATTCTGCTCGGATTGGCTATCGGGGGAATGAGCCTGATAAAGGGTTTCGCAAAGAGGTGATAAATCCGGATCCTTCGGGTAGCGCTTAGACTCATACAAGCCAAAAACAAAAGCGGCCGGTTAAAAGCCGGCCGCTTTTATTTTTATCACGCATTAGACTTCGGGTTTATGATTTTTGAAACAACCCTTCGGCACGATATAGAAAAAACAGTAGCACTCCAAACGGGATGAGCGAAATCATGAAAAAGATAGGGCCGCCCCTGTGATGGATGGGTGAATGAAGGTAAGCCGGATCGATTTTGACGCTCAGATACGCAAGCACCATGATGCGGAAAGCGTTTCTGGCTATACCCAAAGGTATTACAACCAGCGCAAGAACCCATCGTGTCCAGTGGCGCCGTAAAAACATCTGCCCGGCTATCAGCGAGGTCAAGAACAGCACAATGGTCGATCGAATCCCGCTGCACTCCGGCCCTACAGTTAGAGTTATTCCTGGCATATATAAATCCATGCCTGAACGGAAAACCGGAATTCCAGCCCATTTGATAAAGATATACGCCAGATCCGCCGACCTTCGCTGAAGCCCCTCCTCGAGTATTTCCACAATTCCTGAGGGAAAAGGCGCCATAAAGATAAGGAAAATCGCTGGAAAGGCCAGCAGCTGCATCTTCCGCGACTTGAGGAAGATAAAGCCCCCGCTCCAAAGCAGGCAGCAGTAGGAAAGAGCGATGTACGTAAGAGATTCTTCCGTCGTCCTCGCTCCGGCCACAACCAGGAATCCTAAGCCAGCCGCAAGAGTGATCGCTGCCGGCCATCGGGGGCCGCCTTGGACCGCCGCCAGACTCTTTCGCCGAATCCAGACAAAGTATGCCGAGATGCAGGGCACCAGCAGCACATAGGAGAATAGCTCCGAATCCAGCGCAGAGAGCGCCCATCGCGAAAGCGGCAGCGCAAAGCACAGAGTGAGCGCAATCGCAAATATCAGGAATCGCCGATATGGATCTGAAATGGCAGCCACCAACACCACTAGCTAGTTTCTGTCGCGAAA
>CAYYTC010000171.1:0-3925 GCA_964474425.1 uncultured Acidobacteriota bacterium
TAATGATCCGCCTTGGGTTGCTTCCGGTTATTAATGCTGAACTGAAGCTGATCCACTGCAAGGGTGTAGTTTTTAATTTTATAGTAAACCCATCCCAACGTATCGGCAATTTCCGGATCCTCCGGAAATTTCTTTTTAGCAGCTCTGGCCAGCGAGAGAGCCTCATCCAGGTTCGTGCTGCTTTCGCAAAGAAGCCACGCCAAATTGTTGCCCGCGACTGCATTCTCCGGATCCAGTTCTAGTGCCTTACGGTAATTTGTCATAGCGGACGGAATATCCTTGGCAAGCTGCAAATAATAGGCTTTCAGGAGGAATGCCGCCGGCATCCTATTGTTTTTTGCTATCAGCTGGTCCAGTTCCCTGATGGCCTGCGGAAGATTGTTCCGCTGCATATTCAGTTGGCCCAACAAAATATAGGCTTGGTAGTTTTGCGCATTTATCTCGATGGTTTTCCTGAATTCCGCCTCTGCGGCCGACATGTCCCTCCGGTTCATGTAAACCAGGCCGCGAAATCTGTGGATCTCATCCGCAGGAGCGGATAACTTTTCCAGGCGATCCAGCTCAGCCAGGGCTGCATCGAATTTCTTGTCCCTGAGATGCAGATAAAGGAGATCATTGATGGCCGGCGTGTATTTCGGTTGAAGCGCAACAGCTTTGCGCATGTTCTCCATTGCTGCCGCATCATTCGACAGCCCTGCTTGTACCGTACCAAGGCGATACCGGTATTGGGCGTTCTGGGGCTGCATTTCGCAAAGCTTCATCCAGTCTTTCTCCGATTCATTCAGCCGGCCCAGGACGCGGAACGCCTCAGCACGTGCGCCGATGGCGTCTTCATTATCCGGGGACGCGGCGAGGACTTCCTGTGCCTGCTGGAGGGCTTCCTGAGGCCTTTGCCGCAGCGCAAGCAGCTTCGCATAAGCCCCGCGAACAGGAATGTAATTTTTATTCAGTTGCATCGCCGTTTTCAGCGTCGTTTCACAGGCATTCCATTCATTGCGCATGAGCTGAAGATTCGCTTTTTCCAGATATGCCGGCATCAGGGACGCATCCGCGTTGATGGCGGCGTCGAATTCCGTCATCGCCTTATCATATTCCTTCCGCTTCCTGTAAATCCGCCCCTGGATGTTGCGCGCCTGCGCATCGTTTTTGCGGGCTGCCAGAATGCTTTTGACCTTTTCCTCGGCCTTGGCGTCTTCATTCCGGCTCAAATGTATCTCGGCAAGGCGAAGCAAAGCGTCGCGGTCGTTCCTGCTTACCTTGAGCACCTCATTCAGAGCCGCGACGCCTTTATCAATATTCCCCTGCCGGATATAAAAGTTGGCAAGGCCCCAGCGGGGTTCTCTTGCTGTGGGCTTGAGCGCAATTGCGCTCTTAAACACATTCTCCGCCTCGGAGGGCTTTTGGGATATCAGATAGTAGTTTGCCAGGGCATTAAGGCTGCGGGAATCCGCGGGAGCAAGTTCGAAAGCCCCTTTCAGATAAACCTCAGCGTCCTGCAGACGCTCGATTGCCGCATAGAAAGTGGCGATTGCCAAATGAGGTTGCACTTCGTTGGGGTGTTTTTGGAGCGCTTCCTTGAATATCGCTTCGGCCTTTGCAGCATCCTTTTTCCGGAAATGGCTGGCGGCAAGAGTAAGCATTGCCTTAAGGTTGCCGGGATCCTGAGCAAGCGCCTTTTCGAGATGCTGAATAGATTTTTCAATCTCGTTCTGCCCGGCGTATGCGCTGCCCAGAAGGATTAAGGCCTCCGTGTTGGAGGGTTCAACCTTAAGTGCTTCCTCAGTCATCTGCTGTGCCTGTCTGAAATGGTCGCGATTGGCCATGCCTGAGACCATCAGGTATTCCGCCAGGCGCAGCCTTGCTTCGACGTTCTTGCCGTCGAGCTTAATGACCCGCTGGTATGTGGCGATTGCGTCCCTATGGTTGCCCATATTTTGAAAGGCTTTGGCGATGCCGAGATAGCTGGGGATATGGCCCTGGTCCGCCTTAAGGGCATTGCGGAACTCAATCGCCGCCTCTTCGTACTTCTTGTCCTCAAGATACTTCTGCGCGCTGGCAAAATACTTGTCCCGCTGCGCCCCCGGATCCCGGCTGCACCCAACCATTATTATCAGCACTATCAGAAGTAGTTTTCTCATAATTGCTCCAAAAAAAGACGCCACGAATTCCACTGATTATAATCCGGGAAATTCGTGGCGTTTTTTTTATTTTCGAGCTATCCCTAATTTCTCGATCAATTCATAGAGCGACGACCGCGCGATCTGGAGCTCGTCCGCACATTTAGTAAGATTGCCCCGATTCCTGGCGATCGCGCGTTCGATCAGTTCCCTTTCAATGACCTCCCGGGCTTTGTTCAATCCCATACCTTCATATTCGCCATAGCTCCCATCCAGCGCCAGATCCTGATGGCTGATTTGCCTGCCGTTGGCCATGATGACGGCTCTCCGGAGCTTGTTTTCCATCTCGCGGACATTCCCCGGCCAGGGATAGGTCTCGATCTCCTGCAACGCTTTTTTGCTGAAGGTCAGGCTCTTCTTGTATTCGGCGGCGAGGCGCTGAATGAAAGCCTCAGCCAGAAGCGTAATATCTCCATTCCTTTCCCTTAAAGGCGGCAGGTCAATTTCCACCACTCCGATCCTGTAATACAGGTCTTCGCGGAACTGCCCGGAATCCATGGCCTTGCGAAGGTCGGCATTGCTGGCGCAGATCACCCTGGCATCAATCGATATCGGCCGCCTACCGCCGACACGTTCAATGATATGCTCCTGCAAAAACCGCAAAAGCTTGACCTGAACCGCCTGCGAAACTTCCCCAATTTCGTCCAGGAACAGCGTGCCTTTATCGGCTGCTTCGAGCCGCCCTTGCCTTTGCACATGAGCGCCGGTAAAAGAGCCTTTTTCGTGACCGAACAGTTCACTTTCGAGCAGGGTTTCGGGAATGGCTCCGCAGTTGATGGTGACAAAGGGGCCGGTCTGTCTTGGGCTCAACCGGTGAATGGCACGCGCGGTCAGTTCCTTCCCCGTCCCGCTTTCGCCTAAAATCAAAACCGCAGCGTCGGTGACGGCGACCTTGCGGATTCCATGAAATACCGCCTGCATTTTATCGCAGTTGCCGAGCATGCCTTCGAATCCTGATGCTGATTCCGACTGTTCCTGATTTTGCCGCTCCAACTGGTACACGTAAACAGCCCGCTCGATGACGATTTTAAGAGCATTCATATCGACGGGCTTGCAGAAGAAATCGTGGGCCCCTTTCCCGATGGCATCGAGAGCGTTCCGGTGTTCGTCCTGGCCGGTTATGACCATGACTTTTGCATTGGGATCGATTTGTAGAATTTCATCCAGCGCCGCCAACCCTTCGGATGTAGTATCCGGCGATGGCGGCAATCCCAGATCCAGCGTGATCACGGAGGGCCGCTCCCGTTCCAATATCTCCAGCGCCGACGCACGGTCTTCCGCCAGAAAAACCTCATAGTTAGCCGCGAGCGCCCATTTCATCTGGCCTGCGACAAACTCGTCATCCTCAACAATTAATACTTTTATTTTGTTCATGCTCAATTCGCGTAATTCGTGGCTGCCTTCAATATCACCCGGATTGTAGTGCCTTTGCCCTCCTCGCTATTCACTTCGATCCGTCCCTGATGCGCCCCGACGATCATCTTGCAGTGAAACAAGCCTATACCCATTCCTCGCTTTTTGGTGCTGCTGAAGGGCCGGAACAGCATGTTGTCTATAAACTGTTTCGACATGCCGCAGCCGTCATCGCTGACGGACAAGACCGCCTGATGCTCGGTTGCCGACGTCTCAACCCGGATTCTACCTTTCCCATCGGCCGCATCATAGGCGTTCATAATTAAATTTGTGACAACCTTTTGCATTTGTTCGGGATCGAGCGACAGCAGCGGCAGTTGGCCGAAATTCCTGTC
>CAYYTC010000172.1:0-3759 GCA_964474425.1 uncultured Acidobacteriota bacterium
TTTTAGGAATTGCAGGGATGACGCGCCCCTCGGCGCCTTAGCGCGGGATTAGGGGGACCGGGGATTCCTATGATTTAGCAAAAACGATCAAAACCGGTTTTATGGACACTGCTATAGTGAAGGAATCAAGGGAGACGGGCCATGAGTTACGTGCCGAACATCCTGCGAGCGGTCGAATTCATGGAGCGGAATCTTACCTGCGCAATCTCCATTTCGGATGTCGCATCGGAAGCGGCCTACTCGACCTTTCATTTTGTCCGGCTTTTTAAAGCTCTTACCGGGGACACTCCCGGCAGCTATTTAAGGCGGCGCAGACTGGCGGAAGCTGCGGGGGAACTGGTGCGGAGCCGAAAACGCATTATTGAGATTGCTCTGGATTACCAGTTTCAGTCTCAGGAAGCCTTCTCGCGGGCTTTCAGGGACTGCTTTGGCATCTGGCCCGGAGAGTTCAGGAAAAAGGGCAAGACTCACCTGCTGGAAACAGCAAGGTGTATCGACGAGTTGTTTCTTATTCACTGTAAGGAGGTGATAACCATGGAACCCAGGATCATCAGGAAGGATGCGATGAAGCTGATCGGGATGATGTATTACGGCGACAACAAGAACTGGGAGATCCCCAGGATTTGGGAGGAATTCATACCATTGATGCGAAAAATCCCCAACTGCCTGCCGGTGCGTGAATCCTACGGCTTGTGTTTCTACTCGGAGAGTTTTTCGAAGAGCGGTTTATTCTATTACCTGGCGGGATTGCCCGTTTCCAGTTTAGACGAGATACCGATGGCGCTCGTCGGCAAGACTCTGCCTGCGTCCGAATATGCGGTTTTTACTCACAAGGGACCGCTCGTCGGCCAGGCGAACACCGTTAAGGATACCTATGCATACGCCTATGGGACGTGGCTGCCTAAATCACCCTATGGGAATCCCTTTTCCTATGATTTTGAGCTTTACGGCGAGCGGTATAAAGGCAACGAGGATCCGGATTCGGAAATAGACATTTACATCCCCATCCGGCAACGTTAGCCGGCATCTCTCAGAGGATTTCCCGGCGTAGTGCGTGCCTGAGAACTCCCATATCTGACCTTTCCAATTTCTGCCGGTATTTATTATAATTCAGGTTTTAAATGGCCGCTTCCGCCCCGTCAGAGAACCAATCCATACGGCGGATTCGAGCCCCGGTTGAATTGAGGCTACAGTGTAGCCGTCATCCGTCCGTTGCCCCATGAGGCAATGGTTTGCAGAGGGAGGATTCGGAGATGAAAGGCAACCAGGAACTTATTGAAACACTAAACAGTCTTCTGGCCGACGAGCTGACGGCCATCAACCAATACATGGTACACTCGGAAATGTGTGCCGACTGGGGTTATGAAAAGCTGCATAAGAAATTCGAAAAACGAGCCATTGCCGAAATGAAGCATGCCGAGAAACTGATCGGCAGGATTCTTTTCCTTGAAGGCACTCCCACGGTTTCCAAACTGAATCGCATTAACATCGGCAGCGATGTCACCAAGCAGCTTGTGGCCGATCATGCCGCCGAGGAAGATGCCATTAACGCATACAACAACGCCATAAAACTCGCGGCAGATGTCAAGGATTATGCAACGCATGACATCCTAAAGGCCATTCTCAAGGACGAAGACGAGCATATTGATGAAATCGAGGAGCTGCAGGATCAGATTTCTCATATGACTTTACCTATCTTTTTGGCGACTCAAACAAGCTGACCGGAAGGGATTGCGTGGCGCGCATCCTGTTCGCTTCTCATCAAAGGTTGTGAGGCGCGGTTTCATATCCTATTTGAGCGGGCGACGAATAGCCTGGCATGTGCGGGAGTCTATTTCACCAGTATTTTTCGGATTTCGCTATACGGATCGTTCAGCACCTTGCTTTCGACGTTGAATATCATCGTTGCGCGGCTTTGGATGTCGTAAGGCGGCCACCGGGGCAGACCGCCCGCGTTCGGATTGCCTGTTCGCACAAACGCAATCCACGCGGCGCTCATCTGATCGGCCAGACGCTGGGGTTCCGGACCGGGGCCGACCATGCTGCGGGAACTCTCGATATTGTTGAAGACCAACGGGAGATCCAGCGCGTGGTGGGACCGCAGACGCCCGCCGTTGACCGGCGTTTCCCAGGCCAGCAGGTAGACGAAAACGGGCGCGGCGCCCTGCATCGCTTTGCGCTCGGCCTGGAAAACCGTGGCAATAAAGTATCCCTGCATCGTATCGGCGGCAGTGATCAGGTGGCTGGGCGAATAGCCGGGAAAGGCGGAGCGCAGGGCTGGGATCAGCGCCTCCGCTTTGTCCGGCAGAGCTTTGCGGACGTGCGCCGCAAAATCCTCGTCCGTCGAGGAGCCGAACTTCGGATCGCCGGACCTGAAGATTGTCATCTCATCCTTATTGGAGCCTATCAGCAAAGGCACCCCGGACGAAACCGGCGGGGCGTCCGGTATGAAGGGCTTGCGCGGCAGGGCGATGCCGTCGACGCAGGGGACAAATCCCCCTGTCGGCAGAGTGAGACGTCCCGGCGGTATGGCGGCTGAGGATTGCGTCGGCTGAGCATCAAAAATCGCCTTGGGGTCTGCCCGGGAAAGCGCCTGCACGTCGCCTTCCGTGATGCCCAACTTCTTCAGCAACTCGCGGCCCATCGCAACTGCTTCCTCGTGTGACGACGCATCCAGGCCAGATCCGCTCTGGATGATGGCCTTGTGGAACAGCCCTTTTGCCGCAGGCATGGCCATCAGCATGGCGACCTTGCGTCCGCCGCCGCTCTCGCCGAATATGGTTACGTTGCCGGGATCGCCGCCGAATTGCCGGATATTGTCGCGCACCCACTCGAGGCTCAGGACGATATCGAGCATGCCGGCCTGGCCCGAGGAAACATAATCAGGGCCCCATTCCCTGCTCAGTTGAAGAAAACCGAAAACGTTCAGTCGATGGTTCACCGAGACGACCACGACGTCGCCCTTGCGTGCGAGATTGCCGCCTTCACTGATCGCGTCCCCGCCCGATCCCGAAGAGAATCCGCCGCCGTGCAGCCAGACCATGACCGGGCGCTTTTTTGCGTCGATACCCGGAGTCCAGACGTTGAGGAAGAGGCAGTCTTCGCTGATCTTCGGCGCATCGGCTGCAGTTCCCGGCCCTCCGGTGGCCTGCATCGCGCGGGCGCCGTAATTGGCGGCGTCCGCAACCGCGGTCCAGGACGCGGGCTTCCGGGGCGGCTTGAATCGATGTTCTCCCGTCGGCGGTGCGCCGTAGCGCATCCCTTTGAATACCTGCAGGCCTCCCTGCTCGATCCGGCCGCGCACCGGGCCGTTCGATGTCTTCACGGCGCGCGTCCACGACTCGGCTTCCCCGGAGTTTGCCGTGTGTGTCGAGATGAAGGCAAACAAAAGAAAGCTTGATGCCCATAAACTCAACGACGCGTGGTTCAAATTTGGGCGCTTCATCATTGTCTCCTCAAAACGCTTATGGTTTTTTACACTTTCGATGGCCACAGTCTCTTCCTGATAGAGGAAAACTATTCAGGCATTATAAATACGAGCATTATGTTTCGCGACAGGACATTTTTACCGCACTCCTATAAAGAATCAAATTCAATAGTCAGACTCTCCAGAGCCGTCTTCACCCAATCAACATAAAATGCTGAGAAAATAGCATTGATTAGTTTCTGTCGCGAAACGCGATATCCAGGCCCGGAGGGCCGATAGAAAATAGCCCCGGGCGTGAGCCCGGGGTAAGGATTAGGAAATTAGAAAGCCCC
>CAYYTC010000173.1:0-3669 GCA_964474425.1 uncultured Acidobacteriota bacterium
CGCTCTGACCGGATATTCGAGAATCTCAAACATCTTCGCCAAAAAGCGATGCGCTGGGCGAAGGATAATCTCCCCGGCTTGACCGAATGGGAACCTCAGGTTCCTACCACTTTGAATGACCGTGCTCAGGATTCCTGGAGGCCACTTCTGGCAATTGCGGATCTCGCCGGCAAACGCTGGGCAGAATACGGCCGAGAATGCGCGATAAAGCTTTCCGGTGAAAACAGCGAGGCGTCAAAACGAGCTCTGCTCCTATCCGACATAAAAGCGATATTTGAAAAGGTTCAGGCAAAACGGATCGCCAGTGCCGAAATCTGCGCCAAACTCGGCGACATTGAGGAACACCCCTGGCCCGAATGGCGCAACGGCCTGCCGATCACTGTCAGGCAGTTAGCCCGGCTCCTGGAACCTCTTGGGATCCGTCCCAAGCAGCTGAGAATGGGCGAAGCCAACATCCGCGGCTACGAACTCGACGATTTCACCGACGTCTTTTCCCGCTATCTCCCCAGCCTGACATCCGCTACACAGCTACAATCCGCTCCTGAAGAGGTTGCCGAGAATATTTGAGGGTGTTTTCCCGAAAATTCTGTAGCGGATCCCATAATGTGGTAAACCCGCTCCAATTGGATATTGTAGCAATGTAGCGGGTGAAAGGAGATTGTACCCAAAGCCAATTAACTGCCAGGGCCCTCGGCCCCGACAGCACCATCAGACTAGAAACCCATGCCCGCAAAGGATCCATCAAACTCAATCATGATAGGATTATTGATTAAGCGCTATATTCATGAAAAGCCCGATTCTGCTCCCGACAACATCTTGTATTAGTGATCCTATGTGCGACACAGGTACAGGATCCTAATTTCTGCAGGATCCAGAATTGCGAAAAGGTATTGCGTTAATAAACGTAATAGCTATAAATTTATGTGCATTTACGCAATACTCATCAGCTATGCTTGCGTTTCATTTAACGATCAGGGAACTAACTTCCAGGTTACGGCGCGGATGGTGACCTGTCGTGGCCTGATAGGAGCATTGATCACCCGGACCGTGTCTGCCGCAGTAGCCACAATTCGAGGAGATGGCTAGTGAAACGAGGCTTCCACGAAAAGGAGTTTGACGATGCGACCATGATCAAACTCCAGATTTTCCGCCGATATGTCCGCGAATGGATATCGGTCCTGCTGAACCGATCGAGCCAATTCAGCCAACTGAACATCTGCGATTTTTTCGTCGGTCCGGGACGGGATTCCGCAGGGAACGCAGGATCCCCGCTGATCGTCATGGAAGAGATACAGGCGTTCTGCACCGCCCGCGGATCAATGAAGGCGGGGATACCGGTGCGCATGGTATTCAACGATATGGACGGGGACCATATCGCGAAGCTGCAGGCCGAAGTGACCAAGATGCGGTGTCCGGAATCATGTTGCAGTTTCGAGTTTGCCTCCCTTCCTTTCAAGGACGCTTTGCCCCAATATTTGCCTGGGATGAGGAAACGCAGTCATGCCAATCTGATCCTGATGGACCAGTTCGGCGTCAAGGAAGTCACCCCTGAGGTCGTAGACGAACTTCTTGGATGCGGCTCGACGGACATCATATTTTTCATTTCATCTTCGTTCGTCAGGCGCTTCATCGAGACGCCGGAGATCCAGACCAAGTTTGATCTGGATCCCGCTGAGATTAGAGACATCGAATACCGGACCATCCACCGACACATTTGCGATTATTTCCGATCCGCGCTGGCGGGACCTCTCGTTGCGCCCTTCTCCATAAAGAAAGGAAGCAACATATACGGCGTGATCTTCGCCACAATGCACCGGCTGGGAATGGAAAAATTTCTGAAAGTGTGCTGGGCCCTCGATCCCTCAACGGGAGAGGCAAACTACAACATTGACAGGGATCCTGCCTGGAGCGGCGAGAGATTCCTTCTGCCTGAAATGAACACGATCACGAAGATCGAACTTTTTGAACGGGCCCTCGTGGAGCTTGTTCGCGAAAAGCCTGTGAACAACGTCGATCTGTACGGGTTCTGTCTCGAACAGGGATTTTGCGCGTCGAAGGCCAATGAGGTGCTGCGGAAGCTTCAGGAAACGGGTACTATTGTCGTGACCGATGCCGCTACGGGTAGGCCTGCGCGCAAAGGCAGTTTTTACCTTACCGATCCGAATGAACGGATGCGAATGGGGCTTAAGAAATGATGCGCCACAGCAAGATCGAATGGACGGAATCGACCTGGAATCCGGTCACCGGCTGCACCAAGATAAGCGACGGATGCCTGAACTGCTACGCCGAGCGCATGGCCAAGCGGCTCGCAGCGATGGGACAGCCGAATTATGTAAACGGCTTCTCCGTAACCTGCCATCCAGGAGCGCTTGGGCTGCCCCTGAAGTGGAAAAGATCCCAGCGTATTTTCGTAAATTCCATGAGCGATCTGTTTCACGAGGCGATTCCCTCCGAATTCATCGAGGAAGTTTTTGTGACCATGAACCGTGCGCCGCAGCACTGCTTCCAGATATTGACGAAACGCGCAAGCCGTCTCGTGGAATTGGCGTCCCGATTCCATTGGTCCCCGAATATCTGGATGGGCGTAACGGTCGAAAATGCCAAATACCTGGATCGGATCAACGCGCTGCGATCGGTCCCCGCCGCGGTCAAATTCCTGTCTCTGGAACCGCTACTGGGGCCGCTTCCCAACCTCGACCTACGGGGCATCGACTGGGTCATCCTCGGGGGCGAATCAGGGGCGGGGGCGCGGGCTATGAAACCGGAATGGGTGACCGACATCCGGGATCAATGTCTCGAAGCATCGATTGCTTTTTTCTTCAAGCAATGGGGCGGAATTCGAAAGAAGGCTGCCGGTCGGGAGCTGAATGGAAAAATCTGGTCAGATATTCCGGCTATGAAACTGCAGTATGCCGGAAACGCATAAACGAAGAATCCGTCCGTGATTCTTCAACGCACGGCGCAAACAAACCCCTCGTATAGGAATAGAGCAAAACTAGGCAAAGTGGAGGATCTCGGGGATAATTGCGAGAACACGGCAATAAAGCTGATGCCATAGGTGGTTTGTCTTCAATTCGGGGAATGCTACAGTTAAAAGGAGAACGCCACCTAACGATGAGGGCTATAATGATCTGTGATAGGTTCGGCCGCACCATTCTACCATTTGAGAGTCTCTTCGAGAAAAAATACCAAGGAGAATCCCTCATCAAAAAGCGCAGGATACTACAACCAGATGATTGGTCATGTCTCGCCTGTTGCGCCGCAATGGCAACCAACGAGAATTTGGAAAACGTCATCAGATGTTTGAAGCTTATGGGTATCGAGCCCTCTGAAGGTTCCTACAGCATTCCCCAGATTGTGCCTTACCTCATCAGCAGGGGCTACATGATTGGTTCACTTGGCGCCCCGGAAAAACTCACATTAGCGAACAAAGATCCCGAAACTTACCTGTTGCTTCCTTTCCTTAATGGCCCTGCCATTGTCACCCTTGGCCTCCGTCGGTCGACAGAACCAGGTCACGCGGTATATTGGTCCGGCGAAGAAGTTCTTGACCCAGACCCGCGAAGCGACCGCACGAGACTAAGGGAGTATTTGCCTGATATTGAGGCTTGGTGGCCACTATGGCCGGTAAAGGATCTCAAAGAAAACCTGAAGACAATCCTGTAACTT
>CAYYTC010000174.1:0-3604 GCA_964474425.1 uncultured Acidobacteriota bacterium
CTTCGCGAAATAGGAAATTTGAACCTAGGCGGGAGGATGGGCGGCTTCTTTGGGCTTGGGGAGTTCCTTCCAGGTATAGTAGATCCGGTTGATGACGGTCCAGTTGCCCAGGACCGCGAGTATCCACAGCACGGCTTCCATGCGGTTCGCCAGCCCGCCGATGATGAGCAGCACGATCCTTTCCGGGCGCTCCATGAATCCTACCTTGCAGGAAGGGATGATGGACTCGGCCCGGGCGCGGGTGTAGCTGGTCAGGACGGCGCCCATGAAAACCACGCCGACCAGGACGACATATCCGAGCATCATATGCCGGGCGTAGTAGACCATCAGCCCCTGAAGGATGATGATGTCGGAATAGCGGTCTATGACCGAGTCGTAGAAGGCCCCGAAGCGCGTCACGGATTTGCTCACGCGCGCGACTTCGCCGTCGAGCATGTCGAACAGGCCCGCGAGGATGATGACGAGCCCGCCGCGGCGGAAATTGCCGTAGCTGAACTCGAACGCGGCCCAGAGGCTTATGAGCACACCCGTGAAGGTGAGGATATTGGGATTGACGCGAAACCGGGTGAGAATCCCGACAATAAGGTCGAGGACGAATTTTCCTCCACGGCCGATTACGTTGCTAAACATGGCGTTAGGCTAGACAGATTCAAAATCCTTGTCAAGGTCAAAAGATCCGGACCCGGATGGTCAGGTACTTTTTGGGGTCCTGCCTCAGATCATATAGGAGTTTGCTTATCTCGGCGGTCGACTGGTCCAGGTTGTTGTACAGGCCGGGGTCTTTGAGCAGCTTGCCCAGGGTGCCTTTCCCCTGGTCGATCTGCTCCGCCAGGGAGGCGAAACGCTCCAGGGCGGATTTGCTCCTTTCATACAGCGCGGCATCCTTGGACAGCTTTCCCAGGGTCCCCTCGCCCTTCTCGATCCTGTCCATAACCCCTTCGGCCTTTTTGAGCGTATCGTTGGCCGTGTTGAACAAAGAAGGATCATTGATGAGCTTGCCGATGGTGCCTTTCCCGTTCTGAATGTTGTCGGCGATGGCGTTGAATTTTTCCAGGGACGCGGTGAGCCGCTCGTACAGTTCCGGGTCGGACACCACTCTGCCGATGGTGCCTTTTCCGGAGTGCAACTCCTCGACCAGGTCCGTGGCGCGGGCGAAGGTCCTGCCCGCCTGACGCACGGTCGTCTGGACGTCCTGGACGGTTTCGGCGAGGCTGTTTCCGACCTTGCCGGGCTGTATTTTCATGGCGATATCCTTGAACCTTTCGGAAAGCACGCCGAAGTTCGCCACCACGTCGTTGGCGCCGGTCATGATCTCGCGGAAGCCGGGGCGCTGGATGCCTTCAATAAGGTAGAAATCCCCCCTTTTTTCCGGGAGGCCGCCCGCGGTCCCGGGAGAAATATTGATGAACGAATCGCCGATCAGGCCCCTCGACTCGATGCTGACTTCCGAATCCCTGCTGATTCTGGTCAAGAACTCCTGCCGGACCTCCAGCTGGACTTCGACCATCCGGATATTTTCCTTAAGGTCGCGGATCTTGTCCTGGAGGTCCAGGATGGCCCGCTGGTCGGACGGAACGCTCGTGTCCAGGACTTCAATCTCTTTGCTGAATTCCGCGATCTGCCCGTAAATTTGGGCATTGCCGGGATAAGCTTCGGGCGGGATGATCGATACTTTGCGGACGCGGCCTATTTCCATTCCGGCCAGCCAAACAGGAGCGCCCGGTTTCAGGCCGCCCACATCCGGCAGGTAGGTGATCGCTTTGGGCGATTTTGAAAACCATCGGAATCCCCAGCTCTGCTGAAGTATCAAAATCGTGAATAGAATCAGGGCAATCGTGACAAAGATTCCCACCTTCATCCCGGCCAGTGAAACTTGCTTTTTGGATGCCATGTCGCTCCTTTTTGCGGGCGCAATGCAGGCGCTCTGTTCCTTCCGGCCCAAACAGGCCTGTTTCGAATCACGCTCCGGGCGCCTACGCTACGAAAGTCTGGATGTAGGGTATCGGGGATTCCATCAGCGCCCGGTAGCCGCCCTCAAAGCAAATCGAGGCGTTCTGAAGCATGATGAAATTGATCTCCTTGTGTTGAGGCTCGGCCGACCCGAAGGAGATCTGGCCGTCTTTCCCCGCCGACGCGAATTCGGTCGCGATGATGGATGCGGCTTGCAAATCGTGCGTGACAAAGACGCTGGTCACACCCTCCATGTCGCGCAGCTTGATCACCAGTTCGAGGATGACGCGCTTGGTTATGGGATCCAGACCCGCCGTGGGCTCGTCGTAGAGGACGATCTTCGGGGTCCCGACGAGAGCCCGGGCGATGCCGACCCTGCGCTTCATGCCGCCGGAAAGCTCGGCCGGCATTTTGTCGATGGATTCCTCGAGGCCGACAAACCCCAGGAGTTCGGCCACCTCGGCCTCTATTTCGCTTTCACTCAAGCGCCTCTCTTCGTAGAGCCGGTATCCTACGTTTTCCCTCACGCTGAGGGAGTCGAAAAGCGCGCCTTCCTGGAACACCATGCCGATGTCGCGCCGGATCGCGACCAGCTCCTGCTCCGATATTCGGGTAATGTCCCTGCCTTGCACCAGGATTTGCCCCGAGTCTGCCCGGATTAAACCGAGGATCAGTTTCAGGATCGTGGATTTTCCCGATCCGCTCTCCCCCAGGATGACCTTGGTCTCGCCGCGGCTGATTTTGAAGCTGACATCCTTCAGGACCGCTTCATCGTCGAATGATTTGTAAACGTTTCTAAATTCGATCATGCGTTCAGATAGGGGGCCAGGTAGATCAGCATGTTGTTCAGGAAAAAATCGGCCGCGAGAACCAGGACGGAGCTGCTGACAACCGCCTGGGTCGTGGACCGGCCTACGCCTTCGGTGCCTCCGCTGGTGCGCAGCCCGACATAGCAGCCGGTCATCGACACGATGAATCCGAAGACGACGGGCTTGACGAATGTTCCCACAAGGTCGGAAAACTGGATCGCGTCGAGTGCGTCCGCCCAGTACTGGCTCGAGCTGATGAGGAGCTTGTATTTCGCGATCAGCCAGCCGCCGAACATGCCCACCGAGTCGCATACTATCGTAAGGAGCGGAAGCATCAGGACCAGGGCTATCATGCGGGGAGTCACCAGCCTTCGGGTAGGGTCCGTCCCCAGAGAGCGCATGGCGCTGATCTGTTCCGATACGACCATGGATCCCAGTTCGGAAGCGATGCCGGCGCCGACGCGCCCGGCCAGCATCAGCGCGGACAGCACGGGGCCCAGCTCGCGGATCACGGTCAGAGAAACGAGCTGCCCCGTCATGCTGACGGCGCCGTACCTGCGCAGCGCGCCCTCGGATTGAATGGCCATGACCGCTCCGGTAAAAAATCCGGTCAGGATGATGATGGTGAGCGACCCGATGCCCATGCGGTCCATCTGGAGCAGGATCTCCCGGAAGTAAATCGGGCGCGTGAAAAGGTTCGCGATGGCCCGGACGGACAGAAGGGTGTAGGCTTGAATTTCCATAATGGCTTTTGCGAGAATACGGAAGGGAAATCCAAGTACTCTGGTCAGTGTATTTTCCATAGCATTTGACGAGCCTCGCGGAAGTTTATTGGGCGGCGCTTT
>CAYYTC010000175.1:0-3319 GCA_964474425.1 uncultured Acidobacteriota bacterium
CACCCTGCAAACTCTCCATGTATGCTCCGCTTTAAGATCCAAGTTTCCTTGGATGGCCGGATCTTCGCTGTAAAAGCGACGAACGTATCCCCTAAACCAGGCTTTCACAAGGCGCAACAGATTAAGGTCGCTGATTCTCCGGGCTTTATCCATCGATTCAGGCATTTACAGCGTCACCGGGCGGGCGCTCTGATAGCCACTGGTCGATCAATTCTCTCATGGCGGCTTTGGGCCGGACTCCGACCTGCCTGTGGATCGGCCTGCCTCCAGAGAACAGGATGAATGTGGGCAAGTCCCTCACTTCCCATGACATCGCCGTCCTCAAGCCCTCATCGACATTAATCTTCACAAACTTGATCCTGCCGGCATACTCCCCTGCGAGCTCTTCGACTGCAGGCGCGTTGGCACGGCAGGGACCGCACCAGGGGGCCCAAAAATCAACCAGCACCGGAAGGTCACTGTTTAAGACTTTGGGGCCAAAAGTCTCATTATTAGCGGGTTCACAGGAGCTTTCAGCCCCGGTGGCGGTTTTCAAGTTGTTTGATTCCGCTATTCTGCGTTTTATTGTATCCGAAGCATTTCCAGAATTTTCCATCCTGGTGTTCCTTTATGTTTCTATCTTTCGCAAAGCCGCAGCCGAATGCAGAACCGTCCATCCTTCCAAAAGAAGACTGTTAAACCACTACTGGCCAAAGCGCCTGAGGCCCGAAGGGCCGAAAGTGAATAAGCCCGGCCGTCAAGCCGGGAATAGGATCGAGGCTATCAAAAGTTCAATCCGAGCTGACGCTTGGGTCTATTTCCTACCGGCTCTTCGGGCCTGAGAATTAAGTTGAAAGCTTGCCGCCTTAAAGGCGGTTGGCTCAAACCGGGCGATGGAGCTAAAGGCCCGTGCTGACTGATTTTCCCCGACGGTTCAGCGCCGAACCGTGCGCCTCAACATGGCTTCGACATCTACCGCATTTGCCGGCAAGCGCTCAAAATTCGGCCTAAAATTATGCGAGCCCTCAAGCGGGTCCCCAATCGCCTGCTTGAATCATCCTGCGAATCTTCCGCCGGATCAGTTCGCGTTTCAGCGAGCTCATCCGCCGGACAAACAGAATCCCGTGCAGGTGGTCAATCTCATGCTGAAATGCACGGGATAATATGCCTTCTGCCTGAAATTGAATCGCCGCGCCCGCGGCGTCCCAAGCCTTCACGGTCACGTTCAAGGAACGGGTGACTTGCTCAAGGAACCCGGGGAAGCAGAGACAACCTTCGTTTCCCCGTTGAGTTCTATTTCTGTCGGCAATCGCTGGATTGATGAGGACATATCTTTTGCTCAGATCCTTTCCTGAGGAGGGATCGATTACGGCCAACTGTTTCATAACGCCGATCTGCGGCGCAGCCAGGCCTATCCCGCCATGGAAATACATCGACTCGAACATGTCGGCAACAAGCTGATGAAGGTCCCCCGTGTCGAATTTCTCAACGGGGTCGCAGAGTGTTTCCAAACGCTTGTCCGGATATAGAACGATGTCTCGTACCGTCATCGGAACCTCGGACGGGCTGGACGGCTCCCCGTCATGAATCCTGTCCAGCCGCTCCCTGGAACGCCTGCGCGGCCACTCCAGTCCTAAAAACAGGTATGCACCGACTGTGCCACGCCGCAATTTCTGCATGATCCTTGCCCTGCGCGGAAGGAACCATCCATCCCAGGAAGAAAATCTCGAAATTCCATTGCAGAATGCAAGCATTATCGCTGCAGATTAAGGCAAAATGCCTGTTTTTGTCGAAATCGTATCGAGCAGGCGGAGCCGGTAGCGTCAGAACCCGCAGCGGCAGCCTCCCCGCCGAAGATCAATAAAGCTGCAAGCTGGTTCGAAGCCTTGAAGAACGTTCCGGCAAGCAAAGAAAAAATAGGGGGATAAAACCTTCGCCAATGGCCCGATGCCCGAAATGCGCGGCGGCGATTCCCGCGGGCAGCAGGTTCTGCAAATCCTGAGGACAGATCCTCAGCGCGCCTTCGCAGATGTCTGCGGCCAAGGGCCCATTCCTGACTGCTCATCCCAGCCATTTGGTGCATGGATCAATAGCGAAGCGCCAGCTGGTAACCAGCATGGGTTGCCTCATAGATATCTCCCACCTTTTCTGCATCGCCGATAACCTCGACTTTTGCAATGGTCGCGAGAATCTCTTCAGTTGGGCCTTTGGCTGGAAGCATTCCGGAAGCCAGGATCACGATTTGAAAAGGCTCGAGGGTCTTTGGAATTCCATCCTGCTCGATGTCCACATGAGTCTTTCCAAAAGCTTTAATCGTCGTGTGGGGGAAAAGCGTAACGTTTTGCATTTCCCCGATTCGCTTGAGGATTAGGGTTTTTGTAATCACATCCATCGCGGCACCCATAGGATCGGTCCGTTTTGTCGCGGTCACATCATATCCTTCCTTTCCAAGTCTTTCCGCGATCTCCAACTCTGTTTTCCCGGCCCCGATAACCAAAACGCGCCGGCCATTGATTTATTTCTCTCCCGCCAAATATTCAATGGATGTGATGCAGTATTGCCGTTCAATCCCCGGGATGACCGGGATATTCTGAACAGAATCGGCAGCCCATACCAGAAGATCCGGTTTCAAACGTCTGGCGAGCGCTGTATCCACGGTGACGCCGGTAAGCACGTTCGCTATGCTTGCACGAACAGAGCTTTCCAGCGAATCCAGGGCTGCCTTCATGGGCTGTTTGCCCGGGACTTGCCACGCAAGGCCAAATTGCCCCCCGATATGTTCCTGCTTTTCCGCAAGAGTCACCTGGTGGCCCCGTCGACTCATAGAGAGAGCGGCACTCATCCCCGCAGGGCCTCCGCCCGCGATCAGCACTTTGAGAGGATGCGCAGCAGGTTCCAAAGCTGGCAATCCTACCGCTGGATTGAGGTTGCACCCCAGGGGGGATCCGCTTTTCAGACGGTGGAGGCAACCATGCTGTCGATCAAGCCCGGAGAGCCTTGGTTTTTGAGCTTGAACGCCGAGGTGCCTATACATTGCTTGTCAATCTTCCGGATCTGCCCAACTTGGATAAAACCGGCGCCGACGATTTTCTAGCCCATCCGGAGGGCGGCCCGGAGCGAATGCTGGCACTGATTGAGAATGCGGCGCACGCACAACTTGGTGCCGCCAGTGAAATACTGGAACGGGCCGGTATTCAAAAATTAGCGGATCAGAGTGGTATCGATGAGGTGGAGACCGCCCTTCGCCGACTCCGCTGCGAGATGGCCGGAGCAGATGCCCTTCGTGAGGTAGCAGTTCGGACAGAGGCGATAAAACATCTCTTGAATATAGGGATCCAGG
>CAYYTC010000176.1:0-3237 GCA_964474425.1 uncultured Acidobacteriota bacterium
AGTCTGGGCGAGTGTCGAGAAAGAGCCCGAACAAGTGATCAAGGAAGCCATTCGGTGAACTCACGCAGGATGCTCAAAGGCATAATCGATCGAAGCCTATCTGTTTAAGTTTTGGATTGCGCCGATTGCCGGAAAATTCCGAAGAGCACGTTAGATAAGTGCCAGCCGTCTAGCAAGCATCGTCTTCAGCTGCTGTGGCTTCGATTTCTCGTAACTCCTGAATATCCGAAATTGCAATAGGTCCAATCGAACGGAACGGTGAATAGGCGCCCCACATGTTGTCCATTGGAAATGACCACCAGTAAGGAATTATGAATCGAAGATCCCGGGTTACAAGAAAACAGTAAGGATATCCATTTTTTAACCACTGGGCTATTCTCCGCCGAGATCCCTCTGAAATGGAGAAGGCACGGGGGAGCAGATCTCGATCTTCAGGTTCCGAGCACTCAATCCAAAATGCGTCTACCGGCTCCCCTATAGGGCAAAACCGCGGCTGCGTTGCGGTTCCGGCCTTCTGCTCAGGCAATCGTCGGCCGGAGATCCCGTGAGATGTGCGCTAGCGCCATTTGTCGATCGATACAGTTTGCGGCCGATACATGCTCCATGCCTGCATCATCGAACTGGCATGCCCGCCGGCGACGACTATTTTGACTGCGCCTTCGCGGAACACCTGAACGGGCTTCGCCGCGGCCTGGCCGCCCTGTGCCGGCCTGGTTCTGCCGGCGGCCCTTGTCGCGTGGGTTTGCAGATAAGTCTCAACGGCGGCCTTGCTTATGCCTTTGCGCTGAAATTCCTCAGCGTACTTGGGAGAGACGATGATCGTGGCGCCGACGCTCATCTGGTAACGCGCGATATCCTGCGCCACTTCATCCAGCCCTGTTTCGCTGGCATAGCCAAAACTGTAGTTGCCCGAATGGGCCCAGCCGCCGGTGAAGAAAGTCAGCGTGCTGTCCCCTTTCTTAAAACCCTGGCTGACACTCAAGGGCTCCCAGGAGCTTTCTGCTTCGTTCTCGGCAAACATGAAGGAATAGCTGGACACATTTCCGATTACCGCCATCAAGTTTACGCCGGGCTCGCCGCCTCCGAGATTGATGATGAACAGGCGTAAAGCTCGCCCCATTGAGGCATTGGCTCGATTGCCGGGGCTTATTGCACCGGTGCCCGAATTCATCTTGATTTGTTGAGCGATCGGCCCGTTCACCACCTGCATGAAGGAAAACGGATTGGTTGAGCGCAGAATCGAGTTCAGATTGTGTTTCTGATACGCCTCGATAGTGGCCAGCAAAACCGGCATATGCTCGGGCAGGCAGCCGGCCATCACTGCATTGATCGCCACCTGGCGCACGGTGACCTTCAGCCCTTCGGGCATCAATGCCTCGGCCACAACTTCGTCGGCTGGATGGCTTGTGCCTTTAAGCATTGCGGCCACACGTTCGGCGGTCGGCGGCACGATCGGCAAGCCGTCGGTCATTTTAGCCTCGTAGAAGGCCTTTTGAATGCTGTCGAAATTGCCGGTTGCGAACACGTCCGGCCTCGGCTTGGGCTGGGTGATTCCGGTGGCTTTTTCGTCGGCCGTCAAAGGCTTGGTTAGATTGTCGACGGCAAGGTTTACAGCTGCGTCATAGGCCGGTTTTGCCATGGTTTCAGCCGGGTAGCCGAAAGCCGAACGGCGCACCAGCGCGCCTTCGCGCACATTCGTGGTGTCCCCGACGCTGTTGAGTTCGTCGAAATTCACCACGGCGCCGGGAAGGCCCATTTTTTCGAGTTTCGCGCTCCATTTGAAGGCATACGACGTGGTCGATGAAGAGGGCGCCGCCACATAAAGGAATGCGTCGCACTTCTCCTTCATCTCAGCCCACAATGGAGGATCGTCTTCTGAATAGCTCACATTCCGCCGCTTGATGGTGACCTCTTTGGCGCCGCGCTGCTTGAGGAGGCCCTCCAGATCCTTGACCACAGTATCAAAGCCCGAGTTGGCCGGCCAGGACATAACGATATAGATCCGCTGATCCTTTACGCTGGGCAGCCGTGGGGTCAAAGGAATCCGCTCGACGGCCGGCCAGAATCCGCGCGGATCGAGAGCCTTAAGTTCCTCTGATCGCATCGCGCAGGCGCCGGCCGCCACCGCCATCAACACCACCACCAGTATCCAGGCGCCTGCGCCCGGATGTTCTCTCACACCTCTCCTTGTTTTCATATGATATCCTCGCTGTCTCAATATCTGCAATTCATGCACCGGTAATGACATGGATTGCGGCCTGAGAATTGAAAGCACCGGCTTCAGACCGGGATGGCTGCAAGAGCCGGTTACGTGCGTGAAGCATATACGATCGAATTCTGGAATTTCTGCGACGCATTCCACCGTCTAAATCGCAGGCTCTACTATAATGCTATGCTGGTCCATCGATCAAGAGAGGCGACTGTCAATTTATAATCAGGGTCGATCGGAGAGAACTGTGACACAAAAGCCTTTACAGCGCTCCAGGAAAGCTGTCTTGCTCTACCCACTTACAAAAGATGCAACCAGACACCTTCGAGGTTAAGGAACACGGCGGTCGTCATTCGCCTATGCGGTGCGAAGTGGCGCGAATGGCCATCTCGCCGGACTCCAGGTCGAAATGCCCACGTTGTTCGACATCTCGCAATACCCGCTGCACGACCCGTTCTATTTCCTGCGCAGCTTCCCAGCAAACTGCCTCTGCAATTTTTTTTTCAGCGCATCGAGTTCCTTTTCATCCTTGATCGGGACAACGGGCCGTAGCCTGCAAATCTTTTCATTAACTTCAACCAGTTCTTTGCAAAGGCAGAGAAAATTCTTGTGATGCTCCAATTCCATTAGCGTTTTCTCCAGTTGCGGCCCAAGCTGCAAGCTTTGCGCGCGGCTTTTTCCTCCGCTCGTAGTGTTCCAGAGGTATTGGGGGCCATGTCCCGGATGTCCCGGTTGCGAACAGGCACACTTTGATTTGCCGCACTTACGGTAATTGGCGGAGATCGTTCCCGGTCGAAAGTCACCGAGGGCCATCATTTGCTGGTATAGATCACTTCTTCGGTTTTCGAGGTTTTCGAGGGTGTCAGCCATAGCGCCTCCCTATTCTGAATGCTATAATAGCATTCAGAATAGGGAGGCATAAAAAGAAATCGTTAATTTATACCCACATTTATGTCGCACGCCCCATTCGTATATATAAACGAATGGGCAAGGGGCATTGCCTCATTCCTGCTCCTTGCCCATCCTCG
>CAYYTC010000177.1:0-3198 GCA_964474425.1 uncultured Acidobacteriota bacterium
CCGGCCTGACGGCCCTCCGGGCCTAAATTCTGAGTTTCGCGACAGAAACTAATTAAATTGGTAACCCCCCGGCTCTGCCGGAGGACTCAAAGAGTTTGACAGCTCCGTATTTTGAAACGCTGATAAAAGCGCTGACAATCGTCTATTTGTTCGGCGAGGATCGGAAGCGCCTCATCGGCTTTTTCCCGCGTAAGTCAGCGTTCAAGACCGGCGTAACTAGTCCAACCGCTTTGAGCGGTTCAAATCTTTCAAGCCTCGGGCTTTGCCTGAGGCACCTGACAATCGCGGCCCGGCCCTGATGGCTGATGTCGGTCTCCCATGGCATTCCGTAAACCCAGGCTTGACGCCCTGAAGGCCGTATGTCATCAATATATCAGGGTCATATTGTGACTCCGGAAGAGCCGCTATGTCCCCAGCATCCGGATTCAGGTTTTCGCAGGCAGGCCTGGATGCAGTGAATTGTTTGAAACCTCGCCGATGGGATTTTTAATGCCCTCCCCGCGGATCGAGATCGCATGCAGTTGCGGGCTCAGCGAGCGTTGCTTCTAAAAAAGACTTTTTTGAGGACGAGGGGCAGAACCAGCCGTTCCACGCCTGATCATTCGGTGATGGCCGCGTGCCATGAATGCATGCGGTTTTTCCGCCAGGGCAGTACCGGGTTTCCGGAGACTGCTCGCAGGCAGCAGGCGCGGATATAATGCAGGAAACAATTCCCCAAAGGAGATTCCATTTTATGCCGTTAACGGAAACCTTAAGCAGAAGGAAATTTTTATCCACAGGCGCTCTCGCAGTTACTCCTCTGGCGCTGCCCCGCCTGGATTTGGGCCCCGAAATGGCAAAGCCTCAAGCAGGCGCCTCGATCATCCATCGCAAGTTGGGGCGCACGGGCTTGCAGATCCCCATAGTAAGCATGGGAGTGATGAACGCGGACAATCCGGCGGTGGTCAAGCAGTCCTATGAGATCGGCGTCCGCCTCTTTGACACCGCCATGGGATATCAGGGCGGCCGAAACGAAGAGATGGTCGGCTCCGTCATTAAAAGCCTCGGAGTGCGCGACAAGGTGCTGATTCAAACCAAGATCAGAAAACCGCGCGGAGCCGCATCCCCCGAAGAGACCCAAAAGCAGGTGCTCGCCGATTTCGACGGATGCCTGAAGAGGCTCCAGACCGATTACGTGGATATGCTGCTGATTCACGGGCCGACGGTCGCCGAAATGAACGACCCGGGATTGATGCAGGCGCTGAGTGAAGCAAAACAGCAGAAGCGTGCGCGCTTCGTGGGCGTCTCGTCCCATATGGCACAGGCGGATATCCTCCGGGACGCCGTCCGGTCCAAATTTTATGACGCGATCACCGTGTCTTTCAATTTTACCCAGGCGGGCGACAGCGCCCTGATCGAGGCCATTCAAAAAGCGGCTGCCAGCGGCATCGGGATTATTGCGATGAAGACGCAGGCTACCGGCCGGCGGGGGACGGGGCCGAGCGATCCTGTGAATCAGACTGCGGCGCTCAAATGGGTGCTGAATCACCCTGAAGTGACCACCGCCATACCGGGATACACGAATTTCGAGCACATGAAGGAGGATTTCTCCGTCGCCTACGGCCTGCAATACACGGAAACGGAGAAGCAGTTCCTGGCGGAGAAAAATCTCCGTGCCTCAATTCAGTTCTGCCAGCAATGCGGCCAATGCCTGCCGTCATGCCGCCGGGGAGTGGACATACCGACGCTGATGCGCACGCATATGTACGCGGCGCGCTATGGCAATTTCATCCATGCCCGCGCCACGCTGGACGAAATCCGGGAAAGCGCGCACCTGCGCCTTTGCGCCTCCTGTTTGGACTGCAGCGCGCGCTGCGCCAAAGACGTCAACATAGCGGCCAACATCGCCGATTTGAAAGCCATGTACCTTTAGGTTGCCCTTTTCACCGGATTCTGCAGCCAGGAGAATTTGGGCTTTGCGGATCGAAGGTCTCATGCCGCGGGTGGCGTATAACGGCCGGTTGCGTTGCCCCGGCGGACCGGAACGCCGCAGCCGAAGGAAGCGTTAAGAACACAAAAACAGCCGCGGTTTTCCGCGGCTGTTTTTGTGTTCCAGGGGCGGCGCCGGAGAAGCCGGAGGCTTATTTCACGCACGCCGCGGCCTGCGACAGGGCAAACTCGGCCGAGGGGCCGCCGAGTGCGATGATGAGGCGGTTGCCGTTGCGCAGGGCGGCCATGCTTCCGTAATATTCGTCTTTGCCCAGGAAACCGCCGTCACCCGGAGATTTCAGGTCGCGCAGCACTTCGCCGTGGGATTCCGTAAATTGCCGGTATCTGGCAAGGGCTTCCTTTGCGGCTTCGCCGTCGCCGGGTGCAGCGATGACAAGTTTATAGCTGCCGGCGCCTTTGCGGTAGCTCGCTTCAAATCCCTGCGTCAGATAGCTCTGTCCGAGGATGTCTTTGGGCAAATACCGCACGGAATGCGGAACCAGGTCCCTGCTCGGGAAGGCCGCAATTTCCGGAAGCGGAGCTCCGGAGGCGCCCATCTTTTCGCTCATACGCTGTGCGAAATTTTTCATCGCATCCTTGAGCGCATCGCTTTCCTGGAAAACGGTAATTTTGGCATAGTAAGGCCCGGACCAGAAATGGAGCGCCGTCCCCCCGAGATAGCCTTCCGCCCCGATTGTCAGGAACTCCGAGTCGGGATTCAATTCCGACGCGTAAATCCCGAGGGCGTTGCGCGGGTCTTTCATCCGGTAGATCTCCACGACGGCCTCGGATGCATCCTGCGCATGGCTATATTCGGCCGTGACGACCTCCTCAAACCCATAGATCAGATAATTTTCGGCCGCTCCGTTGATGAACTCAAAAAGGTCGTCGGGGTTGAAAAAGCGGACCTCCGGTTTCCGGATCCACCCGGCCACGGCATTGTCTCCGGGCAGCAAGGCCATCAGTTGCCGGGATTCCGGCGAGAGTGCGCTCTGCGTTTTGGGGGGAGCCATCTTGGCGGCCTTGTCCTCCCGGCTCATGCAGGAGACAAAAAAAACAAGCAGAAGGGCGGCGGCCAGATGCATGCTGGTTTTCACGGATTTCATGTCGATTCCTCCAAAGCGCCGCAGGCCCACGCCGCCTGCGGTCGGAAATTGTTTGCGCTACTTAGTTTTTGTCGCGAAACTCAGAATTTAGGCCCGGAGGGCCGGCAGGCAATAGGCCCGGCCG
>CAYYTC010000178.1:0-3192 GCA_964474425.1 uncultured Acidobacteriota bacterium
GCTAACCGCTAACCGCTAACCGCTAACCGCTAACCGCTAACCGCTAACCGCTAATTTCTTATCACCTCGATCTTCTTGTTCGGGATGGCGATTTTGTACAGGATATTGCGGTCATCGATCCACAGATCGATCTGCAATTGCCCTGAATCGGCCCTGAGGCGATGAAGATCCCTCTTCTTGCCTTGTGCCTGCAACTTTTCCATGCCTATCTCGCGAATCCTGAGCGTGCCATTGTTCATTTCCTGGGGGACGATTACCTCAACAGATTGGGAATCCTTCGCGGAAGAAAGATCGAAAAGCCGTGCAATAAAAATAAAATGGTGGAAAACATTTGTATCGAGAAGGGTGTACCGGTCGCCGGCAAGCAAACCTCTTTTCACGGGAGACCCGGTTCCCTCATATTCGAACATGGCCTGGCCGGGCATAAACCGCCCGTTCATGGCGCCCTTCTGCCCGTCGACATCCAGATTCAACTTATAGGCACGCGGCAGAAACTGAGGGTCCATATCGAGCTGGGTCTCGATACGCACTTTCCGGTGCTTCCCTCCGGGATCCCTGAAATTCAGGATCGAACTGCTGCTTGAGGAATCAGCCGAGAATAGAACAGCAAATTTCTCCTGGCCGATCTCCTTTCCGGCAACATATATGTCAAAACGCGCTTCTTCGCGCGAGGATTTCTGATCGTCGCCGCGCCCCACAGACGCCAGATATCCTGCCAGCAAAATAAGACACAACGGATAGAGACCGCGCTTGGATAGACGTACGCATGGTCCGTAAAGATACATGGCAGGCGGCCGTTCGTTGAACACTTGGCATTTATGCATAAGTTTCCGGAGCTTTCCCGGCGCCGCCGGAAAGCGGCGGTCTTTGGAACGCCTCGATCCCGCGGCGGGAAAAAGCCTTCTTCCATGATGAGAAGCTGCCCCCGGCGCGCCATGCATCCATCGCGGCCAACCCGGCAGTTTCATCACCTTGAGAAAGCATGTATTCCACCCATGCCCAGCGGATAGAACTTTCCCGGACCGCAACATTATTCTTAAGATCCCGGCGCGTTTTTGACAACTTTTCCGTCAGCAGGGGTATCGGTTCGAAGCCGGCTCCATCCAGAGGAGTGTTTCGTTTGGCCACAAATGGGGAGATGCTCAGGGATAGAGGCGTAATTTTCGAAAGTTCAATGCAAAAACGGATGAGTTCATCGACGTCGTCCATTTTTTCTCCCGGGAGCCCCAGCATCACATAAAGCTTCATCCTCTGCAATCCGGCATCCCGCACCAGTTCGGCCGCGCGAATAAGGTGTTTTTCGGCAGTGTGCCGGTTCATGAGATCGCGCAGTCTCTGGGAAGCGCCATCCAGAGCCGTCGTAAGACTCCTATACCCTCCTCGCGCAAGTGAATGCACCAGCTCTTCATCCAGGCGGTCGGCCTGCAGGCTCGAAATACCAATTTCACGCCCGCCGGCAACAATTTTGTCAACGAGTTCCCTGATTTGAGGATGATCCGTAACTGCCGCTCCGACCAGTCCTACCCGCCGTGCGTTTTCCGGGATATGCGCGATCACCTTTTCGGGGGAAACGGGCCGCATTCCTCTGCTTGACGTGCGCCGCATGACACAATAAGCGCAATTTCTTGAACAGCCCCGCTCCGGTTCTATCAGAAACATTGAAGCCAGAACGGTATTCTTTGTGAGAATCTGGGAATAGGCGGGAAGGCCGGTATCGTCGATCCTTGCCAAGCCGGGCATCTTCGCCGTCAATCCGGGCGCATAGCAGCCGGGCGTTCCGGAAAATCTGTCCGGCAATCCCCTGGTGGCAGTTTCGGCGGCAGCGTCCAAGAATCCATGGATCAGCTCTTCCCCTTCGCCAAGGATTATCAGATCTATAAAGGGAGCCATGATTGCCGGATTGGAAGCCGTCAAAGGACCGCCCGCTATCACGAGCGGATGCCTTTCGTTGCGGTCCTGCCTGAGCACCGGAATGCCGCTAAGGTCCAGCATCTCCAAAAGGCCCGTCAGCTCCAGTTCATAGGCTATGGAAAAGGCCACGATTGGGAATTCCGAAAGCGGCGTTTCGCCTTCGTAGCTGAATACGGGAGTGCGGCTCCTCCTGTATTCGGCGATATTTTCCGGCAGGAAAGCCCGCTCGGCGCTTGCTCCCGGGTGCTGATGAATCTCGCGATAGATTGTCTGAAATCCAAGCGAACTCATTGCCACCAAGTAGGGAGCGGGATGGCAGAGGGCGATTTTGAGAGAAGCCGGCTTGCGCAGGATTCCATTTTCCTCGCTTATCCGCTGCCTGATTGGACCCGCCAGATCCCAAATACTCATGTGGAGACTTTTTGCGGGCGCGGCATCTCAACCCGTCCGTCGATGGCTATACCCCGCGCGAAATATCCGGCCAAATAATCTTGTGCAACTGCAGTTGCAGCCGGACAGGTAGACCGCAGTTCAGGATCCATTCGGCCAGATCGGCCCAGGGCAGCTTCCCGAAAACCGGAGCGAAGAGAATGACTCCAGCCCGGGAAGCCAGATCGTGACGGCGCACAATATCACAGGCCCAGTCAAAATCCTCGCGGCCGCCGATTACAAACTTAACCTCATCGTTGCGCGTTAAGCAATCTGCATTCCGGTAATCATTGTGGCCGCACATCCCGCTGGAAGGACATTTGAAGTCCATAATTTTATGCACGCGCGGATCCACCTGCGACAGCAAGACCTGCCCACCGGTCTCAAGCAGAACCGTATAGCCTCTTTCGAGCAATTGCCCGAAAAGCTGATGAACCGATTCCTGAAGCATCGGTTCTCCGCCTGTGACCAAGGCAAGCTCAGTGGGATACGGCTCAACGGCTTTCATTATTTCGGGGACGGACATTTCCGCACCATCATAAAAGGCATACTCGGAATCGCAGTAGCTGCAGCGGAGATTGCAGCCGGCCAGCCGAATGAAAGCGCAGGGCCGGCCGGCGAATGACGACTCCCCCTGTATGCTGAAAAAAATCTCGATGACTTTCATTCCTGCACCCTGTATTAGCGGTTAGTGGTTAGCGGTTAGTTGTTAGCTGCATGATATGTTTTCGAAAAGCTGTTGAAAAATCCCAATTCTAATAGTTCAAAGATATACCACTAACCACTAACCACTAACCACTAACCACTAACCACTAACCACTAACCACTAACCACTAACCACTAACCACTAAC
>CAYYTC010000179.1:0-3096 GCA_964474425.1 uncultured Acidobacteriota bacterium
ACACAGTCGGATGGGCATTCGGTATTACGAACTTTGTTTTTTGGATCGGGATTGGTCATGCCGGCACACTGATTTCAGCCATCCTGTTTCTCTTCCGACAACGATGGCGAACCTCAGTCAATCGTTCTGCCGAGGCTATGACATTGTTCGCGGTGATGTGCGCGGCGGTTTTTCCCCTGATTCATATGGGCCGGCCCTGGATGGGATACTGGATTTTTCCCTATCCTAATTTCCGCGGCCCCCTCTGGATGAATTTTCGTTCGCCGCTGGCGTGGGATGCTTTCGCCATTTCGACCTACTTCATCATTTCCCTCATGTTCTGGTACCTCGGCCTGCTTCCTGATTTGGCAACAATTCGAGACCGGGCGAAACAAGGATTGCGGCGCATCCTCTTCGGGTTTTTCAGCCTCGGATGGGATGGATCATACAGAACCTGGCAGCGCTATGAGACCGTCTATACGCTTTTGGCCGGCCTCGCCACGGCCCTGGTAGTCTCGGTGCACACTATCGTCAGCTGGGATTTTGCGACTGCGGTAGTCCCCGGCTGGCACAGCACGATCTTTCCACCCTATTTCGTTGCAGGCGCCATTTTTTCCGGAATGGCAATGGTGCTGACATTGGTTCTCGTCGCCCGCAAGGTGATGAATCTTGAGAATTTCATAACGTTGCGGCACATCGATGTCATGTGCAAGCTTGTCATCCTGACAAGCGGCATTGTTGCCCTCGCCTATGGCACCGAAATCTTTATGGCCCAGTATTCAAGCAATCCGTATGAGAAGTTTGCTTCGTTGAACCGTGCGTTTGGCCCCTTCGCATGGGCTTTTTGGACAATGATAAGCTGCAATGTTCTGATCCCGCAGTTGCTTTGGTTCAGGCGAGTACGGACAAATGTCGCCGTGGTCTTCGCTATCAGTCTCCTGATTAATGTCGGGATGTGGTTCGAGCGGTTCGTGATTATTGTAGCCAGTTTGCATCGAGACTATCTTCCATCGAATTGGGCAACCTATCGGCCTACACCCATCGAGGTGGCGACGCTGATGGGCAGCTTCGGGCTCTTCTTCACCTGCTTTCTGATCTTCTGCCGCATCCTGCCTGTTATCGCGATGGCGGAAGTGAAAGGCGTCGCGGCGCATGAACGCGCGGAAAGGGGAAACAACAAATGAGCGGTCGCGTCATGGTCGGCATCTTTCAAGACGAAAACGACATTCTCTCTGTGACCCGCGAGGTGCGCAAACAAGGTTATACCATTTCGGATATCTACGCTCCCTACGCAGTTCACGGTCTTGACGAGGCGATGGGCCTTAAAAAGCCATGGCGACTGCCTTGGACATGCTTTCTCCTGGGCTTGTTTGGCGCTGCGGCCAAAATCTGGTTCGAATACTGGACAACTGCTTCCGATTGGCCCGTCAATGTTGGCGGTAAACCCTGGAACTCATTACCGGCCTTTGTCCCGATCACATTCGAGGTGATGGTGCTATTCGCCGGTGTCAGCACAGTGATCGCCTTCTTCATCGTTAGTCGTCTCTATCCCGGCCGCCGGGCAGCAGCCGTCATTCAAGGTGTGACCACCGATCACTTTGCGCTGGTGATCGAGGAAACGGATGCTGCCTTTGAGCCGGCCCGGGTTCGCCGGCTGCTGGAGCGGTATGGAGCCGTCGAAGTCATTGAGCGCACAGAGGAGGCATTGCCGTGAAGCTCAACCTGATTCTGGCTGTTGCGCTTGTAATAAGTGTTGTGAGCGGCCTCCTGATCCGGTCATATCCGTCCCGGCCAAACGTAGAGGTCCTTCCCGAGATGGTCCGAACCGCAGCTTACAAAGCATATTCGGCCAATACCAACTTCAGCGATGGAAAGACTCTGCAGGAACCGCCCCGGGACACTATCCCGCGTGGCTTCCATTCCGTCGAATACCAAGCCACGGAGGCTGATGCAATCCGTGCAGGTGAGGAGTTGAAGAATCCATATAACGATAAGGATCTCACGGCATCCACGCGAGGCGAGTTCGTGTTCCGCACATGGTGCTTTCCGTGTCACGGACAGATCGGGAAAGGCGATGGACCGGTCACCCTGCGAGGTTTCCCGGCACCTCCTCCGTTCAGCAGCGCGAACACAATGAGTCTAAAAGATGGCCGGATGTTTCACATCCTTACCTACGGGCAGAAAAATATGCCTTCCTATGCCTCTCAAATATCCGAAGACGACCGGTGGAGGGCGATCCTGCACGTGAGATCACTCCAGAAAAGTGCGCAGGCAATGCAGGCAGCGCCAATCCCGCCGGCCGGACAGGAGCAACAAAAATGAACGAGAAATGGCCCGACTTCCGCTTGTCTTCGTCATTTCAGAAGTGGCTCTACGGATTGGCCGCGGCCGGATTTCTCACTCTTCTCGCCGGGCTGTTGCAGGGATCGCAGCGCGCGTTAGGAAGCATTCTTATTGCCGGATATGAGCTTGTGTGTTTGGGCCTGGCAGGCATCATATTTGTTGCCGTCCTGTATGCCAGCGGAGCAGCATGGGGCACTGCTTTCCGGCGCGTGCCGGAGGCAATGTGCGCTATCCTGCCCTTTGGCGCAGCCATTTTGATTGTCGCCCTCATCTCTGGATCTTCGCTCTACCCATGGATTCACGACCGCGGGGAGATGACCGGATTCAAAGCGATGTGGCTAAGTTATCCCTTCTTCCTGGCACGCGCCCTGCTCTATCTTGCGCTTTGGTTTATCTTCACGAAGGCCATTTTGAAGACATCGCGGCTTCAGGATGACACCCGGGACCCGGCAGATACATCCCGGAATATCAGGCTCTCCGTGGTATTCATTGTAATTTTTTCCGTCACCTTTTCACTGGCAAGTTTTGATTGGATAATGTCGCTGGAACCGCACTGGTCGAGCACAATCTTCGGAATTTACAGTTTCTCCGGCATGTTTTCGTCCGGCTTAGCTGCCATCATTCTGCTGGTTGTCTGGCTGCGGCGCTCGGAACCGCTTCGCAATTTCGTAACCGATGAGCACCTGCATGACCTTGGCAAACTGCTGTTCGCCTTCTCCACCTTCTGGATGTACATCTGGTTTAGCCAATACATGCTTATCTGGTATGCGAACA
>CAYYTC010000180.1:0-2917 GCA_964474425.1 uncultured Acidobacteriota bacterium
GTGTGTGCGCCTCCTGTGGGCGTTGCGCGCTCTTCAACAAAAGGAGAACTCATGAAATCGACGCTTATTTTTTTGATGTTGGTCTTGATGCTGGGCGCCGGGCTATGCCGGGCGCAGGCTCCGGCCAACTGCACGCCCAACCCGCTGAATATTCCCGAGGCGAAGTACCCCTGCATTTTTCCCGATAACCGAGTGATGTATCGCGTGATCGCGCCGAACGCGCAGTCGGTACGCGTCGGAAGTCTGGCTCTGACGAAGGGACCGGACAACATTTGGAGCGGCACCACCCCGCAGCCGGCCGTGGAGGGTTTCCACTACTACGGCCTCAACATTGACGGCGCCACGGTTGCGGATCCGTCCACCCGCACCTACTTCGGCTCCGGCTGGTGGAACAGCGGAATCGAAATTCCTGCGCCGGACCAGGAGTTCTACCAACCGAGAAATGGCATCCCGCACGGCCGCGTCAGTGAGCAGTGGTATTTCTCGACGGTTACCAACAAGTGGCGTCGCTGCTTCGTGTACACGCCGCCGGATTACGACGGGAAGTCAACCAAGTACCCGGTGTTCTACCTGCAGCACGGCTGGGGAGAGGACGAGACCGCCTGGTTCACGCAAGGCCGCGTTCCCCACATTATGGATACGATGATCGCGGACAAGAAAGTCAAGCCGATGATTATTGTGATGGATAATCTGAATGCGGTTAAGCCCGGCGCCGGCGCGACATTGTTCGCCGCCCGTGGCCTGGTGCCGGATCCCAGCGATAGCTCTGCTCAGGCCGGGGGAAGTGGGACTCCGGGCGCGGGTCGCGGAGTCGGGCCTGGACGGGGACCCGGTGCTGGACGCGGAGCCGGCGGAATGCTGGGCGGTTCGGCGTTCACCGATATGATGCTCATCGATCTGATCCCCATGATCGAGAAGACCTACCGCGCGCTCCCCGGTTCGGCGAACCGCGCGATGGCCGGACTCTCCATGGGCGGCATGCAGACCAAGAGCACCACGATGGCCAACCTGGACAAGTTCTCCTACATAGGCTTGTTCAGCGGCGGCAACATCACGCTCGCCGAAGTGAAGGACCCGGCCGCTTTCAAGAAACAGGTGAAGGCCGTGTTCTTTGGCAGCGGAGAGCTGGAAAGGCCCGAGGCGAACATTGCCGCGGCGGATGAACTGAAGAAGAACGGCATCAACGCTGTCGCCTATGTATCCCCGAGAACCGCTCACGAGTTCTTGACCTGGCGGCGTTGCCTGCGCGAATTCGCGCCGCTGCTGTTCAAGTAAGACTCAGTGGGGCAGACCTGTTGCCTCGGTCTGCCCCGCATTTTCCCTCCGTTCGCACGTGCAGGTGAAGTTTGCCCCGATGGTTGTCCCGTTATGAGAAACGCGCTTTCGGGCACTGCTTCCGCGAAAATCTGGAAGTCTTTATGCCTGTCGATTAGAGGAGGGCTGTGAATTCCTCCTGCGTCATGTCGCAGTCGCGGAGAATTTTCGCCATGAGGCCGGGGCCGATGGTTTCTCCAGGGTGCATAGGAATAACAGTCACACGCCCATCCGCGTGCTGAAGAAAATGATGGCTCCCCTTAATTCGAACCGTTTCAAATCCGGCTACGGCGAGCGCGCGAATGACCTCTCTTCCGGTCAATCTGGGGAGGCGGTTCATGAGGCGATGCGGATCGTCTGAATGCCGACGAAGTCGAGGGGTTCCAAACTGCCGCCCTGGGCTTCGAGGCAGACTTCGACAGCCTCTCGAATTCGGATCATCAGTTCATCCAGGGAATGCGCTTGTGAATGGCAGCCGCGCAATGCTGGAACGGTGCCCACATAGTACCCATCGGCATCACGCTCGATGATCACGCTGAATTCTCTCGTCATTATCAGTGTCTCCCACCCCTATTTTACCGCGTTTCCGCGCCCCCCTGGCTATAAATCTCCCCACTCCCCGAAGATTTGCAGGAATGACGCTGCGTTGAGCCGCAACGGAGGGACGAGAATAAAATCGTTTTCTGGTCAAACTCCCACGAGGTCGCGTTGGGGGAAAGAATCTATTTCTGGTCAGGCTCACTTCTTAGGCGGCAGTTCTTTTCCTGAGCTTGATTTCAATGCTATATCCGGCAACCTGAGCTATTTTGGAAAGCTGCAGGAATTGTTTTGAAGCCCGATTCTCCTGGAGGAGACGTACAACCTGCGTTGGGGAGGTATTGAGAGCATCTGCCAAAACGCGCAGAGAGAGTTTCGAATCGGAGATCTTTGTTTTCAATGCCCGCTTGAGCTGATTGATAGGCGACCATTGGTAAGTGGGGTCCGAATAATACAATACAAAATCAGCAGGAAAATCTCCCCGCGTTCCATCCTCCAATATAAAGCTCGCACCTTGTTCCGCAAGATCGGCGTCGATCGTAATCGAAGTAAATCGGTTATCGGATCCAATCTTCATGCCCGCAAAAACGGCAAACGGAAGGCTGTAACGGTTTAGTTTCTTTCCCTCCCGGAGGACAACTTCGAGAACTCTCTTTTTATAGTTAGGAGTGATTTGCTTAAACTTTGGATTTCTCATCGAACATTCCTTCTTTTCGGAGCAATTCCAGAGCTCTTCGCGCTATCGGTGTCATTCTGCATTCCATAACCGTCCAGTTTTCAATGTCGAATTTGAGGATCCGCACGCCGTCCTGAAAAACATGGACGTGCTGTGGATCATGGTCGGTCAAGTATTTGACAACAATGACGCCAAAGCGTTTCCATTGGACCATAACCAAGTGTACCCCAATATGGTCACAGATATCTACGAGTATTTCGGTCTGAGAAAAATAAGCCTATTAGACGCCATTTTCCATAAGTCTTAGGATGTGGGAAACTTGATCCCGATTACAGGTCCGCATTGTGGGCTTCATGCAGCCCAAGGTTTAATCTTGAGAATTTTTGCCCC
>CAYYTC010000181.1:0-2907 GCA_964474425.1 uncultured Acidobacteriota bacterium
CCGGGAATAGAGTCCTGGACGGGTCAGGACATGATGGTGCGCACCTTTCCATCCACCCGGCTGTGGGACGGTTTTTTTGCCGCCCTGATGGTTCGGCAGCGGTAATGGATGGCGTTGCGTGGGGGAAGTCCAAGTTATTTTCGCGCAATCCCTTAGACGGTTAGCGCCTTGAATCGGCCGGTACGCTGTGATACCCTTCACCGCGTAATGGATCACGACTGTTGAGGTGGTACAGGGAAGTGGGACAGGCGATAGAGATAGCGCCCTCGATATTGGCCGCGGATTTTTCCAATCTGGCTCGCGAAATCGGCAAAGTGGAGAGCGCCGGAGCTTCGTTGGTCCATGTGGATGTCATGGACGGGCATTTTGTGCCCAATATAACCGTCGGCCCGCCGGTGGTTGCTTCGGTTCGAAAAATCACGAAGCTGCAGCTGGACACTCACCTGATGATCCGGAACCCGGACCGGTACCTGGACGATTTTATCCGGGCCGGAGCCGACTGGATTTCGGTGCACGTGGAAGCGGATGTGCACCTGGAACGTACGCTGCGATACCTGAAGGAGAACCGGGTGCGGGCGGGGATTGCCGTCAATCCGGGCACCTCTTTGAGCCTGCTGGATGAAGTTTTGCACCTGGCGGATTACGTTCTTATCATGACCGTGAATCCCGGCTTCGGCGGGCAGAAATTCATTCCTTCGACCCTGAAGAAAATCCGAAAGCTCAAGGAAATGATCGCGTCCAACGGTTATGGATGCAGAATTGAGGTCGACGGCGGGATCGGTCCGGACAATCTTCACGAAGTCCTCACCGCGGGAGCTGAGATCATTGTGGCCGGATCCGCTGTTTTTGGCCATGCGAACGCTTCCGAGGCGTTTCGGGAAATGAAGGGGATTGCCGAGCGGTATATGAGAAATGCGGATTAGCGCCGGTCCTCGTATCCACGCTTCGTCCCCTTTGGATGATTGAGGAGGCGGTTAGGCGATGAAATCCATTATACGCTGTGTGCTTCCGGGCATTCTTTTGCTTTGCGCCTGGGGATGCGGTCAGAAGGGCGCAAAGCTTCAGAAAAGCGTCGTGCCGCCCGATAAAACCCTCTTCGAAACGGGATCGCAGTATCTCGAAAAGAGCCAGTACATCAAAGCGCGCCTCGCGTTCCAAACCCTGATCAATACCTACCCCGACAGTGAAATGGCCGCGGAGTCCTACCTCGCCATCGGCGATTCGTTCTATGAAGAAGGCGGCACCGAAAATTGGATCCAGGCGGAAGACCAGTACACCAATTTCATCGTCTTTTTCCCGGCGCACCCCAAAGCTCCGGACGCGCAAATGAAGATCATCTCGGCAAACATGAAAATGATGCGTACTCCGGACAGGGACCAGCAGTATTCCTACAAGGCGGAAGCGGCCATCAAAAGAATGATGGAGCAGTTTCCCGACAGCGATTACATCCCGATCGCAAAGCGATTTCTCTCCGAAGTCCAGGAAAACCTCGCGCTGGGGGATTATGGGGTCGGGCAGTTCTACCTGGATCGCGGCAACTATGCCGGAGCGCGCGGGCGTTTCCAGGAAGTCATCGACAAATATCCGGATTTTTCCGGCATGGACGACATTTTATTCCGTCTGGGCAACGCGCTGGAGAGGAGCAATAATCCCGACGAGGCGGCCATTTATTACGGGAAAGTTATTTCCGAGTATCCGTTCAGCCGGCGCGCCGAGGAGGCGATAGCCCGCATGAATTTGCTGGGCAAGCCGCTGCCTCCTGTCGATACGAAACTTGCGGCCGCAAACCAGGCGCGCCTGAAGCCCGACGAAGGCTTTTCTCCCTTGAAGCCGTTTATAGACTTCGGCAAGGCGCTGGGGTTTGTGGGAATTCCCGACCGGTACGAGGAGGCCAAGAAAACCCTCGAGGCGGAAAAATCCAAAACCGAGGATACGCAGCTGGCCAAGCAGGGCGCCGGCGGGCAGACGACGACGGATGGCATCCAGATTGAAACCATCCTGAGAAAGAGCTCCACGGGAGAAGTGGAGGACACCACGGTATTGGGATCCGGGACGGGCGGCGCCGCTGCGGGCAGCGACGAGAAGAAAAAGGAGCCCGCCAAGCGGAAAAGGAAGACCGGCAAATAAACCCTCTGGAATCGAGTTGGGGATGACTCTAAAAATATTCGTAGCGGACGACAGCGTCACGATTCATAAAATAGTTTCGCTTGCCTTCAGCGGTGAGGATGCCGTGGTCGAAGCGGCGTCCGACGGCGATTCCGCCCTGGATGCCATAAGGGATTTCAGGCCTGACATCGTTCTTGCCGATGTTTTTATGCCCGGGTGCAGCGGCTATGACGTGTGTGCCCGCATCAAGGAGGATCCTTCGCTGTTTCAGACGCCGGTTCTGCTGCTGGCGGGTGCTTTTGAGCCTTTCGACGAGTCGGAAGCATCGCGCGTGAAGAGCGACGGCCGACTGACAAAGCCTTTCGACACCGAGGAGCTTATCGGGACTGTGCATCGGTTGACGGGCGCCGGGGCGCATTCCGAAATCAGCGATACGCTTGCCGAATACAGCGCCGGCGCGGATCGCGCGGAACCGTCCGGGGTTGTGCATGCCGGGAAGGCTGGAGGAACGAATAGGAAGGGCATGGTGAATGCTCGGACCTGGAATTCCTTCGTAGGTTCCGGTCGCATCCTGGATCTGTTTGATTCGGATACGCTGGCCGCTGCGGGCGCAGGCACGAAGGGATTCGAGCCTCCGGCCGTCGCGGCTACGCAGGGCCCATCCGTTTCCCGCATCCCGATGTCGGAGGAAGTCCTGGATGCAATCGTGGAGAGAGTCGTGAGACGGATGTCGGCCGATGTCGTGCGCGAGGTGGCCTGGGAAGTCATCCCGGAGCTTTCCGAATCCATCATCCGGCGGAC
>CAYYTC010000182.1:0-2850 GCA_964474425.1 uncultured Acidobacteriota bacterium
AAGCCATTATTCCTTATTGCCTTTTATACCCACAGATTGTGCGGAAGATCCATTTATTTTTTACAATCCATTTAGTTTCAGGATATCTCTCGACTAAAAGCTCTTTGATTGCGTCATAAAACGGCTCGGTAAGTTGAAAGTTGACGTCTATGATATATATCGTTTTGCCGCCTAAAGTATCCAGACGGGGTGCCATGGGTATGAGATTTATTAGAGGAGGAATCCCCCTGGGATTTAAAATCGTGATCCGCTCTGCATCATAACTCTTTGCTGACCGGCTCATATTTAGTCCTCCTGAGAAACAAACTACAGCGTGCCTCTAACCCGATAGCTGCTATCTGCCGGCCTTTGTCAGGGTAGCTCCGTGGATGACCTTGTGCATGTAAGGCCTGGTCACTTCGACATCCTCAACATGGGCGGTTGAGCCGGAGGGGGTCTGAAAAACAACAACTCCGCCGGCGCCCGTGCCGGCGACCATAACCGCCACATTCTTGGGATCGGCAAAAGGCTCCCTGTATAGCCCCGGTTTGCAGTCTTCAGTTTTTATGCCGGGAACTTTGCCCTCGGCCACCATTGCCCGGAACTTTTTGCGTTCATCCTCATTCATTCGGTCCCAGTTGATCGTATTTTTGTCATGCAGCCACTTGATAAAAGAATCCCGAGTAAAACCGGCATTTGCCAGCTGCCGCACGAATGTCGGATGAATCGCAATCATGTGCCGCACATCGGTGCCTTTCCGAGGCATGCCATAAAAGCCGAACACTCCTGCGGAGGGTGAGAACATACGGCTCATCTGATCGAGTCTTTCATTGAAACTCCTCGTGCTCAGGGTTTCGGAGGGACCGCGCGATATATAAATCCCTTCGCATATCGTTACCGTGCTTTCTTCGGGCGTGAATCCGATGGAAACCGCATAGGGTTCCCACGGGCTGGCTTTCTGGTTTTCCGGTATTATGTAATTTGCATACGCGGCAGGCTGGCCGGGGCCTCCCGGCGAGGAATAGACATCCATACGGCGCCAGCCTATATTGATCATGCACATGAGCATTGCCCGTCCGATGGTGGCATTGGCTCTGTGACCCGGAGCCAGGTAGCCAACCTCATTATTGATCCCGATTTCTTCAACAATCGGTCCGCTGATAAACGTTATGGGCAGGATCTCATTCACAATATGGTACTGATTGAAATCTTTGGCGGTGATGGTTTCGATCATGGCAATAATGACGGGAAGATACTCGGGTCTTGCTCCCGCCATAACCGCATTGATGGCGATTTTTTCCACTGTTGCCCTGCCTTGTTTCGGAAACATAAGTCCTATTTCCTTATCCGGAGGATAGGACGTTCCCGCAAGCATTCTGTCGACTGCTTCCCGAGTCGGCGGAACGATGGGCATGCCGTCGGTCATAAAGTTATCGGCGCAGTACTGCTGTAATTTTTCGTTTGCCTCGGAATAATCGGCCCCGGTGAATTTCTTGGGAGAATAGTCATAGCTAAAATTGGCGACCTCTCTTTCTTCCTTTTTCAGCGGTGTGATGAGCGCGTCGTGGATTGACTCGAAAGCCGCCTCGGCGACCGGTTTCATCAATTCAGGATCCGCCTTGGCGGCAAGGTAATCCACTGCAGGCACAGCCAAAACGCGGCAGGTCGGCATGCCGTTGATGTCGACCAGGAGTCTTTTCGCCTTTATTATTGCGTCGGATACGATCGCCACGCCGGGGCACCCCCTCTTCTCCAGCCTGGCGCCATCATCATGCCGCGAACCGGTCTCCGACGCCTTGACTCCGTCGATCCACCCGTCGCATTCACTGGCTATCTTGGGAGTATTATCAGGTGAGTTCGGGACTCCATAGCTGTAATGGATAAACTCAACCGAAGGATACTGTCTCTTCAGCATGGATTTGATCGTGTCGAAAAATGTCAGGGAATCCTGAAACATCGCCAATATCGCAATTTTCTTCCCATTCAAATTGCTGAGGCGCGGCGCGGATAGTCCACGCCTCTCGGGAAACGCGAGTTCGCCGTGGGGTTCCAGTATTTCAAGAGTGACCCTATCATTCACTCCTGCTTCTTTCTTTCCGTTCGCACAGCTTAAGGATGCCCCCACACCCAGTCCCGCTGCTCCCGCCGCGGCGCTCATGATGAAGTTCCTCCTGCTTTCTTTCCTGCTATTACCGGATTCCATCATTCTCCCCCCGTATCGAAAAGGTTTATTCGTGCGGGCCGGGTCTGGCGCCGGGCCGCGAATGTCGTTTCAAGGATAGGATGGATTGGCTGCCGTTTCGGTTGAAGTCTTCCTATCCAGACTCCACAGGCATAGCCTCATGCGCTCTTTCAGCTGCTGATAGCAAGCAATATGTCTATTTGATTGCCTTCGATCCGATTGCAGGAGTATTTTACAGCGAAATCCAGTTGCCGAAAATCGCTTTTTGATACACGATTACCTTATTGCAGAGTACTTTGCCCATAAAACCGTTAATCACGTTTTATCGTCCTGGCTCTCAGATAGTATTAACGACCCGCTTGGGTTAAGGCGGCCCCGCGAATTAATTTGGTCATAAAGTGTTTGGGTTGGATTTTGACAGTGGCCGCCAGGTCGGTATTTACCGAAGTAGATCCGACCGGAGAAGACCAGACCACCGTATTGGTGGGTGGAGAGCCGGCGACCAGAATCGCTACTTGCCGGATGTCATCAAAAGTCCGAAAAACCACTTCTGATTTCATGTTTGCCTTTCTAGCTCCTGGATCCATCCCGAAAATAACGCTGGTCCGGAGGGCCCTTTTTTCTGCCGGACTGAGTTGTTCCCAGGTGACACTGGTCCTATTCTGAAGCCACTCCGCCAGGGATTTTTT
>CAYYTC010000183.1:0-2786 GCA_964474425.1 uncultured Acidobacteriota bacterium
GAGCCCAGGGTTGACCGCGCTTTTTGCGGTCAACCCTGGGGATCGAGACATGGATAATTCCTACCCTGAAAGGGTTGAGTCCGGACACAATCCCTTCAGGGTAGACATCACCCTGCACCTCTACCCAGGGTAGGCCGCAAAAAGCGCGGCCAACCCTGGGCTTTGGGACTCAGCCCCGTTGGGGCTGAATGCATTAGGGAAGGAAGAAGCAAGGTTGGGACACGGCCACAGTGTTACGTGTGGGCAATAGTCAGCGCCTTGTAGGGGGATATATCCATGCTAGAGTTCATGCAGACAAGCTGGATCGCTTCCTCAGAAGGGAATGGACGTCATGGAATTTTCTATCGAGCAGGGCAGTCTCATTCCTGTGATCAAACAGATTCAAGAACAGGTCAAGCTTGCTGTCTGGATGGGAATGATTCACAGCGGCGACAGCTTGCCCTCCATCCGCGAAGTCGAGAAGAAGACGGGGGTCAACCACGCTCAAGTATATAGGGCCTACAAGGCCCTGGGGCAGTCCGGGTTGCTGGTCCTGAGTCGAGGGCGCGGCAAGGGAGCGGTTGTGTCGACCGCTGCCGCATCCCGAAACTCGATAAACTCAAAATGCAGCACATTGATCCGGAATACTGCTGCCCAGGTCCGCCGGCTCGGCATTTCCCCAACCGCATACGCCAGATATCTAAGCCAGCAAATGCAGGAACTCGAGCGCCGGGCTCCATTCATTGCATATGTGGATCCCCTGAAGACTTTTGCTGTGAACCAGGCTGCCGAGCTGTCGCAGCTATGGCAGGTGCCGGTCGTCGGCCTGACGATTCAGGAGTTGGAAAACGCCGCACGAAATAAAACACATCTGCGAAAAGCCATTACAAACCACCTCATACGCGATCTCGTCCAATCCTCTCTGCCCGGCAAAACGATCGAGGTAATTCCCGTTGAAGTACGCTACAGCGACCAGATGATTGCAGAACTTGACCGGATCAAGCCACACTCGTCCGTGCTGCGTGTTATCCCGCAAACCTTCTTGCCCTACGCGGGTTTCATAGGCGCTCAAATGCAGAAACTGATCAAGGCTCCAGACGTGGAAATCTCCCTGGCCTCAGTGGCCGACAGATCGTTTGAGATGTTGCTGAAGGGTTCCCAATATGACCTTATTATCGTTGACCCTACTCTTCTAAGTGAAATCCCTCAAGAAGTGCGGAAGAGCTGTAAAATTCTAAGGGTGCAGATGCAGCTCGATCAAAAATCCTTGGAAGCCGTAAGAATCCGCGCCGGCGTAATTGTCTGAGTGTTTCATCGAAGGATGAGTATTAGAGTAAACTGCCGGCCATGGACGCGGAAAGTACCGGAATCCAATCTTATGGATTGGCAGGCAAATTCTCCAAAAGACGGCCATGAACCCGGCTAAGACCAGGGCTTTTCAACGGTAGTGTGCTCGCCCGCAATGCGCCCGAAAGCGAGACACTCCGCAAAGTCGCCGGCTCCCTGGTAGTGCCAGCTCCAGGTGATTTGCCTCTTTACAGCGCTGTCCCGGAGCATCGTCCAGAGCCTTTGGAACCCTGACGCCGCCTGTCCTTTCCCGTCGTCGAGAAAGCACACAGCCGCGCTTTCAGCACCGGGAAACTCCGGGTACTCAGCCCGAAGTTCCTAAGGCCGAGGTCCCCATATTGGCAGGGGCAGCCCAACCTCCAATGCCCCGAGATCCGGAGCCTTCCCGATAAAGCCATCGTTAACGTTGGGAAGGACGCACCCCGCATCCACGGCGACGGCATTCGGCTTAAGCCGGAAATCCAGTTCGTCGCGCGTAAAAACCCTTGAAAAGTCTTTTAGATCCGCCCTTTTCACATTCTCAAATATATCGTAGTCCACCATTATCCCATGGCACTCCTGCCCCAGCGCCTTACAGAGTTCCTGGAGAGTTTTGAAGGAATGCATCTCCCTGGGATTCTTGAAGTCGCGAACGGCGCCGCCGGCAGGGGAGAGCCACATGAATTGGGCCTCATGCCCTTCATTGGGGCGGAACCCGTTGTAGTCAGAGGTTGTATAGGAAGTGTAGGTATCCATAAAGTAAATACCCCCAAAATCCTTGGTGCGGTAATTCCTCATCGAATCGGGGTTTTCTCCCAGCATGAGGTTGTTGCGGAAATGCAAGTTCGCAGCGCCTTCGCGGCCGTTTAGATTGGCGGAGGGCTGCCCAATGTACACTTCGCTGCAGAACGTATTCTGATACATAATCACGCCTGCCGGTCTGTCATACATCTTGATAGCTCCCCGGTCCGGGGCATGGTACACGATATTCCGTATAAAGTACGCCGGTCCGCCATAAATAGGCTGTGCGCTCAAGGCAGCATGTCCGCTATTGAGGCAAAGGTTGCGCATAAAACGGATGTTGTGCGTGCCGGTATCGACTTCGGCAGGATTGTCGTAAATATTACAATAGTAGTTATTGTAGAAGTCGATATTGGCATGCGCCCCCTGCGGATCTTCAACTCTGCCGGCCTGATTGACGCATGTCCCATCCCAAAAATTTTCAATACGGTTATAGCAAATCACGTGGCCTTGCCCTGCAACCGTGATCGCATAGTAGGAGCCATTGGGGCCGTTTATCTTCAGGGGAAAGCCGGGCAGCTTTTTGAACGGAACAACGTCACTGCCGATATTTCCCATCAGCACCTTAGGATCGAATCGGCCGATGAACACGTTATCGGCAATGTAACAATTTCTTGAGCCTTGATACTAATCAGTACATAAGTATGTAGACATACAGAGGTTATTGTGATATTATTTTG
>CAYYTC010000184.1:0-2660 GCA_964474425.1 uncultured Acidobacteriota bacterium
GAGGAATCTGCCTCATGATCGGCATGACCCTGAGCCACTATGAAATCACTAGCCCGCTGGGCAAGGGCGGGATGGGCGAGGTATACCGGGCGAAGGATCAGAAGCTGGGCCGCGACGTGGCGATCAAGGTCCTGGACCAGCATGTCTGTACGGCCAGGTCATTAAGACCCGCAGAAACGATCGTGTTATCAAGGTGGAGCGAAGAGCCGTGATCGGCGCTGCCTGGCGATTCGAACAGGCATTGCGCGACTCCGAGGATTCCTCGAAACTGAACACATCCTTTATCGAACGGCTGAATCTGACGATCCGACAGGGCTCGGCGTATCTTTGTCGGCGGACGATATGTCAGGCACGATGGAAGGAACGTCTCGAAGATCATCTCGAGTTGCTTCGCTGCCATTACAATTTCGTCAGGCCTCACAGGGCGCTGAAATTCGGACGGGAGGTCCGGACACCCGCCATGCAGGCCGGATTGGTCTCCAAACGACTCAGCTTCAGGGAGGTATTCGTGGCGGTGCCAGAGAGAATTCTTTTTGTGATCGTTTTCATCGACGTAACGGTAGAGTCACATGGAGTCAGAGAGCAGAAAATGGCAGCGTAACAACAGTAAATGGCGGAAGGACCATGCGATCTTTAAATAGCGTTAACCCATTTCATGATCCCAATGATGCCGGCGGACATTGTCCAGCTTCCATAAAATTGCAGGATGTTTCCCAAGCAGGGCAATCTCCTTTTCATTTTTGCGAAATAGGAGGTCGAGCCTCAATTCTCCGTGCTGGATAGCATCAACATATTCTTTTTCATTGGATTGAAGGGCCATAAGGGATTCTACTCGTGACCAGGATTTTTCGGCGAGCTCCTCGGATTTAATATTTGTCTGCTCAGGCAATAAGGGTGTTAACTGCTCGGTCACAAATTGATCTCTGAGGAGGCTATGAAGCCGGGCATACGTATAGGTATAGAGAGGTTGCTCGAACGCGGCAGAGAGAGCGATGAATCGGGCTCGAAATTCGGGAGTCTTGAGTATTGCTGCTGACGGCTCTGATAAATGAACAATATCCCAAGCATCTCGCGGTGCGCCGCGTTCAATAAAGGCATTTAGTTTCCCTAGCACAAGTTCAGACAAGCTTACGACATTCACTATTGGCTGAAATAATCCGCCGGGCTGCCAAAGGGATCTTCTCTCACTTTCACCAATCGGAACTCTGTGAATGAAATTAACGTCAACCTCAATCCTATCGCTTGGTCCCATCATGGATTGATAGCGCAGATAGGTTTTCCGTCCGGCAAAAGCATCAGCTGATTTTTGAAGCTGATACCCTAGGCGCGCAGCGACATCCGCTAGCGCCTTTTCTACCTCGGGTCGATCCACCAACATCTTCTCCCGTTCCATGTGAGCGATGTAGTTATAGTCGAGGTCGATCGAAAGACGCTTTGGCGCGCCATAACACAAGTTCAGCGCGGTGCCGCCCTTTAAAGCCAGGGCCTGGCCGAGAAATGGATGCCTGGCAATTTCAGCCGCAAATTTTCCCAATCGTATGACTTTTTCCAGTATGTCCGCACGATATCCGGTTTCGATAGAACACCGCTTCAGAAACTCTATATTAGGACTCATCCAAGCCTCCCATCCTTAACACAAATCGCGGCAAGATCAGATTCCATCGCGGGAACAGTCTTCCGAACCCGCTTCGCCGCTCCAAATATTGCGGCGAGCCGGGACGATGTTTTTCCAGGCGCTGTAATAAACTCGACGGCACATTCCAAGCTTCCTGACATCGTTCCAGATACCAGCCGACAGCAGCGTAGAGATGTTTCGTGTTATAGAGATTCAGAAGCTCCTCGATCAAGTCCAAATTGGGAGCGGGCAGCCCACCCGCGGAGTTTATAAATTCCTCTATTCCCCCTACACGCCCCGGACGAAGCAAACATTCAACGAGTGTTCGTTCCGGTCCCGTCGTTTCGAGCGGCTTTCCATCATATTCAATTACCTCAGTTCCCAGATGGCGATCCGGCAGGGGGCTTGGATCGCTGAGGAATTCTATTTTGTCGTAATCGAGACGGAGTGGCCGCCGTCGGCGCACAGTATAAAGGGTGCATACATGCCAGACCGAGTGCGCACAGCCAAGCAACTCTAAAGCGCTGTGGTAAGCGAATATGGCATCGGATCGGGCGGCAAGCGCCACATGAAAGCAATTCGGACTTATCAGATTTCGCGGCGAACCCTTCGTAACGACATACACACCTTTTGAAACCGAACGAAGCCGGCCAGTTTCGATGTAGTGCCTTAATCGTTCCACAGCGCCGGTACGGCCACCCGGGGGAGCGAGTTCGCGCACAACATCATCCAGAGTAAAAACCGGATTTAAGGATAAGAACTCAGCCGTTTTCAGCATACTCTATATCATATACTATTTATGGGAATAATATCTACATATGCAGCACATATTATAAACTTTCTTTGTATGAGAATCAACGTCCATTCCCCATTATGATCACATTACTTAAACTTATCTATGAGTGCGAGTACCCCGATCGAGGGGATACTGAATCTGGAGCCCCTGGGACGATATCAAATAGCGTTCCGCAGGGTCAGTTGTCCCGGAACGGCGTAAGGTAAAAATAATCAGCCGATCTTCAAGTGGTTCAAACAAATGAGTTTA
>CAYYTC010000185.1:0-2600 GCA_964474425.1 uncultured Acidobacteriota bacterium
AACGTCAGCCAGTCTATCAAGTTGGGTTTCGAATTCCTGATCTTGACCGCATCGCGTACGGGCGAGGTGATCCTGGCAAAGTGGCCGGAGATCAACATGGCGACGAAGACCTGGACCATCCCCGCCGAGCGCATGAAGATGAAGAAAGAACACCGCGTCCCGCTGTCTGCGCGATGCATGGAGATCCTGGCGTCCGCCCAAGAGATCAGCAGCGGCGACTACATTTTTCCAGGGAGGGCCACAAACCGGCCTCTCAGTAACATGTCGTTCCTGATGGCACTCAGGCGTATGAATCGGGCTGATATTACTGCACACGGGTTCCGGTCAAGTTTCCGCAACTGGGCCGAAGAAAAAACGACAACACAGCGGAGTGTTGTTGAAGCAGCCCTCGCGCACCAAGTTGAAAACCCAGTCGAGGCCGCATACTTACGCACGGACTTGTTTGCGAAGCGGCGCCGACTGATGGATAGCTGGGCGGCGTTCGCGACTGCGCGGCCGGCGCAGAAGGCGGTGAGAATGCGAGAGGCATAATTTGATTTTTGCCGGCTATGCTGATCAGCAGAAACCGGGCACTTCCGGGCGGTTGGCCTCAGCGCGCCGCGCAAGTCGTATCTGCAACATCTGGAGCCATACAACACCAAGCCTCCCAATCAGCGGGTTGGGGATACAAGTCCCTCTGGTCCATCAACAAAAAAATAAAATAGCTTGATAGCGGATTATAGAATTTTAGACCGAACCGGATTCAAATGCGCTAATGAAATGTGCGGTAGCATGCTTCATCATCCGGACCTCGTCAAGGCCCTTGGCGGTGACCTCCATTTGGCCTGCGTCTTCCAAGAGCATATGACATGAGGCCGGAAAACGCGATCCAGGGCATAGTTGGATGGCTAAATAGAGTTCCTTCCCATAAGGCCGTTTCTCGTTCCTTGCGATAAAGGAATTTGCCAAGGCATTGTAATACCTCGATTTTCTGCTGCGGTGATCGCGCTATATTCAACTTTGTGACAGGTCAGTCGTCGAGGCGGGATGGGGCCAGGAGATGGCGGCTGCCGAGCGAGGTGCGGAAAGCATAATGGACAACCGCTGCGCAGATCGCAAGGGCGGCATAACCGTATGGTAGATACCAAGGAGATGGATCGAAGGAAATTGGGATTGGTTGCATGTCGGCGTAGGAAAAAGTAGGCGTTTTCCATCACCACTGCATTACAAAGACTTCCAAGAATTCGGTTTTTGCTTGCATCGGACCGAATTCACTGGCTACCTGGGGTGCGGGGCGTACAATGGTATCGGTGGTTGATGCCATGGATTTTGGATAAATAAGGAGGTAGCGATGGAAGAGAACCCTATTCAGCAATTTATAGATTTTAAAATTCCTTCAGGGATTGGGAAAAAGATATTTGTTATTGGGGTCGTGATTGCCGCCCTCATTTTGCTAGCGGGAACCATGGGGATAGTCGGCGCAGGACAACGAGGCGTCCTGCTGCGTTTTGGAGCCGTGACCGGGACGATCAAAGAAGAAGGTCTCTATTTCAAGATTCCTTTTGCCGAACAGGTAGCTCTGATGTCAACCCAGATTCAGAAATACACCGCTCCTGTCGGCTCTTCCAGTAAAGACCTGCAAGTGGTTACCACAGAAGTCACCTTGAACTACCAGTTGAATGCCAGCAGCGTAGGGGAAACTTATCGCAATATGCGGCAAGATTATGAAAGCCGGGTCATTCAGCCGTACATCCAGGAAGCGGTCAAATCTACCACGGCCAACTATGACGCTGAACAGTTGATTACAAAAAGGCCGCAGGTGAAAGATGAACTTCAAAATTTGATGACGGAAAGGTTAGCTCCCCTTGGTATCGGAGTTGTACAACTCTCCATCACCGATTTTCAGTTCTCGTCAACCTTCCAGGACTCCATCGAAGCAAAGGTGAAAGCGGTCCAACAGGCCCTGGAGGCAGAAAATGCCCTGAGGCGCATAGAGTTTGAAGCGCAACAGGCAATCGTCAAGGCCACAGCCGAAGCCAAGGGACTGGAGCTCCAAAAAGCACAGATAACGACGCAGTTACTGGAGTTGCGGCGAATCGAGGTTCAGGGACGCGCTGTTGAGAAATGGAATGGAGTGATGCCCACAGTGGTCACCAGCGGAGGACCGGTGCCTATGTTGGATGTGTTTAGCACACGGCGGTAAATAGACCAGCATAGGGATGGCCAGGGGGCACCACACGATTCCCACAAGTACCGCCATCAGCAGAAACAGGACCACCGTGGGGACGTTATCCAGCAGGGCTGAGCTTTTGCTTGCACTGATCCCGCTCCTATTGCGGGCGGGATTCTCCTTCCATGCCTTTTGCCGCCTCGTGGCAATCATGTAGCTGATCCATGAGATCCGGAGTCTCCTCAAAAATCTCTCTGTGACCAGCAATAAGCCCTTCAAGATGAACCAACGCACGAGTGTCGTTTGGAGCCATTTTCGCGGCGCGGATAAAATTCTTAGCGCCTTAGGCATACCTCCCCTGGTTCTGCACTGCGATTCCAAGGTTCTTGTAGGCGTTATGCCTGTCAGGATCGATTCCGATAGCCGCCCGACAGTACATCTCCGCTTCTCT
>CAYYTC010000186.1:0-2580 GCA_964474425.1 uncultured Acidobacteriota bacterium
GAAAAAATCTCCGGCTTTTTCTCTTTAGTTGCCTGTGGTTCTGTTTTGATTTGTTCTTTTACGGTACTGATCGGCGTCTTACCTTTGCCGAGCCACTCGACTTTATTCAGCAGCACGCCGAGGCTTTTAGCTGCCGGTTTCACTTTGCAGCCATATTCGTTTGCATCCATCCCTTTCGGAAACAGTACACGGTAGCAGTCGATTCCCATCGATGTCAGTTCGTCGGCAAGTTCGTGCGCAGCTTTCTCTCCGGCTTCATCCCGGTCGTAGGCAATCAGCACTTTTTTCGTTCCGTGATGTTTGAAAGCTTCCCGGTGATCCTCTGTAAAACCGTTCACACCGTAGCTTGCCGTCACATTTCGGTAATCAGCGCACCAGAATGTCAGAGCATCGATCAACGATTCACAGAGGATAATCTCTTTCGATACTGTCAAAGCCTGTTCATTCCAGACGCCTTTGTGCGGGCCGGGAAGATACGTATGCAGCAGCGTCCCCTGGCGCAACCCTTCCGTAATTTTCCGGCCATAGATTTCCGTGACATTTCCGTCGAGACTGATAACCGGGATCACCACAGATCCCGTAAAGTGTTCGTGGCCGCTTCCCCGCAGGATGCCAAGCCGCTGCAGTCGCCCCCGGATCTCTGCGCCTTCCTTTCGATTGCTTTCCGGCAATCTGTAACCAAGCGTACGATTCGAAAAGCCCAGCCGGAAGTGTTCGATCATTTCCGGATGCTGCAGGCCTCGGTGCTGCAGATACCTTAAAGCTTCGGGGCTTTGCTTCAGCGTTGCATGATAATAATCCGTAACTTCCTGCAGCACCCTGGCATCATCGACATTTGTTTCAAACGGATTTTTGATCTTTACGGCCGCCGTGGTCCCACGGCGCACAACCGAACCGGGTGCGGCTAACGAGGGATGGTTCACTCTCAAAAGCTCGATGGCATGCCGGAAACTGATTCCTTTACTCTTCATCACCCAATCGATAACCGATCCGCCTCCGCCGCACGCTCCCAGGCAGTTCCACAGGTTTTTGCCCGGCGTGATGACAAGCGACGGATTCTTGTCGTCATGGAAAGGGCACAGGCCGATTAGATCCGCCCCGTGCCGTTCCAGCTTGATCCCTTGCGCTTCCGCCAGCCTCTGCACCGATACCTCCGCCTTCAACCGCTCGATCTCATGCTCCGGAATCCGCGCCATCGATAGCCTCCTCGTTTTTCATGTCACCATGAAAAACTGTCAAGCTCTAACCGCCGGAAAATCTCAATTGATAATTATGGGATGCAATGATAGTTTTATTTATCATTGGAAGGCAAGCTTATTATGATTCCTCAAAACCATCCCTATAATTCCGACGTTATGGCCGGACGTCCTCCTACTAAAGATGCTCCTCCTTTCGGACAGCGCTTGGCCGCTTTCCGTAAAAAACATGGCTTGTCTCAAAAAGGATTGGCTGACCGGCTCGATACCACTCGCGAGATTATCGACTACTACGAACGCCGGGCCATGAATCCTTCCCTGGCTTTTATCGAACGCGCAGCAGAAGCCCTGGACGTTTCCGTGGCAGAACTGTTGGGAAGTGAACCTAAACTCGCTCGCGGCCGGCCGGGGCCAACCCCGGCACTGGCCCTTCGTTTCGAGCAGATCCGCCAGCTCCCCCGCAAAGAACAGGATTTTGTCATCCGATTCCTCGACACTGTCCTCGAAAGAGCGGGGCGGTCGTAGCCCTATGGCCGATTTTGATATACTGGAAGAGATTGCAAACGTCGAGACCATCGCCGTCGGCAAACACATCCGGGAACTGCCGCGGCTCGAAAAACTGTACGGCAGCGGCCGATGGCGCAAAATGAAGGGCGATGCTAAAATCCGTCTCCGAAGCGGGCGCGTCGTCAGGGCTGAACTCCACTGGTATGAAGCCCATGGGATCGGCCGAAAAGAATTGAAACGGAAATGTTATCTTGAATAGATAAAGCCTATGCGCAACTTAAAGAAAAACGAACCGGGATTTGTTGTCTGTCTTAAAAACGAGGGCTATGCCGCGTCTCTGGAACGCCACAAAATCTACCGCGTGCTCCCGGATCCGGAAGCTGAAAAAGATGGCGACATCAGGATCATCGATGAAAGCGGCGAGGATTATCTCTATCCGAAGGACTGGTTCGTCCTGATCACCGTTCCCGATGCCGTCGAGGCTTCCTTGCTTAGAACCGCCTGAATCATTTCGGAAACCTGTCTGAAGCGTAAGCTCGGTCTTCATTGAAGATAGCTATGGCCGGAGTGGAAACGCATTTCCACTATATTTCCTCTTCGACCCGGCAAACCACGGCAAGTGGAAATAAAGTGGAAACGAACAGGAAATAAAGAGGAAAAATATTTCCGCTTTATTTCCTCTCCGCGCGACCCCAGCGGAACTCTAAGCCGAAGGCTTAGGGACGTGTCTCGGATTGGTAGGCTCCCAATCCGAGAATATCCCAATAGACATTTGCGGCAAGCAAGATCAATGCTCGTTTCGAAGCACCAAACTTGAGCAGGAAAAAGTACGCGACAATCGCACTAGAAAGAAGTGGACGGCGGAGATGAACCCCCT
>CAYYTC010000187.1:0-2490 GCA_964474425.1 uncultured Acidobacteriota bacterium
CTATTATCTGCCGGGCCTCCGGCCCTTAGAAATCGAAAGCTAATTTGGACAAGAGCGGTAGGCAATAGGCCCGGCCGTGAGAGGCCGGGATGGGATGGGATGGGATGGGATTACATGTAAAAGGAGCGCCAAAGGCGCGGCACTGTGCCGGCCCTTTGGGCCTCTTCTGTTCGCAATTCCTGCCCCGAGCCGACGCTCGGGGCTATTCCCTGCCGGCGCTTTGCGCCTGATGAAAATCCAAGGATGAGCATTCATTTCTGACGCTCAGTATAATGGCGCCGACATGCGCCGAAAAAGCCGCTGACAATAACTGATCCTATTCCACTTTTCCGACTATCAACGTGATATCGTCGTGCTGCTTCAAGTTGCCCTGCCAGAGCCGCACCTGCGCGATTACGTGCCGATAGATAGCCTCGGGAGGGCGGGAGAGGGATTCCCGAAGCGCTTCCACCAGACGTTCTTCACCGAATTCCTCGTCCGCATCGTTGACGGCCTCCGTGATGCCGTCCGAAAAAATTGCCAGGACAGTTCCGGCTTCCAGCTCGATGGATGAGGCATTGTAGGCGGCGCTTTCGAAGAGGCCGAGCACCGTGCCCCCGGCCTCCAGGCGCTTCACCTCGCTCCGGAGCAGGAGGACAGGCGGAAGGTGGCCGGCGTTGCAGTAGCACAGCCGGCGGGACTCGGCATCATATCTCCCGGCAAACAAGGTCGCGTATTTCTCTCTCGGGCTGTTCAAAAAGATCTGCGTGTTCAACTGTTCCAGGACGGCTGAAAGCCGGCGTTCGGTTTCGGCCGGAGCGGCCTGGTGGAAGGTGGACAGCTGATTGCGCATGGCGGCCTGCAGATTGGCCATGAGCAGCGCCGCGGAGATCCCTTTTCCGCTGATATCCCCTACAACAATATGAAGCCGGGCGTCGTCTTCATGGATGAAGTCGTAGTAATCCCCGCTGACCACGCTTGCCGGCTCGCAGCCTCCGAAGAGCGAGAGGCCGCGCGGGTGCGGCAGCTGCTTCGGGAACAGCGCGGCCTGGACCTCGCGGGCAATTTCGAGCTCCTGTTCGAGCCTTTTCTTTTCACTCACCTCTTCCATCAGCCGGGTTATCGAGGAGCTCATCTGGTTGAACGAATGAGCCAGAAGGCCCAGCTGATCATTCCTCCGCACGGGGATTTGATACTTCAGGTCCCCATCCTTTAAAGCCATCGTGCCCAGGTACATGTCGTGCACTGAACGCGTAATGCGGCGGCTGATGGTGATCCCGATCAGGAGAGACAGCAGTTCCGCAAGAACGAACACGGCCATGAGAACAAGAATTCCCTTCAGAATATACTGCCCTGCGCCGTAGTTGCCCGCGCCCGAGAGATAGCCAAGATACAGTGTTTTGAGCGGGACACGAATGATACCGAGCGCGAGAGGTTTCGTTTCCCCGGTGCCATAGTCCCGGCACTCAAGAACGGCCGCCCAGATGATCATCCGCCGGGTGTCGGTCTTGAGCTGCTCTTTGAGGGCACCGATTTCGGCCTCCACATCGGCCTCGCTGCTGCTGCCCTCGTTTCGCATGCGGACCGTGACGCCGTCCTTTTCCTGCCGGACTTCGGTCTGGCCTATCCCGGACAGGGCCAGGTATATGTCCTTCTCCCGCAAAAGACGCTCTTCGACATGCTTGTCGAGGGGCGCAAAAACCGCCAGCCAGGAATCCGGGATGGTGGGCGCCGGCCTGAGGGAAGCCAGCAGACCGGTCTCTTTCAAAAGGATCAGGCCTTCGTAATCCGTTTTGCCCTGAAGCCACTTGTCCGCGGATGGAACTGCGGATTCATCGAGGATTCCCTGGGGATCGCAGCTCGCGATCTTTTCCCAGGAGCCTTCACGCTGTTTACGCAAAAGCAGGGCTGCAAGCTTCGGGAAGGCTGCAGCATTTGTCCCGAATTCCTTTTCCGCCGCTTTCCGGAAAGCACTGCCCGCTACCGGCGGAACAACCCGATGCCCGAGGTCCATGTTGATTCGAGCGACTTCCTGATTCAATTCGTCCAGCGACGCATGCAGGTAGTGAGCCGAAAGCTGGCCCAGCAGCAGGTAGATGGAGAGGTAAGCGACGCCGAAAAGGACCAGCAGGGGAATGAAACCCACGAATATGAATGAGCCGAGGATGCGGTGGCGCACACGCCAGAAAACCTTGTTCCTGAGTCGGCCGAGCAGGTGAAAAAGCAGGTTGAGGATTACGAAGGTCCCCGCGATATAGCACGCCGCAAGGAGCAATTCCGGCAGCCATCGGTTGAAGGCAAGCGCGAGCGCAAATACAGCGACCACGACCCCTTTCCAGGATTTCCAGGCTTTGGGTTGCGGAACCTGATTCGGGGGAAGCAGCATGTCTTTCTGCATGGTTAAGGACGATTATAGGTGCAAAGCGACCGGGCGGCTACATCAATCCCGCCGAAACCACGGTGATTTTGTTCAAGCATCCAAGCTTAATAGCTTTAATACTTTTTGCCCGT
>CAYYTC010000188.1:0-2328 GCA_964474425.1 uncultured Acidobacteriota bacterium
GAAAAACGGCGTTGCCTCGAGTGTCGGCAAAAAGCCGGTTGGATGCGACTAGGCGCTGGACACAGGAGGAAGGAATGGCACGTTCATAGGTCAGGTAACGCTTGATCTCCGGCAACCTGCCCGGATCTTGCGGCGGCAATATCAAACCCGAAGCATGCGCCGACTCCAGAGGTGGTTGGCAATCGAGGTTTGGAAAATGGTGGCAGAGCCAGTCGACGGCCGCTTTGAATCCGAGATTGTTCAGGTGCATCACCAGATCAATGGCTCCGCCACCCCCCACACCCTGATTCCAGTTGATAAACTTGGCGGCGGTGCAGGAGATCACGCCCCTGGCGGTATGCCATTTAGCCTTGTCATAGCGGTCGCGTTTGGCCCCGGTAAGCTGTAACACCTCGTGCAGCGGAATGCCGCGAACGCGATCAGCACGATCTCGAATCGCCTGGTACGTCATGGCTCCTGACTCAGCTTCGGTCTGAGGCTGACGCAGTTTTTCATGTTGATGACATAGCTGTTCTCGGTCAGACGGTCGATCAGCGCTGCCGTCAGACGGTCATTTTTCAAAAACGACGGCCATTCGCTAAACCCGGTGTTGGAAGTGATCAATGTCGGCTTTTTCCTGTGCCTTTTTTGCATCAGCGTAAAAAACAAACCGACCTGAACCGGTTCGACTTCCACGTAATCCAGTTCATCAATGAGCAGGCAATCGTAGGAAAGATATCGCCGGATCACCTTCTGTTCCGAGTGGTCAGCCACGGCTCTGAAGAGTTCGGCAATCAGTTCCGGGAAAAGGATGAATCGGCCTGTATAACCGCGATGAATGGCCTCAATCAGGAAACTGGTGGCCAATCCGGTTTTTCCGCATCCTGTGGGCCCCATCCAGAGAATATTCTGTTTCCTGGTCAGGAAGTCGAAGGCGTCATAAAGGGACAGCATCTTCTTTTTGTCCAGCTTCGGCTGCCGGCCGAAAGGGAAGGTTTCGATAGCGTAGGGATCGGGTATGCGGGCGCGCTGCAACCGGATCTGACGCGCGTTCTCGGTTTTCATTCGGCACTCCTCCTCCAGGATGTGCTCCAGAAGCCGGACATGTGAGAAGTTCTGCTTTCGGGCCAAATCGAGGTACTCGTCCCAATGGGCCAGCAAACCCCCAAGCCGGAGATACTTTAAAGCTTTGATCGTCTCGTCATTCATCGTCCTCCTCCAGGAGCCGGTCATAGATGGAGAGATCCGGAGCGTCGGTGAGGCTTCCTTCCAGGTAGGACTCGCGCTCGCGAAAGGCTTCATCCACGTCCACGATGGGAATCCTTGGAACATCCTGGGTCATATACAGCAGGGCCATACGTTCGACGGTTTCGATGCTGGTAATCTGGTAGCGCAAGGCGCGTTCAATCGACTGGATAAAGACGGAGCTCGGCATGCGGCCAGTCAATGCGAACAGCTCGCGAATGAAGCGGTGGCGTTGGATGCCGCCCTCTTCCTTCAAGACAAAATCCAGGTATCCAGCCACAGCCGGCGACAGGGCGCGTAACCTCTTCTCTTCCTCCGCCGTGGGTCGCTTTCGATTGCGCGGCTGATAACGAGGCGGGGGCATCCCTTCCGGACTGAAGCGTTGGTTTTTGACTCCATCGGCAGGTAGCGGATATTCGGCGATGCATTCCCGGTTCAGGTGGATCTTCAATCGGTCGCCGTATTCGAGTAGCCGTACATCACTGCGATCCGTTCCCGGCACCCAGAAATAATTTCCATCAAAGGCAGCGTAGCCATATTGGTCTGTGCCCCGTTCGTGGATCAGGTAGGGTGCGGGAAGATGGCGCGAAAGTTCGAGCAGATAAGGGCGCTCGTATTCGAAGGCCTTGGCGGGGATCAGCCCGGTGTCGGTCGGCCTGTTGTGCATGCGGACCGTGGCCCATTCGAAAGCCTGCCGGTTCAGGTCTTCCAGGTTTTCGAAGGTGCGCCCGGGGAAAAAGTTGGTCTCCACAGTCCAAAAGCTTCTTTCCTCGCCGGCTTTGCGGTTGGAATGGCCTTTTTCATGGCAAACAAACTTGAAGCGGCGCTGCTCGCTAAACGCTATCATCTCGGACACGATCACCGCATTGCTGCCTGTGCCCCGCAGACGTGCAAGATTGGTATTGTCGATGATGCACACGGGAGCGGCATAGCCCCAATGCATCAGCCCTTCGTGCAGAAAGCATTTCATCCTGAAGCGGTTGAATGCGCGATAAAACTTCAGATATCGGCGCTTGCTGTAACGCAGGTACATGAGGCTTGCAATCAGCCGGTTGGCCATACCCGACAACGGGATTTCGTAGTCGGCTGTATCGTGCTGAATTT
>CAYYTC010000189.1:0-2244 GCA_964474425.1 uncultured Acidobacteriota bacterium
CTCCAATACTTGTTATGGAGGCTGAACTCCGGGAATTCAGAACAAATTTACCCTGCCCCGGGTATTCCTCCGAAGCTCTTGGCAAGGGTGGTCCCGGAAGCTACTATAGAACGGTTTATTTTGAATTTTGGAGGTCATATGCCGGGACGCATTCGTTTGAATATCGTGCTGAGCCTGTCCCTTGGGATCGCGCTCTTGTTTGTCCTGATTTCGTGCAACACCGCCGGTCAGAAGTCCGCATCAACTCCGACCGTCGCGGACGCCGAGAAGTTCATCGCCGACACGGAAAAACTGCTGGCGGATCTTTCGGTGAAAGCGTCCAGGGCAGCCTGGGTGCAGTCGAACTTCATAACGGATGACACCGAGGCCATCGCGGCGCAGGCAAACCAGGATTGGATAGAAGCTACTACAAAGATCGCAGGGGAGGTGAAGCGCTTCGACGGCTTGAAGCTTCCGCCCGTTCTGGAACGGAAATTCAAGCTTCTCAAATTATCGTTGTTCTCTTTAAGCGACCCGGCGGAACGCGCCGAGGTGGCCAAACTGGGCACGAACCTGGAAGCGGATTACGGGAAGGGAAAAGCATGCCCCGAATCCGGCAAATATGCGGGCAAGTGCCTGCCCATCGGTGAGGTGGAGCAGGTGCTGGCCACCAGCCGGGATCCCAACGAGATAAAAGAAATATGGAAATCCTGGCATGCCGTCGGGGCGCCGCTGCGACAGAAGTATGCGCGTTTCATCGAGCTGCAGAACAAAGGCGCCCGGGAACTGGGCTTCAACGATATGGGGGTCATGTGGCGGTCCAATTACGACATGACGCCCGAGCAGTTCAGCGCGGAGGTCGAACGGCTATGGAACCAGGTCCGTCCCTTTTATGAATCCCTGCACGCTTACGCGCGATCCCGTATAGCGCGGAAATACGGCGACCAGGGCGTGACAAACGACGGGCTGATACGGGCCGACCTGCTGGGCAATCCCTGGGCACAGGAATGGGCAAACATATACGATCTGGTTGCCGCCGGCGGCGGGGGCGGCGCAGGCTACGACCTGACCTCCCTCCTCAAGCAGAAAAAGGTCGATGAAGTGGGAATGGTGCGTTACGGGGAAGCCTTCTTCACCTCCCTGGGATTTGCCCCGCTCCCGAAGTCTTTCTATGAACGGTCGCTTTTCGTGAAACCGCGCGACCGCGAGGTGGTGTGCCATGCCAGCGCGTGGGACGTAGACAACAAAGACGACCTGCGCCTGAAAATGTGCATCCAGATCCGCGGTGAGGATTTCGTTACCGTCCACCACGAGCTCGGCCACAACATCTATCAGCGCGCTTACAACAGGCAGCCGTTCCTTTTCCAGAACGGTGCCAACGACGGCTTCCACGAAGCGATCGGCGATACGATTGCGCTCGCCATCACTCCCGATTACCTGCAACAGGTCGGGCTTCTGCAAACCGTACCCAAAACGGACGACACGGCGCTGTTGCTGCGCCAGGCGATGGACAAAATCGCCTTCCTCCCCTTCGGGTTGATGATCGACCAGTGGCGCTGGAAGGTAATGGACGGATCGCTGAAGCCTGCCGACTACAACAAGGGCTGGTGGGAACTGCGTGAGAAGTACCAGGGCGTCGCGCCGCCGGTTGCGCGTTCGGAAAATGATTTTGACCCGGGCGCCAAGTACCACGTCCCCGCAAACGTGCCTTACACGAGATATTTCCTGGCGCGCATCCTTCAGTTCCAGTTCTATCGCGCCCTATGCAACGAAGCCGGATACCAGGGCCCCCTGCACCGCTGCACGTTCTACAATAACAAGCAGGCCGGAGCCAAACTCAACGCCATGCTCGAAATGGGGATGAGCCGTCCCTGGCCGGAAGCCCTGAAGGCCATGACGGGCGAGGGAAGGATCGATGCGAGCGCCCTGTTGGAGTACTTCGCACCGGTTCAAAAGTGGCTCGACGAACAGAACGCTGCGGCCAACGTCAAACCCGGCTGGCAACTGCCGGCCGATCCGCTGGCGGCGGCGGCAGCTGAATAGATCTTTGCACCGGCAGCCCTGCCCGCCGCGGTTTCAGCCCGTCTCATGGTTTTAGTGAGGACCCGTCTCCAGACCCTTTATTTTCGTGAGGACGGGTCTCCTGAGACTGTCTCAAAATTGGTGGCGAGGATCCAGGAGCATTGTAAATGAATCACCCCTTTGCCAAGTGGGCGCTGCCCTGTGACTCAGCCGCTTCGGGCATGCGCGTCAATCTGAAGCGAA
>CAYYTC010000190.1:0-2236 GCA_964474425.1 uncultured Acidobacteriota bacterium
GCTTTCGCCACCGCGATGTACACGTTCATCGGATATGTATTCCCTTTCGATTCGGACGACCTTTCCGATCGCCATGGCCTTCGGAGGGAACTGGGCTATGGCCCGGAACCTGTTGTTGTAGTGTCGATCGGGGGGACTTCCATCGGGAAAGATCTGCTCGAATTGTGTGGAGCGGCTTTCCGCATCGCGCGAGAGGCTATTCCCTCGCTTCACATGGTGCTGGTGGCTGGTCCCCGCTTGGCAACAGGCGGGCTGCGGCTGCCGTCCGAGGTCGATGTCAGAGCATTCGTCCCTGATCTTTACCGGCATTTCGCCGTCTGCGATTTGGCTATCGTGCAGGGAGGAGCGACATCCACGTTGGAACTGACCGCGCTTGGACGCCCTTTCATCTACTTCCCATTGGAGAGAAAACGTGGACACCCATTGAAATTCCATTGGCCACCTCCACTGAGGCTACTGGATCCCGCATTTTTGGTGGTTGTTTATTGAAATTTCATCGCAATTGTTTGATATTTCAATGTAATAAGGCTATCCTTCTTTGTATGATCGAAAGAAAGGTCGACACGGGTATCCTCGAAGGATTGATGGCCGCTTTTCCGGTAACCGCAATTCTAGGGCCACGGCAGTCCGGTAAAACTACCCTTGCACATGAGTTTGCGGCAGACCACTTTTTTGACCTCGAGAATCCCCGCGATGCTGCAATGCTGGCAGAACCGCAGCTTGCGCTTGAACCGCTTTCGGGCTTGATTGTTATTGACGAGATTCAGCGCCAGCCCGGCCTCTTTCCTCTTCTGCGCTATCTTGTGGATACAAAGAAGGAGCAGAAGTATCTGATTCTGGGGAGTGCCTCCCGCGACCTGATTCGCCAATCATCAGAAACGCTGGCGGGCCGCATCGCGCATCACGAACTGGGGGGATTCCGGCTGGACGATGTGGATGCGGGCCAATGGCGCAGACTATGGCTTCGCGGCGGGCTGCCCCCTTCGTACACAGCTGATTCCGACCAACAAAGTCAAATGTGGATCGAGCAGTATCTGGCGACATTCCTTGAACGCGACATCCCTCAACTCGGCATCGCGATTCCGGCATCCACGCTGCGACGTTTCTGGAGCATGCTGTGCCACTACCATGGACAGGTGCTCAACTATGCTGAACTAGCACGTTCCTTTGGCATATCGGATATGACCGCGCGCCGGTATCTGGATATTCTCGAAGGTACCTTTATGATTCGCCTGCTGCAGCCGTGGCATTCAAACGTTGGCAAGAGGTTGGTCAAACGGCCCAAGCTCTATTTTCGAGACTCCGGTATTCAGCACGCACTATTGGCAATACGATCGGAGCGGGACTTGGCGAGTCATAACAAACTGGGCTCATCGTGGGAAGGATTTGCGTTGGAGGTTGCCGCGCGCGCTATAGGCAAGCGGAATGAAGCTCTCTCTTTCTGGGCAACGCATTCCGGCGCAGAGGTCGATCTGTTCTGGCGAGAAGGCGGCAGGAACTGGGCACTGGAAGTCAAATACAGCGATGCTCCGCGTTTCACTCCTTCTATGGCCAGCGCCATAAAAGATCTTGAGCTTGCACATCTCTGGGTACTCTATCCGGGAGATCGCATTTATTTCCTCAAGCCAAATGTGAGCGCATTGCCTCTCGCAGCGGTCAAAAACTCATGGGCCTATCCGTAAATTTTACCAGTGGTATAGCGAGCATTTTTTCCAGCATCAATGGGGAAGCAAGCAGACTTTCATGACTGCCGAACAGGCCATAGCGGCCGGATACCATTTTTCGTGGAGGCACGCGATGAAACGCATTTCTGTCTTATGGATGATGCTATGTCTGGCAGCGGCCTGCGCGGCAGCTGATCGATTATGGTTATTCTTGGGCCGAGAGTTCCTGCACCGCGATGTTTGCCTATGCGATGACGGTGGGCGTCAACCGCGGCTGGCTTGACCGGGATTCCTGCCGGCCTGCCGTGGAGAAAGCGTGGAAAGCCCTTTGTGCCCATGTGGACCAGAAGGGAAACGTGCGTGAGATCTGTGTTGGGTCCGGTCAAGTTGACGATATCGAGTTCTATTTGAACCGGCCGAGAATCCTCGGCGATTTCCACGGGCAGGCGCCGCTGTTGTGGCTGATTGCTGAACGGCTGGGGAAGGTGGGCCGTTCCCTTTTTGGGAAAAAGCAAGACTGAAATCCGGCGCTGTATCGAGCAGCGACTCACCCTTACCCTAATTAGTTTCTG
>CAYYTC010000191.1:0-2216 GCA_964474425.1 uncultured Acidobacteriota bacterium
TCGGCAAGCGCCTGCTTGCTCGAGAGAGTCTCGAGCATCCGCTGCTCGATGGTGTCTTCGGACACCAGATGTATCACCGTGACAGGCTTGGTCTGATGCTTCCGCCAGGCGCGCGCAATCCGTTGTTCGAGACGAGCCGGATTCCAGGGCAGATCGCAGTTTACGACGACGCTGGCATTCTGCAGGTTCAGGCCTGTACTGCCGGAATCAGTGCTCAGGAAAACGCGGCAATCGGGATCGTTTTTAAACAAGATGATTTCCGCCCGTCTTCGCCGCTGCGGCACCGCGCCTGTGTGCAGTGCGTATCCCAACTTCATGCGTTCGCAGAGATCCTTGACCAATTCCAGCATTCGCGCCCACTCGGAGAATACGATCACTTTCACATCCCCGTTGCCTCGGCACTCCTCCAGAATTTTTTCCAGTTCCGCAAGTTTGGGACAGGTCCTGTCTTTAGGATCCAGGATGTAATTGGTGTCGCAAATCATGCGCATCATGGCCAATTCCCTTTGAAGCTTTTCAGATTCCTGCTGCGTCAGCGGGCGGGATTTTGCTATAGCCACAAGCCGCGCTACCTGAGCCTCATGCGCGGCATAGCTGTCCGCCTGTTTCGGACTGAGGGACACAAAGTATCTTTGATCCGTTCGATCCGGCAGTTCTGTTTCAACATCTGCTTTTCGACGGCGCAACAGGAAAGGCTTGATGCGCTTGTGTAGCTGCTCCAGATTCCGATAGCCGGACGGGCGTCCGCGATCATCCAGTTCATAAAAATCACGGTTAAAGCGAAACAAGGGTCCGAGGACTGAAGGATCGAGAAAAGACATCAGGGAATGAATATCATCGATGCGATTTTCGATGGGAGTTCCCGTAAGAACGAAAGCATAGCGGCTCTGCAGGCGTTTTACCGCCTGGGCCGTTTTGGTGCTCCAGTTTTTAATGCGCTGCGCTTCGTCCAGAATGACAATGTCCGGCTGAAGATGCCTGTTGACGTCCAGCGCATCCGCCAGCATCTGTTCATAATTGACGATCGTGAAAAAGGGAGCGGAGGCATACAGGCGCAGCCGTTTTCCCCGCGGTCCATATATCAACTGGTAGGCCAGATCCGTAAAACGCTGGATCTGCTCTTCCCATTCGGTTTTCAACGAGGCAGGAACAACAACCAGCGTGCGCGCCGCCCTGCCAAGGCGGTAAAGGAGCGCGCACGCGGCTATGGCCTGAATCGTCTTGCCCAATCCCATCTCATCAGCCAGCAAAGCCCGCTCGCTAAAAGCCAGGTGCCGCATGCCTTCGCGTTGATAGGGATATAAGGGCACCAGCGTTTCCTGGGCCGGCCATTGCCCGGACTGTACCTTCCGTTCATATTCCCGAAGCGCGGATTTCCGTTCTTGTTCACGCCGCCGTGCCTCCAGCCACGATGTCACCTCCTGGGAAATGCGCAGCGAAGGAATATCGGCATGCTGCAGCATCGCGACAGCTTCTTCCGGATCCTCCATTCGCAGGATTCCGTCGCCATGAACCATGCGGGCAAGCGCAGGCGAGCGCCTGGCGGTACTCCCCTCGATGCGCAACGCCCCGGACGCTATATCAGGCACTACATCGAATCGTTCCGTACCATTCTTCTGAGCCTGGCTGAAAAGCCGCCGATAGCGGGCTTCGAGATAGAGAAGCGTTGCCTCAACATGTTTGCAGGTTCCAAGCGCATTGATCCGGAAGTCGACACAATTACAGGAATATCGCCGCTGCGATATACTGCGGATTTCAACGGAATAGGTCAGGCCGCTTTCCGATTTCACGGCAAAATTCGAAAAAATTGGGAAGCGTGGATCAAGGTTCCGGACGCGCAAGGATTCTGTTTTTGCCCGATACCGGCGTCTTGCGATTTCGTCCTCGTCCGTAGTTTTCCAATTGTGTATAGTCGGCAGCTTCAGTTGTGAGTCTCTCGTCTTTCGCATGGGACATCCTCCCGAATGAATCCGGCAGCTTTTTGCCAAGGTCGATCCTAGCATCCATTCCTGACAAGGAACAGATCGATATTTTGGGCATCGACCGGTTCCGGTTTCACCGTCTGCCGCGAGGTTTTGAATGGATCCGTCGTAAGCTTAGGACGAAGGCCGCGAATGCGCCAGAGATTATCAAGGCAGCGACGCCCGCCCGCGTAGTATAGTTAGTTTCTGTCGCGAAACGCGATATCCAGGCCCGGAGGGCCGACAGAAAATAGC
>CAYYTC010000192.1:0-2036 GCA_964474425.1 uncultured Acidobacteriota bacterium
AACAACAGTAGATGGCGGAAGGACCGATAGCAACATAAGCGGCCGTTTTGGTCATAGGCCTCCCGGACATACCTCCTTGGGCACCCTCTTTCAACTGCTGATAAGGAAGAGGGATCTTTCAATTATGGCTTATGTAAACTTCGGCGTCAAAATCGCCCCATTCATCGAATTCGGTGGGATCTTAACCTGAAAGTGAGGCTTTTGAAAAGGGTTTTGGGCGCAGCGGTGTGCACCATATTGCAGTTCGGACTTCTACGAAAAAATTGGGATTTTCCGGGACTTCTGAATAGCCTTTTTTGGAAAGCTCGCGATTGACGATCTCTCTGATCTTTCTTTCGGCCGCTTCCCTTTCCTCGGGAAAGGCTTTGGGGCCGATCATATTTTCCTTCCATCCGTATGTGCGGAATTTTGGAAAATCCTGCCCGGGAGTTGCCCGGGCCTTGACGTTCTGCGCGATAACCAGGATGGCGGTGAGCCCTGCCAGGAGAACAACAGTGAGGGCTGCTAAACATATGCGAGGTCGTGCGGCCATGCGATCCTCCCGTCGAAGTGATGGATGAGATGTGTATTAATGGAAAAACAGGGTAGCATCCAGACGGGCAGCATGGAATCCGTGTGCCAAAGGGGATGAGAAATCTTGGCGATTGACTAATCAGCGGTTTAGGTATAGGAATATTGTTAAAAGCCTTGTTTGCAGCAAGGTTGGGACGTATTTTCAACCGGACTGAAGATGCCTCCGGCGCGCATTGAATCCTCAAACTGTCCAGGCACGGGGCCCGGGCATACCAAACTGAATTGCCATTCATCGGAGGACGCCGAAATGAAACGCACTTGGATCTTTGCCCTTGCCATATTCGCATTGCTTTCCAGCACAGTCCTGGCGCAGGAGATTGAAATCAGGACCACCAACATCAATTCATTCGGCTACGAATCCGGAACCGCGGGCGATAATGCTGCCTATTTTGGCTATCGTTCCGGATACGCCAACCTGGCAGACGGCCAATTTAGCGCCTTTTTCGGACATAACTCCGGCAGGCTGAACACGACCGGCGACTATAACTCGTATTTCGGGAATGAAGCCGGTTATTCCAATCAGACCAGCGGCGGGAATTCGCTTTTCGGCTATCACGCCGGCCGTTCAAACACGGCATACTTCAACTCGTTTTTCGGGTCCTCTGCAGGAGCCAATAACACCACCGGTGAAAACAACTCCTACTTCGGTGTGGCCGCCGGCTGGAGCAACACTGCGTCAGGCAACAACTCGATCTTTGGATATCAGGCCGGATTCAACAACAGTGCTGCCGGCAACTCTTTTTTCGGCTTCCAGTCTGGATATACCAACGCAACGGGCTGGGGAAATGCGTTCTTTGGGTTGCAGGCCGGATATATGAACACCAACAGCCGGAACTCCTTTTTTGGACAGGCGGCCGGCCGTAACAACTCCAGCGGCGCATACAATTCGTTCTTCGGATTTGATGCCGGATACGAAAACGTTACCGGCAGCTCCAACTCTTTCTTTGGGGAGTCGGCTGGCTTTTTCAGCACGGAAGGTTATTCCAATGTCTTCTTTGGCAGGGAAGCTGGCTATAACAACACAACAGGCAGCGAAAACTCCTTTTTCGGGAGCTATTCCGGGGCCTCCAACACAATCGAAAATGGCAATTCCTATATAGGGTCTCGCGCCAACGGTGGAACCCGGGTCACAAATGCCACGGCAATCGGCTATCGATCCATGGTTACCCGTAGCAACAGCCTCGTGCTCGGGGGCGTCAACGGCCAGAATGGCGCAACGGAGGAGACCAATGTCGGGATTGGGGTCACCGATCCAGACCGGCAATTAACGGTTGAAGGCGCCCAGGCTATCGGACGGTTCCGCCGGTATTACGGCACCGCCGATTCATTCACGCGCACTTACGCACCGGCATTCCTGTTCGAGCGTGCCCGGCCAACACAGGCGGCGCCCACCGACATCATAGCCGGGGACTATCTCGGCAAAGTGCAGTTCCGCGGCAGAGTGTCCGGCAGCCAGGCCGAGT
>CAYYTC010000193.1:0-2028 GCA_964474425.1 uncultured Acidobacteriota bacterium
GGGTCTTGCCCGGAATGCTGGACAACATCCCGGAACAGTGGACAAGATCCCGGAATGCTGGACAACATGCCGGAATCCATCCCGAGAGATGCTGAAGCGACGCTGGCAATCGCTGGTAATGTGACCTCCTCAAGTTAAGGAGGAAATCAATGCCAGCAAGGAGGTTGCCAGTGCGTAAGATACGTGAAGTATTGAGACTGAAGTACCAACTCGGTTTGGATAATAGCCAGATCGCGCGAAGTTGTTCCATTCCACACAGCAGCGTTGCCAATTATCTGAAGCGAGCCGAAGCGGCAAGTTTGGTTTGGCCGCTGCCTTCGGATCTAAGCGACCTCGATTTAGAATCGAGGCTGTTTCCTATTGCTCCCGCAAATCAGGAAGTCGCTCTTCCGGATTTTGCATCCATGCATGCCGAATTGCTCCGCCACAAGCATCTGACGTTGGACCTGCTGTGGCAGGAATACAAGCGAACCTATCCGGAGGGTTATCAATATAGCTGGTTTTGTGAGCTTTATGGCCGCTGGGCGCGCAAGCTCGATATCGTCCTGCGCCAGGAATACAGGGCCGGCGAGAAGATGTTCGTCGATCATGCCGGTCCCACGGTGCCGGTTGTGGATCCCGACACTGGCGTGGTTCAGGATGCCTCGATTTTTGTTGCCGTCCTCGGCGCCAGCAACTATACCTTTTGCGAAGCCGTATGGAAGCGGGATCTGCCGTCATGGATCGGATCCCACACGCGCGCTGCGGAGTTCTTCCAGGGTGTCGCAACGGTGACAACCCCAGATAACTGGAAGACCGGAATAAAGGATGCCTGTTATTACGATCCGGAACTGAATCCGACCTATCGGGACTGGGCCGAATATTACGGCACCGTAATTATTCCCGCACGTGTGCGCAAACCCCGGGACAAGGCTAAAGTGGAATCCGGAGTTCTTATTGTTGAACGCTGGATACTTGCGGCCTTGCGCAATCGTCTCTTCTTCAGCCTTGCCGAACTGAACTGGGCGATTCGCGAACTCCTGGTCAAGCTGAACCAGAGGAAGTTCCGCAAACTGGATACGACCAGGGAGAAGCTGTTTGAGGAAGTCGATCGACCTGCTCTTAAGCCGCTGCCGACTGCACCGTTTGAGTTCGCCGAATGGAAGATAGCCAAAGTGCATCCGGACTATCACGTAGAGGTCGACCGTCACTATTACAGCGTCCCGTATACGTACGTACATGAGAAGGTCGATGTCCGTTTTTCGGAAAGGACGGTTGAGATCTTCCGGAAGGGACAGCGGATTGCGGCGCATGTTCGAAGCTATGTTCCGGGAAAACACACAACCCTGAAGGAGCATCGGCCGGAAAAGCACCAGGACCTTGCGTGGACTTCGTCATTGATGGTTGGCAAAGGCCAGGAAGTCGGGCAGGCCACCGCGGATGTGCTCCAGAGAATCATGGAGGATAGAAAACACCCGGAACTCGGATATCGCTCCTGCTTGGGCGTCTTGAGGCTCGGCAAGCGTTATTCGAACGAGCGCCTGGAATCGGCCTGCCGCCGGGCGATCGCCATGAATGTGTGCTCCTACAGGAGCATCAAGTCCATCCTCGAAAACTCCCTTGATCGGGAACCCCTGACTCCGGTGGAGATTCCGGTCGCTCATTCGGAGGTCCATCCCAATGTTCGTGGATCTGGCTACTACCACAAAGAGAAAGAGGAGGTGGCCTGATGCTGCGCGAACAAACCTTCGAAAAACTCAATTCCTTAAAGCTGCACGGAATGGTGCAAGCCTTCGAGCAGCAACTCGAGAATCCCGATTCCGCAGCGCTCGGCTTCGAAGACCGTCTGGCTATGCTGGTTGAGGCTCAGTGGTTATGGCGGGAAAACCAGGCCATCAAGTCCAGGCTGCGTCATGCCACGCTGAAAATGCCGGCCACGATTGAAGATATCAACTATCGTCATGCGCGGCAGCTGGAACGCTCTATGATCCGGAGCCTGTCGAGCTGCGATTGGGTGCGTCAACACCACAACGTCTTAATCAGCGGCCC
>CAYYTC010000194.1:0-1913 GCA_964474425.1 uncultured Acidobacteriota bacterium
AAATAAGGCCGTGTTATCGCCGGAATACAGGGGGACGGATTCCTTAGGAAAGTTTTTCCAAATCTCAGCCGGGTCTGAGGGAGATGTGCCCTAACGGCCATTATTGCGGGACTGAAGAGGAAGAGGGAAAATGTCAGAAGAAAAAGGCAAATCTGGGGGACAGGAAAACAGGGAAGGACCCGGACAGATCTCCCGCCGGGATTTTCTGAAGGATGCGGGACTGGTGGTCGGTACACCGGCCATAGGATCCATGGTCGTGCCGGCGGAGGCGGAGGCCCAAACCCCTAAGGCGGGGGCGGCGCAGGTGAAAGCGGCCGGTACTTCATCGGAGAAGTGTCCGGCACTTCCCCATACCATCGAGCTGACGGTGAATGGCGGCAAGTATAGATATACGGTCGAACCGCACTGGAGTTTGCGGCAGCTCCTGCGCGACGAAATCGGATTCACCTCGCCCAAGGACTGGTGTGGAGGGGTAGGCGCCTGCGGCTCCTGTACGGTGATTATGAACGGCAGGCCGATTCTATCCTGCCTGACCCTGGCCTGCGAGTGCGATGGCGCAGTGATAGAAACCGCGGAGGGTATTGCAAAGGCCAAACACCCGATTATCCAGGCCTATATCAACAACAATGCCTTTCAATGCGGATATTGCACGCCCGGATTTGTATGCACAGCCAAGGCATTGCTGGATAAGAACAAAAATCCGACGGAGGCCGACGTGAGAGATGCTCTGGGCGGCAACCTGTGTCGGTGCGCGACCTACCAGCGCCATCCTCCCGCCGTCCTGGAAGCCGCCAGGAACCTCAAATAGCGGGTTTTGGGTGAAAGGATCGCCGGCCGCGGCGGAATGGGCAATGACGGATGCCGGTGCGGGCATGGATCCCGCGCTCAGTCATCGGGCAGACCCGGATGTGATTTTTGAGAGTCATCGGAAATGAGGCAGGAGCCAAGACATGAAGACATGGAAACGATTCGAACACGTGAACGCAAAAACGGTCGAAGAGGCTGCTTCCATTTTGCGCAAAGGGAAAGCAGCGGTCTTATCCGGGGGCACAGACCTTCTGGGCGCAATGAGGTTTGAAATTCTGCCGAACTATCCCGAAGTTGTGGTAAATCTCAAAACCATTCCGGGAATGGAATACGTCAAAGAAGAAGCGGGCCTGCTGAAGATAGGCGCAATGACCAGGCTGGAAGATATCGCCAAAAACAATCTTGTCAAAACCCGCTACACGGCATTGGCCGAAGCGGCGCACCGAACAGCCACGCCTCACATCCGCGAGATGGGAACCATTGGGGGCAATATCTGTCAGATGAACCGGTGCTGGTATTTCCGGAATCCCGACAACCGGTTCAACTGCATCCGTAAGGGCGGCAAGACGTGCTATGCCATGGCGGGAGACAATCGGTATCATTCTATTTTCGGGGCCGTCAAGATGTGCCTGGCAGTCAACCCGAGCGACACGGCGCCCGCCCTGGTGGCGCTGAATGCCAAAATCAAAACCAACAAGGGATTGATTGGCGCCGAAAAGTTCTGGGAAATGGCGGTGCCCGGGTCCACGGTCCTGGCCCCCGATGAAATCGTTACCGAAATACAGATGCCGGCGCCGGCCGCAGGCGTCAAAAGCGCATATATGAAGTTTGCCATCCGCAAATCCATAGATTTCCCAATCGTCAACTGCGCCGCCATGATAGGCGGAGGCCATGCCCGCATATGCCTCAACGCGGTGCACAACAGGCCGTACCGTGCTATGTCCGCGGAGGAAGCCATCAAAGGGAAGGCGATCACTGAAGACAGCGCGGATGCGGCCGGGGCGGCCGCCGTGGCCTCTGCCAAAGCGCTTCCCGGCGACAGGAACAAATGGAAGATCCCAATTGCCAAGGCCATGGTGAAGAGAGCCATATTGGCTTGCGCTTAA
>CAYYTC010000195.1:0-1885 GCA_964474425.1 uncultured Acidobacteriota bacterium
CGAATGTCACTAAGTTAAGCATGATAGTGGCTCCGGTGGGGGATTTCTTTGAAAATTTTTCGGGGTTGCGTCAGCAGCGGATAGTTTTTGGGACGCCTTTTTCGCGCGCGCGGCTCTACTCGATTGGGGCGGTCGGGCAGGGTCTGTTCGGCAAGATACTTCAATAGAAGCTGTTGAGTTGCCATGAGGCGTCGGGAAGCGGGATCTAGGGTTGCCATCCAGGGCGCCCACTGACGGATGGTTGTCAGACAACTCCGAAAACTGAGGGACAGGGCGTAGACCTGGTGGCGTTGAGCCGCCTGCCACATCAAGGTCCGAATCATATTGTAGGCAATGATGTGCATCCACAGTTCTTTGTGGATCATCTCCGGGGTTTTGCAGCGCAAGACATCCATATGCAAAGAGATCTTGATGTCGCGCAAGTAGAGCTCGGCATTCCAGCGCCGACGATAGAGGTCGACAAACGCCTTCTTGGGAAAGAGCTTTGGATCTGTCAGTGTGGTTACCACCGTGACGCTCTTGCTTCGGAATCCCTTTTGCGAAACGGCGCAGGTAATCTCTCTAAGGGTAAGGGATTGAGGCATTTCCATCCAGGCATTACGTTCCATTCAGGTCGGCGGCTTTTTCTTTGATTGACGCCATTCCACGAGTTGATCTCCCGGTCCCAACCTTTTCTTGCGACGCGCTCCTGTCGAACGGTTTGGATGCAAGCGTATGACCGCGTCGACTCCGGCTGCCATTAGGACATAAATGTCGCCGTAACCGCAAAAGCCGCGGTCGGCAAGCAGGACCTCTCCCGCCTGCAGGACTCCCTGCAGGCTTCGAAACAGAATGCGTTCGCTTTGCCCGAGGGCCCCCCGGGCAGTTCGCAAGATGGCCCCCGTGGCCAAAGAGAAAACGACTACCAGGCGCATCACGGGAAATCCACAGCCCGGCTTCTGACCTCTGGGCTGAGGGTAGAGTTTCTGATTGGCTGCCGTATCGGGCATTGACAGCGACGAGCCATCCACAATCTTCACACGACGTCCCATCCAGAGATGTTCCGTATGGACCTGGCTTTCCAGCTGATCGGCGAGCTTTGGGACCAGTTCCTGCAAGAAAGATTCCGGCAGTCGCTTGCGTGCCTGACAGTAAGCAGAATTTTCGGGGGAGGCCTGCTTGCCCTCGGTCAGCCACAAAGCGGCCAGGGCCTTCGCGACCATTTCCTGACAGGAGGCGCCGTCCGATAGGACCTGCGCCAGAAACATCCAAAAGGTCACAACCGGCGAGAAGATTCTTTCGCGGAACGGGACGGCCAAGCGGGCGAAAGACTCCCGCAGTCCGGGGCAGGAGGAGGACAACTCCTGCAGGGACCATTGCGACAATCGCTGGGCATAGGCGGACAACCGGCGCTGAGGGGATGCCATAGGGCTCCTTTCCAATGGTGAGAACCCGCTGCGATCTATATGCTACAAGTATATATACTTGTAGCATACCTTGCGCTATAATGAAAGGGACTTATGGAGCCCTCGAAAGAAACGCGCAGCCTGGAGAAACAGTACCGGCGGCTAAAAGAACAAGTCGCTCAGCTAGGACTGATCGCTGTGGGCACGATTACGCCTCGAACGATCATCCGACCGGATCCCCAGGATCGAAGGAGGAAGAAAACCTACGGGCCGTACTATCAATGGACCTATAAGGTGCAGGGAAAAACGGTAACGGTCAATTTGACACAAAAACAAACCGTTGAGTTTCAAAAGGCAATCGACAATCAGCGAAAACTGGAGGAAATCGTCAGCCAAATGCTGCAATTGTCGCGGACGATTTTGCAGAAGACAACTGTCGGGGTACAAACACGACTACGGGCATCCAGCAAAAGCTTGAATGCTTAACTTAGTGACATTCG
>CAYYTC010000196.1:0-1796 GCA_964474425.1 uncultured Acidobacteriota bacterium
AGGCCCAGGATTTTAAGTCCTGTGCGTCTGCCAGTTCCGCCACCCCGGCACAAAATCTGTCTGCAGTTTATCCGGTCTATCCTAGAATGTCACCCGCCGTGTTAGAGCTTTTTTGTGTGAATCAGACAGCCTCTGATACGCCGTCGTCATAAAAATGATAGCTTTATAAAGCTCTTTTGGCTTGGGCGCAAGCATGTCGCGGCGTGTATAATCGGATGACTCCCGGATTGACGACTGATTCCAAAGGGCAAAGCCCGGCAATGCTGATCATCAGGCGCCGCTTGCCGGATCTTTGCTTGACTCGAAAACCCCAGGACTTGAAGACTCAAAAGGAGAAAACCATGGATCAAGCGGCGGAAAAGGCATTCAGAGAGAGAGAACAAAGGCTCATGGACGCGGTGCAGCTCAAAACGCCCGACCGCGTGCCGATTTCGATCGGGCTGAATTACTTCCCGGCCAAATTCACCGGCACAACCACATGGGCCGCTTACTACGACTGGCCGGCCTGGAAGGAAGCTTACATCAAAGCCGCCCGGTACTACGCGCCCGACCGGCTGCTCGTCGTCCTGAACCAGTCGGGTAACGTTCTGGAATCCCTGGACTCCAAACAACTGCGCTGGCCCGGCCACGGAGTCTCCCGCTACCACACGCACCAGTTCGTCGAGGGCGAGTACATGCTCGAGGACGAATACGACCTCCTTCTCAACGACACCTCCGACTTCCTGGTCCGCCGCTACCTCCCCCGCGTCTACGGCATCCTGGAGCCGGCCGGCAAGCTTCCTCCCTTGAACGCTCTCATGACCGGCCTCCCCTTCAACGCAATCGCCACTCCCGAGTTTTCCGGCATGCTGGAAAAGCTGATCCAGATATCGCGCGAGGCCGTCGAGTGGCAGACCGAAACCGCTTCCCTCATGCGCGATCTGACGGAACACGGTTTGTTCTGCCGGGCTGCGCCCGTCATGGCTGGAGCGCCGTTCGACAGCATTTCCGATTTCCTGCGAGGCATGCGCGGCACGATGCTGGATATGTACCGCCGCCCCGAAAAGCTTCTGCAGGCTATCGAAATGATATACCGCATTCAACTGGAACGTATCGCCCAACTGCCCAAAGCAACTCAATTCACCCCGGCTTTCATGGCCCTGCACCGCGGAGCGCATGGCTTCATGTCGCTGAAGCAGTTCGAGATTTTCTACTGGCCTTACCTGAAAAAAGTGATTCAGGCTCTTGCGGACGCAGGATACACGCCGGATATCTTCTTCGAAGGCGATTATAATTCGCGGCTGGAACACCTGGCGGAGATGCCGAAAGGCAAAGTCATAGCGCGCTTCGATCAGATCGACATGGTGCGGGCCAAGCAGATCCTGGGCGGCAAAGTGTGCATTGCGGGCAATATGCCGGTTTCGGTGCTGCAGGTCGGCACCATCGACGACGTGAAAACTGTCTGCAAGCGGCTTATAGACGTCGCAGGCAAGGACGGGGGCTACATCATGGCGCCCGCCTCGGCGCTCGACGAAGTCAAGCCTGAGAACCTGAAGACCATGATTGATTTCACGAAGGAATACGGCAAATACAAGTAAGAAAACCCGCCGGATGGATCTGGAGCAGAACCGTCCCAACTAGTTTCTGTCGCGAAACTCATGTTTTCATGCCAAGCCCTGGAGAGGCGGACAGAGAATAGCTCCGGGCTCGCTTCGCTCAGCCGGGGTAGGATGTTCGATAATGAGAGAGTCCCGCAATGGGCAAAAACCTTATACAGCAATACTTTCTGTCGCCCTTTCAGGGCTCTCCTCTTATCG
>CAYYTC010000197.1:0-1611 GCA_964474425.1 uncultured Acidobacteriota bacterium
GGATCTTCCGCACAATCTGTGGGTATAAAAGGCAATAAGGAATAATGGCTTTTTACATGGGGGCCAGCCCCCATACCCCCGGGATTTAACGCGCTGATGCCAATCCCGAGGTTTTGGGGGCGGGATGAGAAGCGAAACGGGGTGCTGTTGTCACACCCCGCCTCGGTCTTGGCCCCTGGGTCGGCGCTCGGGTTGCTTCCCAGCATTGCCCTATCTTCCGCCCAGGCCGGTGGCATTTTAAAGGAAAGCTTGCATTGGAGAAAGGAAAACTGAAAAAAGGGTAGCGCATCCTGGCGCCAGTCCTGTATTGGATAGCTTCGCCAAAAGTTGTCCAAAGAGGAGAAAGAGCCAGGATGCAATTGAAGTCTATTCTGAATCGGGTGCAGAAGTTCAAGTCCTTTGTTTACGACACCGTGGAATTTTCCGAATCGGATGGCCAGCTGGTGCTTCTCATTCACATAATCGCCCGAGTTCGCAGCCTCCCGATTTGTTCCGGATGCAACCGGCGAGGGCCATGGTATGACACGCTTGGAACGAGAAAGTTCGAATTCGTGCCGCTCTGGGGCATCCCGGTGTTTTTTGTTTACGCCATGCGACGCGTCCACTGCAAACGGTGCGGGGTCAAGGTGGAATCCGTCCCCTGGGCGGAGGGTAAACAGACCTTGACCAACACCTACATGCAGTTTCTGGCCGCATGGGCCAAGCGACTTTCCTGGCAAGAGGTGGCCGTCGTCTTCAAAACATCCTGGGAGAAGGTCTTTCGCTCCGTCGAGTGGGCGGTCCAGTGGGGTCTGGCGCATCGCGACATGTCGAACATTCGTGCCATCGGTGTCGACGAGGTCCTCTGGCAGAGGGGGCACAAGTACCTTACTGTCGTCTATCAAATCGACGACGAATGCAAACGGCTGCTCTGGGTTGGGAAAGATCGTACAGTCCGGACATTGCTGCAATTCTTCCGGGAATTCGGGCCGGAACGATCGGCCCAGCTGCGATACGTCTGCAGCGATATGTGGAAAGCATATCTGAAGGTGATTGCGAAAAAGGCGAGTCAGGCGATCCATGTTCTGGATCGTTTTCACATTGCCCAGCACATGAACAAGGCCATCGATGAAGTCCGCGCCCAGGAGGCGAGAGAATTGCGCGCCAAGGGGGTGGACGTTCTCAAACATTCCCGCTGGTGTCTGCTTAAGCGGCCGGAGAACCTTACCGATGTTCAAGAGACCAAACTGACGGACCTGCTGCGATTCAATCTTAAAGCTGTACGAAGCTATCTTCTCAAGGAAGACTTTCAGTTCTTTTGGCAATATGTCTATGCGCAGCCGGCCGGTAAGTTTCTTGACGCCTGGTGCCGCAAAGTCATGCGGTCGCGTATCGAACCGATGAAGAAAGTGGCCCGCATGCTTCGTTCGCACAGAGAGCTTCTTCTCAATTGGTTTCGAGCAAAAAAGACCATTTCTTCGGGTGCGATCGAGGGTCTCAACAATAAACTCAAACTGACTACCAGAAAATCCTATGGCTTTCGCACGTTCAGAGCTGCGGAAATCATGCTCTATCATACGCTTGGAAACCTACCGGAGCCGGAATCTACCCACAGATTTTGCTGAGGAGGCA
>CAYYTC010000198.1:0-1580 GCA_964474425.1 uncultured Acidobacteriota bacterium
GCATTCGGCCACTCCGACATGGCCCTCTACCCCGGCCCACACGTCCTGATCATCCCCCGCTACCCATTCGACTATTTTGTCGGCCTCGGCAAACCCTTTTTCAATATCCCCAAACTTGATAGGACGCTCCCTCGTCTTATTGTTCGACTTGGGATTTGTGTCCGGGCGCATTATGGGAGCGCCCGGCTTCAACGCTTCCTCAGGGTCCAGGATGACCGGCAGTTCTTCTATCTCGAGTTCTATCAGCCGCAATGCCCGGTCGACGATCGCCTCGCTTTCGCCTACCACCACAGCTCCCATCATCCCCGGATACCAGTGGTTCGTGTCGGAGACAAGCGCTTGGCCTTGATACTTCGGCCAGGTTATCGTGGGATCATCATATCGGAGTACCGCTCGGACTCCGGGGAAAGCCTCGGCCTTGCTGGTATCCAGGCGTTTGATCTTCGCGTGCCCGTGAGGCGATCGAAGAAACTTCGCATACAACATCCCGGGACGGTATATGTCCCTGGTATAAACTGCACTTCCGCTCGCTTTTTCGTAACCATCGACACGGCGTACGCGGCGTTTCCCGATCACACCGCCTTCCGGCACCGGCCAAAGCCACGGATATAAGGGTTCTCCCTCTTTTAGACCGTACATTTTCTCCTCCTCTAGGCGTTCCCAGTGAATTCCTTAACCGCTATTATGTGTTGTGTGTAGGTCCCGCACCGGCATATATTGCCCCCCAGCGCGTCCCTGATCTCCGCTTCCGTCGGCTTGGGAATACGGTCCAGCAGCGCCTTGGCCGTTACCACGAATCCCGGCGTGCAGTAGCCGCACTGCATGCAATGGTTCATGACGTAAGCCTCGATGAGTTGAGGATGGGTAACGGTAACACCTTCGGCCGTCTCGATGGCCATGCCGTCACAATCCGCCGCAAACGTCATGCAGGAAAGCACCGGCCGCCCGTTCATGATCACCGTGCAGGAGCCGCACGCCCCGTAACCGTTGCACATATCCTTGATGGACAAAAAGCCCAGCTGATCGCGAAGCACATCGCGCAGCATCCACTCCGGCTCGACCCGAAGCTCATACCTATGCTTGTTCACCGTGAATTTAATCGTTTGGGCAGCTGCCGAGGCGGCCGGCGCGATGGTACCCGCCGGAGCGGCGCCGGCTCGTTTCGCTGCCTGGGGATCAGCGGCAACCACAGTGGCGCCCGCCCCTGTGCCGAGAATGGCTACAGAGTTGACAGCAAATTCCCGGCGGGATATCCGTCCTAATCCCGTTCTGTCATTTTCCTGGGTTCTCTTTTTTTCTTCTTCCTCTTTCGACATTATGCACTCTCCCTGATAACTCCTGCCTTTTTCCCAAAAAACCGGATCTATCTCGGCATGCCCGCCTTATGCGTCGTGCCTGCCGGAACTCGATACATCTATTGAGTGGCTTCCAGTGTTACTGTAAATAATTTCTTGCCCTGCTGGGCTAAATAGTTCCTGTCGCGGAACTCATGTTTTCATGCCAATCCCTGGAGAGGCGGACAGAAAATAGCTCCGGGCTCGCTTCGCTCAGCCGGGGTAGGATGTTCGATAATGAGAGAG
>CAYYTC010000199.1:0-1573 GCA_964474425.1 uncultured Acidobacteriota bacterium
CTCCATACCTATACAATCGAGGCAACATCCATCTGCCCCATTCTCATTATCAAGAGCGCCGAAAAACGATGCGGCAAAACACTGCTTCTGGAGTTGCTTGCTGTTAAATCTGGTATTTCGGCCATTGCCGGCATCCAACATCACTGCAGCTTCCCTGTTCCGGGTAATTGAAAAGTACAAGCCCACTCTCCTGCTTGACGAAGCGGACACCTTTCTACACAGCAATGACGAGCTTAAGTGAATCATCAATAGCGGCTACAGGAGCTCCAGTTCCTATGTCGTCAGAACTGTGGGAGACGATTTTGAGCCAAAGGTTTTTAACACCTTTGGACCCAAAGCAATTGCACAGATTAGCACTCCGCAGGAAACGATTATGGACCGGGGAATAATCATTGAAATGCGCAGGAAAAAGCCTGATGAAAAATCAGAGCGGTTGCGCTCGGACCGTATATTCGAGGATCCCAAGCATCTTCGCCAAAAAGCAATGCGCTGGTCCAAGGACAATCTGGCCCGCTTGACCAACTGGGAGCCTCAAATACCTGCCATATTGAATGATCGTGCTCAGGATTCATGGCGGCCTCTCCTGGCAATTGCGGATCTTGCCGGCAACCGGTGGGCGGAATACGGTCGAGAATGTGCGATAAAGCTGTCCGGTGAAAGCGGTGAGGCGTCAAAACGGGCTCTACTTCTCTTCGATGTCAAAGCAATCTTTGAAAAAGCACAAGCAAAGCGAATCGCCAGCGCGGAAATCTGTGCCAGGCTTGGAGATATTGAAGAACACCCCTGGCCCGAATGGCGAAATGGGCAGCCGATTACCGTTCGTCAGTTGGCTCGCTTGCTGGAACCCCTGGGAATCCGCCCCAAGCAGTTAAGGATGGGGGAATCCAATATCCGCGGCTATGAGTTCGACGATTTCACCGACGTCTTTTCCCGCTATGTCCCCGGGATTGAATCCTCCACATACTAACAACGCGCCTCATTTGTAGCTTTCAGCAATCCTCTGCAGCATTTCCTCGAAATTATTATAGCGGATTGATATTCGCATCAGACTCAATACTGGCGCGGCTTGTAGTATTGTAGCGTTTATTTTTGAGGTATATAAGAAAGAGCGATACCTTTAAGGGATTTGGTCCGGCGTGAAACTTCCACTGCCAAGGTTACCGATATTGCGGCACCTTTTGGATTGTCGCTTGGGTTGGACTATTTCCATTCTTTCCATAAATCCGGTTGATATCCTACCGCTGCTTCACGGCCATTTCTTACGATAGGCGTCCTAAGAAGCATCGAATCCTTTAGAAGCTCCTCCTCGATATCGTGGATCAGATATTTCAGGTTCTTCTCCTCATATGCCTTTCCTTCCCGGTCAATGAGATTCTCAATACCCACAGCTGCCTTGATGCTGTTCAGTTCACCTTTGCTCAGCCCTTTTTGGGTGATATCAACGAACTGGAACGGGATGCGTCTTTCCTTGAAATATCGCTGTGCCTTCTTTGTGTCCTGACATTTCAGCTTTCCGAAAATCTGGATATTCATGGCTATCTCCGAGGGTCCTGCAGGAGTATTAAGCAACGGG
>CAYYTC010000200.1:0-1515 GCA_964474425.1 uncultured Acidobacteriota bacterium
CTAGGTGGATGCAGAGGCTTGCTCAAATGCGGCCGAAATGCATTGCACCCCAATTCGCTGCAAGTAATGCATTCCGGTGGAGCCCGGATGAGCATTTATGCTTCCAAAGCAACATTGCGCATCCGGGGGGGCCGGATAAGCCTCGGCAGCAGGAAAGCTATGAGAAATTCGGCATTGAAACAGCCGGAACCTACTACCTGGCGGCTGCCTATATGTGCGACCATCCAGAAATCTACGGCCCGCCGGTCTCGGATGGCATGCTCTCGAGAGCAAGCATCGCCAAAGTATATGCCGCCGATGTCGCAGTGATGGTTACCAATAAAGCCATGGAACTGATGGGTTCCTGCGGCTATGTCAGGGACTATGACGTAGAGAAATACTGGCGCGACTGCAAGATCATACAATTATGGGAAGGCGGGGCGCAGCTGGGACGCTTCGATGTATGCCGCGGCTATTATGACTGCGGTCTGTAAGCCGGACGCGCCGCGGGCTGGGCTGGAGCGACAGATGGCACGGGTTTTCGACGGGATCGCGGAAAGCTATGACCAGTGGTACGACACCCGTGAAGGGCAGGCCATTTTCAATGCCGAGTTGAAATGCATCCGCCGGCTTTTCGGGCATCTCAACGGCAGCTGGTTGGAGATGGGTGTCGGCACGGGCCGTTTCGCCGCCTCTCTGGGTATCGCCACGGGCATCGATCACTCGCTTCCAATGCTCAGGCTTTGCATAAACCATTCCACGAAAATCGGCAAGCTGGGCGTACGGGACCCATGCGTTCATTTCCAGCCGGGATATAATGCATTGATCGGGCCCAACGGCTCCGGGAAGTCTACGATATTAAGGGCGATTGCCCTGTGTCCGATGTGCACAGTTGCCGGCGCAGATAGAAGGAAGATCAAATACGTAACGACGGAAACGCTGAATCCCAATATCGGCGGATCGTTTGCCTCCTGGGAACAGATGATTCAGGGAATCCGCACCATGTTTCTTTCGCACGGCCAGGGCGTTATGGATAGCCTGATGAATCAGTCGCGTTCCAACGAAACGGTGGTGCTGATCGACAGCCCGGAGACGGGCCAGGACATGGAGAACGGTGAATATATTTTTCAGGGTTTGCTCAAGATGGCGAAGACAAACCAGGTTATTGTTGCTACCAATAGCCTGACCTTCATGAAAAGCGGCCATCTTCTTGACCTTGGCAGGGATTCGCTTCAGCTCCTCGTTAAAGCCACCAGGAATTTGACCGCCGCTTTTGATGCTTTTCCTTGAGCACACTTTTTCTGCTAAGCCTGGATATGGAAACATGCATCCTCTGCTGCGCCTGTGTGAAGCTTTGCCCGGAGAATGCCAGGGCTCTCAAGGATCCCTTTCTCGGGCAAATCATCGAGTGGCTTCACTCCAATACCGCCGGAAGAAAAGAGCCCGAAATCTTTATGGCCGGACGTCATACTGAGCGTCAGAAATGAATGCTCATCCGTGGATTTTCATCAGGCGCGAAGCGCCGGCAGGGAATAG